>SVBE01000002.1 GCA_015059065.1 Erysipelotrichaceae bacterium | reverse complement strand
AATATGATTAATTTATTTATGTTAAGGGTGTCGGTCAATTAGACCGATGTGACTGGTCAATTAAACCGATATACTCATATCCATCAGATTTTTCAATATTATTGCTATGGTGTAGAGGTTGAAGATTGTTATAAAATGAAGCTTCGTTTTCGTTATTATAACTGGATTTTGGTCTTATGTGATCAATATCCCAACCATAATTGTATCTCTTGCCAGTTCCGTTTGGCCTAATTCGTTCTTTATCGTAAACACCATAATCATATTTGTAGATGTGTGTTCCAAAACAGTCATTAGCCCAATCGGTATTTCCATAGATATCATACCAGAGTTTCATAGCTAGATTTTTGTCTATCGTCATAGTTGTTTCTCCTTTCTCTTTGCGTTCATTTTCAGGAATCACTTTTAGGTGGAACGCGATTTTCCTTATAGCAGTTATTAATTTGGCGTTGAGCGTCTGTGATTAGAAACTTTAGTGCCGTCGGATTTTGTATAACCCTTAACGACCACGATCTTTTTCTGTTGGACGCCTCGCACGCTAGATTTTGTTTTTGCCATGCGTTTTCCTCCTCTATTAATGACTTTTTAAATGGAGTCGCCATTATGGAATAAAAAAATCATCGAAACGATGACTACACAATCAGCACCTTGTATAGCACATCTTGCCCACAAATAGTAAATGGCAAGGTGCGCATTTATATTATGGGTTTAATTTTTAGGACTTTTGTTATCCATGGCTTAAGAATAAAAAATAAGGTGAAGATAGTCAATAGAAAATTTAACTTTTATGCAAAAAACTTGCATGAAAATTAATAGTTGCTATAATTTATATGCATAGAGGAACGGACAAATGATTCTTGAATTATCTTTTAATAATTATCGCATGTACAAAGATAATAGTGTAATTTCTTTTTCGTGTGACACGAGGACTAAAAAACTACTATCTAATTCTAACAGTATTTTGGACCGCAATGTTTTAAAAACAGTAGGGCTATATGGCCAAAACAATATTGGTAAGTCAAATATAATTGATTTATTTACAATCTTGAAAAAAGTGTTTCTCGGTGAAGAAAATATAGAGTTTAATCGTAGATTTTTTAACGATACTCCAGAAACCGATATATCAATTATTTATAAAACTGATATCGATTCATCTTGGTTAAAATATGAATTCACATATGATTCTTTTAAGCATGAATATGTTAGGGAACAACTATCGGAAGTTAAATATTATAAAACTGGGAACCCATATTATAAAACTATCTATTCAAGAGATCAAAGACGTAATTCATATAGTTTAATTAATCATAATGTTGACCCATTATTGGTGTTTCTTCCATTTAAAAAACCTCTATTATATTGCTTATCTTTAGATAAAGATCCATACTCTTTTCTTAAACCATATTTAGACTCGTTTATAGCTTTTTCAAACTCCATCGTTGTTCTTAGGATGTATAACATCCCAATGGAAAAAACTATTGAGACACTCAAAGGCGAAGATAAAAAGAAGAAAGAGTTTATTTTGTCTTTTGTGAAGACTGCAGATCTATCAATTAATGATTTTTCGTATGATGATAACGTGAAATTTGTGAGCGAACCAAATCAGAACATTAATGAAGAAGTGCTCCAAAAAATTGGATTAGTTGATCAATTTAGACTGACAACCACATATGGTGAATCTAGGGTTCCATCAATTGTTTTTGATTCATCAGGAACAAAGAAAATAGAAGCTGTTGCATCATATGTATATGAAACGCTTAAAGAGGGGAAGACTCTTGTGATTGATGAACTGGATAACGGCCTTCATTTCAAACTCTCAAGAGCGATTTTGTCTGCTTTTAATAGTTTTGCTAATAGCAAAGCTCAATTGGTTTTTACCGCGCACGATATTGAATTAATAACTTGTAAGTATATGATGCGAAAAGATCAAGTGTATTTCTCTTTTAGAGAAGATGATTTAACCAGCACTTTGTTCTGCTTGAAAAACGCCCCTGTAGAAAGCGGCGGACCTCGCTCTACTGAAGATTTACTAAAACATTATAACAGAGGAGAATTTGGCCATGTTCCTTCTCCTAATTTCATCAAGAAACTCTCACAATTATTAGAGGATTAGTGATATGGAAAAGTGCTACATCAAGATAATAGTGGAAGGTTTAGAAGAATACGCTTTTTTTGATGTAGTTGATCAACTCGGCACAAACGAAAATATCTGTTTGGAGATCGAGGATGCGGAAGGAGCAGGAAATATACCAGACCTTCTCCTAAACGCATTGAGATTGGAAGTATATGACTGTATTTTTTGTGTCTATGATGTTGATAATAAAGCCGATGATTTAAATTCGCAGTTTAACAAAACAAGAGGAATGTTGCTCTCTGTTTTAGGTGACGAAAAATTAGTTGATGTTATCAGTATTTGTACAAACCCTAACATTTTACAATTCTATTTATTGGCGGCAGATGAGTTAAGCAATGTTTCTTTAGTGAACGGTTCGAAGAAAATAAATTCTCCAATAGTACACAAATATTGGAATAGCATTGCTAATAGGAAAACAGATGAGCAAGGAAGATTGATAAAACCAGATTATACGGCAACGAAGTGGCAAGTAGACACCTTGAAATATTCAATAATAGACGGAACCTATTCATATGAGAATATGTTAGAAAATGCAAAGCAACTCCCTATTGATTATTTTCATTGTTGCCCAGCAAGTAATCTTTTACCGCTTCTTATTGCATTAAAAACAGGGGATTTAGATTATTTCAAAAAGATAAAAGATACTATTAACTGATTATGAAAAACAGATTCTTTGGTAAATACTATAAGTTCATATCTGATGATGTATATGCCTTCGCGCTTATTGTATCTACTGCTAATGAAGGAGATATGTTACAACTAGTAACACCTACTAAAGGATATTTTATTGATGATACTAAATCAGTATCTATATCAGGGGATATTATTGATATCAATATCCATCAGGATGATATATCTATATCAGGCAGATTAACATTAGGAGAATTACATCCACTTAAAAAGAAAGTGATGGGACCATTTAGCTATCTACCAATGCAATGTGTTCATGAGATATATTCAATGTATCATTCTCTAATTGGTACATTATCTGTTAATGGGGTTGATAAATCATTTAATCATGGTATTGGATATATTGAAGGCGATAGCGGTTCTTCTTTCCCTAATAGATATATTTGGTATAACTCAGTGACTAATGATGCGACTGTAACACTAGCAATCGCGACTATCCCATTATTAGGTTTTATTCATTTTAAAGGTATTCTTTGTTTTATTAAGATAAATGATAAGGAATACCGTTTATGCACATATAATTTTGCAAAGGCAAAACTTATATCTGATAAACAGATTATCATTAAGAAAGGTAAATATAGACTTATCTTAGATATACCTGAACTAGGTGGCCATATATTAAAAGCACCTGTTAAAGGAGATATGGTGAGATATATCAAAGAGAATCTCTGTATACCTAGTAAATATAAGTTGTTATATAAAGAAGAAACAATAATTGAAAAAGAAGATAAGATATCGTCTCTTGAATATATGTGGTAAAGGTATTTGTTATATTTTCTTATATTGAAAATATGATATGATTATGAATATTTCTTAAGGAGGAGGGAATTATGGATTTCTCATTTTCACCTGCGAGTTTAGTTAATATCATATTCATCGCGATTGGCATTGGTATATGCCTTCTTTGCATACTTCAAATCACCGCTTCAATTCATATTCAAAAGATTATACGTCGATATTTCCAGTTCTTCTTCTTATTCATTCTTTTATATATCACTTCTCATCTAGTGAGAGAGATTATGAACGGCTTACCTGGAGAAGGTGTCCGTGCGGGGTTATATATCGTAACATTCATAGAAATGGTATCTGCAGGTATCATGGCCCAGATGATGTCTTTATTAATACTCGTGGTCGCGAAGAAAGGCGAAAAGATTAACGGTATCGCGTTAGTTATCCATTCATTATTTTTAGCCCATTTAATCATGCTCATCGCCTTCTGGCCATTTGATTTAGTTTATACATTTGATGCAAATAACGTATATTCACGTGGACCATTATACATATTGTCTAATCTCGTTCCATTATTGATGTTATTATTAGATTCTTATTTACTTATCAGATATCGTAAAAATATCGCTAAATCAGTCGCGACTGCTTTCTGGCTATATATTGTTGTCCCTGTGGTAGCGATCATCATTCAAAGCTTTACGAATGGCATTCAACTCATCATCTTCGCGACTGTGATATGCGCCTTCTATATGTTCTCTGTGGTCATATATCGTCAGACGATGGTCTATCAACAACAAAAAGTTGATTCTTCCCGTATTGAAGCGGAACTCACGATGGCCTCATCCATCCAATCGGATATGTTACCAAGTATCTATCCAGCTTTCCCAGAAAGATCAGAATTTGATATCTACGCTTCTATGAATCCTGCGAAAGAAGTGGGAGGAGACTTCTATAACTTCTTCCTCGTCGATGATGACCATTTATGCATCATGATCGCGGATGTCTCTGGTAAAGGTGTTCCTGCTGCTTTATTCATGATGGCGAGCATGATCGTCCTTGCCAATAATGCGATGATTGGTAAATCACCTGCGAAGATCTTAACTGATGCGAACGCTTCGATCTGTTCTAATAACCGTGAAGGGATGTTTGTCACCGCTTGGCTTGGTATATTAGAATTATCTACTGGCAAATTAGTCGCCGCGAATGCGGGCCATGAATTCCCTGTGATATATGAACCAGGTGGTAAATTTGAATATTTAAAAGATAAACATGGTTTAGTGATAGGTGGATTCCCAGATATCGTCTATCAAGAGTATACAGTCAATCTTAAACCAGGTTCTAAATTATTCATCTATACAGACGGAGTCACTGAAGCGACAGCCTCTAATGACGAATTATACGGCTTTGATAGACTTAAAGATGCGCTTAATAGCAATACTAGTTCTCATCCTCAAGAGATGTGTGAACAAGTCTCTAAATCCATCAATGAATTCGTTAAAGACGCTGAACAATTCGATGATATTACCATGCTCTGTTTAGAATATAAAGGAAAATAAGATAATATTTGTTATATAGAATTTGAGTCATATATGACTCTTACCTTTTACATATATATTCTCTATATATTACGATATAAATATGAATAAGGCGTTATTATCTTTACTTAGTTTAATTACGATATTTGCCATCGCATATGGCTTTCCGATGGCGATAGTCTATATCGGTAGAGATACGACGATATCTATCATTCACTTTGCTATCGGAGGAGTGGGTATCATCTTGTTATTACTCACTGCGTATATCAAACATAGAAATAATCGAGGATATTAATATGAAGAAATCATTATTTGTTTTACCATTATTATCTTTACTACTTTCTGGATGTGGGACAGTATCTTCTTCTAGTGAAGATTCTTCTACATCTTATGAACCTATTCCATCAGTAGATACGCCTAATCAGCATCGTAATTATTATCAGTTATTAGTGTATTCTTTCGCGGATAGCAATAATGATGGTTGGGGTGATTTTAAAGGTATTATTGATAAATTAGATTATCTTAAGAATCTAGGGATAAACGGTATATGGCTATCACCGTTTTTAGACGCTGATGATTATCATGGTTATAATGTCAAAGATTATTATAAGGTGTTCTCTAAATATGAGGTGAATAACACCTCTATTAAAGACCTTATAAACGAATGTCATAAAAAAGATATCAATGTCTTAATGGATTTAGTGCTCAATCATACTTCCGTTAATCATAAATGGTATAAAGAGCATAATGACTGGTATTCTGGTAGTGATGCTTTTGGAGGGAATATGAAAGACCTCAACTATGATAAGAAAGAAGTAGTAAATGCCGTTAAGGATGTTGGTCGATATTGGTTAAAACAAGGTATCGATGGTTTTAGACTTGACGCGGCGATGTGGATATTTAATAACCATGATGGCTCTGTTAATCATAATAAGAATTATGCTTTCTGGAATGATTGGTGTAAAGCGATGAAAGAAGAAAAAGAAGATGTCTATATCGTTGGAGAAGTATTAGATAAAAATCATGATTTAGCCTATCAATATTCTAAGGCTGGATTCTCATCAACTTTTGACTTTAACGCGCCTATGCATACTTATAATTTGGTCACTAATGGATCTTATGATTATATGGGTAAAGTGAATGCAGATTATAACAAGATAAGTGGGGAAGGATTTGTTGCCTCTCGTTGTTTATCCAACCATGATTTTGGTAGATTCTCTCAGTCTCATCCAAGCATGGATCATGGGGAAATGGACGGGAAATATCATTTCACGAATAAGAAACAACTTATCTTATCTAATGCGATTAATGCCTTAACTCCTGGTACAACATATATCTACTACGGCGATGAATTAGGACTTAGAGGATCTTGCCCAAGTGGATGGAATGATATGTCTTATAGAACCCCGATGCCGTGGGACGATAAATATTTAACTAAATCAACAGAATATTATAAGAATTATAAAGGAGATGGGATTACTACTAGTTATATTGAAGGTAATTCATCTACAAAATTATCCTCTTATATCTCTAATAGTGGTTCTATATATTCTCATCTATCTAAAATATTAAAAGCAAAATTAGATAATGATTTTATTAGATTAGGAACTCTTGAATCTAAAAAGGATTCATCAATCTTTAAGGATGGATTAAGTGGCTTTACTATTTCTTATAATGGATATAGAACTCATCTATTATTCAATCCTAATAATTCTAATATCACTGTTGATGTAGATAATGTATTAGCATCAACTGTATCAGTTAAAGACAATAAGTATACATTAGGACAATATGACTATCTCGTATATTACACGAAATAGATAATTACATTTTTGATATGATATAACATATTGTATTGATATGATATAACATATCGTATATAATTAGGGCAGAGGACAAGTTCATGCCAATTATTGCACGTTTTTATAACATTATCATCAAGATGTACTATATTGAGGATGAACATAATCCTCCACATATTCATGCAAAATATAATGAGTTCGAAGGTATCTACAATATTGCTACAGGCAAAGCAAGATATAGTAATTTACCAAAAAACGCTGATCGATTAGTTCATGAGTTTTTAGATCAATATCGTGAGCGATTGCTAATTATGTGGGACAAACAAGATTTTGAGATGTTGGAATTTATTGAGGAGTAAAAACAATGCACAGAATCATTACAAAAATTGAAACAAAGGACGACTTGGTTTTAATCGCGACATTCGCGGATGGTGAAGTCGTTTCTTTTGATGTTAAAACAATGTTTGATAAATACCCTGTTTTTCATGCATTAGAGGATTTGGAATTATTTACTTCTGTTAAGATTGATGGAGTTGGGTATGGAATCAGCTGGAACGATGACTTGGATTTATCTAGTGATGGCATTTATGTGCGCGGTAAGCATATCGGTAAAGTTGACCCAGAAATAAGGATGATTGTCGGCCAAGCAATTGCTGAGGCGAGAGAAGAAAAGGGAATGAGTCAAAGAGATTTGTCATCTCAAACAGGCATTATGCAAGCAGAAATATCTAAGATTGAACAAGGCAAAGGCAATCCGACTTTGAGCACATTACAAAAGATAGCGAAATCCCTTGGACGCACTGTTGCTTCGTTAATGCTGTAGTGTGGATTATTACAAGACAGTAGATATATTATGCTATTTGGTACAAATAGAATTATAATTATTATGTTTAAATAAGGGGGGGCAAATATGAAAGCTAATAAATTGTTCATTTTACTTCCAGTTTTATCACTTCTGCTCACCGGATGTAGTGGGGCGACTTTTGATTATAAAGATCATTTGAAAGATTATGTTTTTCAAATGGATTATCATCAAAACTTCAACATCTTGCAGTTAACTGATATCCACTGGAGTATGAATTCATCGACACATGAATCTAAGATTTATATGGATAAAGTGCTTAAAGAGACTGATCGTCATATCAAAGAGTTACAAGGTAATAACGCGAAGATTGATCTAGTGGAACTCACTGGGGATATGTTCATGTTATCTAATGCTTATCACGTCTCATCCTTTGTTGACTATTTTGAAGCTAAGGCTAGTGAATACGGCTTTATCTATACAGCGATTTGGGGTAACCATGACCGACACGGAATATATAATCCTAATTGGTTAGGAGAACAGTTTAAAAACGCGCCTCATTGTTATTATTATGAACCTGAAGATAATCTATACGGCCGTAGTAACTTTATGATCAATCTCGTTAAAGGTAATGAGGTGAAATGGCAGATTGCTAATTTAGATTCAGGTGCATCTTTCTCTGAAACAAGCATTTCTCCATTTAGAGATTATGATTATATTAGAAAAGACCAAACTGATTGGTGGCTTAAAGAACACACTTTAGTGGGAGAGTCTGTCCCTGGTATTGCTTATTATCATATCCCTCAAGATGAGAATACTACTTTATATAATAATCGCGCTTCCTATAAGAACAAATTCTTTAAACTTGAAAGATTCGCGGATAACGGTAATGAAGCTTATGCTTCTGACTTCCTTGATGTCGCGAAAGAACATAATTTAAAAGGCGCTTTTATGGGTCACGCGCATAATAATGACTGGACTGTTGATTGGGATGGTTTGGTCGTTGGTTTAGGTGTGAAAACTGGACAAGAATTATATTATGCCCATATCGATCCAAATAGCACTGATGCAGCAATGAAAGAAGGATTAGCTTCTGTTGGTATTAATGAGAAATTTGATTTGATCGGTGCCGCATTAGTGACCATCACAGATAGTGAAGATAACATCTTAGGCAAATTTGATTTAGAACATCTATATTATAACGAAAGGACTTCTGGCGATTTTGTTAGATGGGTGAAATGGTAATGAATAAATATTTTAATAAAGACAGCTTCATCTGTTCTTCCTGTGATAAAAAACAAAAACTCCAATCCTTAGTTATTAGTCTAGTTTTAATCGTTCTATTTATCTTTGCTTCTTTTACATTCTTTAATGCTGTTTATGCGATCACTGATTCCTTAGGAGCGGTAGTCAGTGGCTCTATTGATGTCGCGATTAAAGAGATCACAAGATCTTTCCCTATCGTGATGTCGATGTTTATGAGCATTTGGGGTGTATTATTAGCCCACGGCTTATTCCGCAATGTAAATGAAGAAAGACGTAACAAATCGATAAAGAAGAATGCGATTACTTTATTAGTCTTTGCCGGTGTGAATCTATTATTTATCATCATCGGTTTAGCGATTGGTAAATTCCGTTCTCTAGTGGAAGGTTCACCTTCTCCTTTATATCCATTAGATTCGATTTTATTCTCTCTAGTTTATGTGGCATTAGGAATATTTGGCTTAGTCTATTTAAAGAAATTACAAGATAAGATTCCTTATGTTGTTCCGTCTCGTGGACCAATTGTCACTAAAGCGAGAGGATTATACTGCACATTCATGAGCTTCTGGCTCCTTGTGGTATTATTCTCCTTCTCCTGTTTCTGGCTTGGCTTATTCATCTATGATTTCCGTCATGAATATTTCTTCTATGGCTTTGCTTTTCTATTAGTCTGTTTTGTGAATGTCGTCTTCTTAGGAAGCTGGGAATTCTACTATAACGAATTAAAAGAAGAGAATAAGAAAGCATTCTTATTACCAATAGCGATTGCTGCACTTATATGTTCAGCGATATCTATCGTGCTTTATATGGTTGGATTAGGGACGAATATGGACGCGCCGAGCAACGGAGGATTTGGTATTCTTCCTGTGGCGTTTGCCGCGAGTGTCAATATTGCTACCTTAATCATTGTCTTCACTCCACTTATTGTTTCCGTAGTCGCTTTGATTAAAGCCCTCGTCTATCGTAAAAAAGCAAACAAAGAATAATATAATTATCAGTAGATGCAGAAGTTATTATCTGTCGACTATACTCGACAAGACTCTTCTCCTATTGACTTAGATAATCATCATATTATGAAAGAAAGGGGTTTATTTCCCTTCCTTTTACTAATTGAAGTATTCGTTGACCTTGCTTTGCAAGAAAGAAAACGGGGGATAATTGAACACTAATATCTTTTATTGATAGATTATTTTAGTTTTTGTTTCGGTTATTTAATCCGTAATCTTTCGGTTATTTAATCCGTAATCTTTCGGTTATTTAATCCGTAATCTTTCGGTTTTTGTATTGAAAACATAAAATGTTCACCTTATTAAAATAACAAAGAATAAGAAAAAACACGCACTTTTTCGTACGTGTCTTGAAAATCGATGATGTCTCCAATTGTCGATAAGCATACAACTACGACTATAATAGCATTGCACTGTTGTTTTGGTCGAAAACTTTTTGTACTAGATATGTTTTGATATAAGGGTAATGATGTGCTAGAATGAAATCGCGAAAAATGTGTAAATACACAAAAAAGGAGAAAATATGATTTCTAGAAACAAATATCTTAGCCAACTTATAAACAATAAAAACAATGGTTTTCCCAAAGTCATTACTGGTGTTAGAAGATGTGGGAAATCGTATTTGCTGACCGAAATATATAAAGATTATTTAATCAAGGAAGGAGTGGACAAAAGCAATATTCTAATAATCGAATTAGACGATGATAAAAATATAGAGCTTTTAAATCCTATTAAATTAGGTTCATTTGTTCGTGAGTGGTGCAATAATAAAGAGCAATGCTATGTGTTTTTAGATGAAATACAACGAGTATATAAAATCATTAATCCAGTTCTAACAAATGGGGAAATAGTAGTAGCTAAAGAAGAAGATGAAAATGTAATTTCATTTGTTGAGGTTGTTCTTGGGTTATCTAGAGAGCCCAACATCGATTTATATGTTACTGGAAGCAATTCGAAAATGCTGTCGGTTGATGTTGCGACAGAGTTTAGAGATAAGGCAACAGAAATTCACATGAGGCCCTTATCTTTTTATGAATTTTATAAATACGTTGGTGGTTCAAAAAATGATGCGCTGATGGAATATATGATGCATGGTGGTATGCCTTTAGCGGTTATTCTTCCTAAAGAAGAAAAAGAACAATATCTTAAGAAATTATTTGAAAAGACATATTTCAAAGATATTATCGATCATAACAAAATAACAAAAACAGAATCGCTAGATGAATTATGCAAAATATTAAGTAACTGCACTGGCGATTTACTCAACTCAGAAAGAATTGCAAATACTTATCAGAGCATTAAACATGAAAAGATTGATAAAGATACAGTTAATAAATATATTGGTTTTTTTAAAGATTCGATGTTGATTGATGAAGTTAATAGATTTGATTTAAAAGGGAAAAATATTATTGGTTCAACTAGAAAATATTATTTTAATGATATCGGACTTAGAAACGCTAAAGAGGATTTTACATTCTTCGATGAGGGCAAAGTAGTGGAAAATATTATCTACAATGAACTTATCTACAATAACTACAATGTGACGGTGGGAACATTTGAATCTTTTGAAAAAAACAAAGATGGAAAGACCATCAGGGTTAATTATGAAATAGACTTTTATGCCACTAGAGGCAATCAAGCATTTTATTTTCAAGTAGCCGCAGATGTGAATAATAAAGAAACCAAAAACAGAGAGATAAAGCCATTTACTAAAGTTAATGATGGAGCAAGAAAAGTATTAGTGATCAACCGCCCATTACCTGAAGTGAAAGATGAGCAAAATTACACGATCATTGGTTTGGCAGATTTTCTTTTAGAATTTATTCGATAGTATATGGTCACATGAAAATTACCTTTGAAGATGGCATGAAAGAAGGGGATTATAATTCCCCTTCCTTTTACTAGTTGAAGTATTCGTTGACCTTGCTTTGTAAGTCGGTAAACGCGTTATTTAATTCGTATAAGTCGAATGTGCTATAAATTGTTGCTTTTGCTTCATGGAATAATAAGGTGATATTTTCTTGATCTTCTTCACTTAATGAAGCGATATCTTTATTCGCGATATAAGTATCAACTTTACTAAGATATCCTTCTCTTAATTCGATGATCTGTTTATTGGTGAAGATGATTCTACCAATATTATCGATAGAGGCTCCTTCTGGAGAAGTGACAAGAGAGGTAGCTTTCACCCAGTCGTTGAATCTCGTTTGATAATTATTAGATACTACTAAGAAGTCTTCTTTATCTTTAGGATCAGTGGAATTATCTGATAATTCTTTATAATAATCTTTTAATACATTATAACGGTTACCATAGTTAAGGAAGATGGTTTCAATTGTTTCATCATCTTTTTCCCAGATTAATTCATCATCGATATATCTTTGGTTAATCGCGATATCACCCCTGATATCATCATTTGTATTGTTGAGGACATAAAGGATAGGGGATGATTTTTCATATCCGGTATAGGTGGAAGATGCTAATCCACATAGATATGTATCTACACCTAAATAGGCGAGGTTTTCTGCCGCGACTCCACCTGGGAGGACTCCAACATATTTACCTTCACTATCAAGGGAGTGGAACTGATAGGCTAAATCGTGCATGAAGAGATTGAAGTTATATGTTACTTCCCCAACTGTGACATTATATCCACCCCATTTATTAGGAGCGTCAAATGTCTCCGCAGGATGACCTTTAAATAAGACATCGTATTCATCTCCATATAAGCGATAAGTGATCTTAAGGTTATATGTATAATCAATATAATAACGGAAAGCTTTTTCTTTTATTTTATCAATGATGGATTGATCAGCATTCTTCCATGATTCTTCATAATTATTAACATCATTTAAATAGTCGATGACAAATTTATAATCAGACTCATTTAAGAACACCTGATGCAGTTCAGGAGTGATATCGTTATAGCTAGTTGGGATATCATCCCAGGGGATAGTAGGAACAAGATTCGCGCTGGACTGACGGACTCTACCTCCAATGAATATTAATTTCTTATTAGGTACAGATGTTGTTTTATCATCTAATGTTGTTCTATTTAATAATCTTTCCGCTTCTTCTTCGTATTCACCAAACATGAGTTTAAGATATTCTGCGCGATCTTCACTAGATAGGTCATTCACTCTTTCAGAGATGCTTTTATATCTTACATGTCCAGGAATGATACCGCCGTTAAGGCCATATAATTGATTGATCTTGCTATTAGGGTGTTTGCTTAATTTCGCCCCTAATTTGACCTTATCTTGAACGAGGTGCACAAAGTTGGGATGATTCACTAAGGCGAAGGTATGATGATAACCATTGACATAGGAATTCTTGATATCGTCAATATTAGAAGAATCTAACATCGCTTTATCAAATAAGTCATAAGCTTCTTTTACTTGCATTTCATAATAATCATCTAAAGCGGACTGAGTTTTAAATGATGATTGATAATATCTTTCGGCATATTGATATGTGGCGGTGCCATCTTCCACCATAAAGACAGTGAATTGATCTTTATTCATTTTCACATCACTAGCGACTTTTACTGGGGCCCATGGCTTATAGTCCACGGTATAGAAGTTATAGTGGGCATTAGGCATATCTTTATAGATTTCTTTGACATAATTAGTGATGGTCACAAAGTTCGCATTAGTGACCCCACTTGCGTTATTCACTGTCGGATCAAAACCAATATTGATAAAAGAAGTTTCTTCAATACCTGAATATGTCTTACCTCTTTCAATAAAGGCATATGTTCTACCATTATTTGCTAATGAGTCTAAAGCAGACATTACAGGTGGGACAGTAGCCGCGGCCATGATGATATTAACAGTTAAAGGAAGTTCTTCTTCTGATGAACTGATGGGTTCACTAGAAGTGGTTGGTTCACTTGTTGTTGGTTCACTAGATGTTGTTTGAGCGTTATTACAACCACTTAATAAAAAAGGAATGAGCAAAGTTGATAAATATTTCTTCTTCATAAAATAGCCCTCACTTTAAATATCATTCTATCATTATGTGGCAAGAATAAATATGCTATATATTGATTACTACTCCTGTGGGAGTATTATAAAAAAGTTAAGTTATAGTTATGATTCGCATTTTATTTGCAATAAAAAACACATACAATTATTTATATGAACGTTGAAACATTATATGGCAAACATGGAGTGGAGTTCATCTCCGTTTCTAATGACGTTGGTTTAGAAGTGGTCTTATCTAACTACGGTGCCTCAATCTATGAACTTAAATTAGACCTCGAAGATATGATTCTCACGCCTAAGAGCTTTGAGACATTCTTTCATAACACCAAATATTATGGCTTAACTGTTGGTCGTATCGCGGGAAGGGTGAAAAACGGATTATTAAAGATTGGTGAGCAAACTTATCAGTTAGAACAAAATGAAGGTACTAACTGTCTCCACAGTGGTTTTCATTCTATCTGCTTTAAGAAGTGGAGAACTCAGGTTGTCACCACTAAGGAATACATCATCGTTAGATTCTATTTAACGACGAAAAAAGGTGAAGGTGGCTTTAACGGTAAATGCGATTATATTGTCACCTATAAGATATATGCCGAAGACAATATTCTTCTCGTCACTTATGATGGATGCTGTAAAGAAGATACTTATTTTGCGTTGACTAACCACGCCTATTTCAATTTAGGTGATGATAAAGATATCCTCAATCACCATTTAAGAATCAAGGCTAATGAAGTATCAACTTTCGATGTTGAAGATTTCTGTATCAATGGCTATATCCCAGTAGAAAATACCATCTATGATTTTAGAGAAGCAAAGCTCATCAAAAAAGATATTAAAGCGGAGGAACTTCATAACATCAAATGGTTAAATGGTTATGACCATCGCTTCCACCTTGAAGAATTACCAAGAACAGAAGCGAATGTCTCATTATCAAATGGCAATTATAAATTAGATGTTTATACCGATTATGATTCCGTTCATATTTATACAGGGGGATTCACCAATCATGATGTCTTAATCAATGATGACATTGATGATGTCTATAAAGGAGTCACTCTTGAATGTTCCTCATTTGCCCCTGAATTCACCAAGAAAAAAGAACATAACATCCATCATGTGAAATATGTCTTCAGGAGAAAAAGCGATGAAAACTAAATTATTAACTATTTTATCTATTCCTTTCTTACTTTTAACTTCATGTGGTAGTAAGCCATCTATTGAAGTTAAAGAAAGAGATGTCGTTTATAGCGAGGATTTCTACCGTAATTATTATGAAATCTTTCCTATCGCCTTCGCGGATAGTAACGGCGATGGAAATGGGGATTTAAAAGGTATCGTTGATAAGTTTGACTATATCAAATCTTTAAACGTCACTGGTTTATGGTTAACTCCTGTCCATCCAAGTCCCACTTATCATAAATATGATGTCAAAGATTATAAGGCTATTGACCCAACTTTTGGTTCATTAACTGATTATGATAATTTAGTTACTAAATGTCATGATAACCATATGTCTATCATTCTTGACTTAGTATTAAATCATACTTCCGCTGAACATCCATGGTTTATATCATGTATCAACGCGCATAAAAATAATAAGACAAATGACAAATATTATAATTATTACAATGTGAAGACTGGTCCAGAAAGTGGATATGCCCAGTATCCAGGCACAAATCTATATTATGAAGCGAGATTCTGGGACGGGATGCCTGACCTCAACTTACAAGGAGTTATCGATGGTAAGAACACTAGTCTTATTAATGATTTAAAAGATATCATGAAGTTCTGGTTAGTCGATCATAAGATTGATGGCTTTAGACTCGATGCTTGTACTTCTTTCTTTACTGGAGAGGATGATAAGAATTATCAGTTCTTAACTTGGGTCAAAACAGAAGCGGAAAAGATTAAAAAGAATACTTATATCATCGGTGAAGTACTTGAAAGTAGTATTACTTATTCCCGTTATTATAAAAATACGAATATCGATTCCTATTTCGCTTTTGATGATCAAAGAGATTCTGGCATCATGCCGACCATCAATAGTGGTTCCGTCTATAAGATTGGTAATTTGATCAATAAACACTTCACTCATGCGGGTGAAGGTAGAGTGCCCGCGCCTCTACTTGCTAACCATGACCAGGCTAGTGGGGGTAGAAGCTATACACCTGATTTAGCGATGAATAAATTTAAGCATGCGGTGCTTTCCATCATGCCAGGAGCCTCTTTTGAATATTATGGAGAAGAAGTGGGGATGAGATCATTATCTTCTAATAAGGATGAAGATTTACGTCAACCATTCCCGTGGGGTGATAGCTATACCTGTAAACCTGTCAGCGGTTCTAGTGAAGAAACTGCCGATGATAAGAAATATCCTCTTGGAGATATGCCTTCTCAAGATAAAGATAATAATTCGATGCTAAACTATTTTAGAAAGATTTATCGTTATCGCTTAGAGAATCCAGAAATCATGAGAGGAACTTCCGAATTATATTATGAAAACGAAGATGAATATATCGGTGTCCTTAAAAGAGAATATAAAGGTTCTTCTGTCTATATTGCGATTAACTTATCACAAGAAAAAACCGATAGTGTCGATCTCTCCTCTTTAAACTTAGAAGTCGTCGGTGATTTATCGGTGAAAGATCATCCATACAAAGATGGTAACAAGATCGTCTTACCACCTTTATCAATGTTGTTATTACATTAATATCAATATATAAAAATCTCATTTATCTATCGAATAGGGTATTATATTTTTGAATACCCTTTTTCCCTAATATAAAATATTAATAAGGAGATATTTTTATGAGATTAGGAAAAAAACTCTTATTTTTACTTTCTTTAGGTATCCTGTCTTTATCAGCGTGTAATTCAGGTGGTCAATCCAGTGGTGCTTCTACAAGTGGAGAACCAGCGACTTCCAGTTATAACCCTGAAGATGATGGACCTTGGTCAGATACTGGCCCATATGTGAAGAAAGTGGCCAATATGCCTGATAACTTCGTTTTAGGCATGGATTCTTCTAGCGTTTTATCCTTAGAAGAAAGTGGCGTTAAATATTACGACTTCGACGGAACAGAGAAAGATCTGTTCGTGATCTTAAAAGGACAAGGTGTGAACACCATCCGCATTCGTATCTGGGTTGATCCATTCGACGCTGAAGGACACGGCTATGGAGGCGGTAATGTCAATATCGATAGAGCAGTCACTATCGGTAAAAGAGTGACAGCAGCTGGCATGAAGGTCATGGCGAATTTCCATTACAGTGACTTCTGGGCTGATCCAGGTAGACAACTTGCCCCTAAAGCTTGGGAAGGCAAGACCTTTGAAGAAAAGAAAACATTGTTATATAACTACACGAAGGAATCGATGCAGAAATTCAAAGATAATAATGTCGATGTTGCCTATGTCCAAATCGGTAATGAAACTACGGGTGGTATGGCTGGCGTCAAACACGATGAATATTACGGCAATTTCTCAGAGCTTGTCACTCAAGGTACTCGCGCGGTGAAATCCGTTTATCCAGAAGCTAAGACCATCGTCCACTTCACTAACCCAGAAAAAGGTGCTTATGCTTCTATTGCTGGTGCCCTTTCTGCAAAAGAAGCGGAATACGATATCTTCGGTACATCATATTATCCTTTCTATCACGGCACTTTAGATAATTTAGTCAACCAACTTAATGGTGTTATCCGTCGTAGTGGTGGTAAAGAAGTGATGGTGGTAGAAACTTCTTATGCGAATAATGATGAAGATACTGACTTCTGCGCTAACCAATTCAGTAGTCAAACTGCCGGTGTTGATAAATTCTATCCAGTCACTCAAGGTGGTCAAATCGCGAACTTTAGAAATATCTGTGACGCTTTAGTCAATAGAGTGAACAATAATAAAGGTCTCGGTGTCTGCTACTGGGAAGGTACTTGGATCAGTGTCAATAAACCAACTTGGGAAGAAAATAAAGCCCTTTGGGAAAAATACGGTTCTGGTTGGGCTAGTGACTACGCGGGTGAATATGACCCAGAAGTGGAAAAATATGGTGGAGGCGGTACAGTTGTTGATAACCAATGCTTCTTCGATAAGACTGGTCACCCATATGAATCCTTAAAGATGTTCAACTTGTTAAAGACTGGTAATAGAACTAAAGAATGGATTGAAGGGGCAGAGAATACTACTGTTCAATTCATGACCAATGAAGAGATTAAACTCCCAGATCAAGTGAGAGCAATTTATAACTCCGACAACAGATGGAATGTCGATGTCACTTGGGATACTTCTAAAGCCTATTCTGGCGATAAAGAAGTCGCGATTAACGGTAACCTCAACAAGCTTAAAGAAGCTGGACCAGGTTCCTATACCATTAACGGCACGATTAAAGACGGTGATAAATCATTCGCGGTCTCTTGTACGGTGAGACTAGAAATCGCTAACTATGTGAAAGATCCAAGCTTTGAAGATGGTAATAAAGACAAAGTCTGGTCTATCACTGATAATAATCCAGATCAAAATAAGGGTTACTTCATCGTCACTAACCAAAATGCGAATAACCCAATCACTGGTAAATGGGACGCGCATGGATACGCCGCTGATGGATACATGAATTATGAACTCACTCAAGCGGATATTAAGACTGAAAAAGAAGTGAATGTCAAACTTCGTTTCTTCGTCACCGGTGGAGCGAACGCTTCTCCAGTTCCAGAAGCCGCACAAAAGATGTTTGTCTACTTGCTTGAAGATGATGCAGAAATCGCTAAGAAATCATTCACCATTACTAAATGGGGTGATATCCATCAAGTCGATGTTGAAAACATCACATTAAAACCAGGCAAAACATATAAGTTAGGTTTCCACATCGAACTCAATTCCACTGGTATCTGGATTGACTTAGATGATGTGAATATTTACGAATAATTTACGGTATCATATCAATATAGACAAATGGAGCTTCGGCTCCTTTTGTTTTGTGTATAGTATTATTAAAATGTGGCTAAATATGGTATATAATTTAGGTACATAGGAGGTCGGTTATGAAGATTGTACCAATGAGGGATCTTAAAGATACGGTTAAGATTGAAAGTATGTGCATAGGGAAAAATGAACCTGTGTTTGTCACCAAAAATGGGTATGGTAGATTAGTAGTAATGGATATCGAATATTTCGAATCAATTATGAGACAGGCCTATGAAGCCAAACTTCTTAACGAAGCAATTGATGAATATGAAAACGGCAAAGTCGTGGATGGGAAAATCGCGATAGAAGAGCTAAAAAACAAATATGGCTTCTAAGAGACTCTGCTCCTTTTGTTTTACTTTGTAAATTGTGCTAAAGTATTTGTATGCTTTGGTTTTTAGTTATTTTTCCAGCGATATTTATGGTGATTGTCATTACGATCGCTATTTTGCTTGGGAAAAGAGACCGTAAAAGAGAAGCAAAAGAGCAAGCAGAAAAGAAAAAAGATATGCTTGAAACTAATCCTAAACAAGCAGTGATCCAATATCTTGATAATATCCGTCACATCTCTGAATACACATTTATTGACGTGAAATTAAATAAATCTAGTTATGACTGCCTCTTTTTATCTAGAAAAGGTTTGTTCATCATTTATGTTTTAGCAAATGAAGGTATCGTTAACGGCGATGTCAACGAAGAGAACTGGCTCAATAAGACTCACGATGAATATGTCTTAAAGAATCCAATGTTCTCTAATAAACGAGATATTGAAGACCTAAGCAATGTCTCTACTCTTAGAACTGATATCTATTCATTAACCGTGTTTACACGAGCTAGTGAAGTCAATGTCATCAATGGATATGAAGAATATCAGGCTGTGAAATTAAGCGAATTAAAACAGCTGATAGATACTTATCCAGATGCCATCGATGAAAACGATTTAGTGATTTATTATAACAATATTGTAAATGGCTCTAGTGAAGAAGAGCTATAGATGAATGAGGTCATTGACCTCTTTTATTTTATCTACATCAAACTTAACAACTTCTCTATCGAAGGTGACGAATCCGTTTGTTTCCTCTTCTACATCGCTTAATTGGGTGTATATAGCCGCGGAAAGACCTTTTTTGATATTTCTTACGATATCTCGCTTAATGAGCTTCTTAAAGGCTTTTAGATACTTTTCTTTATCTTCAAACTTTTTATAGACGGAATCTCCTTCCATCATATGGCCTTCAATAGGGAAGACTAGCCCTCCATATTCAGAGATGATGATGCAGCGTTTTTTATTAAGCGGCATAATCGCAGGTTGAAAATAGACGTGTAATGATTTAGTCTCACCGACTTTTTGGTCGTGCCATCCAGAAGCGTGGTCATAGATTCTCGTATTATCTATCTCCTGCATAATCTTTAAGACTTTCTTCGCGTCGAACTGTCCCCAGCCTTCATTGAATATTGTCCATAAGCCGATACATGGTGAGTTATAGAGATAATCGATGATGGATTTAAATTCTTCGATTATAGTTTCTCTTTCCTTTTCATTTTCACGATGGAACTTTTGATATTTTGTATCTTTGCTATGAATATGAGTGAATAGAGGAAGAGTAATTGTGTTGAATTCATAACTTCCTCCTCCGTTGATGAAGTCTTGCCAGACGATCATTCCTCTTTTATCGCATTCATAATACCAACGGGGGATTTCAATCTTAATGTGCTTTCTAATCGTGTTATAGCCAAGAGACTTTACTAGTTCGATGTCATTGATATAGTCATCATAACTAGTGGGAGTTAGTAATCCCTTCTTGTAATAGCCTTGATCTAAGATACCGTTCATGAAGATTGGTTTATTATTTAAGGCTGTTCTTAATTTGCCTTTATTATCTTTGATGATAGAGAATTTTCTCATCGCAAAATAGGAAGAGATAACATCTTCTCCAATCTTAACTTTTAAAGGATATAGATATGGGTCATCAGGGGACCATAGATGAGGATTATCGATTTGGATATGGATATCTTTATTAGTCTCTATTTCTAATGATTTGTTATCGAGTTCAACTAGGCATTTATCTGCTTTAGAAGTGACGTTGACGATGAGTTCATTTTTATCGATGTCAGGAGTGAGTTTAATCTTATCAACATGGAGGGTGGGAACGCTTTCCATAAAGACGGGAAAATATATCCCAGATTGAGGGGTATACCAGATCCCTCCTCTTTCCATTGTTTGTTTACCCCTAGATAGATAAGAAGTATCGGTATAATCCTTCACTTTGACAACAAGGATATTGTCTTTATTTTTTAAATATTTTTTGATTTCAAATTTAAAGGGAAGGTAGCCACCTTCATGATGTCCTAAATAGTGGTCATTTAGATAGACGTCCGCGATTTGATCCACTCCTAAAAAGTGGAGATAGACCTCATCTTTGATAAATGATTTTTCTAGATTAAAAACGAGTTTATAGAAGAGATATTCATCTGGTTGAAGGATGTGATTGATATCTTTATTCATCTCCGTTTCTGGAGAAAAAGGAACGATGATTTTCCCATCAAAATCTTTAGGAATTGCATCGATTTTACTAATTTTATAGTCCCATTCTCCGTTTAATGAGAGGTATGAGTCTCTTTGAAATTGGGGAAAGGGATACTCAGTTAGATAAGGCATCTTTCTTCTCCTCTTTGATTAAGAAAAATAATGGGATGAATACGAGAGCGATGACGATCGCGGTGAATAAGAAGATGAATTCGTTTGGTCGAGTGACAAGCTGTCCATATTCGTTTGTATATTGCTGAGCGTTGATTAAAGAAACTCCTTGTCCGATATATGGTCCAGTGACCATTGGAATGAGGACGACAAACACCATTCTCACCCCTTGGAATAAGCCGGTTTGATTAGTTGGTGTATAGTCTCTAATTTTTGCCCCTAAAACAGCAGTGGTCACTAAATAGCCAGACATCAAGATAATGCCTCCGACGATGAGAGTAGGAAGACTTCTTGCAAATGTCATAAAGATCCCACCTCCAATCGCGAATATAAGCGCGGGGATGATGACTTTATTCTTACCGAGTTTATCCATGAAGATACCGACAACAATCGCGACGATAGAAGCAGCGATGAGGATCGAACCTAGGGAGATGGTAAAATCCATTCCTTTGATATTTAAACCTTCTTGGAAATAGACCATGAAATACGGCATATAGACTTGCACGCCGATATTGAAAGTCATAAATGATAATAAAGATAGATATAACTTCTTATTGCTTTTAACGGCTTTTGGTCTGAATCCATAGATGATGTTTTTTAAATATGGTTCTTCTTTATTTGGTTCTACATTATCTTTTGGATAGAGGAATAAACAGGCTAATCCCGCAACAAGAGTGAGTCCTCCAAAGATATAGAAGAAGATATCCCATCTCTTTTCAGCCCCATCGACGAATATTCCTCCGACAAGAACGACCATGATCATCGCGATTAATGGTAATACGGATAATACAGATTCAACCTTGCCCCTATTATGCGTATTCGTATTATCGGTAACAGAAGCATTAAAGGCAGCATCATTAGCGGTAGAACCAAAGAAGGTCATCACGCAGTCCATGAGGACGATGAGAACACCAGAAAGGAAGATATTGTTATTAACAATAATGGTGATGTTATTTTTTGGATCAAGGAAGGCGAAGAGGATGATGGATATACCCCAGATGATATAGCCTAATGAGATGAATAATTTTCTTTTGCCAAGTCTATCCGCGAGAGCACCCATAAAGAGAGTGGTTAATGTCGCAGTGACCGCGCTTAAAGCGGTCATCATTGGGATAAATGAATATTCTTGAGTACAGAAGAAAACGTAGAGGTTTAAGTAGTTATTTTCAATAGCCCAAGCGAGTTGGCCGACAAAACCCGCAACCAAAAAAGAAACCCATTTTCTCCAACCAAGTTTGTTTTCCATATTATGTACCTCTTGTTATCTATTTACATAGTAATGCTTATCAATCTTTTTTTGAATTCATTTCTTTTTCAAAATGAAAAAAGTGTCCATGAGACGACAACAAATAATAACTCAGTTTTCCTATTGTAATAGTTGAGAAAAAATCATCTTTTTGATATAATAATAATGTACAAAGGAGGTAATTATATATGAACGAAAAAGGTTTGGTAATTATCTATAATAACAATGTTGAAGTTAAATTAATTGATAATAATGTCTGGATGACTCAAGATCAATTGGTTTCATTATATCAATCAAGCAAATCTAATATTTCTGAACACATCAAACACATTTTGGACGAAGGCGAACTAGATGAAAACTCAACTGTTCGGAAATTCCGAATAGTTCAAAATGAAGGTGAACGTGAAGTGATACGTAACGTTAATCATTATAACTTGGACATGATTATCGCTATTGGTTATAGAGTTAGAAGTAATATAGGTACAAACTTTAGAAAGTGGGCAACTGAAACACTAAAAGAATATATGACTAAAGGCTTTGCCCTTAATGATAACCTCCTTAAAGAAGCGGGTGGCGGACGTTATTTTAAAGAATTATTAGCGAGAATCCGCGATATTAGAAGCAGTGAAAAGGTGTTTTGGAGACAAGTTCTCGATATTTTTGCAACTAGTTCAGATTATGACCCTAAATCAGAAGTTGCTTACAAGTTCTTTTCGACTGTGCAAAATAAAATGCATTGGGCCGCTCATGGACATACTACTGCAGAAATCATCAAAGAAAGAGCAGATGCTTCAAAAGACTTCATGGGGTTAACTTCATTTAATGGTGATTATCCTTTGTTGGAAGATGCAGTAGTGGCTAAAAATTATCTATCTAAAGAAGAGATGGATATATTAAATAGAATCGTTTCTTTATATCTCGACTTTGCAGAATTACAAGCACTTGAAGAACACGTGATGACGATGAACGACTGGATTAAAGAATTGGACTATTTCTTAACTATGACAAGAAAGGACATCTTAAATGGACCGGGATTAGTTTCCCATCAAGATGCACTAGAACATGCGAGAAAAGAATACGATGCATTTAGAAATAGGCTATTTGTTAATCCTACGGAAAATGAAAAAGAAATGCTTCTTCATTTTAATGAACTCCTATTAATTGAGAAAAAGGATAACAAATAGTATGAGTCTTCATTTTGGTAAAAAGATAAAAGAAATTCGTAAAAAGAATAATCTTACTCAATTAGAATTTGCACAGATTTTTGGCTATAAAGATAAATCCATGATTGCCCATATTGAAAAGGGCGAAACAGAAATGAGCAATGACAAGATTGCATTATTAATTGATAAATTTAACATTGATGCAAACGAGCTTTTTCTAGAAAAGAAGATTTATGATGATAAAAATTACGTTAAAAGAATAAGAAAATATTTAGGTGACCAAAAAATCATCCTTAATTGCGCGGGTGGAATAGTTGAAAAAGATGGGAAGATTCTTTTCCAACATCGAACTGATAACAATAAATGGGGACTTCCTGGTGGACTATTGGAACTCAATGAAACATATTTGGAAGCTGCTATTCGTGAAATAAAAGAAGAGACAGGATTAGATGTTAAACCCAAATATTTTCTCGGTATATTCCATAATCAAAATATGGTGTGGGGCAACGGTGATAAAGCACACACCATTGGAGCGTATTATGTGTTTGAGATAGAGGGAGGTGACCTAAGAATAGATGAAGAGTCATCTGAACTTAAATTCTGTTCTAAGGAAGAAATACCGCCTCTTTTTGCTCCTGATCACATAAAAGCAGTAGAAGCATATTATAAAGGCACCAAAAACACTATTTTCGAAGCATAGTCTGTAGGGAATAACTTATTATTCGTTTGTATTTTGTTCGTTTTTAAGTTTTCTTTGATATCTGACGATTTGGTATGAGCCAAAAGCACATAAGATTGTGATTACAATACCCAACGGTATTTCAACATAGATTGGCATGATTGGGTTGATTTCCGCGCCGACATGGCTAACGCCTGCCCAGTTGAGATAGTAATTATAAATTTCATAATTGAAATATAAAGCAAAGATAGAACCGATAATGAAACCAGTAATCGCGACATATGTGCCATCATGATATCTATCTAGTAGCATTCTCATTAGTTTAGAGATGAGGACAACACCGATAATGCAGCCGATGGCAAAGCAGCCAACCATACCGATTAGTTTGCCAAAGTTAGACCAATCACCAGTTTTAACGATATCGCCTGCCCATAAACGTGCGTGGTCCACAAGTGGGCGATAAAAGCCAATCACTAATAAGATGAGAGAACCGGATAAACCAGGAACGGATAAAGCAACTGCGGCTAAAATGCCAACAGGGATTAAGATGAAATACATCCATAATGGCATCGCTGTAAACTGTGCATCTAAATCGATTTTTGGACCGAGGAAAACGCTTCCAATGCCCATTAAAGCAACAAAGATAATCGCGATAATAAATATTGCAACATATTTCTTAGTTGGTTTTATCCCTTTTATTTCATCGGTAACAGATGGAAGTGAGCCCACTAAGAAACCAACAAACATTGAAATGAGAACAAACATCAAATGTTCAAACGCTAATGAGAATAAATAAATGCAAGGAATGACTGCAAGAATGATCCCAAGAAGGATTGGCAACAGAATAACGATTGAATCTTTGATATGAGTTCTAAATGAGTTGATGGCGTTGATCAAATCTTCATAAATGCGGAAGATAAGAGCCACGGCAGCCCCAGAAACACCAGGGATAGCAGCGCCGACTCCAATAGCCATACCGGCAAATAGTCTCTTTAAAAAGCTTTTCATACAATCTTTATTATAAAATAAATTAGTTATAAGTATAATAGTGTTATGAAATTAATCGTCGGTTTAGGCAATCCAGGAAAAAAATATGAGGGCACAAGGCACAATATGGGCTTTATGACCATTGACCTTTTAAGCGATGTCAGCAAGGTTGATGTCGATAGAGAAGTTTTTCAAGGATTATTGGGTAGAGGAAAAATACTTGACCAAGATGTGATGCTATTTAAACCAACAACTTTTATGAACTTAAGCGGTAATGCGGTTAGAGAAGTTGTTAATTATTTTAAAATCGATATTAATGATGTGGTTGTTGTCTATGATGATATGGCATTAGCCCCTGGTACGATTAGATTACGCTTATCGGGTTCTAGTGGCGGTCAAAAAGGAATGCAGAATATCATTGAGCAACTCGGTACAGACAAAATCAAAAGAATTAGAGTCGGTATCGGTGAACCAGAAGATAACGCGATTGATTATGTCTTAGGTAAACCACTTAAAGAAGAAAAAGAATTGATTGATCAAGCGATTACAAATGCGAAAGACGCGCTTCTCCTCTATTTAAAAAGAGGCTTTGAAGTAGCGATGAATAATTATAACTGAGGTGATGCTTAACGGACCTATTTGAACTAGTAAAAAATAATGTTGCAACCTCCCCCTTTTTGAAGAAAAAAGGGCATTTTGTCATAGACGATATCGCGGGAATTTCTTTACTTTCAATCACCTATTTTAAAAACAATAAAGGTCCGATTGTTTTGCTCACTTCTAACTTATATAAAGCTCAATTATTATATGATTTCATTTTAACCTTCATTAATCAAAGCGATGTTTTGTTATTCCCAGGGGATGAACTCATTAGAGCGGAGACGGTTGCAGAGAGTAAAGAGCTATTATCCGCGAGAGTCTTTACCCTTAACCAATTAAAATATAATCAACATAAAATAATAATTACAAATATCGCTGGGATTTGCAGATATTTACCGCAAAAAGAGGTCTTTTTTGAAAATAATATTGAAATTAAAATCGGTGATATTTTAGATATTGAATCCTTAAAAAGAAAACTTGTTAACTCTGGTTATTCACGCGTTAGCAAGGTGAACCAATCGTTACAGTTTGCGATTCGTGGTGATATTATCGACATCTATTCAATTAACCTCGATAATCCAATTCGTATTGAGTTATTTGGAGAAGAAGTTGACTCCATTAGACTCTTTGATATCGCGACTCAAATCTCTTCTAAAAAGATTGATGAAGTGGAGATTATTCCTGCTCGCGATTTCATTCTGACTGATGAAGAAATTGCGCAAGCTAGTGAGAAGATATACGCTCAGTTAGAGAAGGATCAAAAAGTATTAGATTATCCAACCTTTGAAAGACTGAGAAATTCGATTGATAACGACATGGTGGATATCTTAGAAGGAGCATCTACTAGTCGTAGTTATAAATATTTCTCCTTCCTCACCAATCATTATTCTTCTTTACTAAATTATTTAGATGAACCAACCCTTGTTTACGTTGATGATGATGCGATTGATCAATCCGATAAGCTCCTTCAAGATGAATCTTTCCATCTATTAGAAGAGATGTTTGAAGAAGGAAAGATTATCTCTCATCTAGAGATGTATCGCGACTTAAATAGCGTGGTCTTTAATAGCAAATGCCACAGCATTAAAACATCCGTATTTTTAAAACATAATACTGATATCACTTTCGCATGTCGATCTGTACCATATACCACGAATAAGGAGAGTGATGCTGTTAATATCATCCATAATTATTTAAACGATGGATATCTCTTACAAATTTGTTTACATACATCAGAACAGTTAAACCTTATTTCTGAGCTTCTATATAAAGAAAAGATACCAATGAAAGTGGTTTCTAATTTTGAACTACCAGAAAAAGGGACTGTGAATGTGATGTTATTATCTATTCCTCGTGGATTTGTTCTTAACGAAGAGAAATATGCCTTGCTTAGTTCCAGTGAATTATTTAATGAAAAGATTAAGACAAGCAGATTTGATACAAGATTTAAAAAAGGTACGATTATCAAGAACTTTGAAGAACTTGAACCAGGGGATTATATCGTTCACGAATACCACGGGATTGGGCAATTCTTAGAATTACAGACTTTAGAGATTGATGGGATGCATCGCGACTACCTTAAATGTGCTTATTTTGGTGGTGAGATACTCTATGTCCCATTAGCACAGTTCCAACTCGTGAGAAAATATCAGGGTAAGGAAGGTAGTTCCCCACGTTTATCTCATCTACACGGGAAAGATTGGGAGAACACTAAAAAGAAGATTAAAGAGAAGATCAATGATTTAGCGAATCGTCTTTACAATCTTTATGTCGAAAGAAGCAAACAAATCGGTTATGCCTTCCAAGAAGATGATACCTTCCAAAAACAGTTTGAAGATCAATGTGAATTTGAACTTACAGAAGATCAGAAAAAAGCTGTTATGGAAATTAAAAATGATATGCAGTCCACTCATCCGATGGATAGACTTTTATGCGGTGATGTCGGCTTTGGAAAAACAGAGGTAGCTTTCCGTGCGATCTTTAAAGCGATATCTTCTGGAAAACAAGTTGCGATGCTTTGTCCAACCACCTTATTAGCGAGACAACATTACGAAAATGCTTTAGAAAGATTTAAGGGTTTTGATATAAAAATCGCTGTATTTTCCCGCTTAATTTCTGCAAAAGACCAGAAAAAATATATGGAAGGTTTAAAAGATGGAACCATCCATTTTGCGATTGGCACACATCGTTTATTGTCTGAAAAAATAGTCTTTAAAGATCTTGGTTTATTGGTTATCGATGAAGAGCAAAGATTCGGTGTTGAACAAAAAGAAAAGTTAAAAGAATTAAAAAGAAATGTCGATGTTCTAACTTTAAGTGCCACCCCAATTCCTCGTACTCTACAGATGTCGCTTTTAGGAGTGAGAAGTCTATCTCAAATTCAGACTGCACCTGTAGATAGAATGCCAATTCAAACTTATGTCATTCCTTATAAATTTGAAATATGTAAAGAACTTATTGAAAGAGAACTTGGTAGAGGTGGACAAGTCTTCTATATGCATAATAACATCTCTACTTTATATACCTGCGCGAGCCGTTTACAAAAAGCTTTACCAGATATCACGATAGGCGTAGTACATGGGCAGATGGATAAAGAAGACCTTGAAGAGATCATGATGAATTATTATAACGGTCTAATCGATGTTTTAGTTTGTACGTCCATCATTGAAAACGGTATCGATATCCCAAATGCGAATACGATCATTGTTGAAGACAGCGAAAGATATGGCTTAAGCCAGCTTTATCAAATCAAAGGTCGTGTTGGACGTAGTGATCGCATCGCTTATGCCTATTTGATGTTCAATGAGCATAAGATGATGAATGAAAAAGTGCAGAAGAGATTAAAGGCCATCCAAGATTTCACTGAACTTGGTAGTGGTTATCGCATCGCTCAAAGGGATTTGATGATTAGAGGTGCAGGAGATATCTTAGGTCCAGAACAAGCCGGTTATATTGATTCTATTGGTTTAGATTTATATTTGAAGCTTCTTAATGAAGCAGTATTAGAAAAAGTTGAGGGAAGTCTTGATAAACCTGTTGATGATGTTGATGTCACTAGATTAGCGATTAAATTCGATGCTTATATCCCTGAAGAATACGCGAGTGACCCTGATAAGATTGAATTATATCAAGAGATTATATCTGCTTCTTCTAATGAATCTCTCCTTGCTTTAAAAAGAAAAGTTGAAGACATATATGGTAAACTACCAGAGAGCGTTGAGCTTGTCTTTAGCAAACGAAGCATTGAATTATTAATAAAAGAAAGCAATGTCTTAAAGGTTGATGATTCTTATCGATATGTGGAAATAACTTTAGGAGAACCTTATATCAATATTAGAGGCATTGGAAATATACTTTTTGAAACTCTCATACCTTATTTAAATAAAATTAAGGTAAGATATGCTAAACAGGAGTTCCAGATTATGATTAATAAGGGACCCGATGTTCTCAGCGATCTAGAAGGCATACTTCATAGATTAATCACGATTAAAAAGACGAATAAAACGGTGGAGATAAGATGAGATTAGATCTTTGTTTAAAACATTCAGGTATCATCAAAAGACGCACGGTCGCGAAATATTTTTGTGAACGTGGTTTAGTGATGATTAATGATCGAGTTGGTAAGCCATCAAGTGAAGTTAAAGATGGTGATTATGTCACCGTGAAATACGGAGAAAGAGATATTAGAATGCAGGTCTCACTTAGAAGAGAAGGTCGCATTGTCTACGTTGGATATACTTTAACGGAGGATGAAAAAGTCGATGCTTAATTTAGATAAAAATAAGAAATATTTATTAGCTTGTTCCTATGGTCCAGACTCAATGTACCTTTTAGAACTATTAAGAAATGAAGGTTATAAATTTGCAGTCGCTCACGTCAATTATCGTTTCCGTAAAGAAAGCGATGAGGAAGAGAAATCATTAAGGGATTATTGCTATAAATATAACATTGGAATTTATGTCTATGTTAATACTGAAGCAATCGTTTCTAATCTAGAAGAAGAAGCGCGAGAAATCAGATACAAATTTTTTAAGAATGTTTATGATCGAGATGGTTTTGATGCTTTATTAGTCGCTCACCATAAAGATGACAATTTAGAGACATATTTGATGCAAAAAGAACGCAAAAACCTCCCTAATTTTTATGGCATATCTCCAGAAACTATGATTAATGGGATGGTGGTCATTCGTCCTTTATTAGATATTTATAAAGAGGATATCATCAAATACAACAACGATCATAAAATACCATATTCAATCGATGTCACTAATCTTGAAAACGTCTTCTTAAGAAACCGCATTAGAAACGAATTATTAAAATACTATAACCATTATAAAAAAGAGCAACTAGCGAAAGAAATTGAAGAGGAAAATAAAAAGCTCAGCGATATCAAGTGTAAGTTAAATGATAACGATATTCATTCCATCGATTTTCTCCTTACTCTTACTCCAATTGAGATGGCGTATGCGCTTAATGATATGGTGAGAGAAAAACTTCCAGAATATGAATGCTCATTACGCTTTGTCAATGAAGTGAAAAAGGTTTGCTCCTCATCCAAGTCGAATGTCCTTATTCCTTTAAAAGATGATTTCTATTTATGCAAAGAATATGACTCTTTATCCGTGAGAACAATGGGTACTTTTGAACCAATCGTTGTTGACTCTCCATGCTTTATTGATAACGAACTATTCTACTTTGATTTAGAAAAAAGAGGAGAAGCAAAAGGTATCAAGGATTATCCAATTACAATTAGACCTTATCAAAAAGGTGATGAGTATAAGATTAAGAATTATTCTGTTCCGGTCAATCGCTTATTCATCGATTGGAAGATGCCGATGCACTTAAGAAAGATTTGGCCTCTATTTGTTCACGACAATGAAGTCATTTATATCCCTCGTTATCAAAGCGATTTTAATCTAAATAAAGATAAATACTTTTATATTAAAAGTTGTTTTGCTTTGAAAAAGTGACTTTTACTAATATAATTACTAGGAACATTCTTAGAATGTAGAGTACTAATTAAAGAAGGAGGTACTAATATGGACGATGATCCAAGACAACAAGAACCTCAAAGAAGAGGTATATCCGTTGGTTTTATCATATCCCTCTTATTAGTGGTTGGCCTTGTAGTGATGATGGCCTTGCTTTTATTTGGCAGATTCACAAGCTCCACGACATTAAACGAAATACAATTTATTCAAGCACTTGAAAACGATAGAGTTTTAACTATTGAATCCACTCCTAAAGAGCAAACTTTAGTTGTTCTTGAAGGTAAATATGAATATGCGGATAAGAATAATGTAACAAGAACTGGTCGTTATTATGTTGCGGTGCAATGGGATACTTACTATGACACCCAACATCAATATACTTACACTAATGAGACTACTAAAGAGACTATTTTCACTCCAGCAGGTCAATCTATTGATAGCTTGATTATTGCTAAAGTGGCGGAAGGTAAAAAAGGCTTAACATATACTGTTAGAGACCCATATGTCACTAATTTCTGGGATCAATGGGGACCAACTATTATCATGGGTGGTTTATCCTTATTGCTCGTTCTCTTCTTATTCTCTAGATTATCTAAATCCGTTGGCAATACTAACCAAAAAGCCCTCGACTTCAACCGTTCAAGAGCGAGAAAAGAAACTAATTCCAAAGTCAAATTTGATGATGTCGCTGGATGCGATGAAGAAAAAGCCGAGATGGTTGAACTCGTCTCTTATTTAAAAGAACCAAAGAAATATTCTAAATATGGTGCCAAATTACCAAAAGGTGTCCTTCTCGTTGGGCCGCCAGGTTGTGGTAAAACTTTATTAGCCAAAGCTGTTGCTGGTGAAGCAGGCGTTCCATTCTATTCCATTTCCGGTTCTGACTTCGTCGAAATGTTCGTCGGTGTCGGTGCTGGACGTGTTAGAGATATGTTTAGAATTGCTAAAGCAAACGCTCCATGTTTAGTCTTTATCGATGAAATCGATGCTGTCGGTAGACAAAGAGGCGCTGGCTTAGGTGGTGGTAACGATGAAAGAGAACAAACTCTTAACCAATTATTAGTTGAGATGGATGGCTTCTCTGATAATAGTGGTATTATCGTCATCGCTGCAACTAACCGTGACGATGTCCTTGACCCAGCCCTTATGAGAGCGGGACGTTTTGATAGAACAATCACTGTTTCTTTACCAGATAGAAAAGGTAGAGAAGATATCTTCAAAGTCCATGCGAGAAATAAGAATATCGATCCAGATGTCAACTTCACTAACTTAGCAAAACGTACAGTTGGCTTCTCTGGTGCCGATATTGAAAATATCTTAAACGAAGCAGCTATCCTTGCTGTTCGTAAGAATAAGCCAACTATTGGTATTGATGAAATCGATGAAGCTATCGATAGACGTGTCGCGGGTCCTGCCAAGTCTTCACGTAGTTTGACTCCACATGAAAAAGATGTGGTGGCTCACCATGAAGCTGGTCACGCGATCATCGGTCTTAAATATCCACATAGTGATAAAGTGCAAAAGATTACTATCATCCCACGTGGTAATACAGGCGGTCACGTCCGTATGACACCTGAGGAAGATAGATTCTTGCTCACTAAGCGCGAACTCGAAGCGCGTATCGTCGGTTATTTAGGTGGACGTAGTTCTGAAGAAGTATTCTTTGATGATATTTCTACAGGCGCGCAAAACGATATCGAGATGGCCACTAATATCGCCAGAATGATGGTCACTGAACTCGGTATGTCTGCTTTAGGACCTGTCCAATATGAAAGAGATACTGGTAGCGTCTTCCTTGGAAGAGACTACACTAATACACAAAAGAACTTCTCTTTAGCAACAGCGGAACAAATCGATGCCGAAATTAGAAAGATCATCGATGACGCTCACGAAGAAGCTTTACGTTTAATTAGAAAGTACAAAGATGAAGTTGAACTCATCGCACAAACCTTAATTGAGCACGAACAAATCACCGCTGAAGAGATTGACTATTTATTAGAAAATGGTCACCTCAAACGCGATGAAGTGAAGCAAGAAGTTATCGATGCTGAAGTAAAAGATGTCGAAATTAAAACTGAGGAAAATAAACCAGCTGAAGCTCAAGTAGCAAAGCCAAAATCCACTAAGGCTAGAACTACTAAAAAGCCAGCGGAAAAAAAGACCTCAAACGTTGAAAAGAAACCACGCCGTACTGACATCAGAAACGACGAAAATAAAGGAGAATAAAGGAGGCTCGTCCTCCTCTTTTCTTATGTGGAAAATCGGCAACATAGAAATCAGTGGAAAAGTCTTACTTGCGCCAATGGCCGGTATCACCTCTTTTGGCTATCGAAATTTCATGGAAAAATTCGGGGTAGGAGTAACAGTCACTGAGATGGTTTCTGATATGGGACTAATTTATGGAAACAAAGAAACTAAAGACTATATCGACTTTCCTGAGACCGATGTTCCCTGTGGCGTGCAATTATTTGGTTCTGATCCAAAAAATATGCAAATTGCCGCAAAAATTGTTGCAAAATCCGTTCCTTTTCTTTCCTTTATCGATGTGAATATGGGTTGCCCAGTTCCTAAAGTTACGAAAAATGGAGCGGGTAGTTCGCTTTTAAAAAATCCAAAATTAGCGGGTGATATCATTCGAGCAATTAAAGAAGTCGTGGATGTTCCCGTAACTGCGAAAATTAGACTCGGATGGGATGAGAAAAATATCAACTTTTTAGAGGTGATTTCTGAGCTAGAAAAAGCAGGTGTGGCAATGATCGGAATTCACGCTAGAACAACGAAGCAACTATACTACGGCGAACCTCGTTATGACCTATTAAAAGATTTGAGGAAAAAGATGTCTGTCCCATTAGTGGTTTCAGGCAATATTTATACTCTTGAAGATGCTAAGAAAGCCTTAGAAATAACAGGGGCTGATGCTGTGATGGTAGCAAGAGGAGGAGTGGGCAATCCAACCCTCATTAGACAAATCAATCAATATTATGAAGATGGCTCTATTATTGATGAGGCAACATTTGATGAACAGGTTGATTATTGTTTAGAGCTTGCCAGATATCTCATCAAAGAAAAAGGTGAAGATAAAGCGATGCGCATCTATCGTTCTATTGCCCCTAAATTTTTTAAAGGCATTCCTGAAGTGAAGAAGCTTAATTCTCGATTAGCGAGTGAGCTTGTTACTTATGATTCGCTTTTGGAGATAATAAATGATTATAAATCTCGTCACAACGATGATTTCTAATCTTTTAATGCCTTACGCATTTACGTATAATAATTGAGACTGGAGGAAAACCCATGGAAGAAAAATTATTAAATGACCAAGAAATAGCAAGAAGAGAAAAGCTTGCTAAATATGCGGAATTAGGTGTTGATCCATATGGACAAAGATATGAGGTCACTCATCATGCGAAAGAAATTAGAGAACTCTGCAAAGATAAAACTGCAGAAGAGATTGACGCTCTCAATCTTCACGTTTCTGTCGCTGGTAGAATTAAATTCTTAAGAAAAATGGGTAAAGCCAGTTTCTTCAATGTTTTAGATAAGACTGGACCAATCCAAGTTTATATTGGCATCGACGTCGTCGGCGAAAAGAATTATGAATTATTTAAACTTGCAGATGTCGGTGATATCGTCGGCGTTAAAGGCCGTGTGATGACCACGAGGACTGGTGAACTCACCATTAGATGTGAAGAATTCACTCACTTAACTAAATGTTTACATCCTCTTCCAGAAAAATTCCACGGTTTAACGGATATTGAAGAGAGAAGTAGAAGAAGATACCTTGACCTCATTATGAATGAGGAGGCCCGTAAAGTGGCTTTTGCTAGACCAAAGGTCATTAGAAGCATGCAAGAAGGCTTAGACGCTCAAGGATTCGTGGAAGTGGAAACAAGTATGCTCACCTATACTAATGGTGGAGCAGCAGCCCGTCCATTTATTACTCACCACAATACTTTAGATAGAGATTTCTTTTTAAGAATCGCTCTTGAAATCAATTTAAAGAAACTCCTCGTGGGCGGTATGGAAAGAGTGTATGAAATCAACCGTGTCTTCCGTAATGAAGGCATGGATGCTAACCATAACCCAGAATTTACAATGTTTGAATTATATCAAGCTTATACTGACTTAAAAGGTATGGGTGAACTCATTGAGAATTTGATCAGAAAAGCCGCGAAAGATGTCACTGGTGATACCAAGATCAATTATCAAGGAAAAGAAATCGATTTCTCCCAACCATTTAGATGGGTTAAGATGAATGATTTAATCAAAGAAAAATGTGGCATTGACTTTAGTCAAATCACTGATTTTGAAGAGGCTAAGAAACTCGCTGAAGAGCATAATATCAAATTGGACAAATTCAAGAATACTGTTGGTCACGTGATGAATGAATTTTATGAAGAATTTTGTCAGGATGATTTAATCCAACCAACATTTGTTTATTGCTATCCAATCGAAGTCTCTCCTTTAACAAAAAAAGGACCAGATCCAAGATTCGTAGAAAGATTCGAATTATTCGTGAACGGACACGAACTCGCGAACGCCTATACAGAACTCAACGACCCAATCGATCAAAAAGAGAGATTTGAGGCTCAATTAAAGGCGAAAGAATTAGGTGACGAAGAAGCCAATGAAATGGATACTGATTTCGTTGAAGCTCTCGAATACGGTATGCCACCTGCAGGCGGTATTGGTATGGGCGTGGATAGACTTGTGATGCTCCTCACCGACCAAGCTTCAATTCGTGAAGTTGTTCTCTTCCCAACGATGAGAGATAAATAATCGTAAAAAAGTGAAAATTTTAAAAAGGCCTTTATGGTCTTTTTATTTTTATCTATAAAATTTTCTGCGTCGAAAAACGCGATTTTCAAGGTCTTTATATATAGGAGGAAATTCCGATAATGGAAGATTCTCTACTCCCTTGTCACTGGTCTGGGTATGGGAAGGAGGACGTTCTTTGGAGCAATCCATTGTGATGGCCTTGATCATCTTGGTCATACTTCTCGTGTTAGTGGGAAATAAAAAAGGCTCCTCGTAAAAAGGGGCCAACTTCCACAAACTCATAATACCCTATAATCGCCCCATTGACAAGGGGGCCAATTGGTATCTCCTCCTGTTGTTAGTCACGCGTAAGCGATGTATGAATGCCGCATATAATATACGCGCTTGACTAGTTAGTGATTACAATGTAAAATTACATTCGCTTGTTTAAGCATTCTCTCTGCTAGTTTAACTAGCCAGAAGACCGAAGGGAGGTATCAAAAATGCGCAATTACGAAATCATGTACATTTTGAAAAGCGACTTAGACGAAGAAGCACGCAAGAACGCTAATGAAGAATTAGCCAAGATTATCACTTCTAATGGTGGTACTGTCAACGCTTGTGATGAATCTATGGGTTTAAGAGAATTAGCCTATCCTATCAAAAAGGAAAACAAAGGCTATTACGTCGTAATCAAAGTAACTATGGGCAACGAAGCGATTTCTGAATTCAATCGTCGTACCCGTATCAACCCATCCGTGTTACGTTATTTAATTACAGTAGCACACGAATAGGAGGTAGTGATTATGATTAACAATGTTACTCTCGTGGGTCGTATGACCAAAGACCCTGAGCTCAGAACAGCCACCTCTGGAAGATCACTCGTTTCCTTCACCCTCGCGGTGGATAGCAGAATGAAAAACGCTGACGGAAGTAGAGCCACTAGCTTTATCGGATGTGTCGCGTTTGGACAAACTGCCGAAACGATGTCTAAATTTACGAGAAAAGGTTCATTAATCGGTGTCATTGGCAGCTTGAATCAAAGAAAGTTCCAAAGACAAGATGGAAGCACAGCTTCTGTCCTTGAAGTCTTATGTGACTCCGTCCAATTCCTTGAACCAAAAGGCGCTAGAAGCGGAAGCTACGAAGAGGTTCCACCATTCGATGACGCTCCAGCCGCTAGTAACGATGAAGATAATTCTCATAATCTAGATTCCATTGATCTACCAGATGATGACTTACCATTTTAGTTAGAAAGGAATTTGTATTAACATGGCATTCAAAAAAGTTAGACCACACAAAAAGGTCTGTTATTTCAAAAAGAATAATATCAAGTACATTGATTACAAAGATGTCGAACTTTTAAAGCAATTCATCACTCCAAATGGAAAGATTGCTCCAAGACGTTCCACAGGCACATGTGCAAAGCATCAACGTGAATTAGCGGTCGCAATCAAAAACGCCCGTTTCATGGCTTTATTACCATACGTTGCTGATTAATTAGATTAATTCAATTGAAATTGAGAGGGCCTTATAGGCCCTTTTAGTTTACCTTCTTGTGTGATCGTTATTGAAAATATGGTGTAAATACCATATAATAATAACGAGGAAACATTATGTTTTATTACGCTAACAAAGTTAAATTCTTAGAAGGTGTTGTTGTTGAATTGACATTTCAAGATGGCAAGATTATCCAATATGATTTGTCTCAACTATTTTCAAAATACCCTCAGTTTAAAGAACTTTTATTAAATAGAGCGTTATTTGAAAATGGCAAATTAGATCCTGGAGGATATGGGGTTATTTGGAATGATCAATTAGATATTGATGCTACTGCCATTTACTATGATGGTGTTCTTGTTGGGCAAATTGATGTTCCAATGAATCAAAGTTTAGGCGTCTTATTAGCGGAGACTAGAGAGTCATTAGGCATTACTCAAACTGAACTATCTAAGATGTCTCATATTGATCAAGGAGATATATCGAGAATAGAAAGAGGAATTGGAAATCCAACCATTGCTAAAATAGAAAGATTATTCAATGCTCTTGGTAAAAGGATATCAATTAAAATTGAATAGACAATTAACCACTCGTTATCGCGGGCGGTTTTTTTACTATCTAAATGCTTTTATGAACCAGTTGATTCATAACGTCTTGCGCACAATGTCCAAATAAATGTGGCTAGAGTGAAGAAAACAACTGCCGCCCCTATGATAGCTAAACTCAATAAATAAGGGTTGTAACTTCCATAAAGTAATGTATCAACAGGTAGGGAAATGAATAAACCAAATGGTAAGATAAAAATCAAAATAAAGCGGATTGCATAAGGATAAATGGCGATTGGATATTTTGCGTAAATGGTGAAGTTATAGATGATTTGTAGAAGTGGTCCACTGCGTTTGAAGATAAACGCTAAAGATGAAATAGCGATTTTAAATGAAGTGATAATTATTGCACCAAAGATCGCACCAATACTTAAAACGAGTATTGCACCAAAAGAAACTGCTACCTGTAAATTCAATCCACAGATGACAATCATTGTGATGCCAACAATAACCTCACCAAATCCATCTGGTTGGAATGTTTCCGCAAACATTTGGAAAATAATTGGAACAGGACGTAAGAAGTGGCGGTCCATATCTCCTAGTTGAACACGGCGGAAAGCTACTAACCAAAATTCATCACTGAACAAATGGTCAATTGCTATAGGAAGCATTGAAAATCCGTAAAAAAAGCCGACTTCTGCAGGGGTATAGCCTTTTAATGAAGGAATTGCTTGCAAAATAAAGTAGATAGAACAAAGCGAACAAGCGTTAGAAATCAAGAAGGAAAGAATAGAAATAATCGAGTCCCTTTTGTATTCCAATCTGGACATCATGCTACGTTTGATACAGGTGAAATAAAGTTTGAAATATCTCATATTATCCTCCCTGCACCGTGACGAGTTTTATCGCGTGATTGAAAAGTAGTTTGCCAAGTAGTTCCAATAAAATTAGCCAAGCAAAAGATATTAGAAGCACTTTAGCGCATTCCAAATAACTATATTTCATCATCAATATTAATACTGGGTTTTGACTCATGCCTGCGAAGGGCATATAAGAAACAATTTCACGAAAGACATTTGGAAAGAAAGCGATAGGTAATAACGTACCAGACAAGAATGAAATCACTGTTGTCTTCAATGAATTAAGTCCCCACGCTGCGGTGGTATAGAAACACAATATCCCAAATAAATAAGAAATAGCCCCATTTAATAAACAAGCGAGGACACTAGCGATCAAGAACAAACCGAAATGGGCAATGAAATCCCAAACAGATGGTACAGGTAAAAACCCAATTCCGATGAGTGTTCCTAAACCTGCTGCATATAGAGGGATACCAAACACAAGTGACATCATTGAAAACGCCCCAATGTTTGATGCGATGAACTTACCTCGATATGAAATGGGCTTGATTAAGAAATTACCTATTGTTCCTTGTCTAATGTCTCGATTGATATACCACATAGTATCGTCGTTAAAAGTGACGAATCCAAATATCGTTGTTAATACAACATAGGAAATCATTTCTTTATATGTAAATCCATTAATAGAAGAATTAATCCCACCCTCACTGCTTTGATAAACAGCGAGCCATAAGAAAACTAGACAAGCAACTTCCGCAACAGTAACTATCGCCCATGTCAAAATATTAAAACGATACGCCATCATATCAATGGCTGAGGCACGAGCAAACGGCTTATATTTTCTTAGCCTTCTCATGTTCTTCCTCCTGTTGAGAAAGGATTTGTTTTACGACATCTTCAATGGAAATATCTGCAATTTTCATATCAATTGCTTGATATTGTGAAAAAGCGTATTGAACTACATGCTCTAGGACAACCTTATCAGCATCAAACTTGAGCACAACTTTATCTTTATTATCTTTGTCTAACACCATTGCCACGTCATCAGAAAATGGTTTAACTTTTTCTGGATCAACGCTTGGTGGAACGGTCAACGTTAAAGTTTTGATATTACCAAAACGACGTTTGATATCTCTTAATGGACCATCATAAATGATCTTTCCTTTTTCAATCATGATAATGCGGGAACAGAGGTTTTCAATGTCCGCCATATCGTGAGTGGTGAGAACAATAGTGGTGTGATATTTTGCATTTAAGGCATGGATGGCAGTGCGTATTTTTTCTTTAACAAGAACATCCATACCGATAGTGGGCTCATCAAGGAAGAGAATCTTTGGATTATGTAGCATTGATGCAGCTAAGTCCGCTCTCATTCTTTGGCCTAACGAAAGGGTGCGGACTGGTTGAGTCATAAATTCATCAATACCGAGTACAGATGATAAGAAACTCATTCTTTCTTCATAATCTTCATCACTAACTTGATATATTTCTTTAAGAACTTTAAAAGATTCCACAAGTGGAATGTCCCACCATAGTTGGCTCTTTTGTCCAAAAACAACACCGATATCTTTAGCGACAACTCTACGTTTGAGATAGGGTTCCTTGTCACCAATGAAAACTTTTCCAGATGTAGGAGTGAGAATTCCACACATCATTTTGATAGTGGTGGATTTACCCGCACCGTTGGAACCGATATAACCAACAATCTCTCCTTCAGGAATGTCAAAAGAAACGCCATCAACAGCGCGAATCTCCGTGTATTTACGAGAGAATAATGTGGAAATCATACCAATAAGACCTTTACCTCTTATCGGTTTACGAAATATTTTAGTGAGTTCTTGAACTTTTATCATAATTATCACCACCTGTGGTGTTGTTTCATATTATAACATATTCAATGTTTTTGACATTATGTCATCTATAACGAATGGTTTTTGTTATAATGAATCGGGAGTAAATTTATGTTTAACAAAAAATCACAACAAAGAAATAGATGCCAATTATATGCTGGGCAAGGGAAGAAAGGCTATGATTGGTGGTGGCATTCTTTTACAGCCTATAACGCAAAAACAGGTGAGCCACGCCCATTCTTTTTTGAATTCTTTTTAATCAATCCAAAAAGAGGTGGAGAAGAACCAGTATTTGGTCAATTAAAAGAAAATCAAGAAGCCGGTATCAAACCATCATACCTTATGGTCAAAATCGGCTACTGGGGGAAATGTGCTAAGCAACTCCATCGTTTCTTTGGCTGGAAAAAGATAAAAGTTAATTATAAAGCTCCATTTTCGATAAGCGCGGATGATTGTTATTTAGATGAGTATCAAAGTAGAGGAAATGTCTCCATTTCTAAAGAAGAATTGGAGAAGCATCCTGAATATATGTGCGATTATGGTTCCATTTCATGGGATTTAAAAATAGAAAAAGATATCGCTTTTAATGTTGGTTATGGAGCGGGGTGGTTGTTTAGACATCTTCAACTTTTTGAAATGTTTTGGCACGCTGAAGGAATGAAATCTAGATTCTCGGGTACAATAATCGCGGATGGTGAAGAATACATTGTTAGAAAAGAAGATAGCTATGGCTATTCCGATAAGAACTGGGGCAAAGATTTTACATCTCCTTGGGTTTGGTTATCTAGCAACAATATGGTAAGTAATATCACTAATAAAAAACTAGAAAACAGCGTCTTTGATATCGGTGGTGGCCGTCCTAAAGTTGGATTTATTGCTTTAGAAGGCAAATTACTAAGTGCTTTCTACTATGAAGGCAAATGCTATGAATTTAATTTCTCTAAATTCTGGACAAATACTAGAACAGAATTTGATTGTTATGAAACAGATACACACATAGTGTGGCATGTCGAACAGAAGACTTGGAATAATAAAATGATTACTGATATCACTTGTTTAAAAGAGGATATGCTTCTTGTTAATTATGAAGCCCCAAACGGAAAGAAATTACATAATCGTTTATTTAATGGTGGTAATGGTGTGGGGCGTATTCAACTATTTCATAAAGGCAAACTTATCGATGATATTAATGTCTATAATGTTGGTTGCGAATATGGGGAATACGGACTACCGACCATCTCTTATAAAAAACGATAAGCAAGATACATTTATGCTGAATTAAGTCGTCCATTGTGGCGACTTTTTTATGATAGGAACATAAAAATCATATAATAGAATTGCTAATATATTATCAATATACGTTGAAAAAAGCATAAATATGCTAAGATATTAGCATTTTAAGAAATGTTCGAATAGTGGCACATCTGTGGCACTATATAAAATATAATGATTACGTTAAATAAAGCGAGGAACTAATTATGCCAAACAAAGTAGAAGTAAAAGTATATCCACCATTAACAGAAGAAGAAAAAGAAGCGATTATCGCAAGACATAGAGATTTAGTGAATAAACTCAATAAACTTCTTCCTCCTGGACAGAAAGTTTCTTTTGATGAGAATCTTAAAGATCGACTCAATGATCCAAAAGAAGTTGCTGTTTATCGCATCGGTCAAGAAGCAAAGGCAATTAAAGCAGAGCAAGAAAAAATCTATAAAGACATGGTCGATAAATACGGCAAGTCTACAGGAAACAATAAAAATCCGTTTGACCGCAATGTCTCTACTTTCTTTAGAACAGATAACACTAAAGATGCGCAAGACCATAACGAAAAGGTTTACCAAGATTATCTTCATTATCCTAATAAGCTCGCCTATGTCCGTTATAAGGATGTGATGAAACTCAATCCTCAAGACATCTTAGACTGCAAAGGCGACAAACTAAAACTCGCGGAGTATTATCAGAAGAATTACCGCGCGATTAAAGATGCATTTGAATATAGTAACGCCTTTACTCATGTCGATATGACAGATGGGATGAAAAACGCTAAAAATTCTATTGAAGAACTCACTAATTTAATCGGTGGTCTTGATAAGCAATATACTGAGATTGCTTCCTCGATAGACTATTTCGCGTTCCCAGAAATCGATGCTCCACAAGCCCAAATCTTAATGCTCAAATGCGGTGACTTCATGAGCGAAGAACCAAATAATAAGACTTATATGACGATGGTTCAAAATAAACTTATCGAAGGAAAAGAAGACATGTTTACAGTCTTTGAAAACATGAAGAAGAAAGGCGCAGATTTCTCCAAAGGAGGAATCATGGCCTATAAGCCAATGAAGAAAGATAATTATAATGGCTATGAACAAGAAATTGCGTTAAGAGATTTCTTCCCTGTTGCTTTAGGAGATGTCGATGGCTCATTTGATAACAACCTCATCGGTCACGAACAAGAAAATGTCAAATATATCTTAAAACCAAGAACACCAGATGAAATCAAACGCATCCAACTCATCTGTTTTGATGCCTCATATCAATATGCAAATGAATGGAGAAAAAGACTACAACAAAAGACTACTCTCCCATCAATTGATCCTGATAAATGTGAAGAAAAATTAAAAGCGAGTTGGTTCTCCAGATGGTTTGGTAGAAATTCTGCCCAATACGATTATTTGATGAAAGCATATAAACAGTTCAATGATCCTCGTCATAAAGATTATTTAAATGAAGATAAACTTAGAGAAGCTGCGGTTAATTATCGTACAAGAAAAGCAGGACAAGGCTATACTGGTCGCGGCAATTCCGTTGACGATAAAAGAATGAAGTTCGCTGATGACATCATCGCGACATGCGACCAATGTAAAGAGGAGAAAGATCAAATCTTCAAGGAAATCGATAGTGAACTCCTCAATGGTTATCCACCACATAAAGAACCTGCGATTACAAATCCTAATGTTGTCGAAGAAAAAGCAAACGATATTAAGGACAATAAAAAAGAAGTTGTTAAAGAAAAAAATATTGAAGAAGTTGAAAACAACAACAACGATATCGTTTTGAAATAATATCAACTGATTAAGCCGCCACTAGGTGGCTTTTTTCAAATATACCCAAAAATTCTTTTCTATTCGAATAATGATGGGGTTGGGGATTATAATGGTGTATAGAGGATATACATATGTTTTGGACATTTAGAAAATGTTATTACCGCATTAACCAAAAAGTTTTAAAGTTAGCCTTATGTTTTATGAATTGGAAAGAGCCCACTCTTCTGGAAGGAGAAGGAGCGGTTTTAAAATTACCAGCTTTCATTAAAACAAAGGGAATAAATAAAGTCTTAGTTGTCACTGATAAAGGGTTGATGAATCTTCATATCCTCGATCCATTGTTTAAAGAGCTTACAAAAGAAGAGATGGAATATGTGGTATTTGATGAAGTCCAACCTAATCCAACAATTGGAAATATTGAAGCCTGCAAAGATGCATATATCAATAATAAGTGTCAGGGTATCATCGCTTTCGGAGGTGGATCTCCGATGGACTGCGCGAAAGCAGCAGGGGCGAGAGTAGTCCAACCCAAGAAATCTGTTCGTCAGATGCGTGGGTATTTAAAAGTCCATAAGAAGTTACCGCCTTTCTTTGCTGTTCCGACAACTGCAGGAACAGGTTCAGAAACAACATTAGCGGCAGTGGTGAGTGACCCTTCTACACATGAGAAGAACGCGATTGCCGATATCGTCTTACGTCCAAAATATGCGGTTCTAGATCCTTCTTTAACTGTGGGATTACCTCCTCATATCACCTCTACTACAGGAATGGATGCTTTAACCCATGCCGTAGAAGCTTATATCGGTAAGAGCAATGTCAAATCCACGATTAGGTATTCAGAAGAAGCAGTGAAGCTGATTCATACTAATTTAGAGAAAGCCTATAATAACGGGAAAGATATCGAAGCGAGAAGCAATATGTTAAAGGCTTCTTATCTTGCTGGATGTGCCTTCACAAGAGCGTTCGTTGGTTATGTTCACGCGATCGCGCATAATTTAGGTGGACTATACGGAGTCCCACATGGCCTTGCTAATGCGGTGATCCTCCCTTATGTTTTAGAATGGTACGGTAAAAGCATTTATAAACCATTAAGTAGACTTGCGGATTTGATCAATTTAACAGATAAAGAATTAAGCGAAGAAGAAAAAGCAAAAGCCTATATCGAAGAGATTAGGAATATGAATAAACGAATGAATATTCCAACAAAGTTTGACTGCATCAAAGAAGAGGATGTCATGACCATTGTTAGACGCGCGCTTAAAGAAGGTAATCCTGGTTATCCTGTACCAAAGATTATGAATGAACAGGAATGCGAAAAAGTGGTTCGTGAATTGATGAAATAAGATGAATGAGATTCAAAAATATCTATTAGAGAATAAGGACGAAAAATATCGAGCTTTTACTTTGCCATTAATCCCTAATGTGGATGAAAAGACTTTTATTGGAGTAAGGCTACCAATTATCAAAAAATACGCGAAATGCATAGATAATGAGCAAAAAGAAGACTTTTTAAAATCTTTACCGCATCTTTATCATGAAGAAAATATCCTTCATGCCCTCATCTTATCTAACATCAAAGATTATGATGAATTCATCTCTTATATTGATGCTTTTTTACCTTATGTCACTAACTGGTCTGTATGTGACACGATTTGTAATAAACACTTAAATAAATATAAAGATAAACTTCTTCCTACTATCTATAAATGGCTTAAAAGCAAAGAGCTATATCGCGTGAGGTATGCGGTCAAATGTTTGATGAATTATTATCTCGATGATGACTTTAATATTGAACATTTAAAGAAAGTCAAAGAAGTGAAACTCGATGATTATTATGTGAAGATGATGATCGCTTGGTATATCGCGACGGGACTTGCTAAAAACTATGATGACTTCATTATAGCCATTGAAGAGAAGTGGTTTGATAACTTCATCCACAATAAAGCTATCCAAAAAGCCGTGGAGTCATATCGTGTCAGCGACGAGCACAAAACTTATTTAAAGACTTTGAAAGTAAGATAATATCTCTAACGTTATTGGATTGATATAAAAAGAGTAATTTTGTAAAATTATATAGATGACTACTATTGATCAAATCATCGCTGAAAAGATTGGCGCGATGTACGCCGGAGATTGGCCAGTTGGCAATCTTATTTTATGTGTCATCGCTTTGCTTTTGTCCGCTTTACTTTCTGGTGCGATTGGCTATGAAAGAGAAACTAAAGGAAGCAATGCGGGATTTAGAACTCATCTTCTTGTCGGTATTGGTTCATGTATCATCATGATTGTTTCTGTATATGGCTTCCCTGCTATTGAAGGAACAAGAAGAGATGTGGCAAGACTAGCTGCAGCAGTGGTCACTGGTGTTGGCTTTTTAGGCGCGGGTGCAATCATGCATAGGAACGCTGGTATCACTGGTTTAACAACCGCCGCGACAATCTGGGTTTCCATGGCGATTGGTTTAGCCTGTGGTTCAATGAACTTTATTCTCGCGACTGGAGGCACAATCCTCATCCTCATCGTCTTAATCACCTTGGGCAAATTTGAAGTATATTTCAGTAAGAAAAAAGACCGCAGATTACATTAAGAGCAACAAGGAATGTACCTGTTATTTCTCATCTTCTTGAAATCAGTGAACAATCTGAATGCAGCATCAACAATTTACAAATGGAATCATTAGAAGGTGATGAGATACAACTAAAATTTGGTTTATATGCGAACAATAAAGATTTTGATCTTGTGATATTCCTCAGCAAACTTGAAAAGATTGAGGGAGTTAAAACCGTCACCTCGTCGCGACCAAAATATTATCAATAATGACTGTCTACGATGACAGTCTTTTTTATATCATTTCTTTTCCTATATAATAATTTATATGTATAACATTGCTATTGTTGAAGATAATGATAATGATGCAAAACTTTTACAGTCTTTTATCATTAACATTTCCGAAAAAGAACATACAGAATATAATGTCGTTCGTTTTCATGATGCGACTTCATTTTTAAAGGATTATAAACCGATCTATGCGGTTGTCCTTTTAGATGTGGAAATGCCGAATATGAATGGGGTTGAAGCTTCTGGTGAACTTCGTAAAATCGATAAGTCATGCTCGATTATATTTGTCACTAATCTGATTCAATACGCGCAGAAGGGATATGAAGTAGATGCGGTGGCTTATCTCATTAAACCAGTGCAGTATTTTGACTTCTCATTAAAATTCAAGAAAGCAATATCCTTATATTCTTTAAATGAAGATAAAGATTATTTAGTGAAAGCCGGTAAAGGGATATATCATATCTCCACGAATAAACTGATGTTTGTCGAAGTGATTAGACATCGCTTATATTACCACCTAGTCGATGAAGTGATTGAAGTGACGGGAACGATCTCTAAAGCGGAAGAAGAGCTTAAAGATTATGGATTTTTAAAATGCAATCAATGCTATTTAGTTAATCCAAATTATATATCAAAGATTGAGGGGTTAGAACTCACTGTTGGGAGTTCAGTTTTACTCATCTCTCGTCCACGAAAGAAGATATTCTTAGAAGAACTCGCCAATTGGTATAGTGGGGTGAAATAGTGATACAAGATGTTTTAGCAATCTTTGTTCAAGTGATTTTAGAATTCATCATTGAACTCGGGGCTTTTATCGTTGTCGTCTTTTATTTCTTTAACAAAAAAGAAAGATTTATTGGTAGATTCTTCCTCGCTTTATTATTTGTTCTCATAATCGGATTTGGTCTATCATTCTTCTATTATTATTTCGGCGATACATTATGGGGCAGAGTGCTTGTCTATCTCACTTTATTCGCGGCCTTTATCCCCGCGACAAAATTCGTCGTCAACGAACAGTTTGTCCCAGTGATATTTTATTTAGGAGTGGCTTATGCGATTCAAAATATCGTCTATAAAGTGTGGCTTATCTTATTCGTCTTTATGGTCAATAATGACTGGGATTTATCCTGGGGAGATAATTATAATCTCATCTACCACATCATCTATTATTCATTCCTTGTGATAATGATAGTGATCACCGCTTTAGTGTTCCGTTTCTTCTTCCATAAGAGCTTAAGCGATAGGGTATTTAGCAAAAGAATATTATTAGTGACGATGTTTTGTTTATTGACTACTGTCGTCCTTTGTTCTTTTGAAGATATCGCTTTCAAGAATATGTCCACGGGCAGGGAACATCATTTCGATAACGGGACATTACTCCTTCTTAGACAAAGTGGAAATCTGTTATCCATTCTTTCCTGCGTCCTCGTCTTATATTTATCTTCTAAAGCGATTAAAGAAAACCATTTAACGAACGAAGTGGAATATCTTGAACACACGATTAAACAGTCCAAACAGCAATACGAAATATCTAAAGATACGATTGATATGATTAACATCAAATGTCACGACATCAAATATCAAATCCGTTCTTTAGCGAGCACGGGTAACTTCAATCAAGAAGAGTTGAAGAAACTAGAAGAATCGGTCAATATCTATGATTCTAAATTAGATACTGGCAATCAAATGTTGAATGTCCTTTTATGGGAGAAATCATCCTTCTGCAAACAGAATAATATCAACTTTGGTTGTATGGTTGATGGGACGATCTTTGAATTCATGGATAGTGGTGACCTCTACTGTCTATTTGGTAATATCATCGATAACGCTTTAGAAGCGGTAAAGAATATCAAAGATGAAAAGCAGAGAATCATCAACATCTCCACGCGTAAAAGAGGGAACATGATCTTTATAGATCAAGACAATTATTATCATCAAAAATTAGAATTTAATAATGACTTGCCAGAGACCACAAAGGAAGATAAAAACTTCCACGGCTTTGGTCTTAGAAGCATTAAGATTATCGCCAGAAAATACGGGGGAGAGATGTCGATTTCGACCTCTAATAACGTCTTCCATTTATCGATAATACTCACCGACAATACGACAAAATAAGTAACAAAATTGCAGTTTAGGTAAAGTAATTGCCACTATCTTTTTGTTGTTTTAAGGTATAGATGTGAAAACTTTATTGACCAAAACATCGCCATTAATCTTTCTATGTGGGCTTTTATCTGCGTGCACACCTAGTGGGGGACCAGTAGTTCCTCAAGAAGGTGAACAACGTAAATTAGTGAACCCAAAAGATTATCTTGTGGATTTCTCTAAAGGCTATTCCGATGAATTCTTCTTCGCGAATGGCTATAAAAACAGCGATCCATTCATGTGTTATTGGTCTAATGAAGCTGGTCAACTCGTCGATGGCAGCATGAAATCTACTCTTTATAAACAAGGAGATAGATACTACGGCATGGAATATCGTTCTAGAGCAATGAGTTTCCATTACGGATATTATGCGGTCAATATGAAAGCCGCTTATTGTCCAGGGGTTATCTCATCTTTCTTCACTTACACCCGTAACCCTGTATGGGATGAAATCGATATCGAATTCTTAGGAAACAATCCGACGCATGTACAGTTCAATTATTACACGAGTGGAAAAGGTGGACATGAATACATCTATAACCTTGGATTCGATGCTTCAAAGGAATTCCATGAATATGGCTTTGAATGGAACAAAGATTCAATCTCCTGGTACGTCGATGGAGTGAAAGTGCATACGGCAACAGAAGAGATTCCAACTCATCCGCAGCACATCATGATGAATCTATGGAATGTCACTGGACATGACTTATGGGCGGGAAGATTCATCGATGGCACGCTTCCAGTATCCGCTTATTATAAATATTTCGCGTATATACCAGCGAACAGCTGAATATATAAATAAAATCATTAATAATTTTGGAGGTATCAAAATGCAAAAGAAATTATTACTTGTCGTTACTGCATTAGGGGCTATGACCTTAGCCGCTTGTGATCAAGGCAAAACTTCTGGTATTGTTGCTGATCCACTTAATGCGACGATGATCGCTGACTTCTCAAAAGGGAAATCAGAGGAAATCTATGCTTCTAATGGATGGAGCAATGGTGGAGGCTTCAATGCCGTCTGGACCAGCGATAATGTCACTTATTCGGATGGAAAAATGAAATTATCAATCCAAGACAAAGAAGCTGAAGCCGATGGGGTTAAATATCCTCATACAGCTGGCGAAGCTCGTACCCGTAAATTATATGGATATGGTGACTATGAAGTAAGAATGAAACCAACTAATGTCGTTGGTAGCGTTTCCACATTTTTCACTTACACAGATAAGTGGAATAAGGTCAATGGTGTGGAAAACAAACACGATGAAATCGATATCGAGTTCTTAGGAAAAGATACGACTAAAGTACAATTTAACTATTTCGTCGGTGGACAAGGCGGACATGAACATATGCATGACCTTGGATTCGACGCGAGCCAAGGATTCCATAATTATGGGTTCCGTTGGGCAGAAAAATCCATCACTTGGTTTGTTGATGGCCAACCAGTTTATCAAGTTACTAAAGACGATCCAAAAGAACTTCCAAGTCAAAATGGTCGTATGATGTCTTCTTATTGGCCTTCTTCCATCTCCTCTTGGAGCGGTACTTATGAAGGACCAAGCGATAAGACTTGTGAATATGAATGGATCAAATCCTCAGGCAATACAATTTATGCGGATGGCGAAGCTCCAATTCCACCATTTGATCAAAACATCAACTGGGACGCTGTTACTAAAACTGATTTAGAATTCGGCGCGGATCCAACTGATACTGGTTATACAGTAACTAAAGCTGATGGTGTGACAACTATTGCCTATACTCAACCAAATGCCTGGAAGAATGTCCAAGCCGAAGCTGTTGATGCGGTGAACGCTAACGATGCTGTTTCCTTAGTTCTTAAAAATAACAGTACAACTGAATCCACTGTGAGAGTTGATGTCCAAGGTGAAAATAAAGTTGGTAACCGCGATGCATTAAATGAAATGGCCATTGCTTATGGCACTGATGCTGAAGTCTCTACTGACCCTGAATGGGGTGGAAGTAAACTCACTTTAGCAGCTGGTGAAGAAGCGAGATTAGTCATCAAATATGATGTCACTACTAATAGAGGTTTAGCGAAAAACATCTTAATCTTCACTGATTCCTTATCCGAAGCCCCAGCGGCTCACCAAGGTGGTAATATCACGGTTAAAGATATTAAGTTTGCCAGTACTTCTGGCCAACCAATTGTTCCTCCAACACCAGAGCCAACTCCAACTGTTGATCCATGGGAAGATATCGATCCAGTCGATGTCACATTCTCTGATACTCCAGACTATACAGTTGTTAAGGAAGATGGCGTGACTACTGTCACTTATACCCAAGCTTCCGGCTATGAAAATATCATTGCCAATGTGGGAAGTCTCGCGAATGGTGAGAATGATGCCTTAGGTCTCAAATTCAAAAACAATGGAACAACTAATGTCTCCGTTAGAGTGGACGTTCAAGGTGAAAATAAAGTCGGTAATACTGACTGTTTAAATACAAGTGCCTCTGCTTCCGACGGTAGAAACGTTTCTACTAACCTCGAATGGGGTGGAAGTTCATTCACTTTAAAGGCAGGCGAAGAAGTCGTTATCACAATCAATTATGCTACTGATACTGATAAAGGTGCGGCGAAAAACTTATTAGTCTTCTTTGACTCTTTGCAAGAAGCTGTTAAAGAAAACAATGGTAATATCTCCATCTCTGAAGTGAAATTTGCAAGCTTCGATGAAGATGTTCCTAGTGAACCAACACCAGCTCCGGTTGATCCAGAACCAACCCCAACACCAGAGCCAGGTGATCTACCTTATGATGATACTGTCGTCGTTCCTGCAATCAGTGATGATGCAGTAGCATTAAGCTTCTGGAGCAGCGATGCGACTAGTTATCCAGCTGTCAGTGGTGATAGCGGTAAATCCGTCTCCGTTACTTATTCTGATATTGCTGCCTATGCATATAAATGCATCGGTGCAGAATCCTTAGCAGGTATTACTGACCTCGCTTCTGTCAATCAAGTCAAAGTAACTGTGACTAACAAAGGTTTAAAAGCTGCAAATATTCGTATTGACACTAAGAGTGCTGCCGGTGCCCATTTACAGTCTGGTGCCGCTATCGCTGGTGAAGAAGGCGATTACAGTGGTTTAGACTTTAGCGGTGAAGGCACTAAATTCGTGGTTGCTGCGAAGAAATCCGTCGTTGTGACTATCGATTTATCCGGTGCTGCTACATTAGGTGAATACATTTTCTTCCTCGATTCAATCGGCGGAGAAGCCACTAGTGGTAAGATTGTTCTCTCAAGTTTTGAATTTGCTGCTAGTGGAGAACCAACTCCAGTCGATCCAGAACCTACTCCAACTCCAGTTGATCCAGAGCCAACCCCAACTCCAGTTGATCCAGAACCAACTCCAGTCGATCCAGAACCTACTCCAACTCCAGTTGATCCAGTAGTGGTTCCAGATTTAGATGATAATGCTGCAGCTTTAACTTTCTGGAAGAGCAGTGATGCTTACACAGCAACTTCTAGTGAAAGCGACAAAGTCTTATCCGTTTCCTATTCTGAACTCGTTGGTAATTCCTATGCCTGTGTTGGCGCGAACGATTTAAGTGGCGCAGTTTCTGCAACTACTGATACTGTTTCCGTTAACATCACTAACAAAGGTACTGCTGATGCAAAAGTTCGTGTTGATACACATCACAAAACTAGTGATACAACTAGTAATCCGCTTCACGTCTCTGCTTCAGCCACTGGTGATATCGTTGGTACAGTTGATTACTCCGGTGAAGGTGTTATCTTAACTGTCAAAGCTAATAGTAACGCGAACTTAGTTATTAAAATCGATCAATCTACTGAATCATTCGATAAATTAGTAATCTTTGTTGATTCCTGCAATGATAGTGCTGACACTAAAACAGGTGAAGTCGTCTTCTCAAGCTTTGTCTTCACTGCACCAGCTGATCCAGATCCAACCCCAACACCAAATCCAGATCCAACCCCAGAAACAAAAACTACATTAATGTTCACAACTGATAATGAATATACTATTGTAAATGATACAACTGCTGGCACTTCCCATATCACTTATGAAAGTGTTACTGAAGCGACTTATCATAACGTTCAAGCTCCATTAACTGATTTAGAAGAAGGCACTAATAGAGTTTCCTTCAAGATCACTAATGCTGGCGCGGAAAATGTTAAATTCACATTCAAAGTTCAAATCGATTCTGGAGAGACTTCTTACTGCACTGCATTAGACAGTTATGACTACTTCGGTGCCGACAAGACTGTTCAATACAATGTTGCCGCTGGTAATAGTAGAGACATCGTTATTGCCTTTGATGGAACTGCTGGTGCGAATAACCTCGTTGCCTTTATCAACACTGGTTGGGCAGATACTCCGGCTACATTCACTAATGGCGATATCACAATCAGCGATGTTGCATTCGAAGTTGTTGAAGAAGAACCGGTTACTGCTTTAACATTCACAACTAGTAACGCATACGTTATTGAAAACAATGCTACTGATGGAACATCAAATATTACTTATGCTAGTGTTAAAGAAAATACATATGCAAATATCCGTGCTGAATTATCTTATGGAGAAGGCGTTAATAGACTCTCTCTTACTTTTAAAAACGATGGTGCAGAAAGCGTTCAATTCAACTTCAAAGGTCTCGTTGATGACCCTGAAGCTTCATATTTAGAAAATATCGGTGGATATGATTACTTCAACACTGATACTAATGTTGCTCAACTTAACGTTGCTGCTGGTGGAGAAAGAAGCATTACATTAGGCTTTGCCTCTGATTCAGGTGTTAAAACATTAGTCGTCTTCATCAACTCATTCTGGGCTGAAGGCGAAGGCGCGACATACACAGATGGCGATATTACTATTAGCAATATCTCTTACTCAACAGCAGAATAATTAACGATTATGAAAAAGGGTAAATTATCAAAAATCATACAAACAATTGGCATGGTGCTTGTCGCCGGAGTGGTGATCGGTGTTAACGTCGCCGTTAACCACTTCTCCGAAATCATCTCCATCTACTTAGGTGGTTTCGGTGCGGACTTCTCACAGTTTGATTCTTCCGCTGGTAACAACATGTGCCAAGAAATTGAATCCGAAGGTGTCGTCCTTCTTAAAAATGACGGCGTCGCCTTACCGTTAACTAATAAAAACGAAAAAGGTAAAATCCCAATCGCGCTCTTTGGCTGGGGCGCGACTGATGGAGGATTCATCACTTCTGGAAGTGGATCCGGTGGATCTGCGGAAAGAGGCTCTGGTAAACTCGTCACATTATTAGGTGCTCTTGAAGGGCAACCAGCAATGACTAGAGACGGGAAAGAAACTTTACCAGAAGTTAAAGGCCAATTCGAATATTATCATCCATTAATGGATATGTATTCTTCTTATAAAGCTGGTAGAGATAGAGGAGACTATTGGAATGCGGCTTACCCATTCTTCAACCTCATCGAACCAACCGTTGATAAAGTCCAACCACATATTGCGGGGGCAAAAGAATTCTCTAACACAGCGGTCGTTGTGATTGCCCGTGCGGGTGGTGAAGGACAAGATATTCCTCGTATTCAAAAGAAATTCGAAAGTAATTTAGATGATTATTCACGTACTTACTTAGATATTTCTAAAGAAGAAGAGGATATGTTAAACCTCGTTAAAGAAAACTTTGAAAAAGTAGTGGTTATCATCGATGCTTGTAATGCGATGAACCTCTCCTTCTTAGATGATCCAAAGATCGATGCGGCGATTTCGATTAGCGGTGCTGGTCAATCCGGCGCGGTTGCTATCGCGGACATCCTCTCTGGTAAAATCAATCCATCTGGTAAAACTGTTGATACATATGCTTATGATTTCTCAACAGCAGCGACATTCGCGAACGCCCCTGACTGCCGTGAAATTAACGGCGAAAAAGGTGGTATTAGAAAATACACTAATTCCGACCAAGTTTACGTCGATTATGCTGAAGGTATCTATAACGGATATCGTTGGTATGAAACAGCGGATGCGGAAGGATTCTGGAACAGCGAATATGCGAAGACTAGATGGGGTGTTGAAGGATATGATCAAGTCGTTCAATATCCATTCGGATATGGCTTATCTTACACTTCATTCACTCAAGAAATCCTTAGCATTTCCCCAGCGGATAATAGTTATATCACTCCTGAATCAGAAATTAAGGTGAATGTGAAAGTCGCTAACACTGGAACAGTTGCGGGTAAAGAAGTTGTCCAATTATATTTCAATCCTCCATATACTCTAGGTGGCGTTGAAAAGAGTGCGGTCAACCTTGTGAGCTTTGCAAAAACTGGCTTAATTGCTCCAGGAGCATCAGAAGAAATTACCTTAACTTTTAAAGGTTCCGATATGAAGTCATATGACACGGAAAATAAATCTGGTGTTGTGGGTGAAGATGGTGGTTATGTCTTAGAAGCTGGTGAATATGATATCTCACTTCGCTCTGACGCTCATAACGTCATCGATGAATTCCATTATTTCGTAGATGCTAGTTCAGCTATTGAAGCTGATGTAGTGCATAACCGTTTCACTGGTAGTAATGTCACTAAAGGCGATGTTTCTATCGATGGTAGAGACACAAATGAAGGTATCACTTATTTAACAAGAAATAACTTCAAAGATACTTTCCCTGCTCCAAGAGCAGCGAGAGCAAGATCAGATAAGATGCCTGCGGATGGTTGGTTACCAACTGATGCGGACACTGATGTCATGCCAACACAAGGCAAAGCTGGTGACTACCGCTTATATAAAGACGGTAATAACTTAAATGAAGAATTAGTCTTAAGACTTGGTAAAGATTATGATGACCCATTATGGGATGAAGTTCTTAACCAAGTGACTGTTGACGAATTATATGGCGTCATCCAAGGTGGTGGATTTAGAACTAAAGCGGTTAATTCCGTTGGCAAACCAGAACATTTAGACTTAGATGGTCCAAGTGGTCTTAACCAAGAGATTAACGCGGGTGGTTCTTCTACTCCTGTCTTCTGGACTAGCTTCCCAATTGAAACAGCGATTGCTCAAACTTGGAATGAAGATATCTCCTTACGTTTCGGCTTAACAATGGGCTATGAAGCTTATGTGACTGGTGTCGCGGGTTGGTACGCACCTGCCGCGAACATCCACCGTTCACCATTTGATGGACGTAACTTCGAATATTATTCTGAAGATCCTCTCCTCTCTGGTAAGATGTGTGCGAAGACAATCGAAGGTGCGACTGATAACGGCTTATACTGCTATCTCAAACACTTCGTTGTTAACGAAACTGAAAATAAGAGAGAAGGCTTATTAACTTGGTTAAATGAACAATCATTAAGAGAAATCTATGCCCGTTCATTTGAAATCACAGTTAAAGAAGGTGGTGCGAATGCGATCATGTCTGCTTTTAATAGATTAGGGGCAACTTGGTGTGGCGGAAACTATGGCTTATTAACTGGTATTCTCCGTGATGAATGGGGATTTAGAGGCAGCGTCTTAACAGACTACGCGCTTGACTGGGAAATGGGCTTTATGGATATCGATCAAGGCATTAGAGCCGGTAACGATATGTGGCTTAACGGTTTACGTTCTGACACGATTGGAACGATTAGAGACCGTGGTTCGGCGACAAGTGTGACTGCCGCGAGAAAAGCGACTAAGAATATGCTCTATACATTCTGCAATACGATGTATCGTCAATCCGAATATTTAAAGAATCCAGTGAAAGACGCACCTGCTTCCACATTAGTGGGTAAGACTTCTCCAAGTGCGGCAAAGACTTGGATCTGGATTATTGTCGGTGTTGATGCTGTTGCAGTGATTGGTCTCGGTATTTGGGTTTACTTCTGTTACTTCCATAAAAAGAAGGACAAGAAAGCTAAAACTGGTCAACCAGTTGAAGAAGTAACTCCTGATAATAACAACGAGAAACAGTCCGAATAAAAATAGTTCCTCACTACAAAACAAGGTGACTTAAATGCCACCTTGTTTTTTGTTGTTAGATACTATTAATATTATTGAATTATTACTAAATTTAGTTATAATTTAATTATGATAAGGAGGAATTGAAATGAATATTCGCGCGTCTGCTGATATAAGAACTAACTATAACGCGGTTATAGAAGAATGCCGACAAACAGGTGAACCAATCTACTTAACAAAAAACGGAGAAGGTGACGCGGTAGTAATGGATATTGCTTCTTTTGAAAGACGAGAACAATTACTTCGTGCCCAACAAATGGTTTTAGAAGCATATATCGATAATCTATCTGGGGCTAAAACATTCTCCACTGATGAAGTGAAAGCAATGATGGATAAAATCATTAAAGGTGAATAAATGGAATATAAAATAGAGTGGTCGTCAAAATCGCTTTCCGATCTTACTGAGCACGTTTCATTCCAAAGAAAAGTGTCGTTAGAAGCAGCGTCAGCGCTTTCTTCAAATATTATTTCAGCAGGTCTTTCATTATCTTCTTTTCCAGAACGTTTTTCAGAATTCCCAATGCCTAATAATTTTCCAATCACAATTCGTAAATGCATAGTAGACGGACGTTACATCATTCTTTACGAAATAAAAAATGATTCGGTGATGATTTACCGCATATTAGATGCGAGAAGGAAGTTTGACGGCTTATTGAAATAATGGCAGATACAAAACAAGGTGACTTAATTGCCACCTTGTTTTGTTTTTATAAACAAATATCCTTTTTTGTGAAATATATACTTGATAAGGAATATATTGCTACCGCGGCTAACGGGAGGATAATCGCGATGAAGATGAGCCATCCAGACCTCTCATTGATGAGAGAAGTATCCGCTAAAGAATAGATTGAAACATATTTGAGTTTGCTTAGGAAAGCCACTAATGGTTGATCTTCAAGGTTAGGAATCTCTGTGAACATATTTGCTAAAGTGAATAAGCCATATGAGATGAGAGGGAAACCAGCGCATAACATATTCGCGTTTTTCTTATTGTTAAAGAAAGTAGTGGCAAAGAAACAAATTGAACTCACGGCAAGAGAAACTAGATAGTTGAATAAGACGAGTAGCATAGCAGTTTCTAAATCCATTGATAGTGGATGTGCGTTAACAAGAATGAGAACAGCTAAAGCGAGAAGTCCGTTCATCAGAGTAATCGCGCCGATATAGAATAGTGCTTTTGTGAGAATGATATTAATACGGCGGTTGGAGCTGACCATTACCATGAAGAATGAACCTTCGTCGACTTGGTTAACCACGAGTTTATTAGCAGTGGTGATGATAAAAATAAGAGGAATGAGGGTTGCAAACATCGTGAAGTATTGTTGAATGAGGAATGCCCCTCTATTCTTCATGCTTTCACTTGAGAAATATAAAGCGACAAAAAGTAGTAATAAGATAGCGGTACAGATAAGCCAATTCTTAAGTGAAGATTTGATATCGTATTTAAGTATTGCTTTAATCATGGATATTTTCCTCCTTATTTGCTTCATAGAAATTCATGAATACGTCTTCAAGTGTCTTTTTAATTTCACTCATCTTATGAATTTTATAAACACTTAATTCTTTTAATAAATAATCAACTTCTGCGCGTTTAATTGTGATTTTGACGTAGTTTTTATCATTATCAATCTTTTTACTTTTCGCGTATTTAATCGCATCTTTTTCGTTAACAAATTCCACGAGGAATGTTTCTTCTTCACTGTCGAAGATTTCTCTTAAGGTGAAGATAGAAACGATATGTCCACTTTTGATGATCGCGACGCGGTCACAGGTCTTTTCAATCTCGCTGAACATATGTGATGACATGAGGATGGTTTTCCCTTCATCTTTAAAGCGTTTGATAAGACGGACGAATTTATCTTGCATTAATGGGTCAAGTCCACTTGTCGGTTCATCGAGGACGAGAATATCGGGATTGTTCATAAAAGCACAGATGAGACCGAGCTTCTGCTTCATTCCTTTCGACATTCTCTTGACCTTTGTTTCAAGATGCTTGAGTTCGAAATATTCGATGAGTTCGTTTTGGAAAGAAACATCATTGACTTTCTTTAATTCCCTATTCCATTTGAGAACTTCTTCCCCGTTCATAGAAGAAGGGAAATTTATCTCTCCAGGAAGATAACCAATAATCTTATTCGTGAGATGATGATTTAACCAAGTGTCGTTATCGTTGACATAAATATGACCTTGATCAGGATGAATGAAACCTAATAGATTCCTAATCGTTGTTGTTTTACCAGCCCCATTTGGACCGAGATAACCAAATACTTCACCTTTATTAACCGTGAAGCTGATATCAAAAATACCTTTTGAATGCCCGTAATCTTTACTGACGTGTTCGATTTTGATATATGACATAAATTGACCTCCTAGCATCATTTTTACTTAGAGGCAAATAAAAACCTATCAATTAAAAATTGAATTACCTTTTTCTTCTATTTATTAATAATAAAAAGAGCAGAAATAAGACGATGATTACAACCATCGGGATGAAGATATATTTTATTTCAGGAATATCTTTATGAAGTGAGAAATATAAAGTGGTGCTGATCGTTAAAACAACAATGGGGATAAAGATATTGATGATGCGGTCATTCCTTAGATATATTCCAAGCCCTAATGTCGCGATGGATAAGAAAGATAAAATCCATAAAACGATATTTGTCGAGGAGACATCGATCAAGAATATAATCGTGAGGACGAGGACGCCGATGATAAACATAGAGACGAGAAACAAAACGATTTTAAAAATAGTTTCTCTTCTTTTGATCTCTCTTTCTTGTTCTTCATCTATTTCAATATGATTCTGCTGATAGAAATAGCTGATATCGACATCAAATAATTCAGCGACTTTATATAGCATCACTGGATCAGGCAAACTCTTTCCTTTTTCCCAACGCGAAATCGCCTGCACTGTATAGCCGAGTTTATTCGCGAGATCGCTTTGGGTGTAGCCGTGTTTCTTTCTTAAATCTTTGATGTTATTCGCGATGAGCAAATCGAGGTGATCCATACTTTCATCATATTTTCAAACAAAAATATGTGAATCACTATGTCATGTTTTATCGTCTTTTTGTCATGATTTATTATTTGATTGTTTTTATATAGTTAAGAGCTTCTAATATAACTTTATCCATATCGTAATATTTATATTGACCAAGTCGACCACCGAAATGGACGTTAGGAAGTTTATCTGCTTCTTCTTTATACTTTTGATATAGCGCATTATTCTTATCGTTATTAACAGGGTAATATGGTTCATCTCCAAGTTTCCAAGATGAAGAAAATTCTTTAGAGATAACGGTCATATTTTGTTTACCAAATTCGAAATGTTTATGTTCGATTATACGGGTATATGGCACTTCATATTCCGTATAATTGATGACAGCATTACCTTGATAATCTGGGATATCTAATGTCTCTGTTTCAAATCTCACCGTGCGATATTCAAGTGGTCCATATTTATATTCAAAGAATTGATCGATTGGACCAGTATAGATAATTTTACTGGCGATTTGCTCAAAATACTCGCGATTTGCAAAAAAATCAGCATTTAATTTTAAATCGATTTTTTCAAACATCCTATTGATGATTTGGGTATATCCTCCAATGGGAATACCTTGATAGATGTCGTTGAAATAATTGTTATTAAATTCAAATCTCACCGGTAATCTTTTGATGATGAATGGTGGTAGTTCTGTACATGGACGTCCCCACTGTTTGGCTGTATAGCCTTTAATCAATCTTTCATATATCGTTTTACCGACTAAGTTAATCGCCTGTTCTTCTAAGTTCTTTGGCTCTTCGATATGAAATTCTGCTTTTTCTTTTTCGATTCTTTCTTTGGCTTGTTCAGGGGTAGAGATATCTGGCCAGATTTCCACGAATGTATTCATATTAAAAGGAAGGTGATATCTATTTCCTTTATAGATAGCAATAGGGGAGTTGATGAAGTTATTGAACTCCGCGAATTGATTGATATAATTCCAGACTTCCTCATTTGAGGTATGAAAGATATGGGCTCCATAAACGTGGACGTTGATGCCGTGTTCATTTCTCGTATAGATATTGCCCCCGACATGTTTTCTTTTGTCGATGACAAGACATCTATAACCTCGTTTAGTTAGTTCATACGCGCATACAGCTCCATAAAGGCCTGCGCCGACAATGAGATAATCGTATTCTTTTTTCATAAAATAAAAGTCCTATGGATATTTTACCACATAGGACTATTCTTCTATAAATAATTATTATTGAAGAGCCTGTTCTCTTTCGCTTAGAGTTAATTCACGAAGTTTGAGGAATTCTTCTCCAACTTTCTTTTCTCTTTCTTCTTGTTTAGCTTTCTTCGCGTCAAGTTTAGCTTTGAGTTCTGGAGAAGCAGCAAGTTTATCAGCGAAGGCTTTTTCTTTCTCTTCTTTCTTAGCTTTCGCGGCAGCTTCTTTCTCTTGTTTAGCTTTTAATTTAATAGCAAGAGCGTCTTGATATTTCTTTTCTTCCGCTTCGAAGGATAAGCCTTGTTTTTCACATTTCGCTTTGAGTTCTTTAACGCGTGCTTCTTCGGCTTCCTTATTGGAATTAGCTTCTTCTAAGGCTAAGCGTTCTTCGCTAGAGACATAAGGAATACCACGTGCTGCACAGACAGCCTTTTGATCTTCTTCAATGGCTTTGTGGTCGCATTTAGAATATTTTTCAACTCTCATGAAGATGAAGAGTAAAGCGATTAAGACATAACAGATTGTTTCCGCGCCGACGAAGATCCAGAGCATTGGAGTTTGCATTGTTTCTGGGTGGTTTGGATCGTAATTAGAGATTTGTAAGATTAAGTTTAAGATACCAGTGGCAATGCCGGTCATACCGGCCATAATGGCTCCATAGATTGTCATTGATAAACCATCAGTACGTTTGCCGTATAAGGCTTCTTGGTGATCCATGACATCGCCTAAAAGGGCAATGGAGAGATACATTGCAGGAGTAGTGCCTAAGGCTTTCACTGCAAAGGAAACGATAGAGAGGGCGAATTGGCTATTTTCAGGAACGAATGGAACGAGAAGCCCAATGCCGCCTCCGATAATAGAGAGGATAGCACCTAAGATGATGGCTTTACCTTTACCAATCTTATTAGAGAGTGGCCAAGCGATTACCATACCTAAAGCAGTTGGAATCGCACCAACAATTGCCAAAGTACCAGAGAAGGCGCCGCCATTGGCTGTGCTATATGTGCCATCTGCTCCTTTAAACCATGATGTACAGAAATAGAGTTGTGAAACGTTCTTCATCATACCACCGAGTTGATAGAGGAAGAAGAAGACGATAATGATGAGCCAGAATTTATCTTTACGGCAGATTTTCCATTGTTCTTTAGTAGTGATGGATTTTTGTTCACCTTGTTTGCTGTTATCTCTACTCGCAAGAGCGAATCTTTCTTCAGTAACTCTTTCTCTAGTGAAATAATATTCGATAATTGCCCCAACAGCAGTGATGGCGATTAAGACGATAGAGAATACTTTAAAGGCATTATATGATGCCGCAGTATCAATGACGCCACCCTTATCGACGAATAAGAAACCGAGGAAGAATGGAACAATCATCGTACATAAACCGATGGAGGCTAAGTTACAGGCGTTAGATAATGTAGCAAGTAAGGAACGATCTTTACCGTTACGTGTCGATAAGTTAACGAGAGAACTGTGTGGTGTGAAATATAATGGATAAGCAACTGCAAACCATAAGTTATAACCAACCGCAAGAAGGACACAGGCTAAGACTTGCGTACCAGAATCGCTTGTCGCGCTGGCAAGTGGAGTGACGATGAATAACATCACTAAAGCGATTAAGCTTGCAGGCAATGAGAATAGGATAAGTGGTCTAGCTTTACCAGCTTTGAATTTGCTTTTATCCATGAGCTTACCAACGACGATGTTACCGAGGACAACTAATGCGACGGAAACGACTGGTAATAATGTGTTGAATAAAGCAGCCCAGGCCGTGATACCAAAAATATCAGTGAGATATTTGTTGAGATAGCTCGCGAGGAAGGCATTTGCAATCAACGCAAGGGTTGGCCCAGCGAAATATCCGAGGATCCCTTCTGGGAATAGTTTAGGCTTCGCAGATTTGACTTTTGATGATAATAATGGTGAGTCAAATATGCTCTTTTTAGATTTTGACATAAAATGTACTCCTTTCTTTTATGCTTGTTTTGCAGCCTTTTTTGCTAATTTTCTTTCTTTTTTAAGTTTTTTACCTTCAAGACGGAACTTATGAAGTCCTTTGAAGAAGTGACCGTTGAACATCATGATTAAACCATCGAGTTGTTCCCAGTGAATCGCACCTCCAGTCATACGGGAGAGACCTCTCATCGGTTGATGATAGACACCCATAATTAATGTATTAGCATTCTTTGGATTTGTTTTCTTTAAGAATTTGATTGCTGTTCTGATGGCCCAGCCAAAAAATCTTCCTGACCAACCTTGCGCCCAGCGGAGTTGTTGAACTGTCGTATAGTAGTTGACGACGATTCTCTTCTTTCGATGGAATTTGAGTTTTCCTTCTGGGATATCTCTTCCTAAGACATAGGCGAATTCTTTATCAGGGACATCAGTGACTTTGCCTGAGAAATATGATGGGCATAATTTTTCATCATATGGGAGTTCTTTAGTAGTCCCTTTCATATGATGTCTTTCTCTAAGCCAGATGTCTTTAGAAGAACCACCGATAGAGATATCGTAATCACCTTCTTCAATCTCCCATTTGTTAGTGGCGACATTGAAGTATCTAAATGAATAATCATCGAATGGGATAAAGACTTCTTTTTCTTCTCCTGGTTCGAGTTCGACTTTTATAAATCCTTTTAATTCTTTATACGCGCGGAAGACTTTTGATTTCTTAAGTCCGATATACATCTGCGCGACTTCTTTACCTTTGACCTTACCGATGTTTTTGATTTTGAAAGAAGCGCCTTTTTCGGATAAGACTAAATCGGCATAGGCAAATTCCGTATAAGATAAGCCATATCCAAATGGATAAAGAACATCAGTGTTAGTCTTTTCATAATAACGATATCCGACATAGATGGATTCTCGATATTCCGCAGTGTTTTCATTTTTATGGAAATAGTTATACGCTGGATAATTCTTATAGAAGAATGGATATGACTCAGAGAGCTTACCGCTTGGGTTGACTTTACCAGTTAAGACATTGACAATCGCGTTCGCGGAAGCTTGACCAGTTAAGTGGCAGTGGATTAAGCCATCTACTCTCTTCGCGAATGGGAGTTCGACAGCAGAGCCAGTGAATAAACAGACGACGATTGGTTTATCGAGTTTGCATAATTCTTCTAATAAACGGAGTTGGTTATTAGGAAGCTTCATATTGACTCTATCAATACCTTCCGCTTCAGAGAGTTCATCAAGTCCTAAGAAAGCAACGATAACATCAGCTTGTTCGGCGAGTTTAACCGCGCGGGCCGCTCTGCCTTTGGACCATTTTCCGTTGAGGTGGAATCCTGGTTCATAACCGATGAAATTGATATCAGGATTTTCGTTTAATAAATCGACAACCTTATCAAGTCTAGTTGGATTAACTAAAGAAGAACCCGCACCTTGATAACGTGGTTGTTCGATGAATTTACCGATGAAAGCAACTTTCTTTTCTTTTGAGAGTGGTAACACTCCATTATTTTCAAGAAGGACGATGCATTCTTCCGCGGCTTTTTGGGCTAATTTATGATTTTCTTCTTCGTTAAATGTGACTGGGCTTTCTTTTAAATTCTTATCAGTTCTTAAAGCGAGGTCGATGACGCGGTCAACACAGTCGTCGAGGATGGATTCATCTAAAACGCCATCTCTGATCGCTTTGATGATTTCTCGATCAGTATCGCCATCATTAAATGGCATTTCGAGTTCGTTATTGGCGAGAAGACCTTTGATACGGTCATCTTCTCCACCCCAGTCGGAGACCATCACCCCGTCATATTTCCATTCATTTCTTAAAATGGCGTTACAGATGTGTTGGTTTTGGTTAGAATAATCGCCATTAACAAGGTTATAGGAAGACATGATTGTCCATGGTTTACCTTCTTTAATCGCGATTTCAAAGTTTGTTAAATATATTTCACGTAAGGCTCTTTCATCGACGACAGAGTCAACGTTCATCCTTCTAAGTTCTTGTGAGTTACAGGCAAAGTGTTTAACACAGGCTGATACACCTTGAGATTGAATACCTTGAACGTATTGGGCAGCCATTTTACCTGCTAAATATGGGTCTTCAGAAAAATATTCAAAGTTACGTCCACATAATGGGTTACGTTTGATATTGATACCAGGTCCTAATAAGACGTGAACTTTTTCATATATCGCTTCTTTACCTAATGCTTCACCGATTTCTCTACCGAGTTCTAAGTTCCAGGAAGAGGCTACCGCAGAAGCAGTAGGGAAGCAAGTTGCTTTAAATGATTCATTAAGTCCGAGGTTATCGGCAGCGGCTTGTTGTTTTCTTAAACCGTGTGGACCATCAGATAAGAATATAGATGGGATACCGAGGCGATCGATGTTCTCGGTTTGCCAGAAATCCTTCCCACTCATGAGGGAAGCCTTTTCTTGAAGCGTTAATTGGTCGATGATGTCTTGGTGTTTTCTGTTCATTATTTCCAGCCCTTTCTTTTTGCAAATACTTTATAGCCAATGATGGTCATGAGATGTCTGATGCACGGTATTTGTAACCATAATAACCAAGATGGTGAATGGTGTTTCCAAATGCGATACATTTCAGGATTACTCTCTTTAAAGTATTTATATAAATCCTTATATTGAAGATGTCTCTCTTTGCCTTTTCCTATATAAGTATAGAAATAGACGAGAACTGACATTTTGAATAGCTCATGACGGATATGCCATTTAAGGGGTTTGTTCATCGCGTTATACTCATCGATATTGATGTGATCGATAATGGCTTTTTTGACGCGATATTGATGGTCATATTTCTTCGCCATATTCTCTATAGAGATGGATTGACCTTTTCTACCCACCGTGTACTTATAAATTCCTTTGTCTAAGTAATAGAGTGTCTTCGTATTCTTGATGACATAGAAGAGGTATTGGTTATCCTCATAGAATGTTTTCTCTAATAAAGGAATATTGATTTCTTTTAATAGAGCAGTTCTTACATATGTCATATGAATCATGAAGAAGTCGCTGATACCAACGCGTGGAAGTTCTTCCCAAGTGACGACATCTTCAATTTTCTTCACATGTCTTTTAAAGGAGATGACAGCTTGTGGAACATTATCATCTTCTTCATAAAAAGAACCATAATCAGCGAGATATAAGTCTGGATTATTTCCTTTATCATTTTGGACTTTGATGACATCTAATAAATGGATCAATCCTTCTTTATCGAGAAGGTCATCGCTATCGAGAATCTTGAAATATAATCCTTTAGCGAGTTTGATACCAACATTGATACCAGAGCCATGGCCAGCATTCTCTTTATCAACCACTCGGACGAATGGATGCTTATCCGCGAACTCATGAGCGATCTTTGAAGTCCTATCAGTTGAACCATCATTGACGACGATGACATCGAGCTCATCGTCTCTACCAATGAGAAGAGAATCCAAACATTGTTGGATATAGTTCTCGGAATTGAACGAGGGGATGACAATTGATAGAGATTTCATTGATGAATTCATTGTAATACTTCTTTCTAAAGAAAAACGGGATTTGGCATATATTGTTTTTTTATTGACACAGATTGTATTTTTTTACTAGCAAATTTAAGGGCTATTTATATGCTTTCAACATAACTATCTTATAAGAAAATAACATATAAAATAACAAATTATATTTTCTAAGAGCAAAATCTCTAATTATTTCTCTAATGATAAATGATTATCAAATCCATTACTTTAAAAAAGACAAAATAAAGCAAATTACATTATGAATAATTGAACGAAATGACTTACTTTTCTTTGATTAACTTACCTGGCATAAAATGAATGATAATCAATTGATTATTTCGTATCGATATTAAACATCTTTTATGGTCAAAGTAGAAAATATCACTTTTCCCATCATCGTTTAAGGACTTTTTATTTTCGGAAAAGTCATCAATTGTAGTATTATTATTTATATACACATGAAGATTGCAATTGTTGAAAACGAACAGGCTGATTATCAAAAACTTTCGGATTTGATCAATCAGTATTTATCGAAAGAAACGGAAGGGAAAAACATCCCTTTTAGCATTGATTATTATACGAATGGTTATGATTTTTTAGAGTCGAAAGATGTCTATCAAGTGGTCTTTTTAGATATAGAAATGCCAGGTATCAACGGGATGGAGACAGCGATTAAGTTAAGAGAGAATAATTTAGATTGTCTCATCGTTTTCGTTACGAATATGTCCCAGTATGCGATTGATGGATACAAAGTCAACGCGATTGATTTCTGTTTGAAACCGATCAATTATCCAGATGTCAAACTGGTGATGGATAAGATAGTAAAAAGATTAGAAGTGACCCAAGAATCATATATCGTCGTCAAGCATGAAGGGGATATGTTAAAGATTCGTCAAAGCGATATTGAAACGATTGAAATGGATAAACACGATGCGATTATCGCCTATTATAAAGGGGACGAACTTAAAACGGTTTCTTTTCGTTCTTCGATGAAAGAAATATTGAATAAAGTTAGCGACCCTTATTTAATCCCTGCTTCAAGTGGTTCGCTTCTCAATCTAGTCTATTTAGATTCGTTTAATAATGCGAATTTAATCGCGAAGATGAAAAGTGGGAAGACGGTTTTCATTTCCCGTAGTCACAAAAGAGATTTTCTCATCAAATTATCGGAGGCATAAATGGAAGAGTTTAGTTTTATATCAAAAATATTATTTCTCGGTTCTTATCAGTTTTATCTAGAACTCGCCTTGGCTTTTTTAGTGTTAGCAGTCAATTTTAAAAAGCGTAAGTATTTCTATTACTTTTTGCCTCTTGTCCTCGCGATTGGAATCCCTTATTATTTCCTCCCGTTTATTGAGGTCCTCGGTTTTAATATTGGCTATTTATTAGTCTTTGCAACAATCATTATCGTGATGATACCTCTATATGATATGAAGATATCTTATATTGTGGTCAATGCTTTAGTGGCGTTTTCTCTTCAACATATCACTTGGAACTTAATGTATATTCTCCTTGATGTTTTACCATTAACTCCAGACCATCCTCAATATATCTTCATATTAATCATGATTTCGGTCTATATCCTTATTTATGGATTCACCTTATTCTTCTTTTGGAGATTCAAAGTTAAGTTGTCACATTTATCAAGAAACCCAATGGTCATCACTTTAGGCATTATCAATATCGTCATCGTCTTCATTCTTTCTCAGCTCATCGGTACTTGGACTCCGGTGACGAGATCATATACCGTTATTTCCTCTTTGCTTTGTTCTATTCTTCTTTATGTTTATCCTTATTCCCGTGCGTCATATGAAAGACGTAAGGAATTAGTCCTTGAAAAGCAGATGCTAGAAAGATTAATTGAATTACAAGCAAGAGAAAATGAAACATATCGTGAAACACGTGAAATTTTGAATATGAAATATCACGATTTGAAGCATCAATTAGATGTTTTAAGCGAGATTGAAAACCGTAATGAGATGATTGAGAACATTAAAGATATTAAAAATAAAGTGTATGTGTATGATGCATATGCCTCTACGGGTAATACAGTCGTCGATATCGTTTTAACCCAAAAGAGTTTAATCTGTTCTTCTAAAGATATACGTTTTACCTATATCGTCGATGGGGAAGCTTTAAAAGTTTTCTCTAATAACGATATCGCTTCTCTTCTCGGCAACATTTTAGATAATGCGATTGAAGCCGCAGAGAAAGAAGAAGGGGATTATCGTTTGATTAAACTTAACATTACTAAAAACAATAAAGTCCTCACAATTAGTCAGTCGAATTATACAAAAAACCATCCGATGAACGATGATGAACTGCCAAAAACTACAAAAATGGACAAAGGAATTCATGGCTATGGATTAAAATCCATCAAATATATAACGGAGAAATATGGTGGCGAAATGGATATCAAATTCGACGCGGAAACATTCCGTTTGAACCTCGTTTTCCCGTTATAAAATATTCCAAATTTGTCAAGCAACGTTCAATTTATGCCACTTCAACAAAAGGTGGCTTTTTTTGTTTTATAGTGTAAATGCATTAAATATCGCGAATATATGCAAAATACTTAAAGAAAGGATTTTAAGATGAAAACAAAGGTATTTTCTGGTTTAACAATCGTTGGTACTTTGCTTTTGGGCGTGTCTATCATGGCCGGCAATTTACTCGAGACTTATTCCAACCAAATGGACCAAATGTTCGGTACTCAATCCACGACGAGAGAGTATGTGAAAAAGAGTTCATCGGAGACTGTTGATCCTTGGAACTTCAAGTCTTCATTCAAATCTGCAAAAGCTGCGATTGATGGATACAAAGAATTTGCTATCCGTGAATCACAAGAGACTAATGCTCTTTTGAAAAATCTCAATGGTGCTTTACCACTTTCCAAAACGGCAAAAGTGACAATGCTCGGTTTCCGTTCATTCGCACCAGTGTATGGCAACAGCGGTGGTTCTATTGCCGATAAAAACACAATCGATACTTACCACACAGAAATTTATAATGCGTTTAAGGATAGAGGCTTCCAACTCAATCCTGCTACTTCCGATCCAGAAACTGGTGTTTATGGTACTTATTTCAAGACTAACGACATCAAATGGGGCGGTAGTGGTTTCGGCGCTACTCCACCAGAATATCGAGGCACAGCAGTGACTGATAAAGTCTATGAACTCGGTATCAATCAATTATTAGAAATCAACCCAGATTTAAGATCCACTTATAACGATTATAAAGATGCGGCAATCGTCGTCGTTGGTCGTCCAGGTGGTGAAAGTAAAAACTTCGATTTAACCCAAGTTGATTCCACAACTGGTAATATCATGGGTTTATCTAAAGAAGAAAAAGAAATTATCAAAGAAGCAAAAGACAACTTTGATAAAGTCATCGTTTTAATCAACTCTGTGACCACAATGGAATTCAAGGAACTCAAAGATGATCCAGATATCGATGCGATTATGTGGATCGGTTATCCAGGTGCTTATGGATTCTATGGCGTTGCCGATAACTTAAATGGTACAGTTGCTCCATCTGCATATTTACCAGATACTCACGCCGTTAATGCAAAAGCAACTCCAGCGATGCAAAACTTTGGAACGACTACTCCATGGAATATTGAAGGTTTAGGTTCTGCCCAAAACGTCAACTCCTATTTAGTCTCTGCCGAAGGCATTTATACGGGCTATCGTTATTTTGAAACTCGTTATAATGATGTCGTCAATGGTGTAACTGGTGCAGCAAACGCCAAAGCTGGTTCCTGGACTAATCCAGATGGCACTTTAGCGACAACTGATGGTACTTGGTCATATAATAACGAAGTCATCTATCCATTTGGATATGGCTTAAGCTATACCACTTTCAGTGAAAAGATTGACGATGTCCAAATCGCTGGCGATAAGAAGACAGCAATTGTCAAAGTTGATGTCACTAATACTGGCGATGTCGCTGGTAAAAAAGCGGTCCAATTATACGTGCAAACTCCATACACTGATTACGATAAAGCAAACGGTGTTGAAAAGAGTGCAATTCAACTCGTCGATTTTGAAAAGACTAATGTCTTAAAACCAGGCGAAAAAGAAACAGTTACTCTCTACGTCGATATGGCTAACCTCGCGAGCTATGATTATAAGACTGCAAAGACATTCATCGTTGATGCTGGTGATTATTACTTCGCGACTGGTGATGGTGCTCACGACGCATTAAATAACGTTTTAGCGGCCCAAGGCAAAACTACTGCTAATGGTATGACTGAAAACGGTAATGCTGCCCGTACATATAAATGGACTTGGGATACATTAGATACTGCAACATTTGCTTATGGCGATAACGGCAAAGCGATCACTAATCACTTAAGTGAAGGTGATTATGCTACTGATATCAATGCCTTTATCAAAGATGCTGTCACTTATATGAGCAGAAGCAACTGGAACGGTACTTTCCCAGTTGCTGTTAAAGATTTAGGTGCAAAAGCCACTGAAAGAATGAAGACATTACTCGCAAATGATTTCATTTCATTAAAAACTGGTGAAACTAGCAAATATAAATTTGGTCAACCATCCGAACTCAACTTAGTCGACCTCAAAGGTGCGGACTGGGATGATGAAAGATGGGAAGAACTCGTCAGCAAAGTGACCATCGCTGAATTCTTAACATTTGCTCAAAACGCATTCCACCATATCCAAGAAATCCCATCTGTCGGATTTGAAAACTTTAACGCTGATGATGGCCCAGGTGGTTCCGATACTCATTACTTCAATGAAGGTACTTATCAAGGTGAAGCCTACGCTGATGCTGGCGACTATACAACTAGTAAGCCAGGCACTAGAGTTGCGCCATCACCAGAAAACCTCGCTGCTTCTTTCAATAAAGAATTAGCCTATGAAAATGGTGAAATCATCATTGGTGAAACTTCCTTAATCTTACAACTTCCAATTATCATTGGTCCTGGCATGAACTTACATAGACATGGCTACAATGGTAGAGGTGGTGAATACTATTCCGAAGATCCAATCCTCTCTGGTTTCACTGGTAGTAACGTCGTCCAAGGCGCGCAATCCAAAGGTTGTTTAGTCAACATCAAACACGCGGCCTTCAACGATCAAGAAATCAATAGAAGTGGTATCGCAGTGTTCACTAATGAACAAGCAGCTCGTGAACTTGAACTTAGAAACTTAAGACAAGCATTCACTGCTAAAGGTATGGCAGCTTCCTTCAAGGAAGATTCCGTCAAGAGCGTTGAAACATTCAAACTTGGTGCCTTAGGTGTCATGACTTCCTATAACAGAATCGGTGTTGTCGCTAGTAGCGCAAATAAAGCTGTTAACGTCGACATCATGAGAAATGAATGGGATTTCCGTGGCTATAGCGTCACTGACTTCACTGGCGTTTCTCCAAAAGCAGCACCAAAAGAATCCATCCTCTTTGGTACAACTGCCTTCTGTGGATTTGGTAAACCAAGTGTTGATTATTGGTCTGAAGAAGCGCTTTCCGGCGATGCCGATATGACTGCGGCCATTCACCAAGATATCAAATACATCTTATATTCTCTTGCTCAATCTAATGCCTTAAACGGTGTTAACTCCGATTACGAAGTTGTCATCCATCAAAATAACACTTGGTGGAGAGTGGCTTATAAAGTCGCAATTCCAGTGACTGCGACATTGGCTGGCGCAAGTCTCATTCTCGCTGTTGCCTTCACTTTAGTGGGCAAGAAAAAGGAGGACTAATCAATGGACTTCAAGAAATTATTAACAGTCAATAATATCATCAAATGTCTTGCTAGTATCTTGGCGATTGTTGGTGGCATCATCTTCATCGTTACAGCGACTAGTGGATATCTCGCAGGGAAAAGCTATAGTGCTTTACCTCTCGTCTTCGCCCTTCTTGGTGGACTTGTGATTGCAGGTGTTGTTGCCGTTGAATATAAGCTTCCAAAAGTTGGACCATTCGTCTCCATCTTAGCGGGTGCTTCATTAACAGCTGCCTTCATTCTCGCCATCAGCGATAGAGCAAACTTCCTCGGCGATGCTTTAATCCCAATGGACTATCCAGCAGAATTCTATTCCGCGATTAACGCGACTATCACTTGCTTCGTTTTCATCGGCGTGGCAATCATCTTACTCGCAGTTAGTTACTTCATTCCTGAGATTAAACTCGTCAAAGAGAAAGAAGAATAAACGATATTATTCATTATCATTAGGGTGGTGCTAGTCATCACCCTTTTGTTATATTTATATTAATAGGTATTGGGTGTTGTTTATGAACGATGTTGGATTTCTTGGTTTAGGCAAAATGGGTTCTTCGATCTTGGAAGGAATCTTAACGAAGAATTTATATCGAAGTGAGAATATTGGTTTTTATGCACCTAGTGAAAAAACACAGCAAAAAGGCCTCCTTTTTCATATAAACCTCCATAAAGATGAATATGATTTGATGGATAGTTCGAAAATTATTATCCTTGCGATTGAACCTCAAAAATATGATGAAGTATTAACAAAAGTAAAAGGGATCGATTTCTCAAATAAAGTCATCATCTCTCTTGCTCCTGGTAAAGATATTACCTATTTGAAATCAGTTTTTAAGAATGCTTATATCGCTAGAGCGATGCCAAATACACCTAGCGTAATTGGTAAAGGGGTGACGACAGTTGCTTTTGATCATAAAGAGATTGATGAAGTGATAAAGATATTCTCTTCTATTGGCATATGTCTTGTTGTTAACGAAGAAGATATCGATAAATCAATCCCTCTTCAAGGGAGCATGCCTGCCTATATCTTTGAATTTGTGAAAGCCTTTGTCGATAAAGCAGTGGAGCACGGTATTGATAAAGATAAAGCAAAAGAGATGGCGTTAAACGCGATAATCGGTTCATGTGAGCTCGCGCTTAATAGTGATAAACCGCTAGATGAATTGATCGATTCTGTCTGTAGCCCAGGGGGATCAACCATCGCCGGATTAAACGCTTTAAAAGAAAAAGGCTTTGAGGAAGCCATTTCTAGTTGTTATGATGCCTGCGTTAATCGCAGCAAGGAACTTAAAAAAGCGAAATAATTATTGAAGTATTTTTCTAATGATATAGTTCTGCGTTCTTTTTGGAAGAATGCTTAGTAATATCAATAATTTATTACGGTTAATCTTATAGACGTATTTAGGTCTTTTTTTGTTGCTAACTTTATAGATGAGATTAGCAATCTTACTAGGAGCGATTTTCTTATTCTCTACCGAATCCACAATCTTCTTAAATCTTGTAGAATTGGTCTTATAATGTTCAGTTTGTTTGACGAATTTATCTAACTTATCTTGAGACACATTTAATAGGCCAGTATCAATTGCGCCTGGACGAATAACGATAACTTTATAATCGAGAAGTTGTAATTCCATTCTTAATGAATAGGCGTATTTTTCAACGAGCGATTTGCTGATGCCATATATGCCAGTGAACGGTAATGGGTCAAGCGGAGCAAGTTCAGAAGAAATCATGAATATCTTCCCACCTTTATCTAACAAAGGGAGGAAAATCTTGTTGACGCGATATAAGGAGAAGACGTTGATATCAAAGATGCGGATGAATTCTTCTTCGTTCATTTCGATGAGGGAGTTGAGATTATATATACCCGCGGCAGAGATGATATTAGAAAAAGTTAAGCTTTTTTCTTTAACAAAGTTAAAAGCAGAGATTACTTCTTTTTCTTTTGTGACATCTGTCTTTATATAAGTTAAACCATCTAAATCTTCTTTTGGAGGATTGATATCTAGGCCAATGACTTGATAGCCTTCGATAATAAACTTCTTAGCAATCTCAAAACCAATCCCGCCGGAAACACCAGTGATGAGGACATTTTTGTTTGCTATTTCCATTAGAATAATTATAACAAAAAATATCACCACGCGGGTGATATCTTTTACTTAAATTCTTTGATTTTGTTATTGATTGTTTCTTCGCTTCCTTTATAGGAATAACCGATGAAGATTGTCTTCTCTTTTTCGCCTTTTAAATAGACGAGGTGGGCTTCATCATTATCTGGGTTGATATCCACTCTTAGGACGATATCTCTACTGAATTTCTTTTCTTCGTTAGCATAGATGTCCACAAAACCAAATGAGCAGTCGCTTTTATCATAGGTGAGAAGTGGGGTGCCCGCTCTTTTCTTATTTGATTTATAGGATGAATATGAGAACCATAAGAACAATAAACCAAGACCGAGGAAGACTGCACTGACGATGAGAATGATGCGGTTCCATAAGGCTGGTCTAGTGATGAAGAATATTAAGTCAACTCCAAAAATCAATAGTGATGTAAGAACGCCGTATCCTGAACTTTTAAAACTGGTTTTTCCAGTTTTTCTTTCGGCAATAATGGTGACGCTGTTTTCCATAATTATAATTCCAATCTGGGCTATTTAGCTCGCCTAATAATAGCACACTATAACTAATCATGTAATATCTTAATATTAAATATGCTAATATATTCATTGATGAAAAAAGCAGTGTTTATCGGTGGAGGAGCTTCCTCTCTTGTCGCTTCAATTTATCTAAAGAAATTGGATCCTTCTTTTGATGTGACTATTGTTGAAAAAGAAAAGAAACTTGGCAAGAAATTAGCGATGACTGGTGGAGGTAAATGCAATATTGCTCCAAATAGAGACGATCCTTACGTCTATAATGCCTCTGCTATTAAGATGCTTGAAAGTATGTATAAAGAGATTCCTCTTAAAAGATATTTAGAGATTTTAGAAGAAGTGGGGATTATGACAAAGACGATTAAGGATTATGGTTATTACCCAATCCATGAATCTGCCCCGCAAGTGGTGAAGAATCTTTATCATCAAATCAATAAGCTCGGTATCAAAGTTATATATGATGAGATGATTGATTATGAATACGTTGATAATAAGATCGTTATTAAACTAAATGAACAAATAGTAGAGGCCGACTATCTCTTGCTCGGAATAGGCGGTCTTAATAAAGGAACTAAACAGTTATTTGAATCACATCATATTAAAGTAAGCAAGCTATATCCTGGATTATGTCCGGTTAAAGTTAAAGAGAATGTTAATGCTTTATTCGGCACTAGATTTGAAGCTTCTATCACCCTCTGGTATAAGAAGAATATTGTTAAGGTTTATTACGGAGAAGTGATGTTTAAAAAAGATGGTTTATCAGGGATTCCAGTATTAAATCTTTTTAGCCTTATCTCACGTAAAATGATTATAGAAAATGCGGATATAAATGACTTCCAAATCAGCGTTGGATTACCCCGTGATTTACTCAATGATTTCATTGGTAAAAGCGTAGAAGAAACATTGCTATCTTTGTTTAGAGAAAACTATGCAGATTATCTCATCAAAAAACATAATTTGAGCGGCAAAGATATTATCGATATAGAGCTAAATAAGAAGATTGTTAAGATGGTTTCAAACGAGTATTTTAATGTCTCTTCTTTATATGATTTTAAGGACGCTCAGGTAACGGTTGGCGGAGTTATATTAAATCAAATTAATGAGGGTTTTGCGCTTAAAAATGAAAAAAACACCTACATTTTAGGCGAATCTCTTAATGTAGATGGAATATGTGGCGGATATAATTTAAGGTTTGCTATTACCTCTGGATTATTCGCGGTTAATTCTATTTTACAAACACAGAAATAATTAAAGAAACTATCACGGTTAATAAGCCGTTAGTGATGATGGAAACAGAGGCGATACTTCCCGCTCTTTGGGAATAGGAAAATGCTTTTGAAGTTCCTACCGCGTGAGAGGCACTTCCAAGAGATAAGCCAATCAATAAATCATCCTCGTCTTTTGTTCTAAATAACTTAAAGAGAATTGGGCCTAATGTGGCACCGACAACTCCAGTAATAACAACCATGCTAACAGTGATTGGAAGTTCCACGCTGACACCCATGATTGCCGCGGCTTCTTTAGCAATGGCGGTGGTCACTCCGCGTGGGAGGATAGCTAACATAATTGACTTATCAAGATTAAGAGCAAGGCTAAGTAGGTAGACAGTCAAGAAAGAAGAGGCAACGCCGACAATTGTCGCAACTAATATCACTAACCAGTTCTCCTTTACTAAATGTCTATTGATATATAGAGGTACTGCTAGGGCCACTGTCACTGGTGAAAGCATCATATCGAGTATCACTGTTGATCTTTGATATTTGTCGACTTCTTTTTCAATTCCAGCTTCATCGATTTGCCCGTGTCCCCAGAAGATGATGAGCAAGAGATAACCAATGATAAAGATAATCGTCCATAGAAGTGGATTAAAGATTGGTAATTTGGTTTTCCTTAATAAAAGAGCAAACAAGAAATAAATAAGAATAGTGAAGAATAGGTAGAATAGTGGGGAGGTCAATATATCAAACATCTTTTTGTTTCCTCCTTCCATATTTATCTTGTAGGTACAATGTTAACTTTGCCGCGTAATAAGTGGCGGTAAACGAAACAACAAAAGCGACGAGAATGATGACGATGAATCTCCACCAGTTCTCGCTGATGATTTGTAGATGATTAAGAATAGCGATAGTCGCTGGGACAAAGAATATTCCCATGTTATCGATGAAGAAAGAGGCGGTGAGATTAACATCATCCTCTTTGATAACTTTTACTAATAATAAAATAAATAAAAGGATTAAACCGATAATCGCTCCTGGAAAGCCCACATGGATGAGGCTAAGTAGGTATGACAAAAGATTGCCAATCAAAGTAATGCCAATAATGATTATTAACTGTTTGAATATTTTCATTTGTTGATATTGATATCATACCATTTATACAACAATTCAAAAAATAGTTTTCTATTTTCCTCTAATCAGTGTCAAAATAAGATATATGAAAACACGTAATTATATTTTATTCGCAATTCTTTCTTTGTTGTCCATTTCTTCATGCGGAGTCACTCAGGATAGTAGCTCAGCAGCGCCAAGTTCTACATCTCAAGAAGCAACAACATCAGCAACTAGTTCATCTAGTCCTTCATCATCACAAAGAGAGTCTTCTTCAAGTGACGTTGATAGTTCTTCCTCTGAAGAGTATTCAAGCAGTGATTATTCTTATAGTTCATCTAGTGAACAATCTTCAAGCTTAGAGCCTTCAAGTTCATCGGAAGAACAATCATCTAGCGAAGAATCATCTAGTTTAGAATCTTCAAGTTCATCGGAAGAACAATCATCTAGCGAAGAATCCTCAAGTTCATCACAAGTTATTCAAAAATACACAGTGACTTGGTTAAATGATGACGACGAGACACTTCTTGTTCAAGACGATTATTTATTAGGTGAAACACCATCTTATTCTGGTGGCACTCCAACTAAAGATCCTACCGCTGAAATTGTTTATACTTTCAAATGTTGGGAGCCTGAGATTGTTCCAATTACTCAAGACGCAACATATAAAGCAACATATTCTTCTGCTGCTAGAAAATATACCATTACTTGGAAAGATGATGACGGCACAGTTTTAAGAACTGATTCTTTAGAATATGGCAAAACTCCAGATTATGGTGATATTCCAACCAAGAGTGAATCTGAACGATATTCTTATTCCTTCTCTGGATGGGATCCAAAGGTTACGAATGTTACAGGGGATGCAACTTATAAAGCCCAGTACTATAAATACGACAAGACAACTAAATATACGATTACTTGGAAGAATGCCGATGGCACTGTTTTAGAAACTGATAGCAATGTCGCCTATGGAACTACACCAACTTATAATGGTGTGACACCAACCAAAGCATCAGACAGCAAATATAAATACACATTTGCGGGTTGGACACCTGGCATTGATAAAGTAATTGATGACGCTATTTATACCGCAACATTCACAAAAGAGTTAAAACCATCAACAGCAAATCTCCCTGACAAGCTATACTTCTCTAGCAATAAAGGTTGGGCGAATGTTAATGCATACGCTTGGGCTACAAATACTATTAGAAATGCAGATTGGCCTGGAGTTCCAATGACATATTTAAAGACCAATGAATATGGTGAAAAGGTTTATGAAATCTCAGGGTTATCAAGTTATACTTCTATTATTTTCAATAACGGATCTGAACAAACTGTAGATATTGCTGGTACCACAATTAAAGCTGATAAAAATGCTTTCTATTTAGGAGATAAGAATAGCGACGGCAAATACACTGTTGGTCAATGGTATGAAAGTGGTAAAGCTGAATTTGCTACAAAAGGTCAAAATATCCTCCATGCTTTTGATTGGCCAATCGCGACAATATTAGCAAATCTTGATGCGATTAAAGCTCAAGGATTTAACGCGATTCAAACTTCTCCATTGCAACCTGTTAAAGACTACTATGAATCATATGAAGATACTCATGAAACTTGGTGGAGATTCTACCAACCAGTTGGTTTATGTTTAGGTAATAGCACTTCCAATATCTTATTCTCTACTAGTGATGGTGCTTCTGAATTAACTGCTTTATGTGAGGCTGCTTCTGAAAAGGGCATTAGAATCATTGTTGATGTTATCGTTAATCACTTAGCAGATGGAACTGGCAATGGTGGCCTTAATCCACAAGTTAAACAGTTCTCTCCAGAAATATACGATAATTACACAGAAACACTTCATAATCCAAACGGCAAAGTTCCTTATGACTCTTCTAATGTGGCAGGAATTGTGAAGAGCGATGCTTTTGGTAAGGATTTAAATACCGCTAATAGCAAGGTACAGGGATCTGTCTATAAATTCCTAAAAACTTTAGTTGACTGCGGTGTTACTGGTTTTAGATTCGATGCTGCGAAACATATTGAAACCAAAAACGATGGCGGCGGATGTGGCTCAGATTTCTGGGAAAAGACATTGGGGAAAGTCATAGATTACGCCTCTGATACTTATAAAGCTAAAATCTGGTCATATGGTGAAATCATTTCTCCAGGTGACGCAGGACGTGGTTATTATCAATATATCAATGATGCATGGTTCTATGCAGTTACTGCTCAACCAGGTTGGTACGGCTTACCTGCTGAAAACTGTGTTTCTTGGGGTGAATCTCATGATGACTATATGGGCGAATTCCATACCACAACAGACAAAGGTCAAGATGTTATTAATGAATGGTATAAAGAGCGTGCTAAAAGTAAAGACTCTAATATCTTATATTTCGTTAGACCAATCCCAACAGCTTTGATTAAGGATGGTGGAGTTGGTGATCACCCAGGGTGGGGTTGGCAAAACGGTCAAGTTAAAGGAGCTAACGCTCGTTAATAAAAGAAATTAAGTCATCGCAAGATGGCTTTTTCGTTATAATGAAAATGTTATGAATCCGATTATTGAAAATGACAGATTAATGTTGGTTCCTGTTGATTTAGGGATTATTGACTCACTATTAGAAAGTGACGAATCTTTTCATAATAAATATGGGTTAATCAATGATGGAGGAGAGTTTTTAAATCCTTCTCCTGACTATCTACATAAAATAAAAAATAGGCTTGTTGAACATCCTGAAGAATATCCTCTTGCAGTCGATCAACTCATTGTTTTAAAAGAGACAAATACTGTGATTGGAACAATATATTATAAAAGACTTCCTAACCACGGAGCGACAGAAGTGGGATATGGAATGAGTCCTCAGTATGAAGGTCACGGCTATATGACTGATGCTTTAGGATTATTATTAGAATTTGGCAAAAAACACGGAGTTTGCATAGTTTTCGCGGATACTTTGTGCTCTAATTTCAAATCACAAAATGTATTAGAGAGAAATGGATTCATCGCATATAAAGAAGATGGACATACGATGTGGTTTTCAAAAATGATGTTATAATAATTGCCTTTTTGTTACACCGGTTAAAAAATTGTGCCCCATATATTTATATGAGTTATAATTATTTTATTAATTGATAATTCTAGTTAATTTTTGGAGGTATAGCATGGATGCATTAGAGATGTTAAAGACTCGTCGTTCAATTCGTAAATTCAAAAACGAACAGATTAAAGATGATGAGTTAAAAGCTGTTATTGAAGCAGGTACTTATGCACCTACAGCAATGGGATTTCAATCCCCATTCATCTTAACTCTTCAAAAGAAAGAAGATATTGAAGAACTATACCAATTACGCATTGAGGTATCTCATGGTATTGAACAGAACAGTGTTCCTTTCTATGGGGCTCCAACAGTGATCATAGTTTTTTATACTAAGATTGCTATCAGCGATTTCCTTGGCACTCTTGATGCCGCGGCAGTCACCACGAATATGTTAAATGCCGCTCATGCCTTAGGTTTAGGCAGTGTGTGGATGAATCGTCCAAAAGAAATATTCTCAACTATCGAAGGCAAAGCTTTATTAGAGAAGTGGGGTATTACCGAAGAACTCGTAGGAGTGTCTTCTATCGCTCTTGGATATCCAGATTGTGAAAATCCAACTCCTCGTCCAAGAAGAGACGGTTATTACAAAATCATTAAGTAATTAAGATAAATTAAAACGTCTACCAACGAAGGTAGGCGTTTTTTGGTTGCCTTTATAGGTGTTAAATACTTGCTGTTGCAGCTGTGACAACCGCGGATAATTCTTTAAGTGTGAGGTCACCGAACTTAACTTTATCTGGGTTAGCGGCAATCTCTGGAACAAGAGCTTTCCACGCGCCTAAGTCTCTAGTTAAGAAGTCATCTTCTAATTCAACAATCTTATCAGTGTTGAGCTGACTGAGAGAGGCTCTAGACATATTCGCGCTCATGTTATCGATTAAGGCATTGATACCTTTTGGATTTGGATCAACGCCATCTCCACCGACTGTATAATCTTTACATTTATATGATGCGAATGGATTGGAATCTTTTGTTGGGTTACCAGCAATCCAATCTTCACCATCTTCGATTAACATATATTTCCAAGTGGAATTAAGGGTGCTACCTTCACCACTAAAGATGTTATCTTCGAACGCTTCAATTAGTTTGATGTTATTAACTTCTGTACCGATGTCTTTAATCACTGTATCACCAGGGAGATATTTGATGAATTTCATATCGGAACGATCTGGGAATACATCATCAACAGTGAGCTTTTCATCAACATTTTTGAGCTCGTCGATTTTATCATTTCTTAATTTATAAAGGAGGTCGCCTTTTTTTAAGTCCATCACTTCACCGAGTTTGAGGTCATCGATCGCGTCACTCATACCATTAACAGTGACACCCTTATCTTTAAATGTTTTTAAGATGGCTGGGCTTGAATCATCGATTTCCATCACTTCGTCGATTTTAAGATTGTTGATTGCATTACTCATACCACCGATGGTGACTTCTTTTGCTACGAATGTTTTTAAGATTTGTGGACTAGTTTCTTCAACTTTAAAGACCGCACTGATTTTCACATCATCAAAAGCACCGTTTTGGGCAAGTTGTCTAACGGATTTATCTTTAATCGCTGTTAATAATGATGAGTTAGCGATATCACCTTCAGTGAAAAGCATTTTAATTCTCATGGAGTCAACTTTTCTTTGGATGAAGTTTGCATCATCAAGCATGTCTTTTAGACGTAGATTGACTAAAACATGCTCGTTATTTTCATCGTAAATATAATTGCCATTCTCGTCTTTTGCCCAGACGTATTCACCAGCGGATTCATGTCCTTCTGGGTATGTTTCATAAGAAAGATATTTGATAACAGGGTCAGGATATTGGAGATTATCCTTGCTTAAAACTCTAATGAGCTTTGCATCTTTAACCGCTCCAATGATGCTATCTGATAAAGTGGCAAGTGGCCATTTATACATATCTTCATTTGTGAGTTCGGTACCAATGCCATTAAGAGAGTTTTTAACCCCGGTAATATATTCACCGACCATTGGGGTGATGTTGTTTAAATCGCCAATAGTGTCGAATTTAAGTTTTCCACCCATGGCTTCTTGAACGATTTGCAAAATTGTTTTCTCTTGGAATTCTTTTGTGAGATATTTATTGGCATTTTCTTCTCCACCGAGAAATGTTTTGGCTGGAACAACAGCGCCTGCTATTGCTGCACCACCTGCAACTGCTCCAATGCCGAGGAAAAATCCTCCTAATACTCCAAGCAACACTTTCCACCAAGTGCCGCCACCTTTTTTCTCACCAATCGCCATAACAATGTCTCCTTACGCGGGTATTATGCGTACACCTTTATTTTTATAGAGAAATCTCACATTTTCAATTATTAATTTACTTATGCGTGTTTGACTAATAAGAATACGATATAATTATCGTAACGGAGTATTTTTATGAAATTAGGCGTCGATTTATCAACATTAAATGAATTCGAAAAACAGAACCCTGTTTTTACTTATCACGGAGAAAAGGTTGATCCATACAACTTCTTTTCCTATCACTCAAACATCAAATCATTGAGATTAAGAATTTGGCATGATCCATATGATGAAGAAGGCAATCCATATGGGGGTGGTACGAACGATTTAAAAGCCACGATAAAGATGGCGTTAAGAGCGAAAGAAGCAGGAATGAGTATCCTTCTTGACTTCCATTACAGCGATTTTTATGTCGACCCCTCTAGACAAAGAGTTCCTAAGGCTTGGGAAGATAAAAACTATCATCAAATTATAGAAGAATTGTCCAATTACACAAAAGAGACATTATTAGCGTTAAAAGAACACGATATTGATGTCTTTGCTGCCCAAATTGGTAATGAGATTACTAACGGTATGCTCTTTCCATTTGGAAAGTTAGATGTCGAATATAGCGAAGAAAATGGTGGTGGATTTCAAGGATTAGCTACTTTATTAAAAACTGGAAGAAATGCGGTTAAAGAAGTTTATCCTAATGCAAAGATTGTTGTTCATTTAGAAAATTCTGGAAACAATGATGTTCAGGATTGGTACTTTGCTAATTTGACAAAGTATTTTAACGACTTTGATGTCATTGGTGAATCATATTATCCATATTGGCATGGTGGTCTTCCACGTTTATTCGATAATGTGAGGAAATTAAAAGCTAAATACCATAAAGAAATATGGCTTGTAGAAATGGGATATGAATACGCTGAATCGTTAGTGCCAGGTCATCACTGCGAATACGCGAATAGAACAGAAGAGGAATTCCAACCTCTCAATCCTGATGGAAGAATTCCTTACCCAATAACTAAAGAAGGACAAGTTGAATATTTAAAAAGATTATTAAAGCTTTGTGTTGATAATGGTGTTGAATACGCTTTTTATTGGGAACCATGTTGGATCCTTTTGCCTGATAGTGGCTGGGCTAAACCAGCAGGACAGATTTACTGTGGATTAGAACCAACGATTGCGGATAACGATTGGGCGAATGAAACCCTCTTCGATTTTAACGGAGAAGCTACTCCTGCAGTGGAAGTATTTACCCAACAATATGTTGATAGTTTAAAATAATATAATTTTTATCTTTATGCTTTGCATAAGCATATAAAATAGTTAATATTGTCCAATATATAAAGAATTACAAAAGCACTTTTAAAGTGCAATTTGTAAAATTAGCATATTATTTTTAAACAAACTCCCTACAATAATAAAGAATTATTGAGTATAATATAATAACTATGGCGAAAAGTTTAAGAATTATTAGAATAGTTGCCTTTATCATCATTACCATTCAAATTGCTTTGGTGGCAGCTTTTTCTATTATTTATTTCCCAAACTTCTTTAATGCTAGAGAATATGTCAGTGTTAATTATGTGGCATTAGGATTTGTAGTTCTCTTGTTCCTTAATGCGATGTTCCTTTGGATAGTGATTATTAGAGTTAACGCTATCCGTAATAAGAGTGACTTAAATGCTGCACAGATCGTTGGTAACGATGTTCAAGAAGCTTATCGCTTTGCGATGATTGGTCTAGTTGTTACCGATGAGAACGATGTCATTCTTTGGACCAGTGATCTTTTCAAAGATCGTCATATTGAAATTGTCGATGAAAACATCTTAACTGTATATCCATCGTTAGTGGATTTAAAATCTGCCGCTTCTAATACGATTGAAAAGATCGTTATCAATAGCCGTAACTATGAAGTGAAATACATTTCAGAAGCGGGCTTATGGATCTTTAAAGATACAACTGAATTAGAAAGCATCTACAAATATTCAAGAGAACAAGCGCCTGTCGTTGGTCTTTTGTCTATTGATAACTTCGCAGATGTCATCCGTGCAGAAGATGACTTCAACGACGTTGTCACCAAACTTAAAAACTCAATTTTCAATTACTGTAAAGAATATGGCATCTTATTAAGACGTCATAGAGACGATACTTACTTATTGCTCTGTAACTATGAAAGCTTTACCCAAATGCAGAAGAATCGCTTCTCCATTTTGGATATTGCTAGAGATATTTCCCGAGAAGAAGAAACTCCTCTTACTTTATCCATTGGCATCGCACACGGTTTCCCTGATGTCGTTAAACTTAACGAAATGGCAGCTTCCGCTCTTGATATCGCGATGTCTCGTGGTGGTGACCAAGTCGTTGTTTCCGCTTATGGCCATGATATGGAATTCTTTGGTGGTAAGAGCAAAGCTCAAGAGACTCGTAACAGAGTTAAGACTAGAGTTCTTGCTGACTCTTTAATCAGCTTAATTAAAGTTGCTCCTAAAGTCTTAGTCATGGGTCATAAGGATATGGATATGGATGCCTTAGGCGCATGCTTAGGTATTAAAGCCATCTGTGAAAGATTGGATATCTCCTGCCGTATTGTTGTCGATTTCAAAATTACTGAAAATAAAACTAGAGGAGCTTTGTTAACACAATTCTCTAAAGATGAACTACAAAACATCATCATCTCTCCAGGCGAAGCTCAATCTAGCTTAACTCCAGATATGATTGTTGTAGTCGTGGACGTCCATACTCCAGCAATGGTTATGGATCCAATATTATTAGAAAAAGCGGTGAAGGTTGTCGTTATTGACCACCATAGACGTGCTGAAGATTATATCGATGCGCCTGTGTTTAACCACATCGACTCATCAGCCTCTTCTGCTAGTGAAATCATCACTGAATTCATTAGATTCTCTTCTATCTCACCTCGTATTGAGATTCCACCAACTTATGCGACTATCATGCTCGCTGGTATCTTCCTTGATACTTCCTATTTCAAGAGTAAACAAACTGGTGTCAGAACATTTGAAGCCGCTTCTATCCTTAAAGAATTTGGTGCGGATAACGCGATCAGTGACGACTTATTAAAAGATGACTTTGAAGAATATCGCACAGTCAATCAACTCATCGCTGATGTTAAAACTCCACAATATGGTGTTGTATATGCGCATGGTGATAGCCGTATGATATGCGACGCGGCAACTATTGCGAAAGCTGCGAATACATGCTTAACAATGAAGGGTATTCACTGTTCAATCGTTTTTGCGCAAACAAGCCCAACGAGCGTGCGTATGTCGTTTAGAAGTGATGGCATGATCAACGTCCAAATCATCGCTGAAAAGATGGGTGGTGGCGGTCACTTCACATCTGCTGCTGCGGTGTTTGATGGCATGACCATTGAAGCAGTTGAACAAAAATTACTAGATATATTAGAGACTTATCTTGATGACGCGAGAGCGGACAACAAAGGGAGGAAAGAATAATGGAAGTCATATTATTACAAGATGTTAAAGGTGTTGGAAAAAAACAACAAACTGTCAATGTTTCTGATGGTTACGCAAATAACTTTCTCTTTCCTAAAAAGTTAGCGGTTAAGGTCAGCAAGAAGAGTGTTGAGATTTTAGAAAATCAAAAAGAAAATGCGAGAATTGCTGAAGAAAATGCGAGAATTGCTGCAAAAGAACTCGTTGAAAAATTGAAAGGTGTTGAAGTGACAGCAAGTTTAAAAGTGGGAAAAGAAGGCCGTACTTTTGGTTCTGTTTCCCTCAAACAAATCTGCGATGAATTATTAGCAAAATATGGATATGAAATCGATAAGAGAAAGTTTATTGACAAAGGACCACTCGACTCCCTTGGATACTACAATTTAAAAGTTGAACTCCATAAAGGTGTAATCGGTATTGTCAAAGTTCATGTCGTCGGCGAGGAGGGTTGATATGGCCAAAAAGATTGCGACCGAACTCCCATATAATATCGACGCTGAAAAGGCGGTCATTGGTTCGGCTCTCATCAATAGAGAAGCCGCTAACTATGTGACAACATCTCTTGTTGAAGAGGACTTTTATTCTGGCAAAAATCGTCTCATCTTTAGAGCGATGATCAATATATTAAACAATAAGCATGGGGTGGTTGACTCCATCACAGTCACCGATGAACTCATCAATATGAAAGAGCTTGAAAATATCGGTGGTGTCCCATATTTAAAAGAATGTTCAGACTCAATGGTGTCCTTAGGTGCCTTAGAGTTTTATATTAAAGCTGTTTTAGACCAATCAGTTTTAAGAAATATGTTAACCACAATCCGCAAGATTGATGATGAATATCGCACCGAAGATATTGATAACATCAATGATTTTATTATCGAGAGCGAATCTAATTTCCGCGAATCTATCGCCCGTAGAAAAGTATCTGATTTTGAATCAGTTGGTGATATGGCGGGGAGGATGAGAGAAAAGATCAATCGTCCTAACGAAGATGATTCTCGTTTAGTGGGCATTACCACTGGTTATCCATCGCTAGATGAAATTACACAAGGCTTACAAAGAAGCACGATGACAGTTATCGGTGGTCGTCCTGGTATGGGTAAGACTGCTTTCGCTTTAAACCTCGCATATCGTACAGCGACGCGTGGTAAATGTGCAGTTGGCATCTTCTCATTAGAAATGGATAAAGAGAAGCTTTTCCAAAGATTGATCGCGATGGAAAGCAGTGTTTCTTTAGGAAACATCTTCGCGAATAGATTAACTGATAATGAAAGACTAAATGTCACTAACGCAATCAATTCCATTTCTGAAGCAAGCATTTATATCGATGACACTAGAGGTATTACTCTTAATGACATTATGGCTAAATCCCGTAAATTAGCGACCACTCGTCCTGATTTAGGAATGATCATCGTTGACCACATCGGTATCATCGGTTCTTCTTCTAGAATGAGTTCAAAAGATAACCGTCAAGATGAGGTTCGTAAATTATCTGTTGGTTTAAGAAACCTTGCTGGTGAATTAAAGATTCCAATCGTCGTTCTTTGTCAGTTACAAAGAGACGTTGAAAGACGTGATAATAAGAGACCGCTTCTTTCTGACTTAAGAGAATCAGGTGCGATTGAACAAGACGCAGACTTAGTCTTCTTCCTTTATCGTGACGATTATTATCAAAATGCAAAGAGTAAGAAAAACGGTAAAGATAATAATGACTCTCCAACAAAGATGGATATGGATAGAGAAAAAGCCTCTGGTCTTCCAGGTGAAGCTTCATATCTTGAAATAAATATTGCGAAGAACCGTAATGGTGCGACCAAAACAAAAGGTTTCTTCTTTTATAAAGCTTTTGGTCGTATCGAAGAACCACCGCCAAGCTGGGTGGAAGCTTACGACGAGAATTTTGGAACAGAATAATGCACTATGTAATCGTTGGTAGTGGTTCCAAAGGGAACGCGACTATATTATTTTCTCATGGAACGACTATTTTAATTGATTTAGGTCTTCCTCTTATTAGAGTAAAAGAAGGTTTGCAGCTATTAAATAAAACCATCAAAGATGTTGATGGAGTGATATATACACATGAACATTCAGATCATATCAATGGTTTGAAATCTTTTTCGCCGAAAATCATGTACGCAACAGAAGGAACATTACCTGGTTCTTTATCTAATCGCGTTGAATATTATCAGCCCTTCACTATAAAGAATTTAAAAATCACCCCTTTCCCAACTAGCCATGATGCAAAGAAACCGTGTGGTTATGTCATTGAAAGCGAGGATGAAAAATTCGTTTATTTCACCGATTCAGGTGTATTTGTTGAGGCTGCTCTTCCATTATTAGTTAACCCTGATTATTTAATGATTGAAAGCAATCATGATGTAGCGAGATTAATGCATACGAACCGTCCGATGAATCTCAAGATGAGAATCTTAAGTGATCATGGGCACCTCTGCAATGAAGATAGTGCTTTCGCGGCAAGTAAGATCGTGGGAAATAAAACTAAAGAAGTAATATTGGCCCATCTTTCTGAAGAGGCTAATACCCCAGAATTAGCCCTTGAAGCGTATCGTAATGTCTTTAGTTATTGTGGCTTAATATTTGACAGATATCATATTAGATGCGCGCCTCAATGGAATTGTATGGAGGGAGGTAATTTAGATGAGAATTAGAATTATCGCCGTCGGCAAAATTAAAGATAAATATTTAGAACTCGGGATCAATGATTACCTTAAAAAAATATCGCGATTCGCGGATGTTGAAATCGTCGAAATTAAAGATCAACCAATCCATAACGAAAAGAGCAAAGAAGAGATTGAAATCGCGAAAAAGAAAGAAGGAGAATCCATCTTAAAACTTTTAAAAGACGGAGACTATCTCATCAATCTTGATCTAAATAAAAAAGAGATGAAAAGCGAGGAATTTGCGGAGTTTTTAGACGCAAAAAGCCAATATTCTGGTAGTTATATAACATTTGCTATCGGGGGAAGTTATGGTTTATCAGATGAAGTTAAAAAGCGCGCGAATGACGCCATTTCTTTAAGCAAGATGACATTCCTCCATGGCATGACCAGATTAATTATTCTTGAACAAATTTACCGAGCCTATAAAATTTTAAATAACGAGGTATACCACAAATGATACAACCAGAATTCTCTTCATTAAAACAACTTAACGATACGGCTAATCCATTCGCTAATGTCTATGAACTCGATGATGGTTCTATCTTTTATGTTGAACCGATTTTCTATACTCATCTCCAAGGCTTTAAAGAGAGAGTGAGTGAGGATGATTACCAAAGAATTATTAACCGCATTGTTGAAGTGGCGAAAAAAAATCGACGTGTCGTTTATGTGGGGACATTTGATTTCCCTCAGACAGAGGTCGATGATTCTTTTATATTTTTAGAAATAACCGATATCACTGATCCTTTACAAATTTATGTTGAGGATAAGTCACGCGGTAGTGATTACGGCGATTAAGCCGCTGTTTGATAATTGGCTGATAATTGTCTCATGGACATCCACATCGCACGGAGACCCATGAAGACGATGAAGAACATCATCGCATATTGTGCGAGCAAGAAGCCAAAGACCATTGCTAATAATCCTGGTGCAAAACAGGACCAATACATAATGAATTGACATTGATACCACTTGAGGTAACGGTTTGGATTGTTTTTGCCTCTTGTTAAAGCGAAGATTAATAAGCCGAGAAGTAAGACTAATCCGAGATAGACACCGAAATAAACAGTGGTGTTTAAGAGATACATTCTATTAATAGAAGTGATGTAGCATTCATCATATAAAGCCTTATAGTTAGTGAAGACACCGTTGATATATTCAAGGGATTTAACTTCGGTTGGAATCTCTTGACCTGGAACAGTTAACATTCTAGTGATGAGGTCTTTATTGGATTCAGTGCATGCCCAGTCACCAGAATAGGAACTGACAGCAGTGATGGAATTGTGTTTGAATAAGGCAGTGATAATACCCTTTGAATGGAAGATGATAAATGATGGGATGTAGCAATCTTCATCTTTATCAGTATCAGTCTTAGGAGTAATAGTGCCTTTGACGTATTTTAAACCTCTTGCGTGATTATAGATATCATCGAGGTTTGGAGTATCACCGACTTCACGACGAGTGTAGAAGATGTTTAATTCGTATTGGTTCTCAGAAGTATTCGTGTAAGTCGCGATTGGAGTGAGGTCTTGTTCAGTGTTTGGAAGTTGTTCTGTTCCATTATCGTAGTAATGGAGCATTTTTTGATCATCGACTTTAAATTCTTTTTTCTCGTTATGAAGTTTAACGGTCAAAGAAGTTAAATCTCTGTCTAAACCATAATTCAAGTTGCTGATGTAATTTGAACCATGTGTGTTAGCGACAACCACCACAAGAGGGATGATTGGTAACAAAACGCCTAATAATAGGACGATAAGTGAACTCCACCATGGGAGAGTTCTAGCGGCATCAATCGCGCATTGATTGCTGATTGTGCTGCCGAAGATGTTTTTTAAATTGTATTTAGTATTCTGTCTCATATGCCTATATATTCTATGAAATATATTTTTATTTTACAAATAATTTATTTTTTGGTACGATAACAAAGCACTTAACATGGGGTTGAAATAGTTTCGACAGGAATGTGTTAGGCTTTAACTGCAGCGGTTGGTAACCTTAAACCAAAAACAAAATAACTGACAACAGTTATATGAGAGCTAACCGCCCTCAACAACTCTGCTTAGCTTAGTCTACCCGATATAGGGTTCCCTACCATTGTAGGGGCAGAGCATCTCCCAAGGTTTTCTTCTTTCACGCTTGGGTCAGGTGTCATAACAAAAGAATAGGGACGGAGAGTGGACTTGTTACTCTTACCGAAGTTTAGTAAGTCTCGTATAGATGGACTTGATGAATAACGATTCTATATTAAATTACTCATTTCATCTAAGCTGTAGATGTTATTGAAGAACCATTTCTGGACCGGATGGGCAGCTCATCCGCAGCTCCACCAAAATGAGAATTAAGAGGGTATCCTCTTTTTTTCTTGTTTCTTGAAGATTATACTAAAGTATATGAAAAATGTTTTTACTGATAAAAAATTACTCCTTATCCTCATCATTGATATTGTGATTACTGTTGGACTACCATTCCTCATTCATCTCTTTTGCCGATTAGCAGGGGTCACTAATTTTGCTTATCCTCTCCTCTTTGCGATATTTACGGCAATCAATGGTTTACTTGCCTATTTAGTGGGTGATTTCATCATCCTATCTTATAAACATAAAAACGATATCGTTACTTCTCCAGTTCCTGATGATGTCATTATCAGATCAAGAAAAATTAGATATCCATTCATCCTTTCCTTACTAGTGGACTTAACGATATTTGTGATATTTTGCATTGTCTACACATTGACTCATACTTGGCCACTTATGTAGTTGTTTATATATTATAATTTGATAAAATTAGCATTATGAAGATTCTCATTATTACTCGTAGTTATTATCCTGAAAAGACCGTCGTTAATAAGATTGCGGAAGGTCTATTTAAACGTGGGCATAATGTTACTGTTCTCACCGCGAAACCAAGTTTTGCGTTAGGTTATATTTTACCTGGCTATCAGAACATGTCATATGAGCTTTCTAATGGAATTAGAATTCACCGCGTTGATGTCTTCCCTCGCCGCAATTCACGTCATTCATTAGTGATGAATGATTACACGTTCTATAAGAACGCTCGTAAATGGGTGAAAAAGACTAAAGAGAAATTTGATGTCGTCTATACATATTGTTATTCGCCTGTTTCCAATATATCCGCAGGTAATCTTTATAAGAAACTTCATAAGGTTCCTCATATCGCGCATGTCGTGGAATTCTCTCCTGACGATGCATTAAATAGAAGGTTTACTTTTAAATATTCTCCAAACTATTTATTCCTTTATTTTTATTCCCGTCATACGTATCGTAAAACCGATGGACTTATCATTCCTTCACCAGTCTATGAAGAATATGTGAGGAAGGTTTTAAAGATTAAGAAATTAAGTATGACTTATATCCCTCACACTCCACTAATTGAAGAAGGTATTGTTAATCCATATATTTATAAAAAAGGATTTAATATCGTTTTCTATGGGGATGTTGATAAAACTCACATTTTAAGCATTCTTCCAGAAGCGATGAATAAAGTCGCGCGTAAAGATATTTATTTCCACATCATTGGCAAGGGGAAATTTAGCAAGGATTTACTTGAACAGATTAATAATAACCATCTTGATGAACGTATCATCCTTCATGGAGATAAACCACTCGCGGATATCCCTAACTGCTTTACTAATGCGGATGCCTGCTATTATTCTTTAACAAATAAAGGTTATAAGGGTCGCGCTATTGACGATAAATTGATCTTTATGATGTCACAAAAGAAACCGATTATCGCAGTCATTGAAGGCGATGGAGAAGAAGTACTAAAAGAAACAGGCGGTGGATACATCCTCAAAGATAATGTTGATGATCTCGTTTTCGCTATCTCAAAAGCAGCTTCTGCCAGTAAAAAAGAAATAGAAACAAAAGGAAATAACAATTACGAATATTTCCTTAAACATTATCAAATCAACACTGTTGTTGGTGAAATAGAATCAGTTCTTCTTAAAAAATGCCTTTAAGAAGTCCTGTAATTTTAATCCGACATTAGAAAGAGAATATTCATTCTGCGCATGTTCATGCGCTTTTTTTCCGAGATAATCTTGGTCTTCTTTGCTTAACGCAAGAAGGGTATTAATAGCTTCTTTGATATCTTCCACAGAGCCTGTTTTCATCCATATGGCATCCTCTTGGAAGACTTTAATTAATCTTGAGGATTTGGTCGATATCATTGGGCGAGAGGAATTGAGGTATTCAAAACATTTGCCAGGAACTGTGAATCTATCGAGGTCCTCGTTAAATGGTCGTGGATTGATATTTGCGACAGCGTTTTGTTGGAACTGAATGCATTCTTGGTTAGTCAACGCTCCGAGATAACGGATGTTTTTCTTTCTTCTGATCGCTTCAAGGAATGTTTTTCCTTCGTGGTGACCACATATTAATAATTTATAATCAGGAAGTTCTAATTCATTAAAAGCTTGAATGAGATTATAGATTCCATATTTTTCATACAATGAGCCTGAATAGAATAGATATTTCCCGTATTTATTTTCACAAGGTAGTGGAAGTCTATCTTCTACGAGTCCTTCAATGATGATGGACGGTTTGCCGTTTTCATTGAATAAGTCGTTAAGGGCTGGAGTTAAGGCGATAGTGCCATCAAGTTTCTTGGCTAATTTTAAAACGGATAAAGCATAGCTTCTATTTGTGCCAGTGATATTTGATGGAGAGTTTGTACACACTCCAATAAGTGGCATGCGTTTTCTTTTTGCCGCATAGGAAGCGAGATGGAAAACATTTGAATTTATTGTATCGGTGATGATGATTGAATTCTTATCGACATTTCTGAGAACTTTTTCTGTTTGTGCCCACATGAAAGAGAAACGCCCAATGCTGGTGCGGCGAATACTTAAATAATGCCAGTGGATGCGGTTAGTGATTCTTTCGCTTCTAATCAGTGTTTTTACTAAACAATCTTGTTTAGAAAAAGGCCTCACTGAAACAACATCGACATGATGATATAAAGACAATGATCTAATCAAACGATTATGAATGAGCTGAGTAGAAGCATTAATTGGATATGGCCATGCCTTTAGATACTCATTGTAGTCGTTGTTTTCTTGGGATGTTGTGAAGTAAATGATATTCATATTGACTCTTGCATTATATATCTTATGCGCGAAAAATAAAATTCTTTCATATGTTTTGATACTTTGTATCTGGTGATATGTTATGATATTGCTATGGAAAAAATTGCAAAGACATGGAAAGAATTCTTTAATGAGGTCGCCCATAAGCAGTATAGCGATGAGTTGAATCATTTTTTGAATGTCGAATATACGAATAATGTCATCTATCCTCCACGCGATAAAATGTTTAATGCATTTAAACTCACACCTTTAAATGATGTGAAAATCGTAATAGTGGGACAAGATCCATACCATGAACCTGGACAAGCCATGGGTTTATCTTTCTCTGTTCCTAAAGGAATTAAAGTACCTCCTTCATTAGTGAACATCTATAAGGAGATTGAAAGAGAAACGGGTGAAAAAATGGATATGACAAATGGTGATTTGACCTATTTAGCTAAACAAGGCGTTCTCTTATTAAACTCAATTCTTACAGTTAGAGCCCATCAACCGATGAGTCATAATACAGAGCAATATCATCTCTTTTTAGAAGATGTTCTCACTGTCTTAGACAAACAATATCGTCCAATGGTGTTTCTTCTTTGGGGTGGTCCAGCAAGAAAATTAAAGCGTTATCTTCATAACCCAGCCCATCTCATTTTAGAATGTTGTCATCCTTCTCCACTCGCGGCAAATCATGGCGATTGGTTTGGTAATGGCCACTTCCTGAAGAGCAATGCTTATTTGGTGCAAAACGGATTAACGCCGATAAAATGGAGTAGATAATTCTTTTCAATTTTTTCTAGAAATGTATAATGTATTTGGGAGCTTGGTTCAACCAGGCTGAGAGGACCCTAGAGTGGGTCGACCAAACCTGATCCAGATAATGCTGGCGTAGGAAACAGTTTTCATTGCTTCCTATGTAGGAGGCTATTTTTATGAAAAGACTAAATTATGTTATTTATTTGCTTATCGCTTTAGTAGGTGTAGCGTGTTTGTTCGCTCCATATCTAATTATTGATGGAACGCGATATAGCGTTATAGAAACAGTGCAGAATTTTCAAGTTAACGGGGTTTTTGCCACTATTTTTGTTGCATTTGGCCTATATTTTTGTTCTACGATTCTTCTCTTTTTCTTAGATAAAAGCAAATGGGTTGCTCCAGTTTCATCGCTCTTTTTCATCGCCAGTACTATTCTCTTTGCCGCGAGTAAACCAATTTGTAAAGCTGCTGTTAGTTGTAGCGGTTTCTCTTTATCGGTTGCTCCTATAGTGGTTTCTATTTGTTCTCTTGCTGCTGCAATCAATGTGACGAGATATATTTTTGACAACAATAAACTCGATATCCGCGACATTGCAGAAATCGCAATATTTGTCTCTTTTGCATTCGTGCTTGATTTACCGATTTTTAAGCTCAAAGTTGTAGCGAATGGCGGATCTGTTTCCCTCGTTATGTTACCTTTAATTCTTCTCGCATTAAGAAAAGGTTTCTTCAGAGGATTAATTGCTTCCGGTATCGTCTTTGGTTTGGTGAGTTGCTTCTTAGATGGTTATGGATTTATCACTTATCCACTTGATTATTTATTAGGCTTTGGTTCTCTTGCAGTGGTGGGCTTATTTAGAAAGTTCATCATCAATCAAGAAAAGATCAACTGGCGTAATTACCTATATTTGTTATTAGCTACATTGCTTGCGATGTCTTTACGTACTTTAGCTTCAACGATATCTGGCATCCTCATCTATGGTTTAGACTTTGGAGGCTCTTTAATTTATCAACTAACTTATATGGGTCCATCATTTGTCGCAGTCGGTGCAGTCCTAGTAATCCTTTTATATCCACTCAACAAATTATCTTTAAAAAAGTAAATAATTGTATATATTATCTCTCACTTAGTGAGAATTTGTGATATAGTAAACCAAATAGGTATTTTTGTTAATGCTTATTTAATAAACTACCATAGGTAGGAGGTTTACATGGAAAACGAAGAAAAGAAATTAGAAGAAAATAAAACTGAGAATGCTGAAGAAAATAAAACTGCCACAGAAGAGAAAAAAGTAAATAATAGAACAAACAATAAAGCTCTTCTCCCTGATATTGTTGATATTGAAAAATTGACCCCTGAGGACAAACCTCTTAAGGAAGAAATTGAAGAAAAACGTCAAGAATTATATAAGGTTTATACAAAGAGCAGAAGAACAAGCAACATCTTAATGGGTGTTGTCGTTTTAGTCGTCATTGGCTCAATGGCTCTTCTCATGGTCAACCAAGATTGGAGCAAGATTGTCGGTTATTCTCTTGCTGGTGTTGCGCTTGTGGGATTAATCATCTTCTCTGTGCTCACTAAAAATAAATTCCCAAGACAATCTAAGGAATATATTCGTTTTGTGACGACAAGAATCGATCGAGATATCTATAACAATACTGAATTCCAAGATGTTAAAGTTGATCTCAACCAAAAATATTCCATTACTGAACTTAATCTTGAAAGAGTTTATAAGAATTCAGTTGATATCGGTTCCCGTAATATCGTTAAAGGCTTATATTTAGGACAAGGATTCTCTTGTGGTGAACTCGCTTTATACTCTGTTAAAGAAGAAGGCAAAAAGAGAATGAAAGCGGTTTCCTTTATTGGAAAACACATCGAACTCCAAAACACTCTTCACTTTGAAGGACGTTATATCATCAACTTCAGAGCAGAAAAACAAAACGATTTACCTACTGATATCGATGATTTAGTGGAACTTCGTAATGAAGATAATTTAGTAATCTATGGTCCTGAGGGAAGTGATTTTTCTAAAGATATTCCTGCTAAATATCTCTCTGAATTAAAGAAAATAAAGGTAGAGGGTCACCTCTTTAACTTAAATGTCGTTTTATGGGCAGGTCATACTGGAGTATATCTCAGCTATGATGATCCTGTGGTTTCAGTCCCATTCGATAAGCCATTTGATGATGAGCCACAATTTATTTTCAAAAACCACTTATTAGCGGTTTTGGATGCAGAAAGATTAATCAATAAGTAATATGGGTCTTGTTGGTCGTTGGATTTCAATTATGTCGTTTAAACACGATGGTTCACTCCATCGTTTTTGGGATCGTGGTTTAGTGCTCGATAACAATGACGATTATGTGGTAGTCGCGACAAAAAGAGCAAAAGTTACTGAGAGCAATGGACGTCGTTGGTTTACGAAAGAACCAGCTGTTACCATCTTCTCCAAAAAAGAATGGTGGAACGTTATTTGCATGATGAAGCAAGGTGGGGTTAGTTTCTACTGCAACATCGCTTCTCCAACGATTATTCATGGTTCATCCATCAAATATATCGACTACGATCTAGATACGAAATTATTCGCAGATAACCAAGTTCGTCTTTTAGATGAAAAAGAATATGCGAATCATAAGCAAAGATATCAATATGGTGAAGACCTCGATACAGTGCTTCATTATCAAACAGACGTGGTAATGAAAATGATGGAAAACCATCAATTTCCTTTTGATGAGAATCAAGTCCTCATCTATTACAATAAATTCTTAGAAATGGTTAATAATTAATGATTACTTTTATTTCACACGGTCAAGATGAAACGCGTCTTTTTGCTAGCGACTTAATCAAAAAGATTCCTTTAGGAAGCGTCATCGCTCTCACAGGAGATTTAGGAGCAGGAAAGACTACTTTTGTGCAAGGTGTTGCATCTGCTTTAGGAATTAAAGAGAAGGTGGCGTCACCAACCTTTAACATCATGAAGTTATATTTAGGTGAGAAATCTTTAATTCATATCGATGCTTATCGCTTAGAAAACATGGACCACAATATCGGTCTTGATGAATATATTGGATATGAAAAAGGCTATACGTTTATTGAATGGCCAATGTATATTCCAGAATTATTACCTGAAAAATATATCGAAGTGAATATCTCCAATCTTGGAGAAAACCTTCGCGAGATTACTGTAAAGGGGTTATAAGATGCTTTACGTTATTTTAGATTCATCAGCGACATATTTAACAGTTGGTTTAGCAGATAGCGACCATCTTATCGATTATGTTTCTTACCCTGCTTGGCAGTGTCAATCTGAGAAGATGATTCCTGAACTTAAAACTTTATTAGAAAATATTCATCTTTCTCAAAAAGAGATAAGTGCGGTGATAGTGGGAATTGGTCCTGGTTCTTATACAGGCATTCGTATCGCTTTAACAACCGCGAAGATATTATCTCTTTCTTTAAACATTCCTTTATATCCTGTTAGTTCATTACAAATATTGAAAGAAGGCGATAAGCCAACAATTTGTTTGATGAACGCTAGAAGCGGGAGAAGCTATTTTGCAGTCTATCAAGGCCATAAGGTGATTGAACCTGATCAAACGATGACCAATGATAAAGTGAAAGAATATATCTCCGCTCATCCTGACTATATCGTTAAAGGTGAATTAGAGTATTTAGAAATGAATGATAATGTTGGAAGTATCGCTCGAGAAGCTTTTTCGCTTATTCCTTATCTAGAAAAAGCAGATGAACCTCTCGCCGTCAAACCTATTTACATGAAAGGCTAATTATGCAATTTATCAATGTGGAAATAAGAAAGATGGAAGAGAGGGATTTACCCGCGGTTATGGAGATTGAGAATCTCTGTTTTGTAGCTCCGTGGAGCAAAGAGAATTTTCTTAATGAAATGGACAACCAATATGCAAATTTATGGGTTATCGAACTCAGCGCGGAAGGGACTGCTAAACAGGTGGTTGGCTTCTCTGATTATTGGCAAACTTTCGACTCAGCAACCATCTGCCAAATCGCTGTTCATCCAGGTATTAGAAGAAGACAATTAGGCTCCGCGTTGATGGATGAAATCATTAACGACTGCTATGCAAAACGCGTGCAAAATTTAACGTTAGAAGTTAGAAAATCTAATCAAATCGCCATTAATTTTTATAAAAAGCATGGTTTTAAAGAAACATTAGTTAAAGAAAAATATTACTCAAATGGTGAGGATGCAATCTATATGATGAGAGGGGTGGATATTGATGGCTAAGATACTAGCAATTGAATCGAGTTGTGATGAAACATCTGTGGCAATTATTGAGCAGGGAAATCTTTTAGCGAACATTGTTTCTAGCCAAATTGATGTCCATGCAAAATATGGTGGAGTAATGCCAGAAATCGCTTCCAGACTTCACTGTGAAAACATTGGGTATGTGATTAAAGAAGCTTTAGAAAAATCCAATGTCACTTTAGATGAAATAGATGCCTTTGCCATCACCCGTGGACCGGGCTTAATCGGCGCTCTTCACGTTGGTATGCAAGCCGCTAAGACCTTAGCGATGGTCTATGATAAACCACTTATCCCTGTTCACCACTTAGCGGGCCATATCTACGCTAATGAGTTCGTTGATGAATTCTCTTTCCCAATGCTTGCAGTCGTGGTCTCAGGTGGCAATACTGAATTAGTTTTGATGAAAGATCATTTACAGTTTGAAATCATCTCCTCAACTCGTGATGATGCTGTCGGTGAATCCTTTGATAAAGTTGCTAGATGCATGGGCCTTCCTTATCCAGGTGGAGTGGTGATTGATAGATTAGCAAAAGAAGGTAATCACACTTATGACTTGCCTATTCCTCTTAAAGGTGAAGATACGTTAGACTTTTCTTATTCTGGTTTAAAGACTAGCGTCATTAATCTCGTCCATAAATATGAACAGAATGGACAAGAGATCAATATCAAAGATATGGCTAAAAGCTTCCAAGATGTGGCGGTGGGCCAAATCTTAGATAGGGTGAAGAAAGCTTGTGAAAGATATGAAATTAATGAAGTGATTCTCGCGGGTGGGGTTTCCGCTAATTCATATTTAAGAAGTGAGATGACTAAATTAATGGAAAAACTACAAATTAAATTAGTGATACCTCCTCTTTGGTGTACGACTGATAATGCAGCGATGATCGCTAAAGTTGGTGAAAAATTATTTCAAAGAGGGGTAGTTGCCCCATTAACAATTTCTGTAGATCCAAACTGGGAAATACAAGATTATATGAAATTCTGAAATCTTATTATGATTTCATTGCTTAGTATGTAATAATGATTGGGAGGTTATGACCATGGAAAAACAATTATATTCAGATTTTGAGCTCTATGACATCGTCACAAGTGGTGACCAAGAAGAGCTTAACACATTAAAAGAAGTAACATTACAAGGTTGGGTGAGAACCAATCGTGATAATGGATCAATCGGTTTCGTTGAATTCAATGACGGCACATATTTTAAGAATGTTCAGCTCGTCTATTCAAAAGATAGCAAGGATTATCAAACGTTATCTTCATTAGGTACTGGCTTTGCTATTGAAGTGACTGGTGAACTAAGACTTACTCCGGGTAATAAACAACCATTTGAAGTATTTGTTAACGAATGCACAGTGTGCGGTACTTGTGATGAGGATTATCCACTTCAAAAGAAAAGACATTCCTTTGAATTCCTTAGAGATATCGCGCACCTACGTCCACGTGCGAATACCTTCCAAGCGGTCTTCCGTGTGAGAAGCGTTTTATCATTCGCGATTCATGAATTCTTTCAAGAAAGAGGCTTCTTATATATCCACACTCCATTAATCACTACTAATGATGGCGAAGGTGCTGGCAACGTCTTTGATGTTATCGCTCATGATAGCAAGAGTCCAGAAGACTTCTATGGCCATAGAGTCAACTTAACTGTGACTGGTCAACTCCACGTTGAACCATTTGCATTAGCCTTTAGAGATGTCTATACATTTGGTCCTACTTTCCGTGCAGAAAGAAGTAACACAGTGAGACACGCAAGTGAATTCTGGATGGTTGAACCAGAGATGGCTTTCTGCGATTTAAACGATAACATGAACATCATTGAAGAATGTGTTAAATACTGCATCGATTATGTCATGGAAGCATGCCCAGAAGAAATGAAATTCTTCAATTCCATGATCGACAATACTTTACTTGAAAGACTAAATCACGTTCGTAATTCTGAATTCAAAAGAATGCCATATACAGAAGGTATTGAATTATTGAAACAAGCTGTTAAAGATGGCGTGAAATTTGAGAATCCAAACATTGAATGGGGAATGGATTTACAAAGTGAACACGAACGTTATATCACTGAAAAGATCGTCAAAGGTCCAGTATTTTTAACAGATTATCCAAAAGATATCAAAGCGTTCTATATGCGTCAAAACGATGATGGAAAGACTGTCGCAGCTGTTGACTTACTCGTTCCTGCAGTTGGTGAACTCGTCGGTGGTAGCCAAAGAGAAGAGAGATATGATTTACTTAAAGCCAAGATGGATTCTTTAGGTATTACTGAAGGTCTTGAATGGTATTTAGATACACGTCGATATGGTGGTTGTGTCCATTCCGGTTTCGGTATTGGATTTGACCGTTTATTAATGTATGTCACTGGTATGCAAAACATTCGTGACGTTCAACCATATCCAAGAACAAGTAACGCGATTAAATATTAGTTATGAACGAAAACGATCAATATTATCAAGAGTTTGAAAAGACGAGAAAAGACGTCATGAAAAAAAGACTTGGCGGTCTTTTCTTAGTTATTGATCTTTTATTAGTGGCTTATATCATTTTCCAAGTCACCTTATTGGTTTAAACCATTTGGTTGATTTGGATTGATATTATTTATATTGTTTGGCTGTTGGTTTAACGGTTGATTATTCTGTGGATTATTTTGATTATAATTATCAAGTGACTTATCAAAAATACTGTGCTTGAGCTGCCAAATACGAATCGTTCTAGCGACAACACACTGTAAAGCGATAAGATACCAAATGCTTCCGATGAAGACAGCAGGGACGAATAAATAGCTGACCCAAGCATCCCATTCCCAGTGAGGGGTATTAATAAGTGGTGGCCAATCAGCGATTAAACGAATTCCAAAGAATTCTTTATAGATATTTGGATCAGCAAAATCCCAGACGAAGAGCAGGGTTCCAAACCCTGTTTTTTTATGGTCAAAGAGGTTATAATTCCAATCTCTAGCAATTGCGTTTCTAATGACTAAGAATAAGAAGGCGATAAGAATGATAGTTAATGGCTTCCAAGCTTGTTTGAAGAACCACACCCAGTTCTTTTTATTAGCGTATCTCACAAAATCTTTCTTGTTGTTGATTACTTTAGTAACGACGACATCGTGGGTATAATTGTCCACTCTCTTACCTTGCCATCTCATCACGCGAGTAATGAGTAAACCGATATAACCAAAAATGACCAAAGTAACGATGATTAAAAGGAGGAGGACAAATATCACTCTCTTATCGGTTTCAGATAATGATATTAAGATGTTCATTTCTCTTCATCCTCGCTTGATATAATCGTGACCCCATTATTATCATCTTCAGGTTTAGTGATATATGGTTGTGGAGTGGTGATGTATGGCTGAGAAGGAGTAGGAGTTTCAACTGGTTCATTAACAATATTGATGTTGGTAACTTCTTTACCCTCTAATATTTCACGAGCTTTAACATCTTCGGGGAATTCGCCAAAGAGATTTCTGCCTGTGAAAAAATACCAGATTGATTTAATGCCAACATAAAAGAATTGGATAACCCCAATAACAGCGTAAATGGATAGAACCACGAGAAGAATTGGTAATGTAATAATATACAAAACCCCTCTTCCACATTTCTTTAAAATATCTGTCAGCATGCTATTATTCTACCTTATGTCTATTTGTAATTAAATAGTTATCAACTATTCCGAGACAAATAATAAGAAGGAATAAAGAATCGATAAGGAGAAATCCAAAAGGATTTGGAATGGATTTAAACAAAGTTCCAAAGAGGACAAAAGTAACAATGACAGATAATCCTAAAACCACATAAATATAAGTCTTTTTGAGAAGTAATAAGTTGATGAGGATATAGCATGAAAAATAGATTAACCACATTGAAAATAGATAAGACAATTCTGGGAATAATGGGATTGAAATACCGATGAGAATAAGGGTTATTGCAGAGGCGATGAGGAGAGGGGGAAATCTCGTTTCATCAGAAACAACAATTCCAAGTTTTGGGAGTTCTGATCTAATAAATATATAAGATAATATTGATTGAATTAATGAAATTAAATAAATAAAACAAGGGACCATGTAGTAAATATATTGAAAATCATTAACTTTAAAGATGGTTAGAAAGACATTAATGATGTTTTGGTTATAGATTAATTCGATTAATGGAACAAAAGCATAAGATAAACCAGTTGTCAGTAAACTTGATACAAAAATGATCCATACTGGTGGTATTTTCTTTTCCAGCAATAAACCAAAAACAACACCAGATATCAAAGCCGGTATTACATAGAACAAAGTGTCAGAAAAATTATTGATAGTGGCGATGAGACAAAGCCCGATAGTGGCAAGCACATAAATCGGGATGTATTTCTTCTGACAAAAGATGGTGACAACGACACTTGTAAGCGGTAAGACAAAAACGAGAAGAAAGATGAGAAAAGGAACAAAATAAGTGAGGAGAACAAAGATGACATTGATTGCAGCCATCAATCCCATATAGGCAATATTTTGTGTTAAAGTTTCTCTCTTTTTAAACATATCTAATAAAATTTTAAAAAAATTTCAAAAAAAATGAAACAAAACTGAGTTTTTAAGGTATATATAAGTATATGGCATTGAAATATTTATCTTTATTACCTATCTTATTGCTTACCTCATGTGCAGGTGATAATAGCAGTTCATCCTCACAAGGATATCCAGAGCACGATTATTCCGAGATCGAACATTTGAAGATTACATATGACCAATCTTTTTCCATCAGTGATAAAGACCATTTTGTTTATTTTTATCAGGAAACTTGTCATAGTTGCAGTGAGATTAAAAATGAAGTGATTGATTTCGCTTTAAAAGGTTATCTCGAATTCTATTTTATTTATGCCACTGAATCAATTCCGCATAATTATACCTATCAAGAGATCAATCAAACGATAGGTTCAAATAATGTCGATGACATATTTGTGATGGTAACACCTCAGCTAGTACTTATTAAAAACGGAAGAATTGAAAAGAATATTATTAAGAATATTTATATAGAAGAAGAGTTGTCGCATTATCGCAGTTGACCCGATATCATATTGAAGAAAATATTATCTTTTGATAATATATTTTTAATATGAATTTACGTGAAGAATTAAACGAAAGACAATATGAGGCGGTGACGACCTCTTTTCAAAATAACTGCATTATCGCAGGCGCAGGAAGTGGAAAAACAAGAGTCCTAACATATAGAATCGCTTACCTTATCGATGAACTAAAAGTGAAACCGTGGAGTATTCTAGCAATTACTTTTACCAATAAAGTTGCGGCTGAAATGAAAAGCCGTATTGTAAAGCTTGTTCCAGGTGCAGAAAAGGATTTAACAATCAAAACTTTTCACTCCTTTGCAGCGATGTTTTTACGCATTGAAATATCGGTATTAAATTATCCTTCATCATTTACTATTCTTGATGAAGAAGACCAGATGAAAATCATTAAGGATATCGGTGCCTCTCTTTCATATAAGAAAAGCGATCCAGTGCTTAAAAAAGCTGCTAGTTATATATCTAACAATAAATTAAAGGAACTTTTACCAGAAGATATCAATATCGTAAATGAAAAGTTCTATGGCGAAAAAGACTGTCTCGAAATCTACACTTTATATGAGGAAAGAAAAAATGCGATGTTTGCATTAGATTTCGACGATTTGCTGATGAAAACGAATTATATTTTAGAGAATTATCCTGAGATTAGAAATAAGTGGCAAAGAAAGATTGACCATATCTTGGTCGATGAATTCCAAGACACTAATGATGTGGAATATAAACTGCTCAGATTATTGAGCAAACCTTCAACTTGTTTATATGTTGTCGGCGATCCTGACCAAACTATTTATACTTGGAGAGGGGCGAATCAAAACATCATCCTAAACCTCGATAAGAATTATCCTACGATAAATACTATTATTCTCGATCGAAATTATCGTTCTACACAGAAGATTTTAAATAGTGCGAACAAGCTTATTTCGCATAATAAATTCAGGGTAGAAAAGGATCTATACACAGAGAATAACCCAGGTGAAGATATCACGATTAAACCATGTCAAAGCATCAACGCTGAAGCTAGTTATGTCGCTCGTCAAGTGCAGTTCCTTCACGATGTTAAGCATTATTCATATAACGATATTGTGATTCTTTATCGTTCTAACTATATCACGATGGAATTTGAAGCCGCTTTTGTGGAAAGAGGAATACCTTACCGCATCTTTGGCGGTGTGAAATTCTATCAACGTAAAGAAATTAAAGATGTCCTTGCCTATTTCCACTTAATCGTCAACCAAAAAGATGATGTCTCTTTTGAAAGAATTATTAACGTTCCAAAAAGAGGAGTAGGTGAAACTTCTGTCGCCTTACTTAAAAAAGAAGCCTATGAAGCTCACCAATCCCTTTATGATTACATCGTTGATATTGACAGTAATAGCAAATTATCACCACGCGTTGTGACCACTCTTAAGTCATTAATTAAAAATATTGAAATCACACGCGACAAGATTAACGAAAACGAAGAGGTATTTTCTAAAACACTTGAAGATATGCTTTCTACCATTGGATATTATGAATCTTTAACTAAAGAAGAAGATGGAGATGAAAGATTAGAAAACGTCAAAGCTTTATTTGCTGATTTAAGAAGATATTTAAGGAATAATCCTGAATCAACCTTTGATGAATATTTACAGAATATTGCCTTAGTATCAGCCCAAGATGAATATATCGACGGTGATTTTGTGACGATGATGACTGTTCACACTGCGAAGGGTTTGGAATTCCCTGTTGTCTTTATTGTGAGACTTAATGATATGGTGTTCCCTAACGCACGCGCACTGAATGAATCCGGATATAAAGGCATTGAAGAAGAGAGAAGATTAGCGTATGTTGCGATGACAAGAGCAAAACAACTATTATTTATGAGCTGCGCTAGTGGATTCTCCTATGTTTCTAATGGTTCATTAGTACCTTCACAGTTCTTTGCGGAAAGCGGCAATGCGGTTATTAAAGAAGAACCAACTTCATTCCGCAAATCATACCACTTTGATGATGATTATTATTCTAATGATGATGAACCATTCTTCGTCAACGATCGTAAAAAAGAAGAAAAACCAAAACCAGTGGTTACTCAACCAACAACAAATGGTGTTGATAAATGGGAAGTCGGGGATGTTGTCATTCACCGCACTTTAGGAACAGGTGTTGTCATCAGTGTTGATGGAGATGGCATTATCAAAGTGCACTTTGAAGAGCATGGCGATAAATCTCTTCTCGGCAACCACCCAGCATTAACAAAGGGGAACAAATAATGGACTACAAAGAAAGAGCAAAACAATTAACCGATTTAATTGAAAAATATACTTACGAATATTATGTCTTGGATAACCCTTCTGTCAGCGATGCAGAATTTGATAGATTGATGCAAGAATTGATGCTTCTAGAAAAGGAACATCCAGATTTAGTAAACCCTCTTTCACCTACCCAAAGAGTTGGCGGTATTGTTCAAGATGAATTCAAGAAGATTCCTCATAAAAGAATGATGCTTTCCTTAGCCAATGCTTTTAATGAAGAAGACTTAAGAAACTTCGATCGTCGTGTCAAAGATATCACAGGTATTGATGATATCATTTACATGGCAGAACTAAAGATTGATGGGCTTGGTATGTCGCTTATCTATAACCAGAATTTACAGTATGCGGTCACTCGTGGAGACGGCTCTGTTGGTGAAGATGTTACAAGCAATGTCATCACCATTAAATCCATTCCTTCTCACATTGATTTAGAAGGTGATTTTGAAATTCGTGGTGAAGTGTTTATGAGCAAAAAAACACTGCAAAAACTCAATAAAGAGCGTCAAAACACCGGTGAACCATTATTTGCTAATGCGAGAAATGCGGCAGCAGGAAGCGTTCGTCAACTCGATAGTTCAATTGCCGCTAGCCGTAACTTAGATGCCTTCTGGTACTACTTCGTGAATGCGAGTGATTTTGGTATTCGTTATCATTCAGAAGCTCTTAATATGGCGGATAAATTAGGTTTTAAAACTAATAAAGAAAGAAGGCTTTGTAAAGGCATTGATGAAGTTCTTAAATACATCGATGAATATGCAGAGAAAAGACCAAATCTTGATTACGACATCGATGGTATTGTCATCAAGGTTGATGATATGAACTTATACGATAAATTAGGTTATACAGCAAAGACCCCACGATGGGCAATTGCTTACAAATTTCCACCAGAAGAAGTGGTAACAAAATTAACTGATGTCATCTACACTGTTGGGCGCACAGGAAAGATTACTCCTAATGCTGTTCTTGAACCGGTTAGAGTGGCAGGTAGTTTAGTCCAAAGAGCGACCCTTCACAACGAAGACTTCATGATGGAAAAAGGGTTGATGATTGGCGATTATGTTGTATTAAGAAAAGCTGGTGATGTCATTCCTGAAGTGGTGAGACCGGTTAAAGAAAGAAGAACTGGGGAAGAAAGACCAGTTGTGATGGCGACAGTTTGCCCGGTGTGTGGCACTCCATTAATCAGAAAAGATGCGATGCATTTCTGTCCAAACCCTCACTGTGATGCCCGTAAGGTGGAAAGCATTATTCACTATGCAAGCAAAGATGCGATGGATATTGAAGGACTTGGTGATAAAGTCAGTGAACAATTGTTTAACCAAGGCTTTATTAAAGATATTTCTGATTTATACCTATTATATGAACACCGTCAGGAAATCATTGAACTCGATGGTTGGAAAGATAAATCAATCGATAATTTATTAAATGCCATAGATAAGTCTAAGACCAATTCTTTAGAGAGATTATTGTTTGGCCTCGGCATTAAAGAAGTCGGCGAGAAGATGGCCAAGACTCTCGCGAAGAAGTATTATACTTTGGATGCTTTAAAAGGTGCGGGTTATGAACAGCTCATGGAAATCGCTGATGTGGGCCCAATTGTTGCCCAAAGCATCGTTAACTGGTTTTCTGATGAAAATAACATCGCTTTGATTGAAAGATTAAGATACCATAATGTGAATTTTGAATATCATGGTAGTACTGTTGCGGCAGGCAATTCATATTTCTCAGGCAAGACAGTTGTTTTAACTGGTACTTTATCAAGCTATGGTAGAAAAGAAGCGACAGCCTTGCTTGAAGATTTAGGCGCAAAAGTCACTGGCAGTGTTTCAAAAGCTACTGACGTGGTGATCGCTGGTGTTGAAGCAGGAAGTAAATTAGATAAGGCAAACGCATTAGGAATTACAGTTCTTGATGAAGCGACATTCTTAGAACTTATTAAATAAGGCGGGAATAATATGATTACAAATAGTTTTGATCCAAATTCCAAACCATTTATCACCGCAGAAGGTTTTTATGGTGAGGTGGAACGTAATGATGTTGTCACAATAGTGACATTCAAACAAAAAGTTGTTGATTATGCCATAGAAAAATATGGTGCGAAAAAAACTTGCAGCTATAAGACTACTAACGGATTTCAAGATGTTTATTCATTTGAATATGAAGGCAAGGTATTTCAAGTCTATTGCAGCGGAATAGGGGCGACTGTTGCTTCTATTATTATGAAAGAAGTCAGTGTCGTTACTGGAAGTCATAAATTCATTTATTTCGGTAGCTGTGGTGTTCTTAATGAGGAAGCCTGCAGAGGAAAGATTATCGTTCCAACTTCCTCCTATCGAGATGAAGGCATTTCCTATCACTATATGGCTCCAAGTGACTATGTTGATGTGAGAAATCATTCTAAAGTTGAGCAAATATTAAGCAAGACCAATATTCCGTTTGTTGCTGGTCCTATCTGGACGACTGATGGAATCTATATGGAAACAGTTAATAAAGTTAACAAACATAAAGAAGAGGGCTGCTTGGCTGTGGAGATGGAAGTGAGTGGTGTTGAAGCAGTGGCTCGTTATTATGATATCGATAATTACCATATCCTTTTCTCTGCTGATTCCCTCGATGGATTAGAAAAGTGGGAAAGAGTTGATTTTGGTGGAGACTCAGAGCTCGTTCTTCAAATTCAAGCTTTTGAAGTCGCCTTGAGAGTTGCTAAAGAATTGTAACCTAAAACAATAAGAGATTCTTATATAGAAGAATACTCCTGTAAGTGATATAATTTCATTTGCAGGAGATTTTAACATGCAACTAGTTATTTTAGCGGCCGGAATGGGTTCTAGATTTGGTGGCCTAAAACAAATGGAACCAATGGATGAAGCTAATAATTTTTTATTAGACTACTCCGTTCATGATGCGAAAAAGGCTGGATTTGATTCCGTCATTTTCATCATCAAAAAGGATTTCTACAAGGAATTCAAAGAAAGCATTGGAAAACGCGTTGAAAAGATTATTAAAGTGGAATACGCTTTCCAAGATTTAAACGATTTACCAGAAGGCTTTAAATGTCCAGAAGGTAGAGTAAAACCATGGGGTACAGCGCATGCGATTTATGCCGCCCGTGATTTAATCAATGACAACTTCATCATCATCAATGGCGATGACTTCTACGGACAAGAAACATATAAAGTCGCTTACGATTACTTAAAGAATGCGAACAAAGAAGAATACGCAAACGTCGCTTTCAAAGTCTCTAACACAATGACTGAAAATGGCTCTGTGAAAAGAGGTGTCTTATTCGCTAATAAAGAAGGTTACTTAGAAAAATTAATCGAGTCTTCTATTGAAAGAAATGCTGAAGGCAAGATTGTTTGCACCCCACTTGAAAAAGGCGATAGCTTTGAAGTCGGTGAAGATGCATTAGTTTCCATGAACTTATTCGCCTTCTCTAAAGGTTTAATCGATGAACTCAGAAGAAAATTCCCAATTTGGTTAAAGGACAATATCTCTAACTTAAAAGCAGAATTCTTAATTCCAACTGTTGTCGATGAATTGGTCCATGAAGGTAGAGCGACTGTGAAAGTCCTTCAAACTCCATCTCAATGGTTCGGCGTGACTTATAAAGAAGATAAACCACAAGTCGTTAAAGCTTTAGCTGACTTAGTGGAAAAAGGCTATTACAAAAAAGGTCTATATTAATAAGGAGCATTATCAATGGCTATTTTAGTGACAGGTGGAACTGGCTATATCGGTTCCCATACAGTTGTTGAACTTTTAAATGCGGGCTACGATGTTGCAATATTAGATAACTATTCAAATTCAAAGCCAGTTGTTTTAGATAGAATTGAAGAAATCACTGGCAAAAGACCAAGATTTTACTTCGCTGATATCCAAGATGAAGCAGCGATGAGAAAGGTTTTTGAAGCCGAAAAAGTTACAGATATCATTCACTTTGCAGGATTAAAATCCGTTGCCGAGTCCGTCAAATTCCCAGAACTTTATGAAAAGAATAATGTCGGTGGCACAAAGGTTATTTTAAAACTCATGAAGGAATATGGAGTGAATAATTTAGTCTTCTCCTCTTCCGCGACAGTATATGGCGTCCCTGATCATGTCCCATTAAAGGAAGACGACAAGGTTGGTGGCTGCACTAATCCATATGGACAAACAAAATTAGATATCGAATATTTACTTAAAGATTTCGCTAAAGAAGTGCCAACAGCAAATATTGCCATCTTGAGATACTTCAACCCAATTGGTGCACATAGAAGTGGTAGAATCGGTGAAGACCCAACAGGTATTCCAAATAACTTAATGCCATATATTACACAAGTGGCAGTTGGTAAACGCCCATTCTTAAATGTCTATGGTAATGATTATAAAACGGTTGATGGCACAGGTGTTCGTGACTATATTCACGTTGTCGATTTAGCGATTGGACATTTATGTGCTTTAAAGAAACTTGCCGAGAAACCAGGCTTAGTGATCTATAACTTAGGTACTGGTAAAGGTACATCCGTCCTCGAACTCGTCAAAGCTTTTGAAGAAGCTAACAATATTCATATCGAATATAAGATTTGTGAACGTCGTCCAGGTGATGTCGATGAAAACTACGCGGATGCTTCTAAGGCAAAACGCGAAATGGGTTGGGAAACTAAACTCACGATCGTCGATGCATGTAAAGATTCCTGGAACTGGCAAAGTCATAATCCAAACGGTTACGGAGAATAATAAATATGGAAAAATATCAATTAGTTAATCGTCTCGGTGAAACAAGAAGAGGTGTTTGTTGGGAAATCAAAAAGCCAAAAGCCAATGTCATGATCTTTGAAGGCATGGAAGAATATGCTGCAAGATATGACAAGTTTGCCCAAGAGCTCAACAAAGCTGGTTATAACGTTTATTCTATCGATACTTACGGTCAAGGTGAGAATGCGGAAACAGATGGTTTAGGTATTTGGCCAAAAGATGGTTTCCACAAACAAGTCGATAATTATGCTGAATTAGCAGATAAACTTAATGAAAGCGGTTTACCTCTATTTGTTTTCTCTCATTCCATGGGTAGTTTTATGTGCCAATCTTTCCTAGAAAGACACCCAGGCAAATCCAAAAGACTTTGCATCTGTGGTAGTGGTGGCAAAAACCCAATCCTTGGTCTTGGACATCTCATCGCGAAGATCGTGGTCCACGATTCAAACTGGAATAAGAAAGCGGGATTGATGAACAATTTGATGTTTGCCAATTTATCTAATGCTTATAAGAAAGAAGGCAAACTCGCCTGGCTTTCTATCAATCAAGAAAATGTGAAGAAATACGAAGCTGATCCTTTATGTGGCTTTGGCCCAACTAATGGTTTCTGTCTCTCCTTTATCGAAGGCATGGTTCCTCTTTATACTGAAGAGAATCTCAAAAAAGTTGATAAAGATACTGCAATCTTCCTTATTGGAGGAGATGGGGATCCAGTCACTAACTTCGGTAAATTCACATTAGAATTAGAACAACAATATAAAGAATTAGGATTAAAAGAAGTGAGTCACAAAACCTATTCCAATATGCGTCATGAAATCCTCAATGAAGACGATTGGAAAACGGTGAGTGATGACGTTATTGAATTCTTCAACAGGGGTTTATAAACCCCTTCTTTTTGCGCTTGTAGCTCAGCTGGATAGAGCACTTCCCTCCTAAGGAAGGGGTCGGACGTTCGAATCGTCTCAAGCGCGCCACAGATTAATGATTAACAGCCTCGTAACGGCTGTTTTTCTTTTTTATAGGTGTGTGGTAAAATGATTGTGATAATACCAATAATAATGAATTATTATTTTATGTCGAGGTGATTATTATGAAAGAAACATTTGGACAAAGATTAGCAAGATTAAGAAAAGAAAAAAATATAAGCAAAGAAGAAATCGCTGAAAAGCTTGGTATTTCTCTTGCCGCAATAGAAAAATGGGAAGATGATTCCGCCTCCCCAGATATTTCTATCATCTTATCTCTTTCCGATATCTTGGGTGTAACCACTGATGAATTATTAGGTAAAGAAGTGCTCAATCCTGAATTCGTCGATCCAAAAGACAAAGAAGAATTTCGTCAAACAAAAACTATTGAGATATCAGATGATGGTGAAGTCAATCTTCACATCAAAAGCCAAGAGAAACAAAAGACCCATTCAAAGTTGCTCACGGTTATACAGTCTCTTTATGGCAGCATGTTCCTTCTCTCTTTAGTGGCTTATATTTTGATGGGTGTATTTATTACTGACCGCAATATCGGCTGGGCAATGGGATGGTTAGTATTTTTCATTCCAGGTATCATCGGTTCACTTGTCAGTGCGATAGTGACGAGAAAGATTCACCGCTTTGCTTATCCTCTTCTTGTGACTTTTGTGTATTTGCTACTAGGATTTTTAGGTCATTATTTCAACTTTAATGGTTGGGGTGTATATTGGTTCTTATTCATTACTATCCCCGCATTTTATGCGATTGTTTCCCCAATTGACCATTATCTTGGAAAGAAATAATTATCTTCTATTGAATTATTGGCGAAATTCTATTATTATTTATTTCGCCTAATGGGTCCGTAGCTCACCTGGGAGAGCGCTTCCATGGCATGGAAGAGGTAGCGAGTTCGATCCTCGTCGGATCCACCAATTTGTGCAATAAAGCCATATTAAATGGCTTTTTTTGTTACCTTATCCTAGTGAAATAATGAATTCTTATAGGTATAAGATTATGTTATTATATGAAGGATAGTTATGAGTTTAGTAAAAGTTACAGGATTAAAATTCAATTATTATGACAAAGAACTTTATGATGAAGTTTCTTTGCAGCTTAATCGTGAAGATCACGCGGTCTTGGTTGGTCAAAATGGTTGTGGCAAGACGACTTTTATCGATTTATTAACTAAAAAACTTGTACCAGATAAAGGGAGCATTGAATGGACTCCCAGAGTGACCTATTCATATCTAGACCAACATTATAAAGTTAATGATAATTATACGGTTGATGAATTCTTAAAGCAGATTTATAAACCTCTCTTTGACAAGGAAAAAGAGATGAATGAATATTATCTTCTCGGCAGTGATTTTTCTAATCCAAAATACGACGAATATTTAGAAAAAGCCGAGCAAATCAACCAGTTTTTATTAAATGAAAACTTTTATGATATCGAAACAGAGATCAATAAAATCATCGTTGGATTAGGCATTCCTAAAAGCAAATTACCAGTGAAATTAACAGAGCTCAGCAGTGGGCAAAGAGAGAAAGTATATCTCGCGAAGATGCTACTAGAAAAGAATGATGTTTTGCTCCTTGATGAACCGACTAACTATTTAGATGTTGAGCATGTCGCCTGGCTAAAAGAATATTTACAGAATTATCCGAATGCTTTTCTTATCGTCTCTCACGATGAAGACTTTGTGAAAGGGATCGCGAATGTCGTATTCCATCTATCGAATAAAAAGATTGAAAGATATAAAGGGGATTATGATTATTTCCTCTCTCAATCAGTAATAAGAAAAGAGCAATACGAAAAGGATTATGCAGCTCAACAGAAATATATTAAAAAAGAAGAACAGTTTATTGCTTCTCATATCGTACGCGCAACATCAGCACGCGCGGCAAAGTCTCATCGAAAAAGATTAAGTCACTTGCAGAGATTAGAAGCTCCAACAAACGATACAAACAAAGTATTCTTTAATTTCCCTTTCTCTGGATCTATTGGGAGAGATGTTTTAGATGTTAATGATTTAGTGATTGGCTATGATAATAAGCCGTTATTAAATCCAATTTCTTTTTCCTTAAAAGAAGGAGATAGAATAGCGGTCATTGGTAAAAACGGCATCGGTAAATCCACATTGATAAAAACTTTATTAGGAATCATTCCTCCTATCAGTGGTTCCTTCACTTTTAACGAGAAGAAAAAGATTGCCTATTTCTCTCAAACAGAGAACCCTGATTTATCAATAACTCCTGTCCAATTAATTGAAAGGGTGTATCCTTCTTTTAAACCAGGAGAGATTAGAAGCATGCTCGCTAGGTGTGGGGTGAAATCCAATTTAGCGATTAGGCCTTTAAAAGAATTAAGCGGTGGAGAAGAAGCTAAATCTCGTCTTTGTTTATTAACAATTGCTAAATCAAATATTCTTGTGTTAGATGAACCGACTAATCACTTAGATGTCATCGCTAAAGAATCGTTAAAGAAAGCAATTGACCATTATGATGGAGTAGTGATACTCGTCAGCCACGAAAAGGAATTTTACGAAGATATCGTTGATTATATCATCCAACTAGACAGTTGATTTTTGATGATAGGATAAGACCTCCTTTTGTGATATAGTAATAGTGAAAGTAATGCTTATGCATTATCATGGGGGATTAAAATATGAATGTTTTTGTTTGTGTCGGCTCTTCCTGCCACCTCAAAGGAAGTTATAGAATTATTGAATTAATGAGGGCGGCAATAGCTGAGCATCACCTCGAAGACAAAGTTACTTTTAAAGCGACATTCTGCGTTGGTAAATGCGGCGTCGCGGGCGTCTCAATGAAAGTTGATGACGAGATTATTACTGGTGTTACTGAGAATAACTTCGATGAAGTTTTCAAGAAACATATTTTGGCGAAGCTTTAGTTGGAGAGAAATATGTCCCACTGTTTAGAAAGTAAAACAAGTAACTGTAAAAATTGTTATAAATGCATTCGTCATTGCCCTACTAAATCCATTGCTTTTGTCAATAATAAAGCAAACATCATTCATGATACTTGCATTCTCTGTGGGGAATGCTATTTGGTCTGCCCACAACAAGTTAAAGAAGTGCGTAACGATATTGAAGAAGTAAAAAGATTAATCGCTTCAAATAAAGAAGTAATCGTTTCCTTAGCCCCATCTTTCATTTCAAATTATCAATATTCTTCATTAGAAGAGATTACTGATAAACTTAAGAAATTAGGCTTTTCAGAAGTTGAAGAAACAGCGATTGGTGCGACGATTGTGAAACAGTCCTATGATGAGATGCTTAAGGAAGATAGAGATGTCATCATTTCTAGCTGCTGCCATAGCGTGAATCTCCTCATCCAAAAACACTATCCAGAAGCGACCCCATATTTAGCTAATGTTCTTTCTCCTATGCTCGCGCATGGTAAAGATATTAAAACAAGACATCCAGGAGCAAAGGTTGTTTTCATCGGTCCATGCATCGCGAAAAAAGATGAATGTGATCGCAACCGCGATTATGTCGATTTGGTTCTCACCTTCCCTGAACTTGATGCCTGGCTCAACGAAGCTGGACTTGAATTTGCTAAAAAGGATGAAAACTGGAAGAAAGAATTTTCCAAAGCGAGATTCTTCCCAACTTGTGGTGGTGTTATCAAATCCATGGAGTGCAAAGAAAAGGATTACGAATATATCGCGATTGATGGAGTGGAAAACTGCAAGCGTGTTTTAGACGATGTGGTTAACGGAAAGATTCATAAAGCCTTTATTGAAATGTCTGCCTGTAGCGGTAGCTGTGTCAATGGCCCAATGGTCAATAAAGATAAAGGCAGTGTGGCTGCTAGCTATTTAGCGATTAATAGAAGCGCTGGTGAAAAAGATTTTACCGATGGCAAGATTGCCTATAAAGATATTGAAAGAAATTATCGTCAAATCGTTTTTACAGAGGCTACTCCAAGCGAAATCGATATTGAAGAAACTCTCAAGAAGATGGGCAAAGAAGATAAAGAAAAACGCTTGAACTGTGGTTCATGTGGTTATGATTCTTGTCGTGAAAAAGCCATCGCTATCATCCAAGGAAAAGCGGTGATGGAAATGTGCTTACCTTCCCTTTTAGAAAAAGCAGAATCTTTCTCTGATACCATCGTGAGCAATATGCCTCTTGGCATCATGGTATTAGATGAATAATTAAACATTCAACTCATGAATAGAGCAATGATTAACATCTTAGGAGTGAAGGATCCAAAGTTCCTCTTCCATAAGAGCGTCACTTCTATTTTAGAACCAACTGAATTCTATACTGCTCTTTCTGGAGAGACAGTACTTAGAAAGAAAATTTATTTAAGCGAATATTCAAAATATGTGGAATCTTCAGCGATTTTTGATCAAAACCACCATATTTTAGTATCGATTATGAAAGATATTACAAAAGAAGAATTACATAAACAAAAACAAGAAGAGATTCTCAAAAAGTCTGTGGATATCACCGATGCTGTTATCGAAAAGAATATGAGAGCGGTTCAAGAAATCTCCTCTCTCCTCGGTGAATCTATCGCGGAAACTAAAGTGGCATTATCCTCTCTTAAGGAGACATTAAAAGATGATGAATGATCGCTACATAGTGGAAGCTGGTTATCATTCAATCAACCATTTTGGCGAAGAGCTTTGTGGGGATAGAGTGGAGATTGTTAAGCCTGATGAAGATACGACCATCATGGTCCTTTCTGATGGCTTAGGAAGTGGTGTTAAAGCTAACATCTTATCGACCTTAACAAGCAAGATGCTTTCCACGATGGTAGCGAACAATTTATCAATTAAAGAATGCGTTAAGGCTGTTGCGAGAACTCTCCCAATATGTAAAGAAAGACAGGTCGCATATTCTACATTCACCATCATCAAAGTGAGTGGTGATATGTTCGTGGAAATCTATAATTTTGATAATCCAACCCCTTTCTTAGTCCATGATGGCAAAATAGTAGATCTCGATTATTCTTCTTCTATTGTCGAAGGAAAGACTATTTATCATGCGAAATATCACGCTTCAGTCTATGATACTTTTGTGTTGATGAGTGATGGGGTGAAATACGCAGGTGTTGGAGAGACGCTTAATTTCGGTTGGGATTTGCCTCAGATTAAAAATTATGTTGCTAACATATATAGCAAATATACCTCTAGCCAAGGCTTAGCCACTGAATTAGTAGCCAAATGCGATGCCTTATATAATGCGCGTCCTGGTGATGATACAACCGTCGCCGTGCTTAGGATAAGAGAGAGAAACCAAGCCAATTTATTATTTGGTCCGGCAACTAATAAAGATGATGATGAAATGATGTTGTCCTTATTCTTCTCTAAAGGTGGGACTCATATCGTCAGTGGGGGCACGACTTCAAACATCGTCTCACGATATCTCAATAAACCACTTATTCTCGATTTAGATTATGTGGATAAAGAGATTCCGCCGACGGCAAAGATTGAAGGTGTTGACCTAGTGACAGAAGGAATTGTCACTCTCAACAAAGTATTGGTCTACGCTGAAGATTATCTAAATAGCAATGCGTTATATTTTGATAGACAGTATAACCTTGATGGAGCTTCACAGATCGCGATGATCTTGCTTGAGGAAGCGACCGACATCAACTTCTTCGTGGGATGTGCGGTCAATCCTGCTCACCAAGGCGAAGATACTCACATCAATATAAAGATTAAGATGAAAATTGTTGATGAACTTGCTGGTTTACTCAAAAGAGCCGGTAAGAACGTTAAGATTAGTTATTATTAAGGAGAAAGATATGCCACATTTCGATACAAGAGTTCAAGAACTTAAATATAGAGTTTTAAAAGAGATTGCTAAAGCTGTTTACAGCAACACTTTATTAGAGGATTATAACGAGATTCCAAAGCGTATTTCTCCTGGTCCTAAATCCACGATGCGTTGCTGTATCTATAAAGAAAGAGCGATTGTTTTAGAAAGAATGAAACTCGCATTAGGCGGGAATAAGAATATCGATAACGTCGTTGAAGTTATTAAAATCGCTTGTGATGAATGTCCATTAGGTGGATATGAAGTGACGAATAGATGTCGTGGTTGTATCGCTCATAGATGTGAACAAGCTTGTCATAAAGAAGCGATTAAATTCGATGAAAGAACACGTGCTGCTTATATTGATAAAACTAAATGTATCAACTGTGGTATGTGCGCGAAAGCTTGCCAATATAATGCGATTCAAAACTTCATCAGACCATGTGAACAATCCTGTAAGGTGAGAGCCATTTCTATGGATGAAGATCATGCGGCGAAAATCGATGACAGCAAATGCATTCAATGCGGTGCTTGTGTCTATCAATGCCCATTTGGTGCGATCATGGATAAATCCTATATCAAAGAAGCGATTGAAATTTTAAGAGACAGCGATAACTGTAAGAAATATCCAGTCTATGCGATTGTCGCTCCATCGATTGCCACCCAGTTTAAAGATTATAAATTAGGACAAGTCGTCTCAGCGATTAAGAAACTCGGATTCCAAGATGTCGTCGAAGCGGCTTTAGGCGCGGATATGGTGAGCTATAACGAAGCCAAAGAATTAGCAGAAAAAGGATTCTTGACTTCTTCATGCTGCCCAACATTTGTCGCCTTTATTAAGAAGAACTTCCCAACATTAGTGGAGCACATCTCTTCTAACTTATCTCCAATGGCAACGATTGCGAGATGGATTAAAACACAACATCCAGAATGCAAGATTATGTTCATTGGACCATGCATTTCTAAGAAACAAGAAATTAGACAAGAAGAAGTGAAGAAATATGTGGATCTCACTTTAACATTTGAAGAATTACAAGCTCTTATCGATGCACGTGAAATCGATGTTGCATCTCTAGAAGAATCACAGCTTGATAACGCCTCATATTATGGCCGTATCTTCGCCCGTAGTGGTGGTCTTACCGATGCGGTGAAACAAGCCTTAAAAGAACAAGGTAGCGACTTTGAAGCTAAACCAGTATTTGTGGATGGGATTGATAACTGCCGTTTAATGCTCAACAAAGCCAAATCAGCAAATCGTGATTTCAATTTTATTGAAGGAATGGGTTGTGTCGGTGGTTGTATCGGTGGTCCTTGTAACCTAACTCATGAGATGCGAGATAAAAACGAAGTCGATAAATACGGTCACGAAGCAAAAGAGACTTCCATTAAAGATTCGATTGCCACATTCGTTGAATAATAAAATAAAGGAGCTATGCTCCTTTTTATTTTTCTATTGGTGTTTGGTCAACCTCTGGCTTAGGATTTTTGATTTTATCTGGTAGGGCATTTAGTATCACCGTGCAGATGGCAATCTTACTGATATCAAATGGAATATACGGGACAACCGCGATTAATAATGCTTTTGAAAAATCGATGTTGAGATATAGCTTAAGATAAACTGTGCCGATGATATAGACGACGAGCAAAGATACAAAACAGGCGAGGACGTACCTCATAATAAGACCGGTTTTTAAATATTTATAGATGAAATGAAATGGGATACCCGCGACAACAAAAGAGATGACAAAGCCGAAGGTAGGAGTAATACCTGCTTGGAACCCCGCATATACAGGAATGAATAAACCTATTACTAAATATAAAGCAGGGATTAAGATGCGGTCCCAAATATCATCACATATTCCCCAAATGATAAATAATGTTAATAGTTGAAGCGACACTTTGATATTATCGCCAAGGGGAAGAGAAAACATTCCCGTGACACATAATAAGGCTAATAAAATCGCATCTTTGCTAATTCTTTTAATCGACATACTTATATAATGTTAACATTATATTTATCTTTTGTAACCTTATAATCAAGAAAAATTGCTTGTCCTATTCATCTAACCGTTATATGATTTTTGCATGAAGGTAAACGAGATGAAAAAGTTAAACACGATTAACTCCTATGGCGTTTACTTTTACTATTATTATTACACTAGGTAGTTTCCTATTGTTTTAATAAGCGGTGGGAGACGAAAGTTGAACACCGATGAAGCGATGTTGTTCCTAGGTGTTCCCACCTAGGCATTTTTTATTAAAAGGGAGATAAAAATATGAAAAAGAAACTTGCCTTACTTGCTGTTTCAGCACTTCTCGTCACTGGATGTGGTAGTGGAAACGGAAAAACCAAAATCGGCGTGCTTCAATTTGGATCTTTTGAAGCATTACAAAAAGCCACTGATGGATTCGTCCATACTTTGAATGACTCAGAAATCAAAGATAAGATTGAAATCAAAATCTCAAATCCAAATGCGGATGGTGCGACAAATGCTTCAATGGCTTCAACATTAGCTTCTAGTAGTGACTTACTATATGGCGTAGCTACTCCTAGCGCGAGTGCTTTAAAAAGCGCGGTTGCTTCTTTTGGTTTAGACACTCCAGTCCTCTTCTCTGCGGTCACTAATCCACTTGGTGCCAAATTAGTTACTTCACTAGATAAACCTGGTGGCAACTGCACAGGTGTCACCGATTTAAGTGATATCGCTGCTGAGCTCGATATCTTAGCGAAGTTTAATGTTCATAAAATCGTTTCTTTCTATACTGCAACTGAAGTTAATTCTGTTTATCAAGCGGATATCGCCGATGTGTGGTGCAAGAGTCATAATGTTGAACATGTTCGTAAGACGATTACCTCTGCTTCTGAAATCGCTTCCGCTTTAGATATGTCTTCTATCCCTGCGGATGTGGATGCTTTATTCCTTCCTACTGATGACACGATTGCTAACGCTATTGGACAAGTGAAACAAGCTAATGAGACAAGAACGAATAAATTAATTATCGCTGGATGTGATGTCGGTATTATCGAAGGAAGTATTTTCTGCTCTGGCATTAATTATTACAGTGCAGGTGTTCAAGCCGCACAGATGGCGATTTCCATTATAAAGGACGGCAAAAAACCAGCAGATATTCCTGTTCAAGATTGTTCAACATCAGAAATTACTATCAATCAAACTTGGGCTACTTCTCTTGGCATAACGATTCCTCAAGATGTTCTTAATATTGAAGGAGCAAAAATAATCTAATGATTTACGTTTCGACTATATCATCATTCTTCATCAATCCTTGGGTCAATGGTTTGATCCTTGGTTTGATGGTGTTAGGAGTATTCATTTCCTTTCGTATATTGGATATCGCTGATTTATCTGTTGAAGGAATAGTGCCGATGATTACTTTATTTACAGCAGCTTTAATTGGGGATGGGCTTAATCCTTGGTTGGTATTATTCCTATCTATTATTATTGGAGCGGTATGTGGAGTGATGAATGCTTTATTAACCATATATTTAAAAACACCGCCTTTGCTTTCAGGTATCATCGTGATGGCTTTAACTTTCGGTGTCGGCATTATGATCAACTCATTACGTTCTGGCTCCGTAAGTTTTGATGCTTCGAGCAGTCAAACAGTATTTAACTGGTTGCAGAATGCATTAAATAGCATCGCGACAGATTGGGACTTATCAAGTAAAAGAGAATTCATGTTCTGGAGTTCTTATCTTTCATATATCATCGTGGCTTTAGTCATCTTGCTTTTAATTTCCGCGGTTATCTACTTCTTCTTTGGTACTGAACTTGGTATGGCAATCCGCGCGGTTGGTAAGAATAAAACGATGGCCAGGGCAAATGGCATCAATATCAACCGTATGATGATTATTGGTTTAGCGATATCGGGTGGACTGGTCGGTTTATCCGCGACATTATATGGCCAACATAATACGATGGGTTTACCAACGGATGGGCAAGGGATGATCGTTATCGGCTTATCTTCATTATTCTTAGGAGAAACGATATTCTCACCTCGTTCATTCAAGATGAGCTTAGTGTCTGCAATCGCTGGTTCAATCATCTACTGGTATCTCATTCAAATCTTGATGTTAATCGACACTCAAGGATTTATGTTATCGATTTATAAAGCCTTGTTGCTCATCCTTATCATCGGTGTTCAGCTATTGATCGCGGTTATCAAAGATAAGATAGGCACAGGTGGTAGAAATAAGGAAATAGAACCAGGAAATGGTCCTTCACAAACGCGTAAGCAATTAACGAGTATGAAGGAATCGTTCGTGAGACATTGTTTAGGAGAGAGAAGTGTATGCTAGTAGTGGACAATATTTATAAAACATTTCATCTTGATAACAATCCAGAGAATGATAAACGCGCATTACAAGGTGTCTCCCTCACCATTAACGAAGGCGATTTCATCACTGTCATTGGTTCTAACGGTTCTGGTAAAACAACATTATTAAATTCCATCTCTGGTATCTATCCTGTGGATAATGGCAGAATCCTATTAGATGATCAGGACATCAATAAAAAGAAGGATTATCAACGCGCGAAATATGTGGGTCGTGTCTTCCAAGATCCTCTACAAGGTACAATCGCGGATATGTCTTTATTTGAGAACCTTTCTATCGCTTCTAGAAGAGGAAAAAAACAGTCTCCATTCCGTTGGGCACTTTCCACAAATCAAAGACAGATGTTTAAGGATTTATTGAAACCATTAGGACTTGGTTTAGAAGATAGATTAGATGTTCCAGTTGGCACTTTTTCTGGAGGGCAAAGACAAGCGGTGACATTACTGATGGCTTCGATGAGCAATCCAAAGATTTTGTTGCTTGATGAACATACTGCCGCGCTTGATCCAAAGACGGCTAAAAGAATTATGGAACTCACTGATAAGATCGTTAAAGAATCTAAAGTGCCAACATTAATGATTACTCACAACATGAAAGATGCGATTAAATATGGCAATCGCTTAATCATGATGGATGGTGGCAAAATCATCTATGAAGCTAGCGGGGAAGAAAAACAGAAATTAACCATTGAAGATCTTGTTAAATTATTCTCCTCTATCGGTGAAGTGCCTGATTCCGTAGTTTTATCAAATTAGTAAAATATTCGATATTTGCACAAAAAAAGACAGCAATTTCGCTGTCTTTTTGATTTTTCTAATCGATTAATCGTTAGTGTAGTTATCGAAATAACCTTGGATATAAACGACTGGAGTACCTTTGTCGCCACTTCCAGAAGTGAGGTCGCATAAGGAACCGATTAAGTCAGTTAATTGTCTTGGAGTAGTTCCTTCTGTTGCCATCTTTCCTTTTAAGTTAGCGTCTTTAGTTTTGATGGATTTTTCAATCGCTTTTTTGAGTTCATCACCCTTTAAATCAGCGAATTGGTTATCGGCGAGATATTTTAGTTTTAATTCGTTTGGTGTGCCGACTAAACCTTTGGTGAAGAATGGGGAGACCACTGGATCAGCGAGTTCCCAAATCTTTCCTTGTGGGTCTTTGAAGGCACCGTCGCCGTACACCATAACTTCGACGTGTTTACCAGTTTCTTTTAAGATGTTAGCTTGGATTGTTTCTACTAATGGTTGAGCATCTCTTGGGAAGAGTTTGACTTTATCTTCAGTGGCTTTGTTAGAACCGAGTAAGCCGTATTTCTTATTGTAGCCAGATCCATTAATTGAATCAGTCATAATGTCATCTAAGCCAAGGACGACTTCCGCACCATTTTCTTTAAGTAAACGTTTGCTTCTTGCACGAGTGTGAATATCAGCAGTTAAGACCTTCTTAGTGTAAGGTAAGATAGCTTTTGCTTGGTTAGCGAAGATGACTTCGACTTCCGCGCCTTGTTCAGTGACTAAGTCTTCATAGAATTGAACGTAGTCAACACCAGTGAATTCGTGTTCGTTTCTACCGAATAATTCACGGTATTTAGCAAGGCTTAAGACATCGGTATATGGGTTAATGCCTTTTTCATCTAATTGGTCATAAGTTAATAAAGCATTACCGACTTCATCAGATGGATAGGAGAGCATGATGACGACTTTCTTTGCGCCTCTAGCAATACCTTTAAGAAGAATAGAAAATCTATTTCTACTTAAGATTGGGAAGATAACGCCGATAGTGGATCCTTCACCAAATTTGTTTTTAACGTCTGTAGCGATATCGTCAATAGTGCAGTAATTGCCTTGAGTTCTCGCGACGACGCTTTCTGTGATACAAATAACATCTCTATCTTTGATAGGGAAGTTCTCACCCTTAGAAGCTGTGAGAACGCTTTCGGTAACGATCTTTGCAAGATCATCGCCTTCTTTGAAGATTGGACATCTAATACCTCTAGATGTCGTGCCAACGTATCTTGACATATCTATTTCCTCCTTTTTTGGATAATGTCCCTAGCGATATAAACACCAGAAGCACCAGCTTGGGCAAGACCTCTAGTTAATCCGGCTCCATCACCACCAACGTAGAGGTTTTTAATATTGGTGACCTCCAAGTTCTTATTAATCTTTGGATGGGATGAATAATATTTCGCTTCTACACCATAAAGTAATGTGTGTTCAGTAGCGATACCTGGAGTGATTTTATCTAAGACTTCAATCATTTCAATAATTGATTCTAATGTTTTTTGTGGCATACATAAGGCGAGGTCACCTGGAACCGCTTCTTTTAAAGTTGGTCTCACGAAACCTTCACGAATGCGTTTCTCAGTGGAACGTCTACCTTCTTTTAAATCGCCATATTTTTGAACGATGACAGAACCACAAGCGAGTTGGTTAGCTAAAGAAGAAACTTTCTTCGCATATTCATTTGGTTCTTTGAATGGTTCAGAGAAGTGGTGAGAGACTAATAAGGCAAAGTTTGTGTTATCGGATTGTAATTTGCTATCTCTATAAGAATGGCCGTTAACATTGACGACGCCTTCATAGTTTTCCATAACGACGTGTCCACCTGGGTTGGAACAGAAAGTTCTCACAGTATTACCAGTGGATGTCTTGAAGAGGAATTTACCTTCATATAAGTTAGTGTTGATCTCTTCCATGATGAGGTTAGGACATTCAACACGAACACCGATATCGACTTGAGTTTGGTTCATTTCGACATGGTATTTATTGAATAATTCGGATAACCATTTGCTGCCTTCTCTACCAACGGAAAGAACGACATAATCAGCTTCATATGTCGTGCCATCTTGTAAGACAACACCTTTAACTTTGTTGTCATCGAGGACTAAGTCGGTGACTCTCTTTTCAAAGATCATATCGACTTTATCAGCGAGATAATCAGAGATTCTTGTTAAGATTTTAATATTTTCTTCTGTGCCTAAGTGTCTGACTTTGCTTCTTAATAATTTAAGACCGACAGACATCGCACGTCTTTCGATATCTTTAACTGCAGGAGTTAATGGATTAGTGATTTCTTCAGTCGCACCAAAATCAAGGTTGACTTGGTCGATGTAGTTGATCAAATCTAAAAGTTCATCATCATCCATGTAGTCGGTTAACCAACCACCGAATTCAGTAGTGATGTTGAATTTACCATCTGAGTATGCACCCGCTCCACCAAAGCCGTTAGTGATAGAACATGCTGGATAGCATTCTCTTTTGCCTTTGACATTGAGTGGGCATTGTTTAATTTTATGTTCGACAAGTGGACATCTACGTTTACGGATATCCGCGCCTCTATCGATAAGAGCTACTTTGAGATTTGGGTCCTTCTTGCTGAGCTCATAAGCAGCAAAGTAACCCGCTGGTCCTGCACCAACTAAAATTACATCGTATTTCATAATTATCACCTGACGGAAGAATGATACTATTTTTATTCTATAAATAAAAGGGAAATGTACAAAAAACTTTCCTCAGACGCATTATCTAATCTTCGCTAGTAGCGAATTTCTATAATTATATGCCTGTATAGTGACTCACAATTACCCAAATGGCGAGAAAGAGAAGGATTGTTCCTCCAATAATTGATGTGATATCTTGCTTTCCCTTGAATAATTTGATGATCGATGAACCGAGCAATACTCCGATTAATGAGAGCATAAATGTGATGATCATAATAATGCTGACATGTAACCAAATGGTCGTATTGTCAGAAAGGGTTCCAGAGTGTAGTGATACCCCAACGGCTAGTGCATCGATAGCAGTGGCGATGCCGAACACTAATAATTCTTTATATGAAAATACTTTTTCAACTCTTTCTTCGTCAGGTTGTTTTAATCTTTTGCTACCTTCTAAGATCATCTTGCTACCGATGAAGACTAATAAGGCAAATGCAACCCAGGTCACAACAAGAGATAATATGTGACCGACATCCGCGCTTTTTTCGGCTCCGACAGCTTGCCCAATTCTTTCGATTAGCCAATAGCTGATTAAAGGCATCGCGGCTTGGAACACACCAAATGTTAAAGCGATTAGAAATATTCTTTTCTTATTAATACCTGTGTATGTGAGTGCGTATGAGACTGACACTGCAAAAGCATCCATGGATAAAGATATCCCGTATAAGATGATTTGAATGATAATCTGTGCAGTCATATATTAAGTATATTACCCCTTTTGAATATATATTCAACTTTTATTGACTAGTTAAGTGTGAATGATTATCATATTTTTATGATAAAAAAGTACAAGACAGCAGCATATCACTTCGACAGCGAAAAAGGATTAACAAACGAGGTAGTGACCGCGATTGATGAATGGCTTAATTCATGGTTAAACGCGGGTTATTATCTCGATAATATGTCAGAAATCACCAAGGATGGTCGATGTTGTGGATTCTTTTATGTCTTTAAGCAGGTAGAATAATGAGTCAGACCCCTAAAGCGTTACCAAAAGAATTTTCATTGATGCGTTTGCTCGCTCTTATTTTGTATATCTTTGCAGTAGCAATCGACATCTTCCGCTTCTCTTTTGAAGTCGCTAGTGGAACTTTTCTATATTATGAATTAGCGGTCATCATTTTCGACACTGTATTTGGCTTTGCTCTTGTCTTTGGTTTATTTAAAAGAAACTATGGTCTTATCGATTTAATGCTCGTCATTTTAAAAGTGTGGGATGGCACATTTTTCATCTTGAACAGCTTAAATAAAATTGATGATGGACATATCAATAACTTAGAACGTGTGACGAACGATTTCTTGCTTGCTGCAGGGGTCCTTTCGCTTACGACATTTTTCTTCTTTTGTCTCCATTATTATTTTGAAGAAAATAAGTATTGGAAATGGATTGAATTCACGGTTCTTTTAACAGGAATTGCGCTTCTTGGAGCGACGGTTGTAGCGATTATCAACTGCGCGCAGGGCGGCATTCAATGGTTCAACGTTTTTGAGATTGTAGCAATGTGTTTCCAAACACTAGCGATATTCTTTGTTTGTTTATATGTATCAGATTACGAGTAATTATCACACTCACACTGCGAGATGCGGACACGCTCTTGGCGAGGATGAAGAATATGTTTTAGCAGCGATACAAGCGGGAATCAAAGTTCTTGGTTTTTCTGACCACACTCCATGGCCAAATATTTCTCAACCAAGAATCAGAATGAACGAGGATTTGCTGGAAAATTACGTAAATAGCATCAATTTTTTGAAAGAAAAATATAAAGATATTATCGATATTCATCTCGGATTAGAAGTGGAATATATCGATGAATTTGTTCCCTTTTATCAAAGAATTAAAAAAGAATATGGAATCGAATATTTTATCCTTGGCCAACATGGAGAAATTGACGATAACGGTGAACCGTATTTTTATAACCAATTCCCAAATAGTAAAGAAATGGCCTCTCGTTATGTCGAACAAGTTATCAAGGGAATGGAGAGCGGATTATTCAAATATGTCGCTCATCCAGATCACTTCCTTAATGGCTATCGAATTAACGATTATTTCATCGAAAGTCAAATGAGACAAATATGTCAAAAATCTCTTGAACTAAATATTCCTCTTGAAGTGAATTTGACCTATCCACGATTCGCCATTCTCAAAGGTGGAATTCATAACGGATTAGACTCCTATCCTTTTGATAAATTCTGGAAGATTGTTGGAGAATACGGTTGCCCTGTTGTCTTCGGAATTGATGCTCATGAACCTGTCAACTTTTTACTCGATTATTCCGATGAGATTCGCTATATGATCGAGACTTTTAAACTCAATGTCATAGGCCTCTAACCTACGATATTTTTTACTTTATAGTAAGAAAATTAGTGTACGCATTTTTAGTTATGCGTATATATAATATATGTATAGTTATGTACGTTTGTACGAAAGGAAATTGTGAGTATGAAAACTAAGAAACTTTTTGTTACTCTTTTCACTTTTTCACTTGCTCTAACAGGCTGTAACAACGGTGGCTCATCCTCTGGTGGGGGCTCCGGCACAAGCGGCAGTCAGGAGCAACACACAAAAGATGAAGTGGAAAAGTATATGGACGATCTTAAAGCAAACTCCGAGGATAAGCACTTCTATCTTCACTATTACAGATATGCTCAAAATGTTGCTGACTACAACAAATGGGATGTCTGGAGTTGGCCATATTTACCAAAAGCAGGCGAAGGATATCGTTTTGACTGGAAAGGTAGAACAACCAATGCTACAAATCCAGAAAAAGATGCTTCAGGAAATGCTGAGATCGATAGTTTTGGCTATGTCGTTTGTGACATTGATTTAACTAAAGAGTATAACGGTGGTTGGAATAACGATAAAAAGACCATTGGTGGCAAGACTACCAATTATTACCAAGACAGTTCTAAGACAAAGCTTGATGAAGAGATCGGCATTCAAATCGTTGAATCCGCGACAAGAACAACCGGTTCAAGTTTCTGGGCCAACGATAGTGGTAACGTCTATATCAATTTAAATAGTTATGCTCTTGATAATAAAAATGGTGGAACTTCTTATCACGTGTTCGTTTCTCAAGATAAAGTCAAAGAACCAACAGCTACTCCACCAACTGAACATGTCGACCCATTTGATGGTGATGATGGCACTAATGTGACATATGGTAAAGCGGAATATAGCAACGTTGACTTCACAAAGACTGCGGGTAAGAAAGCTACTTCTCCATTATTCTATAGTGGTAGTAATAAGGCTCCAGGAAAAGGCGATATTTTACAATATGGCGCTGGTGTCGGCTATCAAATTATGGTCAGTTCCTTTGCGGACTCCGATGGTGATGGATTTGGTGATATTTATGGTATTACCCAAAAACTTGACTACATTAAAGATTTAGGTGTCAATGCTATTTGGTTAACTCCAATTCAATTATCTGATTCTTATCACGGATACGACATTTCTGATTACAATCAAGTTGATCCAAAATTCGGTTCAACTGCTTCCCCACACTCTAATGGTAGTAAACCAACTTCTGCAACAGCTATGGAAGATTATAAAGATTTAATAGCTGAAGCTCATAAAAAAGGTATGGCGGTTGTCATGGACTTAGTTCTCAACCACACTGCTCCAACAAATAACTGGTTTATTAAATCTGCTCAATTAGACAAAGATTACCGTGGTTATTATCAATGGGGTAATCATGAAACAGATTCCAAAAATATCAATGAAGATAAGTGTTGGTATCCTTACGGCGATCACGTCTATAGTTACTACGCTAAGTTTGGTAGCTCAATGCCAGAACTCAACTTTAACTACGTTTCTACTAGAGCAGCAGTAGCAACTATCGCTCTTAACTGGTGCGAAATTGGTGTTGATGGATTCCGTATGGACGCTGTTAAACATATCTTTATGAAAGATGAAGCAGCAGTGTCTAAAGGTGACGTTGTTGTTGATGATGTCGTCAAATATGAAGCTGATGTTAAAGATGCATCTGGAAAAGTTATTCATAAAAAAGGCGATGTTAAAGCAGATTATTCTTCTAACTTAACGAAGAATTTGCACTTCTGGAGACAACTTAACTCCGATGTCAAATCAAGATATCCAAACTGTTTCTTTGTTGGTGAAAACTTCGATGGTAATGCATATAACGTCACACCTTATTATGAAGGTTTTGATTCATTATTCGATTTCTATGCATACTTCAATATCACCACAATCGCGGCTCAAGCTAAGGGCAATATCAGCACTGGTCCAACCTCTGCTTATGCATGGCTTGGAAATGGATCCTCTGATAACCATAAAATTGAAGGCTCAGTTAAATGGGATTATACTAGCATGCTAGCGAAGGCGAATTCTCGTCGTGGTGGCAAAGCGATGGATGGTGTATTTACATCTAACCACGATATTGCAAGAACCATTAACCGTGTTGCTGGCACAAAGAGCGATTCTAACGGCTTAACTGCCCAAGGCAATGTCACATCAAGCACTTATGACACTTATGATAAATACGCGACTTTAGTACAAATCACTGAACTTATGCTTCCAGGCTGTACTTGGATTTACTATGGTGATGAAATCGGTCTTGCTGGCAACTTCCCAGATAAAGACATTTACGGTAAGCCATTCACAGCTGAATCTGCATACGCTGACTTATACTATCGTCAACCAATGAAGTGGAAACAAGGCGGTAAGGTTGGTGATGGCAGCTTTACTACAGGTTACGCTGTTACTGGTAGTGGTATGACAGTTGGATTAGATAGTCTCAACTCTTCTAATAAAGTTCCTGCCGCAACAGCAAATTCAGCTCATAAGGCTGCAATTAAAGCCTTTGCGACTGCTAAAGGTACTATCAACGAATTAATTACAGGTTCTATTGGCGCGCAAGATCCAAGCAATAGATACGTTTTCAAATTCACTAGAGGCAATAACTACATGGTCGTTGTTAACATGAGCAATGATCCTGTTAATGTTTCAGGATACGGAAATGTCGTTGCGAAATTCGGCACTGCTTCAACAAGCAGCGTCGGTGGAATGAGTGCCGTCTTATTGAAAAAATAAGTAATAAGGAGGACATTTTATGAATGCTCTTAAAAAACTATGGGTTTTAGGAGGAGCCTCGATTCTCGTAGTAGCAGGTGCGGCAATGCCAGGCAAGCTGCTCGATGATTTCCGAGATCCAATCCAATATGAAACCCCTGTCGCCGAATATTATCACGAAGCGAAAGCCGCGGATGAAGGCGATACTGAAGTAAATGTAAAGAAAGTCATCATTCACTATTACAGTACTGATAAGAAGAATAATGACCGTGAAATTTACACTTGGACTACAGGTAACGACAGCAAACACTCCGATTTAATTCAAGACGACAAGAGTGACATTAACTATTGGCATATTGAACTCGATTATACAGGAGCGGATGCTGCTTATGCCGGAAAAACATTCTTAAACTTCATCGTAAAGCCAAAGAAGGATGATGATTGGACTGGCCAATCTCTCGATATCCGTCTCGACTTCAATGAATTTCCACCGAATGCTCAAGGTGTGGTTGAAGTCTGGTGCGTTTCTGCAAGAGCTGGTAAAGTTGACATCTACCGATCCAAAGATGATACAAAGATGTCAAAATTATCTGAAGCTTACTTTGTAGACTGGAAGACAATCCGTTGTACAGGCGAAGCAATCGATGGAAAGAAAGAAGTGCCATCAGTGTATCGTTTATATGCTTATGACAAAGCTTATCTCGTTTCCTCTCAAGCGATTCAAGAAAGAACTCAAAATCTAAGACTCATCAAAGAAGGAACACCAACAAAGGCTGACTTTGATATCAAATTTAATCATACAGCCCACGTCAACGTTCAATACGTTGTCGAGACTCAATACGCTTCTCGTCCAGATAAGATTCAATCAGTTATCGTTACTTCTTATAAGTTATATGATGATGCGAATTTCAAGAAATATTACAACTATTCTGGTGATGACCTCGGATGCACATTTGCTCAAGATAAGACCACATTCAAAGTGTGGGCTCCAACTGCAGGTGCGGTTATCCTTAATATCTATAATAAAGGCACTCCAAAATCCGCGGGTATTAAAGGTGGTGGAGCAAGTGATATTCACACTTCCTTCTTCATGACAATGCAACCTGGTGGTGTGTGGGAAAAGACACTTCTCACTACTGGTTATGATGTCGATATCCCTGCCGATTCATTAGAGAACAGATACTACACATATACTGTTTATAACTCAGAAGGCGTTAACGAAGTCTGTGACCCATATGCGAAAGCCTGTGGTGTTAACGGTCAAAGAGCGATGATTCTCGACTTCAGCAAGACTAATCCAACTGATTGGGATAAGTTACCACTCAAATGGGATGGCACTGAAAGAGATATCAAGACCCCACAAGAATTATCCATCTATGAAATCCATATTAGAGATTTAACTGAAGATAAGACTTGGACTGGTAAAGCTCGTCGTGGCACTTATCAAGCCTTCTATGAAAAAGGCACATCCTATAGTGGTAAAGACGCAAGTGGTAACACTGGCAAAGTGACAACTGGTTTCGATCATATTGAAGAATTAGGTGTTAACGCGATTCAAATCATGCCAATGTTTGATCACGATAACAACGAATCCTATTATTACTATAAAAAGGATGAAAAAGGCAAAGAAACCAAGGAACAAGTCTATGTCTCCACTGAATATGTCGACGATGTTCTCGCTGAGAACCCAGATGCATTATTCGATGGCACATTACATATGGACTTCAACTGGGGCTATAACCCTCTCAACTACAACTGTATTGAAGGTTCATATTCCTCAGATCCTCGCGATGGCGCAGCGCGTGTTAAAGAATTCAAAGAATTAGTAAAAGCATACGCGAACAACAAGAATAAGACTCGTGTCATTATGGACGTTGTCTATAACCACGTATCCTCTGTTGCTAACACTGTGTTTACAAAAATCATGCCTCGTTATTACTTCAGATTTGATGAAAAGAACGATGTGTATTTCGATGGTTCAGGATGTTCTAACGAAGTGAAGACAGAAGCACCAATGATGACTAAATATATCGTTGACTCATTATGTTGGTGGGCCAAAGAATACAAAGTCAAAGGTTTCCGTTTCGACTTAATGAAACTTCTCGACATCGATATGCTTAACAAAGCAAGACAAGAATTAAATAAGATTGACCCAGATATCTATATGTATGGTGAAGGTTGGGCTCTTAGCTACAACGGACCAAAAGATAAAGGTGGCGATACTTATAATGTTTATGCCAAGATGAACGGCAATAATAAAGCAGTCTTCATGGGTGGCTTCAACGATGGTGGTCGTAACGCGGTTAGAGGCGGTAACGATGGTGGTTGGGGCTCTAATGTTAGAACTCCAGGTTGGGGCTTTATCTCCCAAGGCGCTGGCGATGTCGGTGGTAAATCCGTGGAAGTCGGACAGATGTTAACTGGTGCGAACTCCATTTGTACATATGCTAACCAAGACCCACGTCAAACAGTGAACTATGCTTCATGTCACGATAACTACACGTTATATGATCAACTCAGCTGGACACTTAGTGAAACTGGTGGTAGTGCAACTGATGCATCTAAAGCTCCATATGTCGCAGATGTTATGAGAGCATCAACTGCTATCAACTGTGCAGTGATGATGTCTAATGGTGTCGCCTTCATGCTCGGCGGTGAAGAATTATTCCGTAACAAGATTGAAGATGAACCAGAGAAATCACGTCTTAATGACGATTATGTGAAGATGTACGGCAAATGTGTTTCCCATAACTCTTATAAGAGTTCCACTAAGTGCAACTCCTTCAAATGGGATCGTAAGATTAAAGTCTCTGGCTATAAGGATTCCATTTTCACGGGTTCAGTCTCTCAAGGCGTTTTCAAAAACGATTATATGGAAGCTTTAAAGGCTGCGATTGCTGCGAGAAAAGAAATTGCGAAGAAGACTCCAAATACTAACGGATTCAGCTACACATCTAATAATAAAGATAAAGATAAATGTAATTACTTCGGCGCTGGTAATGGTTCAACCTTTGTCGCAGTTTATCTCGGCGGATATTGTGCCTTTATCTCTGGACGTTCCGCTAATGCCTTTGAATGGGCGGTTGGCGCGAAGACGAAAGTCACAGCTGTCGGCAGTGTTTCCTTTGATGGAACAACACTCTCGATGGAACAATATTCAGGCGCGATTTATAACGCATAAGGAGGACAGAGAAATGAAAATGAGAAAATTAATCTTATTACCAGCATTAGCGTTACTCCTTACTGGATGTAACAATGGTCCAAAGACTCCATCTAAGTACGATCCAAGCAATCCAAAAGAGAGGGATTTCAAGATAAACTGTTACCTTGATTACAACCATTACGACCCAGATAATCCATATTATGTGGCGTGGTGGGACTTCGATGTACCATTTTCTAAGGATGATATTCAACTCAAGGATCCAGATACGGTTCCTGATCCATTCTACCCAGTATTTAAGGGCTGGAGCAGACATGCATTAGTGGACGAAGATCAATACCTCTTCGACTTCAACACTCCTATTAGTGAAGAAGAAGCTGTCGGTGGTTACATTGAACTGTTTGGCATCTTTGTTGGCGAATAATTACAAAGGACAAAATGAAAAAAGGTTGGGCGTTTGCTCAGCCTTTTAAGTTATGAGATTTTTATATATAAAATATTTGTAAGATGAAAGTCGTTGCTATATAATTTAGTTATATTAGAAAAGAGGAAACTAGTTTTAGTTCCTCAAGAAAGGATTTTTTAAACAGATGAAAAAGGCATTTTTTCTATCTACTGTCGCCCTTCTTTCTTTAGGCGCGCTTTCAGCCTGTGGTGATGATGGCAAGACTATTAAAGTTTGGTGTGACGAATTAGTTGTTGAAACTACAACTCAACTTCTTGACGACTTCAAGAAAAATCACTCAGGTTTCGAGTACAGATTCAAGATCGAGCCTGTTGGTGAAGGTTCCGCTGCTGGTAACATGATCACTGACCCAAGCGCCGGTGCTGATGTCTACTTCTTTGCTCAAGACCAATTAGCTCGTTTAGTTACTGCGAAAGCCATTTCAAAGTTACCAGATGCTGCTAAGAAAACTGTAACAGATGAAAACGATAAGGTCTCTGTTGCTGCTGCCACTACTAGTGGTGATGTTTATGCTTATCCAACTACATCAGATAACACATTCTTCCTTTACTATGATAAGAGTGTCTTAAGTGAAACTGATGTCGCTGATTTAGACAAGATCGTCGAAAAATGTAAAGCTGCCAACAAGTATTTCTACATGGATTTAGCTAACGCTTGGTACAATGCTTCATTCTTCTATGCTGCTGGTGCCAAATCCGAATGGACTACTGATGCCAAAGGTAACTTCACTGCTTACGATGACACTTACAAATCCAATGGTCTTGAAGCCATGAAAGAAATGAACAAATTATGTGCTGAAGCCACTGCCTTCAAAGCTGCTGGTGACGGTGCTGCTGCATTCAGCTCATCCACAGCTCCAGCTGCTGCTGTTGTCTCCGGTACTTGGGACAAAGGTACTGCTAAAGAAGCTTTAGGCAATAACTTGGGTGTTGCTGTCTTACCATCTTGGAAAGTTGGCAACGCTGTTTACAAGTTAAAACCATTCACTGGTTGTAAATTAGTTGGTACTAAACCACAAACAACTACTGAAAGAGCTCAAGCTGTTGTTGATGTCGCTCTTGCTTTAACTAACAAAGATGCTCAATTAAAGAGATTCGAAAAATTAGGTTGGGGACCATCCAACAAAGCTGCCCAAGCTGACAGTGCTGTTCAGGCTGACCCAGTCGCTAGAGTCGTTGCTCTTCAAATGAACCAAGGTACTGCTCAAGGACAATATCCAGGTTCTTGGTGGGATCTCGCAAAAGCATTAGGTAATGGCTTAGGCAAAAAGACTGAAGCTGAATTAAAACAAATGCTTGCTGACTACGACGGTGGTCTTGAGAATTTATTATCCTAATTAATTAATACTAGAAGGCAGTTGCGGATTTTTGTAACTGCCTTCTCTTTTAGAAAAATAAGGAGGGACTTATGGCAACTACTGAATTAGAATACATGCGATTACCAAAGTATCGTCGTACTATGCATAATTTTGCTAAGTTTTTTAAGTCGATACCATCTGGCATAGTCGCTCTCACATTTGCTATTGGCCGTTTCTTTAAAGGTTTAGGCATTAAAATTGCTAATGTCTTCCGTGACATCGTTCTCACCTGGAAAAATGGTGATTACAAAACTAGAGTTTCCTATTTCATTTTAGGCTTTGGTAATGTGGCGAGAGGACAATATTTAAGAGGCATCTTGTTCATGCTCTTCGAGGTCGTATTTATCGTCTTTATGATCTTCGTTGGTGGACCAAACCTCTATAAGTTAGATACCTTAGGTATCACACACACTTGGACTGATGAGTGGGGTGTGGAACATGTTGGTGATAACTCGTTCCAAATTCTTCTCTATGGCGTGCTCTCATTATTCTTTATCGCCGCCTTTGCTTATACTTGGTACGTCAACGTTAAGCAAAACAAAATCTCCCAAGAAATTCTTGCTACTGGCAAACCTTTAAAAAGCGGAAAAGAAGATTTACAATCTCTTGTCGACGATCAATTCCATAAGACTTTATTAGCTTTACCTTTATTAGGTATTTTAGTTTTTACTGTCTTACCAATCTTCTTTATGATTTTGATTGCCTTCACTAACTACGATGGCCAACACTTGGCACCAAAGAACTTATTCACTTGGATAGGAGGCGCAAACTTCGCTGAAGTCTTCAACTTCGGTGGATCTAAATTCGCATCCACATTCGGTGAAATCTTAGTTTGGACTCTTGTTTGGGCATTCTTCGCCACATTCACTAACTATTTCTTAGGTATGATCGTTGCGATGATCATCAATAGAAAAGGCATCAAACTCAAAAAATTATGGAGAACTATTTTAGTTGTTTCCATAGCAATTCCACAATTTATCTCACTGCTCTACGTTGGTAAAATGTTCTCTGACACAGGCTTTATCAATGGTATCCTCATGCAAATGGGGGCAATCAAAGCACCTCTTCCATTCTGGAAAGATCCAATGTGGGCACGTATTACAATCATCTTAGTTAACATTTGGGTTGGTATTCCATACTTGATGTTAATTACTTCTGGTATCTTGATGAACATTCCTGCAGACTTATACGAATCTGCTAAGATTGACGGTGCTTCTCCATGGAAGATGTACATCAAGATTACATTACCTTATATGTTATTCGTCACTGGACCATACTTACTCTCCAGCTTCATCGGCAACATGAACAACTTCAACGTTATCTTCTTAGTTAACGGTGGTGAACCTTCAGATATCGCCCTTGAAGGTGGTGCTGGTCACTCTGACTTATTGATCACTTGGTTATACAAATTAACTGTTAACCAAAACAACTACAAGATGGCATCCGTTATCGGTATCTTAGTCTTCGTTGTTGTCGCCTTTATCTCTGTGGTCATCTATAACATTATTCCAAGTATGAAGAACGAGGAGGATTTCCAATAATGGCTGAAGAATTACAACAACAAAAAGTCGTTTATATTCCTGATAACACCAGGAAGAAATCTTCCCAAAAGAAGAATAAGAGAGTTACTAACATCATCATTTACGTCGTATTAACTCTCATCTCTATCATTTGGTTATTCCCATTCTTACTCATTCTTCTTGAAAGTTTCAGAACTTATCCAACTTTAAATACTGGTAACCCATTCTCAGGTTCTGGTTATGAGTGGGGACTTGGTAACTACACTAAATTATTCACAGAAACTCGTTTCCCAACTTGGTTCTTGAATACGTTCATCATTGCCTTATTCGTGGCAGTGTTACAAACTCTCATTGTGTTATGTATGTCATACACATTATCAAGAAGCCGTTTCAAAGGCAGAAAACTCTTAATGAACTTCATGCTCGTTATCGGTATGTTCCCTGGTTTCTTAACATTATTAGTCTTATACAATATCTTAAAAGATATAGGACTCACTCAAGAGCATGCTGTTCCTGGTTTGATTCTCGTGTATGTGGCTAGTAGTGGTATGGGCTATCACGTCTCAAAAGGTTTCTTCGATACAGTGCCAAAGGCACTTGATGAAGCGGCCAGAATCGATGGCGCGAATAGAGCCCAAGTGTTGATCAAAATCATCTTACCAATGGCTAAGCCAATCGTCATCTATACGATCTTGACTGCATTTATGGGACCATGGGGCGACTTCATCTTCGCTCAATACGTCGCATTCGGTGCACCAGGTGGATATAACGTCGCTGTTGGTTTATATTCTTGGTTAACTAAAGAAATGATCAACAATTACTACACAATGTTCTGTGCTGGTGGTGTTATCGTTGCCTTACCAGTTACATTACTATTCATGTTCTTACAAAAATACTACGTCGAAGGTGTTACCGGCGGCGCGGTTAAAGGATAATAACGGAGGAAAAATATATGGCAAGTGTTATTTTAAAGGATGTTAAGAAAATCTACGATAATCACGTCGTAGCGGTTCACGACTTCAACCTTGAAATTAAAGATAAAGAATTCGTCGTCTTCGTTGGTCCATCTGGATGTGGTAAATCTACAACCTTAAGAATGGTTGCCGGTTTGGAGGAAATCAGTGAAGGTACTGTTTCCATCGATGGTGAAATTGTTAATGACCTTGAACCAAAGGATCGTAATATCGCCATGGTCTTCCAAAACTATGCCCTTTACCCACACCTCTCGGTCTTCGAAAACATGGCATTCTCTTTGAGATTAAAGAGATACTTAGTCAAAGAACCAATCATGGAAAATGGCGTCCAAAAACAAGGTATTGATGAGGAAGCCATCAAAGCAAATGAAAGAGAAATCGCTAATCTCAAGATGAGAAGAGATAGCGTTAAACTTGAAGAACCAAGAACTATCGCGAGACTTCAAAAAGAAAAAGCGAACGATATGGGCGCTTTAGCCAAAGCAGAAGCTAACGCAGCTAAATTAAATGCCAACTTAGCGGCTAAAAAGGCTCAATTAGAGGCTCAAGGTAAACCATTACCATCACCTTTCCCAGCAGAAGAATCTGCCAAGAAAGCTGATAAGAGAGTCAAGGACCTCAAATATGAAATCGAAGGTATCGATCGTCGTCTCGGCAACATCAGTGCGAACAATGAGAAATTATTAGAAGACTTCGATAAACGTATCAAACAATTCGAAGAAGAAAATGAAAGACTCAAAGTGACACCAGTCCCACTCTTCAAAACTAAGAGAGTGAAGATGCCAGAAGAAGAAATCTATGACAGAGTTCTCTCTGCTGCTAAGACATTAGGTATTACTCAATACTTAATGAGAAAGCCAAGAGCCCTCTCTGGTGGTCAAAGACAACGTGTCGCTATTGGTAGAGCGATGGTCAGAGATTCTAAGGTCTTCTTAATGGACGAACCATTATCAAACTTAGACGCGAAATTACGTAACCAAATGAGAGCGGAATTAATCTTATTAAGAAAGAAGATTGACTCCACATTCATCTACGTTACTCACGACCAAACTGAAGCCATGACTTTAGGTGACAGAATCGTCATCATGAAAGATGGTTATACTCAACAAATCGGTACTCCACAAGAAGTGTTCGATTTACCAACTAACTTATTCGTCGCGACATTCATCGGCGCTCCACAAATGAACTTATTCGATGCCCACTTAAATAGAAAAGGCAAAGAATACAGTGTCACATTATATGGTAAGACATTCCCAGTTCATGGTTGGAAAGCTGAAGAGCTCAACAAACGTGATGTTCCTGAACAAGATATCACCCTTGGTGTCAGACCAGAACACATGGTCCTTCAAAAGGAAAAAGCGACTAATGCCTTAGACCTCGAGATCTTAGTTAACGAAATGATGGGTTCTGAATACTTCGTCCACGCGCAAGCACCAGACGAAAAGCAAGTTGTCATTCGTGTTCCAACAATCTCCTTAGGTGAAGGCGATCAAGTCTCTAAAGCTGTTGCCCCAGGCACACAAATCCATGTCGGATTCGAAGGCAAAGTTATGCACTTATTCGACAAGGAAGGTTACAACCTCGTCAATCCACCAGCAGTGAAAGTTAAAGAAACTTCCATCGAAGGTGTTGGACAAGTCGAGATTAAGCCAGATAAACTTGGTAGAAAAGATAAGAAAACCAAGAAAGCATTAGAAGGCAAAATCTAAGCTAAGTTAAACTGATTAGGCGGTACTTATGTATCGCCTTTTTTTATGTTTGTAGGTTTATGTATAAGAAAAAACACTTTACAAGTGTTAGGTCTCATTTTTAAGAAAAAAGGAGAATAAAATCACTTTTTATGATAATATTATTGTGTATGAGTACTTTTAACGTCGGCGATACAGTAATGCATTTTAGAGAAGGGCTCTCGCATATCACTGAGATACGTAGGATGAATGAAAAAGATTATTTCATCATCCGCGTTGTGAGAGATGAAAGCGAAATCATCTATGTGCCAGTTGACACTGCGATGGCGGTTATCCGTCATGTTTCTAATGCACAAGAAGCGGAAGAACTCATCAACTATATTAGGGATGTGGAACCAGAATATATCACTAATACAAAGCAGAGAAGAGATGGCTTTAAACGTCGTCTTGGAAGCGGCAATATTCGTGACCTCGCTTTTCTCGCTAGACAGCTTTATTTCTTCACTCACCCAAATGAAATAGCAGTACCGGTTAAATTCGGCCCAGCAGACGTAGAAATGCTAAAATATGCGACGACAACGATGTACGACGAACTCGCGATTACTTATAATGTGCCTCGTAACGAAGTTGAAGCGATGTTTTTAGCAAAGATTAAAGCCGCTTAATTTTATTATTATCTAAATAAGTTACTAATTCTCCGAGAGATGAAACTGTCGGAGTTTTTTTATTGATGATGTTGCTCATCTCTTCCTTGGTGCGGTATCCATATGTCACGATGACGCATTTAAGGTGAGCATTTTTTGCGGTTTGATAATCGACATTAGTATCCCCAACATAAAGGATTTTATCGATGCGACGGATGCGCATATTTCCTCTAATCGCGGCAATCATATCGTAACTAGGTTTTTTTCTGACATGTCCATCATCTCCTTGGACATATTCAAATAATCCTGGGAAATGATCATTAATCAATTCATTAGCTGCTGAATGAAGTTTATTGGTAGCAACCGCAAGACGATAACCTCTTCTTTTAAGCTCTCTAAGAGCAGCATAATTGCCAGGATATGGTTTAGTATTATCGTTGACGTGAGCGAAATAATATTTGCGGAAATCATTTAATAATTCGTCGCGTTCTTCTTCGCTAGTTTCTTCTGGCGCGCATCTTTTGATGAGCATGGTGGTCCCGTTACCAATGGCTAGACGAACAAATTCGCGGTCTCTAGTTGGATAATTATGCAATTTTAAAGCGTGATTGACAGCGTTCATCAAATCATCAAGAGTGTCTAATAAAGTGCCATCTAAATCAAAGATGATGATATCCTTTTTCTTTGAAAAGACTTCTTTAAAAGTCACAGTTTTATCGATGTGATTAACGATTCTTCCTTCTTTCGTTCTCGGGAAATGACGGAAAGTCACTGGCCACATATGATTGACGATGATATCCTTTTCAATATCGTTTAAGTCAAAATATTGTTTGGCGTTTTCATAGGCCACTTGTGGGTGCCTAGTTAAATGGTGAAAAGCTTTATCTTTTTCTTTTCGCCAATCATAGAAAAATAAGTCGTGGAGAAAAGCTCCTCTGATTAGAGAGTAGTAGTCGATGTCGAGATTTCTTTTCAAAGCGTATTGCACGGATTTTTTAGCGACAAGAGAAACATGTCGATAAGTATTCGAAGTGCGGTGTTGCTTGGTGTTTAAAAGATTATTTAATATGGGGTTTGTACGAAAAGAGATGTAAAAACGCCATATTTTGAGTTGTTCATCACGACTAATATTTCTTTTCTTCATTCATTTTCTCGATTATTTTTACGATGTCTTCGTTGATGACGAGGTCGGCCATATTGTCATAACTCGTCGTGGATTTATTTAATAATATTAAACAGCTGCCACGAAAATAACGGATGAATCCGGCAGCAGGGTAGACAGTTAGTGAGGTGCCGATAACAACCAAGGTATCAGCTTGCATGATCGCATGAATTGCCCCGTTGATAACTTCTTCATCTAGACCTTCTTCATAGAGAACAACATCGGGTTTGATATCGCCTCCACATTTATCACATTTTGGCACTCCGTTAGCGTCATGCACATATTTTGCATCAAAGAATTTATGGCATTTCTCACAGTAGTTGCGGTGGATTGAACCATGGATTTCATAGACTTCTTTACTGCCTGCGAGAGTGTGTAAGCCATCGATGTTTTGGGTGACGACAGAAACTTGTTTATCTTTTTGTAAATCAGCAATCCATTTATGGGCAGCATTTGGTTTAGCGTCCAAATACATCATCTTATTTTTATAGAATGAATAGAATAGTTCCTTATGAGATACATAAAAACTATGGGAGATGATGTCTTCTGGTCTAATCTTATCTTCTCTTTGTTCGTTATATAATCCGTCCGCGCTTCGAAAATCAGGAATCCCGCTTGGGACAGAGATGCCCGCTCCTGTAAAGAAGACGATTTTACGGGAGTGATTAATCATGTTTGAAAGTATTTGATATTTATCCATATACCACAAAATATCACATCTTTTCGTTTATATAAAGATATATAAATCTCATATTCATCATCTTAGGTAACAAAAGTCATCTTTCATATGTTAATATAAATAATTGAGGTATCAATTAAAATTGATGAGGAGATTAACATGTCAAAGAGCAAAGAATTTTTGAAAGAATTATACGCGAAAGCTTTCGATGGTGCGGAACCAAAAGAATATTTCATCTCTCCAGGTAGACTTGAAATTATCGGCAACCACACCGACCATAATGGTGGCTTAGCGATTGTGGCAGGCGCTTCTTTAAGAATGTACGCAGCTGCTGCCCCAACAGGTACAAGTCGTGTGAGATTATATTCCAATGGTTTTGGAATGTTTGAAACGCGTACTAAATTATCTTCGCCTAATCCTAGAGGATATGGCAGAACAAGTGCTTTAGTGGAAGGCATTGTTTCTGGCTTTATTAAAAGAGGATACGATGTCGGCGGCATCAACATTGCAATGGATAGCGAAGTCCTCTCTGGTAGTGGGGTTTCTTCTTCCGCAGCTTTTGAAACATTAGTCTGTGAAATTCTTAACCATGTTTTCAATAAAGATAAAGTGAGCAGAATGGATATGGTGAAGATCTCTCAAGAAGCTGAATCTCAATATTTCGGTAAACCTTGTGGTTTATTAGATCAAATCGGTTCTTGCTATGGCGATATTTCCATCGTTGACTTTAAAGGAGAATCTCCAGAAGTTAACAACACCCATTTCCCATTTAAATTACATATCTTCCTCGTCAATCCAGGTGGATCACATGCTGGCTTAACTGATTATTATGCTTCTATTCCAACAGATATGAAGAATGCAGCGAAAGTCTTTGGTAAAAATATCTTAAGAGAAGTGGATGAAGAAGAATTTAATAATTATGTGAATTCAGGTAGCTGCTCTTTAACGAAGATGCAAGCTTTAAGAGCAAAACACTTCTTTGAAGAAAATAGAAGAGTTAAAGAAGCCTTCAGAGCGATTAATGATAACGATGAAGAAGCCTTTATCAAAGCGATCAACGAATCCGGTTTATCAAGCTCTTTTGTTTTACAAAATACATTTGTTCCAGGAAGAAAGGAACAATCCCCAGAAGAAGCTTTAGAGATTGCTAGAGCTGCCGCGCCTAAGAGCGCACACCGCGTCCATGGTGGTGGATTTATGGGTACAACTATTTCCTTTATTAAGGATGAAGAAGTGGAAGCCTTTAAGAAAGCTATTATCGGTAAATATGGTGAAAAAGGTTTAATTGAAGTGGAGATCTCTCGCGGTTCTGGTCTATATTGATATGGATTTTGTTCAGATCGATAAAACCAATCTCGATACTGCTCGAGAAATTGAGAATACAATTTTTCCGCATTATAACGCTCTAAATAATTATTTAGATTCTTTGATTAACCCTAAGAAAAGCGAATATTATCTCATCAAGGACAACGATATTTTTATTGGTATTATCGGTCTATATTCCTATGATGCATATCCAGATGATGCTTGGCTTGGTTGGTTTGGGTTATTAGAAGAATATCGTGGGAAAGGATATGGAAGAAAAGCCCTTGAATTCTTTGAAGAATTAGCGAAGGATCATGGCTTTAGGTTCGCGCGTTTATTTACGGACACATTAAATAATGACAAGACGAGGAATTTTTATAAACATTTAGGGTTCTTCGAAGAGAGATATATCAATTTTAACGATCCTGCATCTTTAAAATATCCAATATCCATCTTCTCTAAATCTCTCTACGATGAAAGATGCCCACATTGGAATAATCGCGATATTCATTTCACCAAACAAGTTCATAAACAACAATGAAATTAGATTATATTCTTGTTGATGATAAATACGTTAATTATGGAAAGGTAAAACATCTTTTTGAACACGCTTTTCCAAGCGAAGAAAGACCACATTTTTCGATGATGTTATCTTTAGATAAAAATAAACTATATGCGGTTGAAGACCACTCTGAATTCGTTGGCTTATTATCTACGGTAGAATGTGAAGATTTGTTATATGTTTTCTTCCTTGCAGTAAAAAAGAAATACCGTCAAAGAGGGTATGGCTCCCAGATCCTTAAAGATGTTGTAGATAATAATAGTGGTAAACGCATCTTTTTGATGGCAGAAGACCCTGACATTGAATGCGACAATAAGAATGAAAGAGATAATCGCATCAGATTCTATTCGCATAACGGCTTTAGCAAAACCGATGTCAAAGTCACTGAGTATGGAGTTAAGTATGTTCTCCTCACCAGTGGAGAAAAAGTCGATAAAGAAGACTTCCTCAAAGTCATGAAACATGTAACAGGTGACTATTATAGTGTTTATCGTATGAATGTGAAATGAAGCACATAGTGCTTTATCCACATGATGGGCCATTTGAACGAGTAAAATCAGTAAATATAAAAACAATTTCTTAAAACGGAATTTAATATTTCAAGTAAGTAAAATTGCACTTTTTGAAAATTCTTCTTGTAGTTCTTTTTTATTATCCTATATATTATATAAGCGTGTGTTAGAAATGACTCCGCAGACCGTCTGGTCCATTTTTTAAAGGAAATGTTGACACAACCGGTATTGTGGAAAATACACCATTAATCAGTTGAAAGGAGCATTTACATGCCTACAATTAACCAATTGGTTCGTGAAGGAAGAAAAACAGGCTTTGAAAAGTCTAAGGCCCCAGCCCTCGGTAAGAGATGGAACTCCTTAAAGAAAAAAGAAGCTAACCAACCTTCCGCCCAAAAAAGAGGAGTGTGTACTCGTGTCGGTACCATGACTCCAAAGAAACCTAACTCAGCTTTAAGAAAATACGCTCGTGTGCGTTTGAGCAATGGTTACGAAGTCACTGCCTATATCGGTGGTGAAGGACACAACTTACAAGAACACAGTACTGTTCTTATTAGAGGTGGCCGTGTTAAGGACCTCCCAGGTGTTAGATACCATATCATTAGAGGTACATTAGACTGCGCCGGTATTGAAAAACGTCGTCAAGGTCGTTCCCTCTATGGTTCTAAGAAACCAAAAGAGAAGAAATAAGGAAAGGAGAATCAACGATGCCAAGAAAAGGAAAAGTCGCTAAGCGTGATGTCTTACCTGATCCAATTTATAACAGTAAGTTAGTCACTCGTTTAGTTAACAAAATCATGATCGACGGTAAAAAAGGAACTGCCCAAAAGATTCTCTACACCGCCTTTAAGAACATTGAAGACAAAACTGGTCAACCAGCCATGGACGTCTTCGCAACTGCATTAAACAACATTATGCCAGAAGTCGAATTAAAAGTTCGTCGTATTGGTGCCGCTAACTACCAAGTCCCAGTGGAAGTTACCCCTGAGAGAAAAGTCACTTTAGGTCTTAGATGGTTAGTCAATTATTCCAGACTTAGACACGAGAATAGTATGGAAGACAGACTCGCAGCGGAAATTATCGATGCTGCAAACGGTACAGGCGCCTCTGTTAAGAAGAGAGACGATGTCCATAAGATGGCTGAAGCCAACAAGGCTTACGCTCATTACCGTTGGTAATCGGGAGGTAGATTGTTATGGCCAGAGAATATGATTTAGCCCATACAAGAAATATCGGTATCATGGCTCACATCGATGCCGGTAAAACTACAACTACTGAACGTATCTTATTCTTCACTGGTAAGATTCATAAGATCGGTGAAGTCCACGAAGGTGCCGCCACAATGGACTGGATGGCCCAAGAACAAGAAAGAGGTATTACTATTACCTCTGCCGCAACCACTGCTTTCTGGAAGGGAAACAGAATTAACATTATCGACACTCCAGGGCACGTCGACTTCACTGTTGAAGTTGAAAGATCCCTCCGTGTTCTCGATGGTGCGGTTACTGTCTTAGACGGTAAAAACGGTGTTGAACCACAAACTGAAACAGTTTGGAGACAAGGTTCCAAATACGGTGTTCCAAGAATCGTCTTCGTCAACAAATTAGACGCGATTGGTGCCGACTTTGAAATGTGTGTTCGTTCCTTACATGAACGTTTAGGTGCGAACGCTGCAGCTGTTCAATACCCAATCGGTATCGAATCCTCTTTAAAGGGATGTATCGATATCATCAAACAAAAAGCCTACACTTATACAAGCGATACTCACCAAGAACCAATCGAAGGTGAAGTTCCAGCTGAATACGCTGATAAAGTGAAGGAACTCAGAACAAAATTATTCGAAGCGTTAGCGAACTTTGATGAAGATATCTTGATGATGGTCTTAGAAGGACAAGAACCAGATGTCGAAACTACTAAGTCCGCGATTCGTAAAGCTGTCTTAACTGGTGAATTCCACCCAGTCTTCTGCGGATCCGCTTATAAGAATAAGAACATTCAATTATTATTAGACGGCGTTATCGACTACTTACCAAGCCCACTCGACATCCCACCTGCCAAAGGCACTGATGAAGATGGCAACGAAGTGGTCTGCCATCCTGATGATAATGCAAACTTAGGCGTCTTAGCCTTCAAGATTGCTACTGACCCATTCATCGGTAGATTAGCCTATGTCAGAGTTTACTCTGGTACATTAAAGGCTGGTAGTTATGTCCTCAACTCCACAAAAGGTACTAAGGAAAGAATTGGACGTTTAGTCTTAATGCATTCCAACCACCGTCAAGAAGTTGAAGAATTACACGCTGGTGATATCGGTGCAGTCGTCGGCTTAAAGAATACGACCACTGGTGACACATTATGTGATGAAAAGAATCCTGTCATCTTAGAGAAGATGGAATTCCCAGATCCAGTTATCGAACAAGCTGTTGAGCCAAAGACAAAGGCTGACCAAGAGAAGATGTCCATTGCCTTAAGCAAACTCGCGGAAGAAGATCCAACATTCCGTGTGAGAACTAATCCAGAAACTGGTCAAACAATCATCGCTGGTGTCGGTGAATTACACTTAGACATCATCGTTGACCGTATGAAGAGAGAATTCAACGTTCAAGTTAACGTTGGTGCTCCACAAGTTGAATACCGTGAAACTATTAAAACGGCTGCGGAATGTGAAGGTAAATACATTCGTCAATCCGGCGGTCGTGGTCAATATGGTCACGTCTGGATCAAATTCGAACCAAACCCAGGCAAAGGATTTGAATTCGTTGATGCCATCGTTGGTGGTGCTGTTCCAAAAGAATACATCAAACCAACTCAAGACGGCTTAATTGACGCTCTTGATAGAGGTATGATCGCAGGATTCAAAGTCATGGATATTAAAGCCACATTATTCGATGGTTCTTACCATGATGTCGACTCCTCTGAAGCCGCCTATAAAGTCGCTGCTTCCTTAGCTCTTAAAGAAGCCGCCAAGAAATGTAACCCAGTCATCCTTGAACCAATCATGAAGATTGAAGTTACAGTTCCAGAACAATATTATGGTGATGTCTTAGGTGATATCGCTAGACGTAGAGGTCAAACCACTGGTGAATCTCAAAGAGGTAACGCCAAGATTATCGAAGCGGAAGTCCCACTTGCCGAGATGTTTGGTTACGTCACTGACTTACGTAGTATGACTCAAGGTAGAGGTAACTACGTGATGCAATTTGACCATTATGGAGAATGCCCACGCTTTGTTCAAGATGAAATCGTGAAGAAGGCTGGCGTTGCCCGTTAAGATAATTAACACTTTAGGTGTTGATTATAAAAAATGTTTGCTATATTATTGTATCGTTGAATACGAAATTTGATTACTGAAAGGAGATTCAATCAATGGCAAAAGAAAAATTTGATAGAAGTAAAAAGCACGTTAACATTGGTACTATTGGCCACGTTGACCACGGTAAAACTACATTAACTGCTGCTATTACTGCTGTCTTAGCAAAAAATGGTGGAGCTGTCAAAACTGACTATGCACAAATCGACTCTGCACCAGAAGAAAAAGCACGTGGTATTACAATTAACACTGCCCACATCGAATACTCAACAGCCAAGAGACACTATGCTCACGTCGACTGCCCAGGCCACGCTGACTATGTCAAAAACATGATCACTGGTGCTGCTCAAATGGATGGTGCTATCCTCGTTGTTGCTGGTACTGATGGTGTTATGCCACAAACTCGTGAACACGTCTTACTTGCTCGTCAAGTCGGTGTTCCTTACATCGTCGTCTTCATTAACAAGACTGACTTAGTTGACGATCCAGAATTATTAGACTTAGTCGAAATGGACGTCCGTGACTTATTAAATAACTATGGCTTCCCAGGCGATGAAGTTCCAGTTATCAGAGGTTCTGCTCGTTTAGCCCTTGATGGCGATCCAAAAGCAGAAGCCGCTATCATGGAATTAATGAATGCTGTCGATACCTATATCCCAGATCCAGTTCGTGATGTTGATAAACCATTCTTACTCGCTATCGAAGACGTTATGACTATCTCTGGTCGTGGTACTGTTGTTACAGGCCGTGTCGAAAGAGGTAGCGCTAAGATCGGTGACACTGTGGAAATCGTTGGTATTAAAGAAACTAAATCCACTGTCATTACTGGTCTTGAAACATTCCGTAAATTAATCGACGAAGCTGTCGCTGGTGATAACGTTGGTGTCTTACTCCGTGGTATCAACCGTGACGAAGTCCAACGTGGTCAAGTCTTAGCCAAACCAGGCTCTGTTACTCCACACACTAAGTTCAAAGCTTCCGTCTACGTGTTAACTAAAGAAGAAGGTGGCCGTCATACTGCATTCTTAAGCAACTATCGTCCACAATTCTACTTCCGTACTACTGACGTCACTGGTGTCATTACTCTTCCAGCTGGAACTGAAATGGTTATGCCAGGTGATAACGTCGAACTCACTGTTGAATTAATTCACCCAATCGCTATCGAAAAGGGTACTAAATTCTCCATCCGTGAAGGCGGCAGAACTGTCGGTGCCGGTACTGTTAACGAAATCATTAAATAATTAGTGATTCATTAATTGACTAACTAGGGTCTCTAACGAGGCCCTTTTTATTTTATAAATAAAAAATAATTATCTTGTTTATTGATATATACTTATGTAAAATAATATTCGCTACCGGTCCCTTAGCTCAGCTGGTAGAGCAACTGACTCTTAATCAGTGGGTCAAAGGTTCGAATCCTTTAGGGATCACCAATAAACAAATTACCACTTTAATAAGTGGTTTTTTGTTATAATGGGATATATGAATAATAAACGGATAAAAATCTTGATGATTGTCTTTGTGATTCTTGCGATTATGATCAATGTTTTTATCATCGTGGAAGCAGGGATGTCAGGAAGTAGCAGTGCTTCTCAAAGCAGCTGGGTTGCAGATATCATCGCGAAAGTATTTCATATCACTCCTGATGATAATTATCATCATATTATCCGTAAACTCATCGGTCATTTCCTTTTATATGTTGTTGATGGTGTTTTCACCACATTAGCCACTTACTATATCCTTAAATATATAAATAAATATAAGACTAATATATTTCTCATCACATATTTGTTATTAGGAGCTTTCCTCGCTTGCTTTTCGGAATTTGTCCAGTTATTAGCGGCGAATCGCGGCTTTGCTTTTGTTGATATGCTTATTAATTATTCTGGGTTTTTCCTTGGTGGAGGAATCGTTTTTCTCACTTGTTTCTTTATTAATAAAAAACGAAAGGCAATAGCAGAAGAATAATCTTTTTTATACATAAAAAAAGATGACAAGTGCTATACTTATTTTATGGTTACATTTTTTATTGCTTTGGCTTTATTAATAGTCGGTTATCTTGTTTATTCTCGTGTCACTGAAAAAGTGTTTGCGATTGATGATCGAAAAACTCCTGCGATGCGAAATCCGGATGGAGTGGATATCACCCCATTACCAAAGTGGAAAGCCTTTCTTATTGAACTATTAAATATCGCGGGCACCGGCCCTATTTTTGGAGCGATTAGCGGTGCTTTATTCGGACCAATTGTCTTTCTTTGGATTGTTCTTGGCTGTATTTTAGGTGGTGCGGTTCACGATTATTTCTCAGGGATGATTTCTTCAAGAAATAACGGCGAATCAATCGTGAGATTATCAGGAAAATATAACGGCAAAGTAATCGAAGTAATCATGAGAATTTTCTCAGTGTTACTTCTCATCTTAGTGACAGCGGTTTTCGTCGTTTCTCCTTCAACATTATTAGAATCGTTAACAAATGGTAATGTCCACGCTTGGGTGTGGATGATTATCATTCTCGTTTATTATTTCATTTCTACAATTGTTCCAATCGATAAAGTAATCGGTAAAATCTATCCTTTATTTGGCGTCATTCTCATCGTGATGGCGGTCGCGGTTATCGTTGGAGTGATGACGCAGTCTGGAAAGTATCCAATGCTTGAATTAATTGGCAACTTTAAGGATTTCTCTAAAGAGAATGGTTCCTTGCCTTGGTGGCCATTTATGCTTACCACAGTGGCATGTGGGGCAGTAAGCGGCTTCCACGCGACTCAGTCTCCAATGATCGCTAAATGTATTAAAAGCGAGAGAGATGGCCGTCAAATCTTCTATGGCGCGATGGTTGCCGAAGGGATTATTGCTTTGATTTGGGCTGCTGCAGCGATGGCATTTTATAAAGTGAATACAGCGGAAGGCTGGGAAGCGCTTAATGCAGTCGGCGGCAATTCAACTTCTGTCAATGATATTTCTAGAGGCGTATTAGGACCAGTTGGTACAATATTTGCGATTGTGGGTGTTATCATATGCCCAATCACCAGTGGTGATACGGCCTTAAGAAGCTGTCGACTGATTGTCGGAGAAATATTCCATTGGGACCAAAAGAAGATGAAGAATCGTGTTATTCTCACTCTCCCCTTATTCCTTGCAGTTATCGGTATCAGTATCTGGAACTTTGCAGACCCTAATAATTTCAATGTCTTGTGGCGTTGGTTTGCTTGGTCTAACCAAGTCCTTGCGGCAGTCTGTTTGTGGGTTTGTACGGGTTATCTATATAAAACACACCCTAATCGATATTATTCCTTATTTACCGCGATTCCGGCTTTAATCATGACAGCAGTGGTTATCACTTATATCTTCGCTGAGCCTCGATTAGCGTTAGGAAGATTTATTCCTTACCACATCGGTCTTATAGTCGGTATCGTTTCCTCTTTAGCGTTATTTGGCTTCTACATCTATAAGATGCTGACGCGAAAAGAACTTCTCGATGTTAAAGTAGATAATTCCGAAGAAGAAACAAAAGATAGTTCAGAAGAAACTACAGAAGATAATCAAGAAAACAAAGAATAAAGAAAAGGCGCAAGTGATTGATGCGCCTTTCGTTTTATAGATGTTCGTTGATGATTATGCGTCGGCGTTACTGCCGTTATTGTTATCATCTGGTTTAGCATCAATTGGTTGTGGGTTTTCAGGTTCGTTATCGAGAACAATTGGTTCGCTTTGTTCAGCAATATCGTTAGCGATTTTCTTCGCCTTAATAGTGGCGACGATGCCGAAGATGATTTGGATAAATCCAACTAAGGCCATTAACGCACCAGTAGCGATGTAAATGACTTGCGTAGCTTCGTTTTGATAAACGTAGGATAATACACCAAATGTTAAGAAAGCGGCACCTAATAAGAAGAAAATCACGATTGATGGTTTAGGTCTTTTGAAGAAGATCATTGCAACGGCTTCACCGAGGAAGACAACACCGATAGTGGTAAGAAGTGTTCCGACAAAGACGACGAGTAGGTCTTGAATCATTGTATTGTGAATACAAAGCAAAACGCCGAGGGCAATTGCGAGATCACCATAGATAAATGCTGGATCAAAATATTTGGATTTTAATGAGAAAACGCCAGAGAAAATGCATGACGCACCAAATAAAAATAATGTGATAGCAAGAATCACAGATAATGCTTTAGCGATATTATCTGGGAAATTTAACGAGATAATGATAATGGCAATACCTGCAGCGAGGAATAAACCTCCAAAGACGATTTGCATCCATTTATGACGCGCATATAAAGTTTTCATATTATAGCCTCCTATTATTTAACAATTATACTACCCTTTATTTAAATAAATAACCTTTATTTTTATTATTGATAGTTGTAGTGGATTATGTAGGTTGCAATTATCGTATGGTTATTTATAGTCAATTACTTTTTATGATTAATTTCGTAAATTTCTTTTGTGATATTTACTTTGGTAAAGTAAAATTAATTTAAACACAGCACAATTATGAATGACAAATTAGCAAATTATTTTAAAAGTTTTAATGAACAACTCACAGATGATTTGGGAAGTCGTTTCGACTACTCAAAATTATTGATGTATGGAAAGAAAAAGAAAGCCTCTTTATCTTATGATGATGAGATGATTGATCTCCCTTGGATACACGAAGCGGAAGAGGTGGTTAGCAAGATTAAAACCATCGTCAACAACATTAACCCAAATATCAATCTTGAAAATGAATTTGAAAATAGTGAATTTGATACCTTTGAGGACCGTTATATTGTTTTTCTCATCGATCAACTTTCCTCTTTATTAGCAGTGACTAGTTCAAACCTCGCTAGTTCGACAAAGAAATTAAATGACTATTTCATTGGCCAAAACATCTCTTTAAATGATGTTGCACTTCTTAAAGATGTTAAGGTGCTTAGTGCTAATAACAATCTTTTCGTTGAAGAGCAAAGAAAACTATTACAGCTTCGTGAGACATTAGGGCTACTAATGGAAACAAATTATTATAACTGCCTTAAAAAAAGCGTTTACTTCGATGATAAATCCGTATGCATCAACGGAGTGATTGCAAACGATCCACTTTATGGAGCTTGTTATGATTTCTATAAACGATTAAAAGAGCTTTTATCCGCTCATTATGATTTACCTGCTCCAGTGAGAAATAATGATTACCATAATTATTTGTTACTCTGTTTACTCTTAACTTTGGATAATATTGGTTTTGTTCTTAATGGTGCTTCTCCAGAATTCGATAATAAAGATTACTTACTCAAAGTTAAAAATCTCAAATTCAGTAGAAACAATATCAATCTTTCTATCAACACTGATAGCGATGATCATATCGATTTATTATTTGAAGACAATAACGATTACAAACAAAAAGGCAAAAGAATTTCAAAGGTCTCACTTGATTTATATCCATCTTTAGATAAGGTTGTTCCAACTAACGAAGAGGCTTCTTCTTATTTTGCTAAAAAGGTCAACGCTCGTCTATCAAAAGGCTATGATAATGCATTTGTGATTACCACATTATTAGGACTACAAAACAACAACATCATCATCGCTTCACCGAACGCTAATCCATTTGATGCTAATTTAACTAATATGATTGAAAGCTGTTTATTATATCTCCCAGCAAACGCATTTACTTATTCGCATTATTGCCCAATCTGTGGTGGTCATGTCGAATCTAGTGATAATAACGGTAATTATGAATGCTCAGTATGCGGAAGCAAATATATGCTCCTCACTGATAAAGAGAAAAAAGAATACATCTGGGTGAAAAGACTTAGTAATAAAGAAGGTGAATGATTATGGCAGAAAAAAATATACTTCAACTATTTATGTCATTAGAAAAAGCGGGAAAAGAGAAAGAAATTCTTAGACTTATCGATTCTCATAAATATGATAAAAACCCTGCATTTCTCTATTATTTAGCCCATCTTTACTATACTGGTTACATCTATGAAAAAGATTTAAACAAGGCTTTGGATTATCTTCGTGAATCTGCGATGAAAGGATACGCTAGTGCTTGTTTCATGCTCTGTACGATGTTTGAAAGAGGAACAGGCGTAGATCGCGACTATAAGATTTCTAACGAATATTTAATTCAAGCAAGTGACAAGGGTTATATCCCTGCCATTAATCATATGGGCGAAATTTTGCTCATGGGCCGTATGAATATCGAAAGAGATGATGAAGCCGGATTTAACAAATTCAAATTCTGTCATGAAAATAATTATGTTAAAGGCTCAATTAACTATGGCTATTGCTTGCTTTATGGCGTGGGCTGTCAAGCTGATCCTGATAAAGGTTTAGCCATCTTAAAGAAGTACGCTGATGAAGGCTATAGCGAAGCTCAATACAATTTAGGCAAAGCTTATTTCGACGGTATTGGGGTGAACAAAAATATTATTCGTGCAAATTATTATCTACAAGAAGCCACTGAAGGTGGACATATGTTTGCTGCCAAACTCCTTGGAGATTGTTATTACGATGGTATCGGTGTGCCAATTGACCACACGACTGCTTTTAGATTCTATCGTAAGGCTGCAGAACTTGGTAATAATGAAGCTGCAGAACTCGTGACCCATGCTTATGTCTATGGAGACGGCGTCCAACCTGATTATAAAGAAGCGATCAGCTACTTAGTAAGAAGGGCCCAAGAAGGCGATAAACGCGCTCAAGTGGTAGTGGGTAATCACTATTATAACGGCAATGGTTTTAGAAAGAATTTACACCGTGCTTTCCACTGGTATCAAGAAGCAGCAAGACAAGAAGAACCAGAAGGCTTAAAAAGAACTGCTGATATGCTTCTTGAAGGACTTGGGTGCCGTAAAGATCCAGTTAAGGCTGTCGAATATTATCAAAGAGCATTAGCGGGTAAATGTTATGACGCCGCTCTTCCTCTTGCTCGCATCTTTGATGAAGGGGCTAAAGGAGTGGAAAGAGATGAGGCTAAGGCGACCAAATATTACGGCTATGCTTATCACTATACACATGATGAAAATTGCGCCTTTGAATATGGTGAAAGAATGAGTGAAGGAAGAGGCTTAGAAAAAGATTTAAAAGCTGCTTTCGAAGCTTATCAATTCGCCGCGAAGAAAGGTCACCTAGAAGCTACTAAGAGATTAGCAGAATGCTATTTAAAAGGACTAGGAGTTGAACAAGATTATGAAAGAGCGTTGAGATATTATCTCATCGCATCAAAAAAAGGCGATGAAGAAGCTGCAATGCTCGTTCCTATCATCCGCCGTGATATCGAATTTAAATAATAATTATTAAAACTATTTAACGAAGAGACGCTCAAAGCGTCTTTTTGCTTCTTCGCAGTTAAGTAAGAAATATTCAGCGACAGACATGAAATTAAAACCTGTTGCCTTTCCTTCTTTTTGATAATGTTTACTGATGGCTACTAAGAACCACTGAAGGGAGACGAACATTCTCCATAAATAATATTTCTTATAATCTTCTTCGCTTGGATTAACGCAGTAAGCTTTAAGTAATTTTTCACCTTCATCTACGGAATTATTGCCGAATGTCGCAATGTCATATATTGGATCGTTATTACCAGCGAATTCATAGTCAATGAGATAATATTCTCCGTTATCAGCAACGATGAAGTTGCTTCTCTGCGCGTCATTATGAGAAGCGACTTTTTGATAATGCTCTTCTAGATAAGGAACATAGGAAAAGAAGAAATCGCGTGATTTATAATACCTCACACTTAATGGTTGAAATGATAATGCCTTTTTTTCGTAATTAAAGAACCTTTGAAGAGGATTATAGTCATTTGGGCATAACTCTTTTGAGGAGTGGAATATGTGGAGGATATTCGCGACTTTTTGATAATCGATTTCCCCTTCATATTTATCTAAAGACTTTCCTTCGATATAATCGTTAATCTTGATGCCGCGATAAGTATCAAAATAGAGATTACGAGAAGTAATGCCGAGATTATAAGCGATCCTTTGTGAGGCTAATTCGTTTTCACGATTGACTAATTTGTTAGCTTTGCCATTTGGGATATATAAAATGTATTTACGAGAATAGGAATCCTCGATGAGGTAAGATACATTCATCATTCCCCCATAGAGGCGGGAAGAGATTTTATAATCGTCTTTAAATACTCTTTTTAGGATGTCTTTAGCGTAGATTTTATTCATGTTGCTGGTATCTTCTTAAGTTGTTCTCCATGATGTCTCTAACAAGATCAGAGACGGCCTTTGCTGTTTTACCTTCGATTTCTTCATAAGGAATAACAGTGACGATGTCGTGAAACACTTTCGTGCGTTTAAACGGAGCGTTCTTTTTGATACAGTCTGTATTTTTCACAGTGACAATGACGATTGGACACTGTGCTTTAATAGCAATATTGAATACGCCTTCGTGGAATGGAAGCATCTTTTCTGTATGACCTCTAGTTCCTTCAGGATAAACACCGATGGAGCAAATATCTTCTTGGATGAGCTGAATGGCTTTATTCATCATCTTTAAGCTTTGGATTGGATCATTTCTATCAACTGGTAAGAAATTTAAAGCTTTTAAATAATTGCTCGCCACTGGAATCTTCATATTTGATTCTTTGGTGATGAAGTCAACTTCAAAACGGTTCAACTGTTCAATAGAAATCATTGGGTCGTAATTAGAACGGTGGTTGCAAACTAATAAGAATCTTTCATTCTTTGGAAGCTTGGCTAAGCCTTTTGTTTTTACTTTGACATTGGAGTGAAAATTGATAAGAGTGAGTCCGCTTTTTAGAAAGAATCTTGCGCGGTGGGTGAGAATCTTATTGTTTGGCATTTTCTTTAACAAATATCTGAGAACCATTCCCATGATTTGTAAGAAAAGAATCACTAATAGTAATGCGATGATATAAGTTGTCACAAAGATGACGATTGGGATATAAAAGTCCCACCAGTTATAAATCTTCCAGTAGGTGAGTGGAGCGATTACCGCATTGGCAACAGATAGGCCTAAAATAATAAATTCTAAAAACATTTGTTACTCCTGAGGAACGACGAACTTAATAGCACCTGGTAAACAAGTGACTTTGAATTCTTTTCCTCTAATCATTTCGCCATCAACACAGATGTCGATATCTTCTGGGGCTTTGATTTCCACCTCTTTGGCGCGTGCATAGTAGAGCCACTTACGGATTTTTGGATCATCGAGGTGTTTGCCATCATGATATTTACCAAATAATTGAATTAATAAACGGAACAAACTCATCGTTTTTACGACGATAACATCCATTAAACCATCAGTATTGTCGCTTTTTGGTGAAGCTTGATATTCACCCCCGACGAATTTGCCTTGGGCAACAGAGGAGAGCAATAATTTCTTTCCATTTAAATCTTTGCCATCGGCATAAACAGTGGTTTTGTTAAATCTTCCGTGGAGAAGAGCAGGGACAATCGCTTGTCTAAATCCATATGGATTAGCGCGACCTTTAATTTTATTTTCGTTGCCTTTTGCTCCGACGATTGCATCGAAACCAAAGTTGATAACATTGATAGAATACCAACCTTCTTCTAATGAAGGTCCTTCGATATAAGATAAATCGATAGGTTTTGCTTCCCATTTGATTAATTTAGCAAAATCTAAAAATTTATCTTTACCGCCATATACTTTCGCAAAGTCATTGCCAGTACCAGCAGCATATAAAGCTAATTCAGCATTTGGGACACCGACTAAGCCATCAACAGCTTCGTGAAGAGTGCCATCTCCGCCACAGGCGTAGACTCTAACTTGTCCTTTTTCCTTTTTAAAATATTCTCTTAAGTATTTTGTGATGGATCTAGGAGCTTCGCTTTCATAAATTTGATAATCTAAACCCTTGAAAGCTTCGTCGATTTTCACTTTTAAATCTTCGCCTTTTCCAGCGTGTGAATTTAATAAAATTAAATGTTTCATCTTAAAGTCCTCTATTAAAATAATAAATAAAAATATAAATTATTACAATAATTTGCTTTTAGGCAAATTAGCAAAAAGAAAACCTTCAACTAGTGAAGGTATTTCAATCAAATGGTGCCCGGGACCGGAATCGAACCGGTACGGTATCGCTACCGCAGGATTTTAAGTCCTGTGCGTCTACCTGTTCCGCCACCTGGGCATCAAATTGGTCTCCCGTAGAAGATTCGAACTTCTGACCCCTTGATTAAAAGTCAAGTGCTCTACCGACTGAGCTAACGGGAGAGAGATTTTGGCTGGGGTGGGTGGGATCGAACCACCGAGATGACAGAGTCAAAGTCTGTTGCCTTACCGCTTGGCTACACCCCAATTATGTTTGGTGGAGAGGGGCAGATTCGAACTGCCGAACCCGAAGGAGCTGATTTACAGTCAGCCGCGTTTAGCCTCTTCGCTACCTCTCCATAAGCGTAATAGTGGTGGATGCTGAGAGGCTCGAACTCCCGACCTCCGCCGTGTAAAGGCGATGCTCTCCCAGCTGAGCTAAGCATCCCTAACGAGATACGCTTGTATAATATAGCACTTTGCTATAAGTTTAGTCAATAAAATACTTTTGCAAATTTGTAAAAGAAAATGCCGATATCGACTATCAGCATTTCTAAAATCTTATTTATTATTAATAAATTAGTAACCTTTTTTACCAAGGAGGTGGAACATATTTTTCTTATAGATTTCAACACCTGGTTGATTGAATGGATTAACGTCGAGGAGATAGGCACTCATCGCACAAGCTCTCATGAAGAAGTAGAAGAGATAACCGAGGTTAAATTCGTTTAATCTATCTAAAGAAATGATGCCACATGGGACCCCGCCATCTTCAGTATGGGCTTTGAGAGTTCCTTCAAAGGCTTTCTTGTTGACGAAGGCAAGATTCTTTCCTTCTAAATAATTTAAGCCATCGAGATCTTCTTCGTCATGTGGGACTGTGATGTCGAAGTTTGGAGTCTCGACATAAAGAATAGTTTCAAATAAGACTGGGGAACCATCTTGGACGAATTGACCTAAGCTATGTAAGTCAGTGGAGAATGTGACGCTTCCTGGGAGCAAGCCTTTCTTCTCTTTACCTTCTGATTCACCGAATAATTGTTTTAACCATTCAGTGATTTGGGTGAATTGTGGTTCATAGACAACGAATAATTCCACTGGTTTTCCATGTCTATACATATAATCTCTGCTGACAGCATATTGATAGCAGATGTTGTTATCTAAATCATCGTTATCGAAGTCTTTACGAGCTTTTGCGGCACCATCTAACATCGCTTGGACATCAAGGCCTGCACAGGCAAGTGGGAATAAACCAACCGCTGTTAATACGGAATAACGACCACCGATATCATCTGGTAAGACATATGTGGCATATCCTTCTTTGTTACATTCAGTCTTTAAAGCGCCTCTTGCTTTATCAGTAGTGGCATAGATGGCTTTTCTACTTGCTTCTTTACCAATTTGAGAAATTAATAACTCTTTTAATAATCTAAAGGAGATGGATGTCTCAGTAGTTGTGCCACTCTTAGAGATAACGTTGATAGCAAAGTTCTTACCCTTTAAGTAGTCAAGGACTTGGGCAACATAGTTTGGTGAGAATGTTTGACCCATGAAGATAATCTCTAATGAGTCTTTGTATTTTAAACCCTTTAATGCTTCAAGAGCTGCTCTTGCACCGAGGTAACTACCACCGATGCCGCAGACGACGAGAATGTCGAAGTGGTCTCTCACATATTGAGCATCTTTTTTGATTCTTCCTAATTCTTCTTTATCATAATTGACTGGCCAATCAACCCATCCAAGGAAGTCGTTTCCTTTTCCTGATTTGTCGTCAATCATCTTGTTGATTACCTTCACTTGTTCTCTGTAGGAATCAACTTCATTTTTTTGTAATAATTTTGAAAGGTCTAATTGCATTTATTTCTCCTCCTTAGCCTTCTTCAATGTATCAGCTATCCACACGGGTAGTTTTTCCTTTAAAGGGGCGAAATCTTCCTCTTTGACTGATAGTGGTGAAGATTTCTTTTCGTTATTGTGAGTGTTGTATCTATCTGCTGCATCAACGCGTTTATAGGACACTCTTAAAAAGCCATTCTTATTGTCAATTGATATGACTTTTACACGCATTTCATCATCAAAAGTGCCATATTTTTCAATATCGCGAACGAAATCATCAGAGATTTCTGAGATGTGCAATAAACCTTGAGTGCCATCATCAAAAGTTAAAAATAAGGCATATGGTTTAACACCTGTTACTTTCCCAATGATGAGTTGTCCAATCTCGTACATATTATTTCTCCGCGAGGATTTTTTGTTGTGCTTCAATATCTTCTATAATCGCAATTTTATCAATAATGTTTTTAATAACTTTGTCCAAATCAGAATTAGCGCGATAGTCACCTTTAACAATGAAATTACAACGGTTATCTAAAAGGATTTGTTTGACTTTATTTGATTCCCCTTCTGGGTAGATAGCGATTGAATTACCATCATTCTTTTTCACCACAGTCATACAGGCGATATCAGTAATTCCATCACCTAAATAAACGATATTGCGATAAGGGATTCTATGCGTTTCACTTTTCTTATTAACCCCGTCATCATCAACCGGGTTAGTGGCACCTTTAGCAACACGGTAGTAATACTGTGTCTTCTGTGTGAAATTGATCACAAATTTAGGCCATACAGCAACTCCATTTTCAAAATAGAATTCACATCCATACATCTCTTTGAATTCTTTGGCGATAGGGGAGCCTTCCACAATTTCTTTTGTGCCAGAGCTGATTAAGTAGTGCTCAACGGCTATTCCCTTGCTAGCAGCGTATTCGTTAATTCTTTTAAACCAGGTGGTGACACCAGGATAGAATTCAATATCTTTTCCGCATTCTCTTAAGAACTCTTTTGTGATTTTTATGTTCTTTTCTTTGGCTACAGAAAGCATCGCATACATATAGGAAAGAGTTCTTTCCATGCCATGCTTATTTGTATATTCACTTGCGATTGCCCAAAATTCATCAGGACTTAAACCAAGACGAGGAATCAATGTGTAATTCTGCATATCCATCGTCGAGAGAGTTTTATCAAAATCGTATAATAAGGCGATTATTGGTTTTTTCTTTTTCATAACTGAAATATATTATCACAAAAAGATAATATAATCAATTGCATCAGGATGCTTGTACGGCAAACGCATGAAATCTATTGAATAGGTTCCCAAACCCATAGAATCCTTTGTCTTTTGATTTAAATCACATTTTTAAGCACAATAAAGATAGTTTTTATGGGTTTTAAAACTTCAAAAAGTAAGCCAAAAACAGTTTCTTCTTCAATTATCACCTTCTTCTATTGGACACTTTTTATACTCTTAAGAAACAAAATCTTATACAATAATTCTCGAGGGGAAAGATATTTATTCTCACTCCTCGTTTCATCGAATGATTTATCTTTCCTGGACAGTTGGACAATCATATAGATGAATTTACGAATGAGGTTTAGGTTTATTGAACTTAAACCTTTTTTCATACGACACCGATCCTCTTTGAATGAGTTATCTAATATGTAATGGAAAGATTCAATATTCCAATGCATTCTTCTCACACTAGAGAATGTATCAATATCCATATCACTTGTTATGAAGAATCTGTCTTGAACAGTTATTTTATTCTTCTTAATATTGAATACTTCACTTCTCATCATTCCAATAGCTTTTATCCCTTTCCAAGGTTTCCCGTATGTAGATTTGATATAAGAAAGATCTTTAATTAAATAGAATACCCTTTTTTCTATTCGACCATGTTCAATTTTTGGGTTATAAATAATCTTTTTAGTTAATCTATCCGAATGACTATTATTAGCTATTTCAGTTAAGAAATCATCTTTAATCGTACCCGCTAAACCGTCATATTCTTCTCGCTTAACATTAATAACAAAATCGTAATTTAGCCTCTTACATAACTTTGTTATATCTCTAGTTGCACCTACCCCATCAATACTAATTATTAGTTTCTTTTTAGGATGCTGATGATGGTATCTCTTTAATAAGAATTCTATCGCTCCTTGTTCTCCACCTTTCTTATTCTGATCTTTTGCTACTTTACGAGATAATATTGGTCTTTTAGTAATATCATCATATAAAGTTACGACATTAATGGCTGAGGTAGTATACTCCTTAGAAGAATCTCTAGTTGCTCTTATATATTTCCCATCTAAAGAAACAATAACAGGATAATCCAATAACCTCGCTAGCATCTTATTCAGCATTCTTTCTAAATCTGCATGCTTTATTCGATGCATAATTCTCTCTAATGTGTCATGAGACGGTATCCCGTTCTTTAAAGAAAGAATCTTAGTTAATTTACTTTCATGCTTCTTAGCAAAGGACACGAATTCTCTAAAGATATTACAACCAGAAAGCATCGCTAGAAGAATGATCACCAAACAGTCACTTTGCCGATGTTTGACTTTTCCTCGCATTCGATAGTCATAAATCTTTTCTAGGCCTTCATAAAAAAGCCTAAAACGGTGAGACTTAATTAGTTTCTTAACGCTCATATATTTTCTCCTTATTCTCATTATATTTAATTTATAAAATAAATTAAACAATAAGTTAACCACTAATTTTGTCCCATATAAAAAGGAGAAGAATGAAGTTCTCCTAGAAAACCGCCGTTTTTATTGGCTAAAAAATTTCATGCGTTTGCCGTAGGATGCTTGATAAATATGATTTATATGTTAATATAATAAGAGTTATGGAAGCATATCAAATCGTCTTATTAGTGTTAGGAATAATCCTTGGATTATATATCCTTTTATTCATCATGGATGTGGTCTTTGTTTTGATGTTCAGAAAGATTTTCATCAAACATAATAAAGCCTTAGAAGTCTTCCTTCACTACAAATACGACAACATTAAGAAATTATTGACCATTCTTGATAAATATAACGTAAGAATTGGTGACAAATATTTAAGAATGTTTGATGAAATCAATCCAGATTGTTTCTCCAATCAAGAGAGCAAATTGTGCTTAGAATCGCGTACTTCTTTATCGATGCTTCGCGATGAACTCGTCTATCTTGCTGAACAAAATGAAAGATTATCTAAACACGGTGAAATTCGCCAAGCGAAAAACAACATCATTGAAATGGATGCGAATTATCGTAGTCTCATCGCGATGTATAACGCGGACGTGTTAGGATTTAATTACTGGATTAGCTTCTTCCCAACCCGTTTCTTCTACCGTTTATTAAAAGTAAAAAGTAAACAAATTATATCTTAGATATAAATATTATTCATATTAGGAGGTTATTATATGAAGACAGAACCGATTAAGTTTTCTCAGTATCCTTTTATTGTTCCTACGGAAAAAAGAACAGTAAATAAGCTAGAGAAATTACTTCAAGAAATCAAAGAATGTGGATCTATTAACACAGCAGTGACAGCGATTAAACACTGGAACAAATATATGGATGAACTCGATACACAAAGCAGTGTCATCTATGTTCGCTACACATTAGATTCTACTAATCCAAGAAACAAGAAGGCGATGGCAGCTTTAGATGAGTTAGGACCTGTTGTTTCCAAATATCAAGTCGAATATAACAAAGTCTTATGCAAGGCGCGTTATAGAAAAGATTTAGAAGCAAAATTTGGTAAATACTTGCTCAAACAAAAAGATATTTCTTTAAAGGTTTTTGATGAAAAGATCATTCAAGAATCCATTGAAGAAAACAAATTATGCACTCGTTATTCTGAAATCTTAGGTGGGGCGCAGATTCCATTTAGAGGAGAGACATTGAACCTTTCTCAAATCGGTAAATATATGCAAGATGCTAATCGTGATACACGTAGAGAAGCAGCGGTTGCTTTAGACAAATGGATCGGTGAACACGATGAAGAATTAGGCGACATTTATTCTAAATTAGTCAACTTAAGAAATGAGATGGCAAAGAAGCTTGGCTTCAAGAATTATATTGAACTCGGTTATTACCGTATGGGTAGAACTGATTATACCGCGAAAGAAGTGAAGAAATATCGTGATCAAATTTACGCTTCTGTAGTTCCAAGCTGCCAGAAATTATATAAGGCACAGATGAAGAATATCGGAGTGAAAAACCCACAATTCTATGATTATTCTGTTTCCTTTAAATCTGGTAATCCAGTCCCAGCTGGTGATGAACAATATCTCGTCGGTGTCGCTAACAAGATGTACCACGCTTTAGGAAAAGAAAGCGGTGAATTCTTCGACTTCATGGTCAAAAACGAATTATTAGATTTATCTGCTAGACCAGGCAAAGTCCCAGGAGGATATTGTACAACTTTCCCACTTTATAAATCCCCATTCATCTTCTCTAATTTCAATGGAACAGCGGGGGATGTTGATGTTTTAACTCACGAAGGTGGTCATGCTTTCCAAGCCTATTTATGTGCGAACTTCAAAGTTCCAGAATATCGTAATGCCGGCATGGAAGCTTGTGAGATTCACTCTATGAGTATGGAATTCTTTGCTTATCCATACGCTGAAGGATTCTTTGGAAAAGATGCAAAGAAATATTTATATCACCATTTATCTGGCGCATTAGAATTCCTTCCATATGGTGTCTGCGTTGATGAATTCCAACACTTCGTCTATGAACATCCAACTATCACACATGCTGAGAGATGTGCAAAGTGGAAAGAATTAGAAGCGAAATACACTCCTCATAAACTATATGATGAATGTCCAGCTCTTAACCGTGGTACTTGGTGGTTAAGACAGTCTCACATCTTTGAAAGACCATTCTATTATATCGATTATACTCTCGCGCAAGTCGTGGCCTTCCAATTCTTCCTCGAGAATCAAAAGAACCATGAAAAAGCGTGGAAGCATTATCTCAAATACACCAAGATGGGTGGCAAATATCCATTCACTGAACTTCTCGCAAGAGCACATCTCAGAAACCCATTTGAAGATGGCACAGTAGAAAAAGCTGTGAAGGGCGTGAATAAATACCTTAAAGAATTTGAGATTAAGGAATAATTAGACAACAAAAAACCGAGATTTTCAAAAGTCTCGGTTTTGTTTTGCTTCTTTCATCTATCTAAGAATAAAGCGCGTATATTACAAGTTACTGCAAGGAACGCTAAGACGGTAGTGATATAGCTACCAGCTTGTAGATTGTATCCAGAGTGAGTGATGTAATCGGTATTACCATAGTTGATTAAGCACCACCAAACAACAGCGGTCATAATAAGCACGACGCCGACAACTTCTAGTATAGAAGCAAGGATGAGAACTAGTTTTTCAACCGTGTAGCTTGGTCTAATCATTGGTAAAGCAAGGATACCTGTCATTAATCCACCTAAGAGGACAAGCATATAACCGAGGAATGATGGCCAAGCGCCTTGATATGATCCGCTTGCAGAGTTGAAATAACCAGATACAGCATTATATGTTTGGCCTTCTGCAACAAAAGTTGGGACAAACATCATGAGAGTGGCAAGAACGATTAAACCGAAACTGAACCACATAAAGACAACGCTATCAAATTTGCTCTCTTTCATATTTTTACTCCTTATTTGTTATCAATATAGGTATGGGATAACCCTAATATATATTTAACATCCTAGTTGATATAAAAGTCTAAATAATTGTGACTTCCTCCCCAACTTATAGAAGATTGGGGCTTCCCACTCAAGGAATCTAACGATCCCAGTATCGATGGGCTAT
>SVBE01000016.1 GCA_015059065.1 Erysipelotrichaceae bacterium | reverse complement strand
ATATATTGATTATACTTGTTAGATAAAAAGAAAATCTAACCAAGTACATGGCTAGATTACATTGTTTGTTAAACAGACATAATTATTATACCATAATATACATAGTATATCATCACATATTTTATATATTTTATAGTTCATCCCCCACCTATAGAGGTTATATATAATCTTGATGGCTTTGTGATGACCTAGTCATATCAAGATGGGAGGGATTTCATGCTTGGTTTCGTTAAATAAATCACTAAATTTCATATACCCCATTCCCCGTAATAAATTAATCAATTAACAATACTTCAATCACTTAGTTTTTCTCTCTATGATATTAGGTTCTTGCCACTCCACTTTGGCGATGAATTGTTTTATTTTGTTTTTAGGAAAGCGCGTCCCAAAAATACTCTCCTCGTCATCAACGCTTCGATAATGGTTTCCCAAATAGTGATTAATATGGTCTTCAGGGTCATAAATAAAGGTCTTAACACCATGGTGATATAATGCCAAATATATACGCATGATTTCAGCTGATTCATACATATCTCTTCCGTTTATCAGCAGATAGTAACCTTTGGAATCCATTTCAACATATAAATCAATTCGTCCATATCTAGAACGCATTTCAAAAGTATGATCAAAATGGTGTTTGTTTTCTTTATACCATTTATCAAATTCTTCAGGAGAGTCCGGTGATATATTATCTAGTTTTTTATTCCTCCCGTCACTATTCCTGTGAAAGTTTTCTTGCAACGATAAAGAATCATCGTAACTTCTTCCAATGGCGGTCGAAGCGATTTTAAATAGTTCGCAATATTTATTCGCAGTCAACTGAGGAAACCTCGTCGCCGCATCTTCAGATATTTCACCATCTTTAAAATGTTTTGTGAATTCAGCAACATCAACGCCTTTAAAGATAGCGCGGTATCTTGTCTTCTCTTCCGGATATAATTCCCAATATTCTTTATATAATATCTTGCCATTTCTCATTCGGTAGTCCATGTGTTTGGTAACAAAATCTTTATACCCATCTTTGCTCGCCATTTCGATTAGGGCATCAACCCATGAAAACAAAGGTTTTATCAACATTGAATAATCTTCTGGATAATGCCCTTTGTTTCTCCACTCTGATGGTCCATTATATGCATAAATATAATTGCTTCCCGCTATATATATTTGATAATAAGTCCCATCTTCAAGAACGCTTCGACGAAAGAAAGCAGAAAACCAATACCATTTTCTAGGAAACCATTTATTAAAACGCTTGTAGTATTCTTTTTTGCTTTTTACCTCATATATTTCCTTGAAATCGCTGTAGTCCATATACTGTTCTGCTGTTCCTTTAGACAATCGAAAATAGAATGAATATTGTTCTTCATCGCTATATTTCGACATACTTTTGAATATTTTTAATTTATCGAACAACTGATCCAGCATTTCGTAGCAATTCGTGGTAAATATATCTGGGTTCGCTAGCCTACTCGAACTTACAAATCTCCAGTCGCTCAAATATGGACCAGTACAGTTGTTAAATTCTTTTAATACCATTTTGTTTTCACCCATCCTTATTTAGATTATGTGGTATGCAATATATTGGTCGATTGGATAATACCAATCCCAAATGAGTTGAAAATGATGTATTTCTCCTTTTTCATCTTTAATCCATGCATCTTTCCACTCGTTATCAATAATCAATCTCAGTCCTCTATATTCCAACACTTCGGCGTCATCATTAAACGTGTGATAATGTTCGCTGGTCTCATTGTGTAAAATTTCAACAACATATCCAAAGTCCTCTCTTGCCTGTTTTATTTCTTGTTTTGTTGCGGGTTTAAGTAGATCAAGATAATCAATATATTTTTTTGGATAATCTGAATATCGCATAAAAAAGAAAGAAATAGCTAAATCCTGTCCATCTTCCTTTGCTTGATGAATATATTTGTTACAAAGGGCTTCGTATTCTTCAAAAGGAACTGTCGCTTTAGGATCTTTATCGAAATAGTCTCTATATAGTTCTTTTTCAAACTGTATTAATTTATCGCCGATGTAACATAGACTATCATTTCTATTTTCGGGAGAAATCAAAGAATTATCACCCATCATTCTGAAAATCCAACGAGAAAAACCGTCGTACAAAAAGTTCCATTCTTTTTCATCAAACTTTATTTCTTTATGTTTTTCCGATTTTGTTATTGCGCGGTCAACTGCAAGGCGATGGATAGAAGGAATATCTTTACATAAACCAGCGGCAACAATTTTGTTTAAATTGAGCGGGGTGTAGTCTATATGTTCCGCGCAGACATTTAAATGCATTCCATCATCAATGCTCACCTTGTTTGAATGATCATGTCCATGAATGTTGAACATAAACTGTAAACTAACAGGTTCATGAGAAAGCAATAATTTATCATTTAAAGCAACAACACCCACATAAACCTCATCAAACATATACGGGTTCTCTTCACTCTTCTCATAATATGTTTTGCCACGATCGTGATTACCCATGACCAATACTTTGTATCCCCTAATCTTTTTTATATATGAAGGATCGCCTATATCACCAAGAAAGATAATAATATCTTTTTTGCCAACCTTTGAATTGATTCTTTTCACCTGTTCATCATCACCGATGTAATGTGGCCGAGCGCGTTTCATCTGAACATCACCAAAATGTGGGTCTGAATAAATCCAAATGTCTTGGTATTGTTTGTAATGATTAAAACATGGGTATAAACTAATCATCTTCTCATAACCTCCTCATCTTTCTAATATATTTGTCCAAATCGATTGGACAATAATCAATTCTTTCCACGGATACACACATACAGTTTTTATAATCATCCATCAGCGAATGGTGCGCATGGACATGCCCAAAGAAATATAAATAGTTTTTAGCGATTAAAAACTTTTCTTCAAAAGGCTCGTGCATCAATATCACTCCTGGTTCCACCATCATCGGTTTTCTAGTCGCAACTTCAAATCCACATTCGATATAGTCTTTGGGTTTTCTGGTATCATGGTTGCCCATTATCAATACTTTCCTACCATTCAATTTAGATAGCAAATTAGCAATAATCGCTTTGTTACGTGAGAGGGTGAAATCACCCAGCACATAGACCAAATCTTCGTTAGAAACAGTAGAGTTCCATAGTTCAATTAGCCTATTGTCCATCTCTCGCGCATCACGGAAGGGACGACCCTCATAATCGATAATATTTTTATGGCCAAAATGCGTATCTGCGATAATAAAACGTCTCATCTTTTAGCTCCAGCAAATAAAAACAACCCCAACCCTAGAGGAATTATTCCAAGCATTCCAAAAAGACTTGGATCGTTTATAGTTCTCCATTCAATATGTTGCCCATCATAATTGAACTGAGCAATCATTTGTCCAACAAAACACCAAGCCAGCAAAGCTATACCCACAATAATAAGAAAAATGCTTATGATCATTCTGTTGTGCTTAAAGATGTTCATGTTTTTTCCTCCCACTTTTTTCCTTTGAAATCGTTCAAGGATGGATTATTATTAAATTAGTTAGAAGAGATGCGTTCTCTTACTACTAGCAGGATCTAACCAAATAGTGCTAGCAGTAGCGAAACTACTAGGAGCAATGCAATAATTGCTCTTTTCTTTTGCATTTCCTCATCACCTCCCAACGAGAGTGGAGGCCATAAGAGAAACGCACCTCACCAGATAACCTGGCACTTATATTCTCACATTATATTCAGCATTATTTCAACAAATATTTGTATTTTCTATTGTGTTTGTATATTTTAATAGTAGGAGGATTTATTACATGAACTATAAAAAATACCAACATATTGAGAAACTTGGCACATCAGACGTTGAAGGGATATTAGAAGGAGAAGTGCATCTCACCTACAAGATAGATGGATCAAATGGTTGCATATATCTAGACAACGGGGTGTTGAAATATGGATCAAGAAATAGAGAATTATCTATAGATAACGATAATAATAAATTTGTCGCCACCCTTTCTACAGACGAACATTTTACTAATTCCATCAAAACTTACCTAATAAAACATCCAAATCACATTATCTACGGAGAATGGCTAATTCCTGTCAATATAAAAAGATATAAAAAGGACGCCTGGAATAAATTCTACATTTTCGATGTTTTTGATGTAGATACTCTTTCTTATTTACGGATGGATTCTTATGTCGAAGAATTAAAGGAATTAAATCTAGAATACATTCCCGAAATTGCTGTAATAAATAACCCATCAGAAGATGATATCAAAGCTCTTTTGCCTCAAACTGGCAATTATCTTTTAGAGAGCGGGGTCGGAGAAGGCATAGTTATAAAGAATTATGAATATCGCAACAAATATGGAAGACAAACATGGGCCAAATTATTAACGGAAGATTTCGCAACCAACAAAAGACAGAGGAGACATGAAAACCATGTCAACAAAGAAACATCTCCTGTTGAATATGAAATCATCAGCCAATGTTTAACACAGGAACATATCCTAAAAGAAAAGAATAAACTAATCGAAAAATATGGTGAATGGCATAATAAGATGATTTTCGAACTATTAAATAGATCCTTCTTAGAATTCTATAAGGATAACTGGGAAATCATATTAAAGAAATGGCATAACCCAGTCATAAATTTCAAAGTATTAAAAAACCTCTCTGATAACAAAGTCAAAGAGGTGTTAGGAATAGTTTGATAATTTATTTGTTTTCTAATTCGTCAAGTTTATTAGAGATTTCTTCAACCTTTTTAACGAGATAATCGAAGTCATAGAGTTCGTCGTCAAGTTCTTGGGCGTTCTCTTGAACTTTCATTGCTGGAAAATTGCCCACTAAAGCATCGATGCTCACTCCATATATCTCACTCATCTTTTTTAAAGCAGCAATATTGGGTTCGCTACGATTGGTTTCATAGTTGCCTAATTGATAATTGTTAACACCAATTAATTCTGCCGCTTCTTTTTGATTGTATCCGGCTTTAACACGAAATCTTTTAAACCTTTTACCCAAATCCATACAAATATAATAATGCAAAGTCGGTATTAACTACAAAGATTTTTGTCAATAGTGACATGTCTCCCACCACCTAAAAAAGAGGAGTTTCTTGCTTCCAATAATTATTTCCGTAACTTTAGTTTTTATTTTTTAGTTTTCTTGTTTTGGGCCTTTTGGAAACAAATTTTGCAGATAAGCTTACATTTTTACTTAATAACATATAGGTTTTGGGCCTTTTGGAAACAAAATTTACATTTCAAATATTCAAAACGAGCACGTTCACCATCTTGGTTAACGCAGTACAAGCATCAATGCCAATCAATCCTGGCCATTCATCAGAAATAAAGATTGGATTTGATAAACGAATATCAAGCTGTTTTTCTGGTTTCTTTTTATATAGTAGTTCGTTATAGAAGTCAGAAGTATGCCAATGGCCGCAGACCAATATTTTGCCCTTCCTTTCTTCCTCTTTAAAATATCCGTTATAGTACAGTTTCCATGGGCACCCCCATGTCGCATCATTCCATTCTTTAGGGGACGCGGTTTCCCTCCAGTCAGGAAAATATTCCAGCATACGATTGTTGATATAATATCCTGGCAAAAAGTCCAAACTTCGTAAAGGTATGAAGCTATGGACAAAAATGTATTTATCAAGCTCGTAATAATGTTTCCACTTGTTGCTTTTAATCCATTCGGTAATCTCACTATCATTGACCGCTTTAACAATTTCTTTCCATGTCTGCATGATCAATTCATATGGCTCGGCGTTTCCTAATTTAAACCAATAGCTATAAGACAGCTCTTCAACGGTTTTTCCTGCAATCTGACAAAAGGTGTCCAATATCCCATTGGTAATATCAAAATTATCAGGGAATCTCTTGTTCAATAACTCTTCATAAAGATATTCGTGATTGCCTTTAATGAGAATAATTCTTTCTTCAGGAAGAGTTTTAATAAAGTGATATATTTTTAATGCTTCTTTTCCGCGGTCAAAAAGGTCACCTAAAACAATCAAAATATGGTTTTCGTTATTTATATCAAAGCCCGCTTTTTCAAGCCCTAGTTGCCATTCTTTGAAAAATCCGTGAATATCAGAACTTACAAAATATGTTTTCATACACTTTTCTTCTCTTTTACCAAATTGTTTACACGGCTGTCGGCATCAATAACATTATTCACTAGTGTAGCGAATTTGCTTTCGTCGATATTTTTGATATTTTGATACGCTTTGATTAGTTTCATTGACCAATCTACAAAAGGTTTTAAGTTGATTGATCTAAAAAATGTTCCAACAAAAACAACTACACCAAGCGAATATAATTCTTTTTCTGAATCGTAGTCCTTATCCTTATTAACAACACCTCTATCAAACAGTTTTGCTATATATGCTTCAATATCATCGTCATCTTCTGCGAAAAGACACGACATATCTTCTAGAGAAAGCCAAATAGTTTGGTTAAAAGGAGATATAAAAACATCAACAGGCACTCCGTTAATCGTGTGTTGAATATAGTTATAGTCCATCTATTTGAATCTCCTTTTCATAATTTTTATTGTTTTCCTATTAATTACAATTTCATAGATAATTTCGCCTGTCAAATTTATGGGTAAATTAAACATTATTAATATAATATTAATTATTTATCTAAGTGCTGTTCCTAATATATATTAATAATGTTTAAATTTCTTTTGGGCTTTTGCTGATAAAATAAACCAAATTAATTATTATTGATACTTTTCAAAATCTCTATTATATGCATCGAGATGGCACAAAAAAGAAGGTCATTAAGAAACCAATAAACTTTATCATCATTACCATATATAATATGAGTATATAAAGAGGTAAACATATTATGGAATTCAAATGCACAAACTGTGGAACTGTTTTAGATGGTCAACCAGAAAGATGTCCAAAATGCGGTAAGAGGATGATCTATCCTGGTCAAGAATTACCAGTCAAAAAGGAAGAAATTAAACAAGAAGAAGCACCCGCTCCAAAAGAAAGAACTGATTCTTTAGAAATTGAAAGATCATATTTTGATGGAGGGTTATTACAAAAGATTGGTTGGACTCTATTAGGCGCGTTAGTCACTCTTATCACTGTCGGTATCTGCTTCCCATGGGCGGTATGCATGATTTATAACTGGGAAACTAAACACACAGTTATTGAAGGAAGAAGACTCGGCTTTAATGGTCATGCCGTTCAACTCGTTGGTAACTGGTTATTATGGATCTTATTAACGATTATCACTGTGGGTATCTTCGCTTTGTGGATCCCCATCAAAATAAAAAAGTGGGTCACTAAACACACCTACTTCCAAAACTAATCAAGGGTTTATAAAACCCTTTTTTATTGCTCAGAGCTTTCTTCGCTTTGTAACATCTTATTCGCATATTCCATCTTTTCCATCTTTTTAGAAACATTTGGTTCTGCGACCGCTTTTAAATATAAAGAGAATAATTCATCTCTCACTTTATCAATATTAGATTCATCGAGATCGATATTCGTATATTTATCAACCACTTCACTACCACATATAGAGGCAACATCAGCGATGGGGGAAAAGAGGAACTGTTTAATATTATCTTTCTTCCCTTCAAAGGTTTTATTAATATCCACGACCTCTTCTTCGTTATTTTGTAATTTATAAGCTTCTAAGACGATATCATCCATCTGCTTTTGAATATTGTTATTATAATTTCTAATCGCTTTTTTACGATATATCTTATAAGCGATATAAAGTAATCCAGGAACGATAAAAAAGAGAAGGAAGGTGAAGAAATTTGCGAGTGAGAATCTCTCCTCTCTCACCTTTTGATTCTTTAGTTCAAAATATTTTTCATCTAACTGTTTGATGCGGCGATAATTCGGCATCTTTTTATTTCTTTCAAGAATCGAATATTCCGACATCCCAACAGTGACAACTTCCATTTCAACCCAACCAAAAGGTTCTACATCATCATAGGTGATGGGATTATATGGATCTTGGTAAGTGAGATTAATCTCACGTGTTTCGTAATTGTCTCTATTTTTCATTATACTTGGTAGGTAAAAGCCGCATTTAGGGTATAATCAGTCCCATTATCATCACTGATATTATAAGTGGTCATATACCCATATTTATCAAAGGTCATCTTCGCGCCCTTCATAGTGACCGATAATGGGTTGAGGGTATATAAATATTTATTGTCACCCCCACAAGCGCTGGCTTTACTAATGAGCATCAACGTGACATATATGCTGATGGAATTAAACACATCTTGGTTTTCACATTCATATTTCGCTGTGAAAAAATCGCGGACGAATTTGTCGTCGATGAGATTATATTCTTCATGGAGAGTAAAGGTATAAGTATTATCTTTATAAAAGATCTTTCCTGCTCCATCGACAGTCTTTTTAGTAAGGGTCACTTTCTCTGCTTCGACATCCGCGCTTTTCGCGGCGACAAGATAATGTTTATAATCAGTGATTTCCGTGCTGCTACCACAGGAAGATAATAATATCATTGGGATAATAGATAATAAGAATAATTGTTTTTTCATCGTAGATGCCTCAAATAATATAATAACATCTCAACCTGTAACAACGCGATAAAAAAACTCCAGTTCATGATGAACTAGAGTTAATTAGATTAATGATTGATATTAGAAGAATCTACCGACGATATCTTTAGAAGCCGCACATGTATCTTCCATATCACCGAAGGAGATGATTTCACCAGCATAGAAGGTGTTCTTATTACCTTGTAATGCTTCAAGTTTATCATACCAACCTTCTTGGAAATCTTTGCAGGAGACGTGTGGGCAGTAATAGACTTCTTGAGCGAAGTGTTTCTGTTTCACTGGGAAGCCCACTCTCTTCATATCTTCATCCATGGTCTTTTGGACGACATCATAATCGACATCTGGGCTACCAGTGTGGTTCGCTAAAGCGTAGACAGTCGCTGGGCAGTCCGCACCGAGGTGTTGCCATCTGTTATAATAGACCATCGCGTGGCCGAGTCTTTCTGGAACCATGTTCTCCACCATATAGCCAGAGATGACTGGGGATTTGCCTGGTTCGAATTCCGCGACATAGTCGATATATCTTTCGTGGACGATCTTGGAGAATAATTCTTTTTCTTCACTAGTCGCATCAGCGTAGTCTTTGAATAAGTCTAATGGTGTAGTGACTAATAATTTATCGAATTCTTCAACTTTAGTCTTGCCGTCTTTATCTTTGACTGTGACTTTGATCTTCTTGCCTTCTGGTCTTTCCACCTTCACCACTTCATGTTGTAATAAAGCTGGATTCTTGAGTTTGGCATTGGCTCTCACATAGATTTCTTGAGTTCCTTCTGGCCAAGTCCATAAGCCCATATTGACGAATTCTAAGGCTGTGGTAACGTCGAGATATTTCATGACTAAGGAAGCTGGGATTTCATCGAAATAACCATAACCGAAGGAAGTGAATGGGGCGAGCCAGATTCTTTGTACTTCTTCCACTCCATTGATTCTGCAGAATTCAGAGAATGGTAACATTAAATCTTTAAGATTTGGGTTAACACCTTTGATGTAGTTAGGGAAGGAGTTTTCTTTAGTTGCTCCACAGTGACCTTCAACACCTTTAGAAATACCGTAATATTCACCTTTAGCAATGCCTAAGTGACCATAGCAGTCATAGCCGACATATTTAGTCTGCATTAAGTGGTTTAATTTCTTCATTTGTTTCTTAAGTTTCACTAAACCTAAGAGCTTGCCGACTGAGAAGTTCACTTTTGGTTCAAATGGGTGTTCGACAACGCCATCTAATGAACGGAATTCTCTTCTCATATTTGGTTCACCTGGTTTCCAGTTTGGACCACAGTGGTAATAACCACCGAATTCTTCCACTTCGTGAACCGCGTGATAAGTGATAGCACCCATGATCGCGCCTGTTTCGAATGTCTTTTCTTCTTCGACGCCATTGTGTTTCACTTTTAATTTTGGTGACCAACATTTACCACCAATCTTGTTTTGCTTTTCGTAGATTACGTAGTCGGTGTAGCCTTTTTTCTCGAGGTACATCGCAGCGGAAATACCTGCTGGACCACCACCAATGATACATACTCTATCTTTGTTGTTTGGCATGTTTTTACTCCTTATGTATGTTTTGTTTGCAATACTATTATAAAACATAAGTTTTACTTGTTAAACAAAATTACATTTTTTGGTGACTTCCTCCCCAACTTATAGAAGTGGGGGTTTCTTGCGCGATGACCCTAACGGATCAACCATAAAAACGCACCTTTGATATTATCTCTGGTGCGTTAATTATAGAATTAACAATCCTTAATTATTCAACAGTTTCAACAGCTGCTTTTTCTTTTTTGCTAAAGAAATTAGCAACGATTGCGGCAATAGAGCCGAGAAGATAGATAATGAAGAATGTGAGATATAGCGACAAACTTCCTCCAAACCACTGAACATTAGTCATCATATCCGCGAATGGATAGACAGTGAGATAGAACATTCTACCAGTGCCAATCGCAAACATCACAACGGGGATTAGAGGCAATATATCTTCCACTACTTTGATATGGACTAGAGGAATTAATAAGCCGACAATACCACCGATTAAGAACATGATGAAGACAAGTGTCTTATCTCCTTCATCGAGGATTTTTAATGTTCCAAAATCGATAATTTGATAAACGATTGCTGCTACTAGCATCACGAGACTGGTAATGGTTAAGATAATCACACCCACTCCTGATTGCAAATAGGATTTTTTGAGATAATTAATCATCTTTCTTTCCTCCTTTAACAGCTGAATAAACACTTAAACCCAATGTTGATAAGGCGAGTGCGCCAGTGACTGCTGCGATGGATATCACAATCGCATTCATTGCAATCTTCCATCCATATTCTTTAACCTCAACTTTTTGGTCGCTTGTTTGATCAGCGGTGTTGAAACTATGAGTGTAGACATAGAAGTAACGTTTTGCGATTTCACGTAAGTTTTTATACATATTGCCGTCTTTAGATTTGACGATTTGCTGACGAATAGTGTCAGCTTGGCTCTTATCGTTATTGAATTGATCAGTGCCCGCTTCAACAGATTCGATTGTTCTTAAGAAGTAATGGGAACCAGCGCTGGAATCAGTCATCGCTAATCCTTTGAAGCCCCATTCAGTTCTTAATACACCAGTCATTAATGATTTGGACATGGAATTAACTTCAAAACCAACACGGGTGTTAGATGTCATTGTTCCTAATGAACCACCTTTAACGAAAGCGCCTTCAAAACCTCTTGCATCATATTCACGTAAGCATTGTTCAGTCATGATAGTGCTATTACCAGTACGCCAAATCTCTTGGTCATTAGCGAGGAAGTGCTTCACATAGGTGATCAAACCTTTATCAGTCGCGGCTTTTGTTTGAACTCCTCCCGCAAGATAAGACATATTCGCATCTTCTGAATAATATTCGAAGTTTCTTCCACCATATGGGGTGCGGTGCATATTGCAGCCGAAGCCGTAAACACCTTGTTGCCCACACGCCATACCATCTTCCGCCATGAATTCACCGCGTAATTTGAGCAATTCATCATTGAAAGTTGAACAGGCAAGAACTGCGCAGACATGTTCATAACCAGCTTTTGTTTGAATGCCATCTGGTCCGTCATAAGAGACGTTCTTTTGACAGTTGATTGGATCATCAAAGGCAGGATTACCAAACACTTCACCGACGATGCTAGCCATTTGGGAAATGGATAATTGATCGATGAATTTCTCCCATTTCTCATCGTCAAAGGCCACGCCTTTCATATCAATGAAATGGATTGGATCATCATAGACTTGGTCGTGTTTGAAACTGCTGACTGATGGAGCATCAGCAGGAATTTCATACCACTGACCATTAATAATTGTCTTAACCGCATCTGGGGCTAATAAACCATCGAGTTCTTTATGCACTGGGAAGGTGTTCCAATCGTTACGAGTGAGGTAAGTGATGGAATCATCGACATGGTCATTTAAATCTAATAATCCATCGAAACGGTTATAAACTAATTCGCCGTTTTCACTCTTTGCGTATGTGACATTATCATAAGCGGCTAAATTAACTTTCTTAGCTAAAGAAGGGTTGCCAATCACACTATTACCTTTTGCATCGAATAAACCACCGACGCCATTTAATGCTAAGACATTATTTAAAGCATCATGGGCATCGCTACCAACCGCGAAGACATAATCACCTTGATCGAGGATATAACATCCTTTTTTAGTGTTATCCGCGCCATTTGTCGCATTTTGGTCATAGGAAGCAAATAGATAATCAGAAGCTGTAATTTTGACAATATCAGATTCCCCTTCTTTGAGTTCTTTAGTTTTTCCATAACCGATTAAGGAAATCGCACTCTTTTCTACGCCTCCATCAATATATGGAGTGTTGACATATAATTCGACAGCGTGTTTAGTGGCTCCTTCATATAAGGAACCAGTTTGATTGCCGAGATGAGTGACTTTCACTTCAGCATTAACTTCGTGTTTACTTTGATCCCAAGATAATGAGACGACCTCTTCTTTGAAATTAGCGTAAGAAGTACCGTAACCAAATGTATAATCCATCTCATCGGCGTAGTTCCAACCAGCGCTAGAAGCAAATGTTCCTTTAGAAGAAGTTGCATTATGCTTATTCAAAATTTGATCATAATAACGAGTTTCGTAATATTTATATCCGATATAAATACCTTCGGCATAGACAATATATTTATTCTGACCTCTTGTCGTGATATTAGCCCAAGTAAAATCACCAAAGCCGCTCATCGCCGGAGAAGAATAAGAAGAAGTCGCGTATGTATCGACTAATCGCCCTGTTGGAGCGGAATTACCCACTAACATATCGGCAACACCTTCTAAACCTGCAAAACCTGGATAACCAATCCATAAGCAGCTGTCGACACCATGTTCTTCAAGCTGCCCAATTTCCATTGGATTACCGGTATTTAATAAGACGATAATCTTGGCGAATTTACCAGAATTTTTAATCATGTCGAGCAAAGCGAGTTCACGGTCGTGAAGAGAAAGCATTCTTTTGCCTTCAACATCGACTGGATAACCATCTTCATCAGTGACAACACCAAATGTGCCATCATCACCGGTGACATTTGGATGAGCTGCTAAGTCGTTTTGTTCACCACCGAGACGGCTAAGCACGACAATCGCTGCATCGTTATAATCGCTTGCATATGAAGCTTGTAATTCTGATGTATAGAAGCTCACCTCTTCTTCAGCGATATCACCTTTAACATTACGTGAGATGCTAGAGGCAGCTAAAGCATCATACATCGTTTCATTAATCGCAATGCCACGGGAAGTGAGAGCAGATTTGAAATCAGCGACACTTTCCATACCTTTTTTAACATCAGAACCACCACTTGTGCCTTTGAAAATTGGATCAGCCGCAGCGTGTCCAAACAAGGTTACACGTGGATTTTTCTTAAGCGGTAATGCTGCATTTTTGTTGAAGAAGAGCACACTTCCTTCAGCTTCCGTCTGCACTTCCACCTTTCTTTCAGCTTCACGCATCTCTTTGACGTCTTTATAGCTTGATCTCGCACTTTCCCCGCTAGCGGCACCACCGTTGAGAAAGTTATTGACTTGTCCTTCGTTATCGAAGGCCGCTTGACGTCCAAAGATTGCTAGTCCTAATAGAAGAGCAGAAGCAGCAGTAATACCGCGAAGTACTGTTTTTTTAGACATATCTTTTTCCTTTCTTTAATCAGTAAAGGGGGTAATTGTTTACCCCCATAAACATTTGTAATGTAATTAATTTTCAAATGTGATGAAATCGAGTTTGCCTTCTTTTGGCAAGACATCGGCATCAACGGCTGGAGTCTTGTTTTCTGCTAAATATTCAGCCGCGCTCTTTTCACCTTCAGTTGGCACTAATTGGTAATTCTCATCATAAGAATAAGTGGTGCCGGCTTTCTTGGACATTAAGGCAGTCCAGTTAGCTGTGTCGTAGAATTCAGAAGCATCATTTCTGTTGACGATTCTTGTCGCTTCTGATAAGTGAACATGAGTAGTATCTTCGTCTAAATCATCAACTTCGCTGGTATAAGTACCATAGAGAGAAACTTGATAATTAGCCCTTTCGTTGGCAGTGCCATCATTACCAGATTCTGGGAGCACAACGCCAGAGAAAAGAGATGAATATTGATTTAAAACATAAGTGCCATCGTTATATGTTTCTAATGTTTGCATATCAAATTCCATAGTGTAGTAGTTGTAACTTGGTCTCATGTTCGCATAAGTGAACTGCGCTGGAGAAGAATAACCGCCATTTAAGCCATCTTTATATGTTCCAAGTTTGGCATTTTCATTACCGACAGTAATCGCTTCAAAGTCAATCTTGGCTTCGGAGACAACAGCGGAGAGTTCTAAGGAAGTAAAGGCGTTCTCTTTTAAATAGTCAAGCGCGCTCTTTTCACCTTCAGTTGGCACTAATTGGTAATTCTCATCATAAGAATAAGTGGTGCCGGCTTTCTTGGACATTAAAGCAGTCCAGTTAGCTGTGTCGTAGAATTCAGAAGCATCATTAAAGACCACGAGACGATCTGGAGATCCTAATGAAACATTTAAAATGTCTTCGTCGAGTTCATCTTTTGAAGAAGAGAATTTGCCGTAATAACGTTTGACGAAATTCGTTCTTTCGTTACCATTGCCACCGTTTCCTTCTTCCGGAAGAACGACGCCAGAGAATGTCATTGAAATCTCATTGAGTTGATAAGTTCCATCATCAAACAAATCGAGAGTTTCGAATGCATATGTGGCGGTGTAGTAGTTGTAAGTTGGTCTCGAGTTCGCATAAGTGAAGCGCGCAGGAGAAGAGAATGCTTGTGTGAGCTTAGCCGCCTTTTCTTCTTTTCCAGAACTTTCGGTTTTGGTAGAACTTGATTCCGTTACTGGTGTAGAGGATGAATCTGCAGTTTTAGAAGCAGAACCCTCGGTTGAGCCACAAGCGCATAAGCTAAAGATCGCGCCAAGTGACAAAAGCAATAGACTTTTTTTCATAGTATATTTCCTTTCATAATTGCTGTAACTCTATTTTAAAAAGAGGATAAAAAGAAAAGTGCCAACGAGCACAATTCAACAAAAAAATGACGTAAAAAAGAATTATGATAAAGGTAAAACAATCTTCAAAGTGTAGACGGAATCGGTATTGCTGGTGATGATATATCCATTATATTTCTGGGCGATAAATGTCATTGAAGTATAGCCGAGACCATGCATCGTTGTCTCGTCTTTTTTGCTAGTAATTGGTCTACCGTTTTTATCTTTATTAATCACTCCATCAAAACGGTTTGATATTTCGATGTAGCCAATTCCTAATTTCTGATAGATGTTTACCCCGATAAATCGGTCCTCCTCTTTGATTTTTAAAGAAGCTTCAATTGCGTTAGATATCGCGTTAGAAAGCAAAGAATATAAAGAGGTGTTATCCATATGCGCGACCACCGCACCATCGGCAAGAGAAGAAAAGGCAATAGAACGGTCCATGCATATCATCTTTTTCTCATAAAGAATGATATCTAATACGCGATTGCCAGTATCAAACATCGAATCATATGTTTCCGCGGCGGCTTTGAATTTCTCTAGTTCCTCACTGGTGATGCGATCTTGAAAATCCTCGATTTGATGTTTTAAATCATGAAGTTTTGCATTGATAACCGAAATAGAAGAACGTAAATCTTCAAATTGTGCTTCTTCCTCTTTCATCATCTCGTTGACAACGAGTTGCTCCTCGTATTTATTGTTATGGTAATAGAAATAACGTTGGATGAACAAAATAGCAAAACCGAGCAAAATGCATAATGCTTTATTGATATAACTAAGGGGAGATAATCCATCATAATTTCTCGCGAATGTAATTGTTAATTCAAGAATAAGCATCATCACTGCTGAAAGAATAATCGCATATAAACGCATGCGTTTTGAACTAACGGGACGACGTTTCTTACGAAAGAAAGGAATAAAACATGCATACATCGCAATATGAATGAGCCAATAAAAGAGATATTCTAACCCCATTGGCATATCTTTAATAAAGAAAATTCCTATTTTTTCATCAACACCAAATGCATTGAGAAGGAGTGAATATAAGCGCCCGCCAATCGTGCCAATCGCCAGCACTGAAATCGTATCTAATAATTTTCCTTCTAAACTAGTATCAATCAAAAGAAATTCAAACAGGAATACAAAAATACAGCTCATAAATAACGTGACAATTTGTAGCCACGCTCCTGTGCCTGCCATCGCATATCTAATTAATGCTGAAAGAAAAATATATGCAATTATATAAATAATCGTTAAAGGAATAGTTAATTTAAAGTTTTTACGATATGTCTTTCTACTAAATACAATAAAAGAGATAATAAGCGATTCAATAATTGAAAAAAACTGGATGATTAAAGGAGTCGAATAATCTCCAAAAACACTATATAGCCACAATATTAAGTCTCCCATGTTAGATATTAGTTAAAGTGATGATGAAACTTTTTCTTTTCCCTTGTGAGATTGGAAGATTGTTGCCGTTATTCATTAGCACATCATTCCCTTTCACATTTTTAACTTGACGTAGATTGACTAAATAAGCAGCGTTGCATCTAGCAAAACCGCTATCAACAGTTAATGTCTTTTCCAGTTCTTTTAATGAATTGCGGGACTCCAGTTTTTCATTTGATGATAAATAATAGAATAATGTATGTCCATATGCTTCGACATAGATGATGTCATTAATATTAACAATTCTAGTTCCATCTTTAGTCTTAATCCTTATTTTCTTCTCATCGTCATCGTGAACAGCATAACGGAGAATACGTGGGAATTTAGTTAAGAATTCAGATTTGACAATAGGTTTTAGAATATAGTCAACCGCGTCGACTTCATATCCTTTAACCGCATACTGCGCGAAAGATGTGGTAAAACAAATCACCACTGATTCATTTCTCTTCCTCACCTCTCTAGCGTAGCTCATTCCATCGATACCCGGCATTTGAATATCTAAAAAGATAATGGAATAATCTGAGTCTTTTTTATCAATGGCAAAAGCGGACTTATAATAATCGATATTAAAGGAAAGGTTATTGCTTTTACCGTATTCTAAAATCGCTTCTTTAATTGAAGATATCTGCTTTTCGTTGTCATCGACAATCGCTATTTTAATCATAATTTGCCATCTTTATTATAGACCATATAATCATAAAATATTCGCCAAAATATTTTTAACCATTCGCGGTAGTTTTGCAGAATCTAATTAGTTTTTACCTTTAACGAAACCAAGCAAGAAGCCCTCCACTTCTATAAGTGGTGGGAGTATGTCACAAAGAAATAAAAATTGCCACTTTCGGCAATCTCTATTTTTTCATATAATCAGCAACAATATTATCGAGGAATGTCTCTAATAGACGATTCATCTCACTATAGTCGTAATTTAATAGATCTTCATTTTTATGAACATATGGTCCAGATTCTACAGCTGTATCATCATGCGCATGCAACATGTTGACGATACAGTCATGATTGAGTTCCATATGAGTTTGGAAGCCATATAAGTATTTATCGTATTTAACAATTTGATGTGGGCAGCCATCGCTATAAGCGAGAAGTTCACTGTTATGCGTGAGGCCTGGCATATCGTTATGCCATTCACCCATATCGAAGTTATTAGGGAACTCTTTTAAGAATGGATCTCTTCTACCTTCTTCAGTTAAGCTACCGCGAACTGTTCCCACTTCTGGATAAGGACTATGATGGAACTTTGCTCCCATCGCTTCTCCAAGAAGCTGAGCCCCTAAACAAGAGCCAACGACAATCCTGCCGCGAGAAACATATAATTGAATGAATTTCTTCTCCGCGTCCACATCATAGAAGTTATATTCATCTAATGTGCTCGCTGGATTCATTGGTCCACCTAAGACGATAAGCATATCCGCATCAACTGTATCAGGGAGTTTTTCATAATTCCACACTCTCACAAAGGAATATTGGTAATTATTTCTTTTCACCCAGTCGAGGTAGGCTCCTGGTTCAACCCATGAGACATGTTGAAGGAAGAGTATTTTAAAATCTTTGTTATCCATTGCTATATATCTAATCACATATGCTAATACCTATGCAAACAAAAAGAATTATAATGTTACAGTATTTATAACTATGTTTATAAATGCCATATCAAATCATTTGTAACCTTGTTATAATAACATTGTCAAAGGTGGAGATGTAATGTCACTACGGTAAATACTGACTGTGATGTTCAGCGTACGACCACGGCGCACCTCTAGTAGGTGGTACATAGCGATCCAGGAACGCGCTGGCCTGGTTGACAATAATAACGATGTCCTTCATGGGCATTTTTATTTTTTCTAGCTTATAACATTGTTATGTGTGATATATTGAAAATATGAAAAAGAAAAACTTATTAATATTATTAACAACCTTACTATTACCACTCACTGCATGTGAAGCTTTTAACTTTTTACCTAATGGAGGCAATATCCTCCCCACTAGTTCTGCACAAAAAGATTTAGATAATAACTTTATCAATACTGGTGATAATGAGAAATATAACGTCACTTTAAATAAATCTAATCTCATCTTAATCCCTGGTCAGACATTCCAGTTCTATCTTGGAGTTGCTAAAGACTTTGAAGAACCCGCATATGATTCCCACTGGGAACATGAAGAATGGGGAAGCGAGAATAGCGAGGTCGCTAAAATCGATGCTACAGGTAAACTCACTGCTGTAGGCGCAGGTACCACCCGTATCTTTGGTAAACTATTCCCCACTGTCGGCGCCTACTGCAATATCCAAGTCCTAAATAGAGAACTAGAATCAATTTCTGTTAAAAACCAAAGGAAGACATATATCCTTGGCGACGATTTCACTCCTGTCTTTACCTGTGTCGCCCACTATAAAGGTGGCATCGAAGAAATCGTTACAGGAGCAACTGCTGATTATTCTAATGTCAACATGGAAGTTGAAGGAACTTATACCGTCAATGTCTCCTACACTCTTAACGAAGTTACAAAAACCACTTCATACGAAATTAAGGTCACCAATAACCAAACTTATGAAGCGAAGAATTTAGATTACACTGCTAACGATTTATATCGTTCTAAAACATATGGTTGGTATACACCAAGAGAAGGTGATGTCAAAGGTCTTGTCATCCCGATCTATTTCACTGATACCAATATATATTTAGAAGAAGACTCCACGACTAAAGAAAAAGTCTTAACAGATTTACAGAAAGCTTTCTATGGTCCAGAAGGTCCAGATGGATGGAATTCTGTCGCTTCTTATTACCATAAAGTTTCAGATAGCAAATTAAATCTTAACGGTACTGTTTCTGATTGGTATGAACCAGGCTATTCATCCGCTTATGTTAATACCTCAGCAAGAATCAATGAATTAGTGGCAGATGCCGTAAACTGGTATTTCAAAACTACCAAAGAAGATATGAACGATTATGACTCTGATCATAACGGCGTCTTTGATTCTCTCAACATCATCTATGGTTGTACTGATGAAGCACATGGTATCTCATTATATTGGGGCAAGATTTCTTCTCAGTCCACTCCAATCGTTGAAGGTAAAGGTGATGATCCAGATATCAAATTCCATATGTGGGCATCTTTCCACGAATTATATGTCGATAATTTCCACAGTGAAGTTGATTCTCACGTCTACTGCCATGAAACCGGCCATACATTTGGTTTAGAAGATTATTATGACTATGGCGAAAACGAGTATCGTCCAGTTGCAGGAGCGACGATGATGTTCCATAACACTCATCAACAAGATCCATATTCCACTTTATCTTTAGGTTGGAGCAAGGTCTATGTTCCAGAAACTAGCTGCGTCATCGAACTTGAAGATTATCAATCTTCTCACACTTCAATCTTACTTTCTACACATCCAGAATCTGTTGATTCTCCATTTGACGAATATATCCTCGTCGAATTATACGCGCCTAACGGAGTGAACCAATATGATTCCACTTATAAGTGGAGAGGATTTTATACCAACGGACCAAAAGAAGCTGGTATCCGCTTATGGCATGTCGATGCCAGAATCGCTGAAGAAAATGGTGAAGGATATGTTTTAGCGGATTCAGTCTTGACCACTAACCCAAGCACTTTAGCCTTCTCTAACTCCTGGGGCAGCAGCCACGCTTCAGTGATGGGCGAAGCATATTACGATAACTGCTTATTATTTGAAATCCGTAATGATAAAGAAATCACTTATAAACCAACCACTGATGATAAAGCCTGCATGGTCAGCGATGCAACGCTTTTCCATTCCGGTGATGTATTCACTTTAGGTGATTATTCTAATCAATTCGTTAAAGCGACAACTCTTAATAACGGAGAAGTCTTCAACTGGAAGATTACTATTGAAGCCATTGAAACAACTGAAGGTGGCCATATCTCCACTATTAACCTCGAACTCTTATAATGATTAAAGCGATATTATTTGATTTAGACGGAACATTGCTCCCCAATAATGAGGAGCTTTTCGCGAAACTATATTTCAAAGCTTTCGCGACAAAGATGGCTAAATACGGCTATAACCCACAGAAATTTGTCGATGGAATGCAACTAGGTGCGAAATATATGTTCTTTAATGACGGAAAAAGAACTAATGAAGAAGTCTTCAAAGAAGGCTTTAATCAAACGACAGGAAAAGATGTAAATAAAGATGAAGAGATCGTCAATGATTTCTATAATAACGAATATAAAGAATCATTCTCTGCTTTAGATAAAGATGAGGACGCGCTTAAAGCCTTAATAGAGGCGAAAAACAAAGGACTTAAGGTAATTCTCGCTTCTAACCCTTTATTCCCCCGTATCGCCTATCTTAACCGCGCGATATATAACGATCTAAAAGAAGAATATTTTGACGAAGTCACTAGCTATGATTTATATCATTACGCTAAACCTAATCCCAAATATTATGAAGAGATATTAACTAGACATAATTTAAAAGTCGATGAAGTCATCTTCTTTGGTAATAGCAAAAAGCATGATATCGATCCTGCATCTTCTATCGGCATTAAATCATATCTCGTCCATGATGACGGTGGCATCTCTTCTAAAGAGATGTTAGATATTATTAAAGCAATATAATCAAACTTGTAATTCAGAAATAGTTTCCATGCGAACATGGAATAATCTTGCTAGCTTATAGATTAAAGATACGCTAGCTTTTTTTATATCTCTTCTTCTTTGTTTATAGCTGAATAATACATCATATGAACATGAGCACTCTTCCGCGGCATCTACCAAAAGATAATGGTATTTTTCAATCAACAAAGCGAGAACAGATTTTTCTTGATATAGCCTAATGAATTCGTTCACTATCTGTGAAAAATCCATCTCGTGATAAAGAGGAAAATAATCATACATTCTTTGAATTGGGAGATAGAGGAAAATACATTCAAAAGTTAGTTTTGTCTCTTCTTGAATCCATAGATATGCTTCCGCCGCCCACAAACATTGAACATACGTTGATACAGTGCTTAAATCACAGGTGATTTCTGGAAATAACTGTTTGACCAACACACTATCTTCAATTATCGGAGCAAATACTCCCCCACTTTTCTCAACATTCTGAAAAAATATAGAGTAAGAAATAGCCTTTTCAGTCGCGTTTAATGAATACTTGTTCTGATGAGCGAAGGAAAGTACGCGTTCCAGGAGATTCGCATATTCAAATAAATAATTATCGTTCATCTTTCTTTCCTCATCATATCAAAGATGTAAGTTTTATGAGAATCTCTTGGTCTATTAAGAAGTTCATCAAATTCTTCACTCGCTTTGTTAATTGCACTATAATGACGACCAAGAAAAGTAGGCTCGCACTCAGTGGTTCTTCGATATTTAAGCAATTTGATCGCTTTTTCTGACATAAAGGCATATTGAACGCCAAGATGACCAGAAAGAAATACGTCTTCTAAGTCATCAAAAGAAAGTTCGTTAGAAATGAAACTAGTTGGAAATCTGAAATATGAATCATCTGCACGGTAACCGATAACAACATCGTATTCATCGACATCTATATAAAACTGTTTCAACCATTCAATCGCCTGGCGATTCTTTGAAACGAACGATTTACTTAAAGTGCGAAAATGCATTAATATCGCAAGCCAGTTCAAAACGCTGTATTGATCTTTTTGAGTAAGGTCGAGAATCTTAAGATTCTTAAAACTTCTTTCATCAATATAATATTCATTAACGAGTCCAAGGCTATCATTACGACACGCCCATGCTTTAGCAGCGTCTAAATCAACCGTTAAATAAAACGAAGGACCATAATCATTAGTCTTTTCCGATCCTTTATGAATCGGCTTATCAATTATTGCTTTGCTACCATGATATATATTCATACTTTTATTATATTCAGAATGCAGTCAAAATCAACGTATTTTTGTACTCCAGTACGAATATTATGTGTTTTTAACTGCAAAAACAGTTCAAAAAAGCAAAAAAAATGAAGGCTCACTCTTGACCTTCAACCGTTGCACCGCTTATAGGTTGCCCTACTCGCTATGTACCCAAGTTTAGTTCCTTCAGACCGGTGGTGCTTCTTGGTAACAATGCGTTTCTAGTTGCTTAACGCACTGATGGCCGGCTTTCTCTAGTTATTAACTTCGAGACTGTTTCCCTCTTCGTCATGTCCGGTGCTGGTCTTATTCCGTCAAACTATTACGCGGAGGCCAGTGACAGCAAGCTGTCATTGAGAGACGTACCGATGATTACCACTTTCATGATAACCCTTTGCTACTGCAACCTTTTAACCGAAGCCTTTAATCTTCTGAAGTCCGCGTACAACTTACGGACTCGGTTGTCTTATGTAGTCTTAAGCTCTTTAGTCCTTTTCTTCAATCGGCGATGTCGGGAGTTTGCAACTCGCTCGATCTATCTCCACACACATGTTGCTAATGTGGATTAGGTTCTCCCTGGCTCTTTTAGTTTCCAGGTCTCTTTCTTCCTCTTCGTTCTTGTCGGGCGGTGGTCTTACGCCGTTAAGCTCTAACTCGGCTACCACTGTAATCAGGGAGGAACACCCTCTTGCCTTGGCTTACCCTTGGCAGGCTCTTTTTTCGGTCACTAACTAGGTTTTTATTCCTAGAACCCCACTATCAACTTTGTGTCCTTGGTTGACCGTTATTTTCGGGCCGAACTCTTTAGCACCTCTTTTCGTTAGGTGTTTCCCTAACTTATTTCACGTTTCTAGCTGACCTCACGTGACTTGGCGCTCCATCAAGGCCGTTATCCTTGTGGACTCTTTCTCCTCTTCGCTCTTGTCGGGCGGTGGTCTTATGTTGTTAAGTTCTAACTCAACTGCCACTGTAACAGGGAGGCTTCACCCTGAGTTTCTCTTGCGATCCACTCTCTTACTAGTACAACCTTTTTTATCTTCCGGTCTTTAATCCTTCGATCCCGCTGTGTCAACTTCTTTTCGCGAGGGTTGATTTACCTAGATTTGAGATCCTAAGTAACTATCGTTACTTATTTTCTCCCCAACTACTCATTTCTGAGGTGTTGGTGATTACTATTATGTGCTTTTATAAATACTTTGTCAAATTTTTTTGCACATTTTTTTCAATTTTTTTCTTATTTTATTAATAAAATAACTTTGTTAATATTTTTTAATTTGTATGAAAAAAGGTGTTTTTCACACCTTATATTTATTATTAATTATCAGAATATATGCGCGTATATATGAGATAAAAGCAGTAGTTTATCAAAAACAGTGTAAATAGTTTACTGTAGTATATTGAAACACTGTTTTTTACTAAAGTAGCTATAATTAGGATCTTAAAATTGTATACAGTCTAATACCATCATGATGACAAAGCCAAAGATAAAAGCCCACACACCAAAATGGTCATGACCTTCACCTTTCATCTCTGGAATCATCTCTTCACCAACGACATAAATCATACAGCCAGCAGCAAAGGCTAAAGCCCACGGCATAATCGCTTGAATCTGCATCGCGAGGAATAAACCGATGACGGCAGCGATTGGTTCAACCACACCAGAAGCCATTCCAAATAAGAAAGCTTTATTAGAAGAGCCTGTCTCACCTTTAATTGGAAGAGCCACTACCGCGCCTTCTGGAATATTTTGTATACCGATACCAATTGCCAATAATAATGCACCAATCAATAAAGCATGATTCCCTGGATTAGCTAAAGCCACACCAAAAGCAATACCAACCGATAATCCTTCTGGGACGTTATGAATAGTGACTGCCAAAAACATCTTGCCAGTTTTGGATAGCCCTCTACTTGGCAAACCTTCATCTTTATTCTCATTAACATGGAAGTGAGGGACTAATTTATCAATTAACCATAAGAATCCCGCACCTAAAATAACGGAGATTCCCACTATTAGCCATATCGGCATATAATCAGCGTCTGTTTCTAAAGCCGGTTTAATAAGAGAAAAGAAAGAAGCGGAAAACATCACCCCTGCCGCAAAACCAATAAAGATCCTATTGAGCAAAGATGATATCTCTTTTTTCCTGAAGAAATAAACAAACAAGGATCCTAACGTTGTCGCAAGGAATATCACTGCTATACCAATAATCGCATAAGCGAAATCCGGCATATTAATCACCTTCTTTTCTGATGTCTCTTAATTCGTAACCAGTCGAAGCGATGACACTTTTAATCTTTTCGATATCAAGTTCGTCTTTGCTATAGATTACAGTCTCCTTTTTTAAATGACTAGATTTGACCTTCTTCACAGAGAAGTTTTGACGGATGACATTATTGATATGTGATTCACACATCCCACATCTCATCCCATGTATCTCTAATCTATAGATATGTAAGTTTTCTTTTTTCGTAAATAAGCCCATAATAATACCTCGGTTAGTTACCACTAACTAATATATCATAGTTCTATAATAGGTAAAGAGAAACGACTCTATTTTCTTTGAGTTCCCGGATTTTGTAAGCTGAAATCTTGTGGAACTCTTTTATTTTGTTGATTTTGTTGGAGTTTTGTTTTT
>SVBE01000015.1 GCA_015059065.1 Erysipelotrichaceae bacterium | reverse complement strand
ATGACCATTTTTACTGTTTAACTCCCTAATTAACTTTGGGCGTTTTTGGGATACCCCCTACTAAAATTTGGGACCCCGATTTTCATATAATTACGATTAGGCTGCTGAAGCGGCATCGACATAGATTTCGCTGGCTGTGCAGTAGAAATCGTAGTTACCCGCTAATTTGACCTTGAGGTTGCCATCATTATCAGTGTTCTTTTCAAACGCTGTCGTCTTGACTGGGGAATCAGCCTTGATTTGATCGTAATGTAACCAACCGTTAGATGTTGCGCTGAAGTAGGATCTGATGTAGACTAAGTCACCAACAGATAAGGCCACATTTAAGGCGTAGACTTCAGTATCAGCTTTGCTGTCTCTCTCGTTTGGTTCTAAGGTAACATACTTCATATTGTTCCAATCGCCACCTTGAGCAATCGCGATATAGGAAGAAGTTTCGGTTGGTTTTGGTGTCATCCAAGTGACAGAAGTTTGGGTCATGGAAGTGACGTTGTTAGTCTGTCTTAAGACGACATCATCCCAGTTACCACCTTGGCCTGCAACAAGGGTAGTCGCGCCATCTTTGAGTTCGGCGAGTAAGTAGCCTTGTAAATCATCAGTGCCTAAGTCGAATGTAATGGAAGTGCCATTAACAGTCGCTTCCGCAGTGAAGCTAGCACTCGCATTCCAACCATGAGCGAACACTTTGTGGTTCGCGGCTGGGGCTTCGTTAACAGTGACTGTGTGTTCGTGAGTGACTAATTCACCACCATCGTTGACGAGAACGACTTTATTCGCGGAGTAGTAGGCTTTGAGGGAAGCATTTGGAACAGTTGTGCTTTGCACACTTTCGGCATCCACAACTTCATCCCAGTTGCCTTGTTCACCGAGGATTAATTCAGTTTTGTCAGCTTTTAAGACGACGAGTTCGAAGGCATCAGCGTCACTTAATAATAAGGCTTTGCCATTAACGACTTTATCTAACTTAGAAGCGCCATCTCCTGCGCCTTCAGCGCTCTCGAGTCTCCAGCTGTTCAAGTAAGCGACTCTTTCCGTACCAAATTGAGTAGTGAAGGAAGTATCGAAACTAACTTCGACTCGTTTAGTAGTCCATGAGGCTGCTGTGGCAGACATGGATGTGATGTTTTCAGTTTGTCTATCAACAACAGTCCAATCATGTTTAATTTGAGTTTGATCTTCTGGATCTAAGAAGCTGAAATCATCAAATGTTTTGCCTTCTTTGAGTTCAGCGATGAGGTAACCTGTCAAATCATCATCTGGCATAAGACTGAATTTTACAACATCACCCTCTACTTCGGCAGCGATATCTAAAACACCACCTAAATCGTTCCAACCATGGACTACAACCTTACGGCCTGCTGTTGGGGCTTCGTTAAGAGTAACTGCATGCTCAATTGGTCCTTCTTCAGAGCTGCTCTCTTCTTCTGCTGATGATTCCTCTTCTGAACTATCCTCTGCATCGGATGAGGCTGGGGTTGGTTCTGTACTAGTTGTTGTTGGTTGTGTAGAGCTTGATGAAGCTGGGGTGGAAGATGAAGTTTGTTGACTACCACTACATGCGCCAAGCATCAAAGCTGACAACGCAAAAACACTAATTAAAAGTTTTTTAACGTTTTTCATAAAATAATCTCCTTCATGAAATTAACTTTATTATAAATAAACCATTATTCTAATGCAAGACAATAGGGCTAAAAGTGAGATATTTTAATATATAAGAAAAGAGTGGTTACCCACTCTCTTCTAAATCCATAATTTGAAAATTAGATTTTATATTTATCGAAGGCTGGAAGCTTATTTCCTTTATAGTCGAAGAAGCATTGGTTAGCCCATTCATTACGTGTGGATTTACCCTCTTCATGAATGTATTTTTGTCCTTCTTCACTCGCCCAGCAGATGCCATCAAGTGGTAGCCATAATGGTTCCCAATACATGATGCCTTCGACATCATTCTCTTTGCATCTCTTGACGAACTCTTCAATAAAAGCCGCTTGTCCTTCCACTGTTACTGGGTAAGGAAGATCGTTAGAAATCGTCTCTTGATTGACCTTCATTTGGTTGAAGCCATTATTGTTCAAGATATAATCTTCGAAAGTAAAGCCATATCCGAGTTCGCTGATCATCACTGGCTTATGATATTTCTCTTTAATCATTGAGAGAGTCTCAAATAATTGATCCATAGTCCCGTGCCAGTAAGGATAATATGAAGTTCCTAATAAATCGAAGTCCACTCCATAATTAGTGAGGTTAGTCATAATTTCATCGAATGTATCACGATTATGTGGGCTTTCTAAGTGAATCATGATTCTCGCCTGAGGATAGATTTCTCTCGCTGCTGAAATGCCAGACTTCAATAAAGCGATGAAATTATCGTAGTTACAACGCGGTTTGCCCCATCCTTGGTCAATAAGACCACCTAATGGCCAAAGCATGCCGTTAGTAATCTCGTTACCGATTTGGATGTAGTCGACTTTGACGTCTTCTTTTTTAATCTCTTCTAAAGAAGATTTTGTATAATTATAAACCGCATCGCAGAGTTGTTCGATACCATAGTTTTTCCAAGCTTTTGGTAAAGTCTGCTTCATCGGATCAACCCAGAAATCAGAATAATGGAAATTGATGCAGTAAGTATAGCCGTATTGTTTGGTTCTTCTGATGATTTTAATCGCTTGGGCTAAATCATTAGTCCCACCTAAATATGGCTTCCCATTTTCATCGTATGGGTCATTCCAAATGCGGATGCGCATGAGGTCAACACCGTTTTGGGGAAATAAGGCATATGGATCTATTTCTTTGCCGTTATCGTAATATTTCGCGCCTGCCTCTTCTTCTTCGATGATTGTTGAGGTATCAATACCTAATCGCATTATTGTTCTCCTGCTTTGTGGTCCACGACGTGAACTGGTTCGTTATCTTCACCGAAAGAGACAACTCTCTTCTTCATGAAGCGGTAACGATATTTTGCCATCTCATTATGAGCTAAGACTTCTTCTTCGCTCGCATGGTAACAACAACGAAGACAGTAATATTCCTTCTTCTCTTCGTCATAGAACATATCCATGTCGATATCACGCATAAAGCATGATGGACATCGGAAATTTAGTTTGCCTTTGCTAGCTTGAGCCATGATTTGATACCTCCAACATTTCTAGCGCGTAAGTGGTAAATTGGGGCGAAAGCAATACCTTCTTCTGCTTCCACTGTGCCCTTTTCCACTCTCATCTCTAAGCGAGAAGCAACTTGTGGGCAGTTGGCCACCGCCACTTCTTTACCGCTTAATTTTCTGCCTTTATAAGCATATTCTAATACTTGATCATCAACTGTTAATGTTGAACCGACCAAGTCTGGTTGATATTCGTTAACACCGAAGCCTGCTGTAATATATTCAATAAATTCGACATCTTCGACATCATTTAATAATTTTCTTTCAACTTCTAAGATGCCTTTGCCCTTTTGGAAAGTGAAGATGGATTGGACTTTGATTTCTGTATCATCGAGAACCACTGTCACTGGGTTAGCAGTGATGACGACATCGCCGTTATCCTTCTTATCAAATTTCGCAAGGGTGCGGCATAAGCATAAGTCAGTAGTTTCACCGTGGTATTTAATCTTACAGGATTTAACTGTACCGGCACCAGCATAGTGAGTGAAATAACCCGCTCTATAGTTAGCTTGAATTAAGTATGGATAAGAAGCGTCATAGACACTATCTGTGCCAATACCAATCTTTTGTTCTAATCTTGCCGCGTAGTTACGTAAGTCGATCATCGCTCCACCCTGGTTGAAGTCCAAACAAGTTCTCATGAATGGATCATAGTACCAGAAGTATTGCTTGTTGCTGCCGTATAAGATATCTTTCCATAAAGCGTTTTCACTATCCATATAGTCTTTATGACAGCCACGGTAATAATCCGCGAATTCACCCATGGTTAAGTCTAATAATCTGCCTTCTTGTTTGAGCTTGCCATAGTATTTCATACCGTCTAAATAAGACTGGGCTAATAAATCATAATTACATTCCCATCTACCGGCTTGGTTGAGCCAACCTGGTCCAACATACATCATGTTATAAGCAAAGCCATTATTGTATTTGCCTAAATGATGATATTGGTCAACGAGGTTATATAAATATGGGTATTCAATCTTATCGCCATCTTTATAATAAATCATGCCTCTAAGAACATTTTGTGGGTGAGTGCCAAAGTTAGAACCATTACCATCGAAACAAGCGATTAAGTCACGTGATAAGTGAGGAATCGCGACGATGCCAGAATCATCTTCTTTGGAAGAAGCTGGAATGTGGCTGTTCACCTTTGATGGGATCCATGGGTTCCATGGTCCACCATCCATGAATGTATACCATGAGTTGTTACATGTGTGGTAAGCTTTTGGTCCTTCTTCCCAGCAAGTCGCCACTGCACATTTCACTGATGGATATTTCTCTTTAATATAATTGATTGAGAAAGCATCTAAGAAATAGCAAGATGTGGATGCTGGATAATAGCCAAAGCATTGATAGAATTTGCCAAAGACATCATCGATGATCTCTTTTTTCTTATCATCTGAGAACATCCATAAGCAGAAATCTTCAGTTTTATATTTCGCTTTGAATTCTGGGCATGGAAGACCTAACAAAGTTAAGCCGATTTCATCTCCATATTCTTTGTGGTAACGAAGTGCTTCATCGATGGCCGCGTGATTGAAAAGCGACGCGTAAGTGATTTGAATGGTGCATTTGAGTCCATATTTATGGGCTGCATCTTGTTGGAAACGGAAAATATCAAGCGATTCCTCGTTCATGGAACCAACTTTCTTTCCCGTGGTTTTCTCCGCATACTCTGGAGAAAGTTCGATACGGTGTATGAGTGTTAACACTAATTTGTTATCTTCCATACTTTGTCCTCCTGTAATACTAATCTATAGAAACCTCATTGACGAACGCCAAAGGTGATTTCCCAAAATAAGCTTTGAACTGCGCGGAGAAATGTAATTGATTGTCATATCCCACGCGTTCCGCCACTTCCTTTACTTTGAAATGGCCTGTTAATAATAATTGCTTCGCATTTTCCATTCTCACTTTAGTGAGATATTTCTTTGTTGAAATGCCTTCTTCTTTATGGAAAATAGTCGATAAATAGTTTGGAGCGGTTTTCGCATTACGCGCGATGTCCTTAATAGTAATATCAAATTGGTAATTGTTGTTGATGAACGCTTTAGCCTGCTCCACTGTCGCTTTCACTGGTGAAATATCGCTGACATTTTCTTTCGCGATAAGCATCTCACCAAAAAGCTGATAAGCGCTGCCAAGGGCATGAATATCAAGATATCCTCTTTCCCCATATACGGAAATGATGTCGTTAAAGAATTTTAAATATTTCTTATTCTCATCTTTGAATATCGGATTAGCAACATCGATATCAAGACGAGCAAGATATTCATCAGCTTTGACACCATCAAAACCGATCCAACGATAATGCCAAGGATCTTCTTTATCTGGAAAATAAATCGCATCGGTTTGACGAGGGATGAAAAAGATATCGCCCTTGCCGAGATGATATTCCTTTTTATTAATGATTAAGATGCCGTGTCCGGACACCACATAATGAAATAAATGGTAATCTTTTTTGCTGAGGACAATGGCTTTGCTTTTGACGCATTCTTCATCGCCACACTCAAAAAGTGATAGTTCATTATAATTTTTGGCAGAAAGTAAATTTTCCATATTTGATACTCAATAGCTTGTCTACGTTTATATAATACACATTTATGCTTTATTTTATATAGATTTTTGCATATATACATTACTATTTATGAGAAATATACATATTATGAAAATATTTTAACTTTGTTAACAATAAAATAAACACTATTCATAATTAGAAATATACATATCATTAGTCAAAAAGATTTTTGCATATTGTTCCATCACAAATTACTATTTTGTCATTATAGGAGGTCAAATATGACATTAAAAGAACTATTAAAAGAATGGTTATATGAAAACCATCGAGATGAAATCAAGAAACGAACCTTATTACGATATGAAAGCATCATGTCAAATTACTTAATTCCAAATTGGGGAGAGGAGGATATCTATCCATTATCTCCAAGAGATATCCAACATTGGATCAATATCCTAAAAGCATCCATAAGCGTTGGAACGAATAAACCATTATCTCCTTCTTCTATCAATATCTGCATTGGGATACTCAAACAAGCTTTCACCTATGCGGAAGATTATGAAATACTCGAATATAATCCGACGAGAAAAGTGAAAAGATTACCTGAAAAGAAGGATGATAAATTAAGGGTATTTACAAGAGAAGAACAGATTAGATTAGAAAACTATATCGATAAATTAAATAACAAAGAATATTTCATCTATATCCTCGTTTTATACACAGGTCTTCGCCTTGGAGAAGTGATGGCGTTAACCTGGAAAGACATCAATTTAAAAACGGGGATAATGACTATCAATAAAACAAGATATAAAACGACTGATGATAAAGGTAAATGGTATTACATAACCGACACTCCAAAGACAGAAAAATCTATCCGAGAAATACCTCTTCCGCATTTTTTAAGAGAAGAATTATTAAAGATGAAAAGAGAGAAGAATAGCAAATATATCATCTGCCGTAATGATGGAAGTGAACTCACTGATAAAGTTGTCGTTTGGCGGTTATCACAATTATTAAAAAAGGCCCATATACGTAAACTATGTTTTCATTCTCTTCGACACACCTTTGCCACTCGCGCATTAGAAAACAAAATGGACATCAAAACCTTATCAGAAATACTTGGCCATTCCGATATCACCACTACTCTTAACGTCTATACCCATTCATTAATGAATCACAAAAAACAAGCGATGCGAAAAATCAAACGCTTAGTATAAAGAAAAAGTGGCTTTCACCACTATTTGCCTTTTCTTCTTTTTTGCTCTTCAGCAATGATTTTCTTTAATAGTTTTAAATCCTTGTCGGAGAGATATGCGTTTTTATCAACAATGCCGTTGTATGTCATCTTTTTATAGATGAATTCAGAAACGGAATTATAAGCATTAACATCACCTTTTTTCACGATGACAGTAGGAGTGGGTTTTTTCGCTTCCTCTTTCTTAGCGATGAATTCCTTCATATCAGGAAGAAGGTCTAAAAGATTGAACTTATAATCCATGATGACCATTGGGTTGAAATAAGATAAGGTCTCATTGATCACTTCTGGATAAATCCCCACCACTAAAGAAAGCGACTCACTAGTGACATATTTTTTCTTCACCTTTGTAAGCGCTAAATAATATTTTTTAACAGTTGATAAGGATGGTTCTTTCATATTATTAATTATATTACTTTTTATTCTTGTTGTTTCTAATTCTTTTTCTTGGATATTTCTTTGCTATACCTAACGCATCAATTTCTTGATAAGACATATCGATCAAGGAATGGATATATTCATCGGGAAGATAATCGGATAACGATACCGTAATCCAGCTCTTCTTATTCATATGCCAACCGGGAAAGATATTCTTTGTATTAATTAATTCATTATATAAATCAGGGTTAGCTTTTAAATTAAGTGTTGTTCTTCCAGGTTCATCTTTTCCTAGTTTATTATCATCAACCTGACCGATGAGAGCGAACCATCTCTCATTCTTCTTATTTCTAAAGATACCAAAATAAGGATATTTCTCCCATAAGAATTCTGGTTTCACTCCATACGTCTTTTCAATATACCCGGCAATCCTTTCCGCTTGATAATCAGGAAATAATGCCTTTCTATAACAGTGATCCCTAAGGTCTAAAAGAATCTTTTGATATTCCTCTCTAAGCCTACCCACGAATTCTCCAACAGAATTCTCATTATTGAATAAAGCATATTCATCATCGAAGGAAGCATCGATCATTCTCCCTTTTATTTTCCCCTTAAAAAAGCTGATTTCTGCATAAAAATCGCCGTTAAATATCGGATATTTTTTGATATACCTACCATTAGTAAAAGAAAAACCATATTCCTTTAAGGTTTCTTCTTTAAGCAAATAGCCTTGTAATATCTCTTCTTCTATTCTCATCTTAATATGCCTTTACCATATCCATTTTAACATCGTGTTCTTCATAAGGTATCTCGTTTAATAATTGCTCTTTATAGCAGACACCGATTTTATACGCAGGACTACTAGCCAAATAACGATCATAATAGCCTTTCCCATGTCCCATTCGATTGCCGTTTTTATCAAAAGCAACCCCTGGACAAATGATGACTTCGATTTTCATAGGACTGATCTTCTCTCCACCATTTGGCTCTCTAACTTTGTATTTATCTTTAGAAATTATTAAAGAAGATAAATCCTCAACTTTATAAAAATCGATTATGTCTCCATTCGTCTTTGGTAGATAGATATCTTTTCTTTCTTTTAATAATTTTTCAATTAAAGGAAAAGTATCAATCTCACTATCTAAAGAAGCAAATAAAGCAATGTGTTGATATTTTCTTATAATAGGAAATAAATCATCCCTCATAAGAAAAGACCTTTCGGTTCGATTAGTAACATTACTAACCTTATCCAAAACAGTCTTCCTAATCTCTTTTTTATTGAATTTCAATGAGTTCGTATTCACGATTTCCAAAACCTAATTCTGCAGCGGCTTCAATTGTATGAATGCCATGTCTAGATTCAATTCTTTCGATGAAATGGTTACGACCTGGATCACGAATTTGCGTATAGATTAAGTCAACGCATGCTTGATCAATGGCGATTGGATCTAAAGAGGCCAAGATACCGATGTCTTTCATACAAGGATTTTCCGCGACGGCGCAGCAATCGCAGTCAACAGATAGATTCTTCATCACGTTGATATAAGCGATATTACCGTTGAAATGTTTATGCACTGCACTTGCAGCATCCGCCATAGATTCTAAGAACGCATCTTGCTCAGCAATTATACCATCATCCCAGCATTTTTCCTGTTCAGTCGTATGACCCGCGCTATGGATATAGGCTTTGCCACGAGAAGAACCAAAACCGATAGATAATTGTTTTAACGCTCCACCAAAGCCACCCATTGGATGTCCTTTGAAATGAGACAAGACAATCGCTCCATCATATCTAGATAAATGTCCACCGACATAATCTTTTTTAATTTGTTTGCCGTTTGGGATATCTAAAACGATATCATCATCATTTTCATCCATTAAGTCGAAATCAAAATAATCATTCCAACCATGTTTTTTAATCAATTTTTTATGTTTTTCAGTGGAATTTCTGGCTCCATCATAAGCGGTATTACATTCCACTACTGTGCCTTTGAGCTCATCGATGATTGGTCTCCAGAATTCTGGATGCAAGAAGTTCTGGTTTCCGTCTTCTCCACTGTGGACTTTAAAAGCGATTTTGCCTTTAATATCTTTTCCTAAACAGCGATATAACTTTAAAACAACATCAGGAGAAATCTCTCTTGAAAAATATACTTTTGATTTCATGTTAACCCTTTAAGCCTCTCGCTTGACGATCCATATCTTCAACGACGATATCAAAGATTTCACCAAGAGTCGCGCAATGGGCTAATAAGTCCCATGGTTCATTTGTATGGAAGTGAATCTTGATCAATTCATCATCACCAACGCAGATGAGGGAATCACCTTTCATATTTTCTAAAATCCAGTCGGTCAAGGACATATCATCTAATCCTGTACCTTCGATTAATAATTGAGTGTCGTAACGGAATTCTAACATAATGTTTCCTCCTATTTAGATCCTTTATAACCTATGCCGTATTCGCTGGTATAATAATCAATTCTTTTATCGTTATGATATATAGCATTATACAAATTATTTTGTATTCCTGCTAGTCGACATATTTCTTCGTGAACTTTTCTTGTCAATTCTTCCTGACTCATTCTCTCAGGCAATATCGGTTTTCCAATATTGAGATTAAACAAAGCGATTTGATGGAATATGTTGCGTCTTATCCATCCAGGTTTTCTATATGAAAATGCCATTGGGATAATCGGTTTATCACATTTAATCGCGTAATAAGCCATGCTAGTTTTAAAAGGTCTTATCGGTCGATAATATTCCCACATGCTGCCTTCTGCATAAATATGGACGATATGACCATCATTTAACGCTTCTTCAATCGATTTATTAAACTGCCTAGTCGCGTTGATATTATTTTCAGGAATGGGGACACCTCCCACCATTCTAATCACAAACGACATCTCGCCTCTGATGTTCTTATCCCAAACAAAAAGATAAGGTCTTCTTGGTTTTAACGCGTTCATCAGTGAAAGATAATCCCACATGTGAACATGGTTTGCGACGCTGATTGCTCCCTTTTTAATCAACGCTTTATTCTCTTTGAGATTCTTTTTGCCGTATATCTTTAAACCTAATCTAATATGAGTAAGAGGAAAAACGATGCAAAAGATAATCGCATAGATCACTCTGCGCATAAAATTGAACCAGAATGATTTATCGATATATGGATAATTTTCATCAAAAACTAATCCATTATCTTTCTTCACCACTAAATAATGTTCATCTGTATTGATAGGATATGGGAATTTGTTGGTCTTTGGATCAAAACCATTAATATTTTTCACCTCATTATTATATAAGAGATGAACTGTTTATCTTAATTATTTTTTATAAGCCATCTTAAAGATTGCTAAATCATCCTCATAAGATAGAGGTTTATATCCTGGTATAATTCTTGTTTTTTCTCTGCTTGTTTTAAAAGCAAGATATTCTAAATCGCTCTCTTTGACATCGAGCTCAAATAAACTAATTGGCATTCCGATATCATGATAATATTGCTCTTGTTTATCAATTGCTTCTAAAACATCTTTTTCATCATCACCGCTATCGATGTTCCACACATTTTTCGCATATTGCTTAAAACGTGGAAGATTGTATTTATAAACATATCTAGCCCAAGAAGGCCATAACGCTGCTAAACCAGCACCATGTGCCACGTTTGGATATAAAGCAGATACCTCATGCTCAAGTTGATGAACAGTTAATAAAGGTGTCTTACCCATATTAGTCAATCCATTATGAGCAAAGGAAGAAGCGAGCATAAGTTGAGCACGTGCGTTATAATCATATGGATTATTAATCGCCTCTTTTCCAAATGCAAAAACAGTTTTAATAATCGCTTCGCTTAAAGCATCAGTTAACTCAGTATCTGTGCCAAGCGCGAAATATCTTTCAATGGTATGCATCGCAATATCAACGATGCCACATGCGGTTTGATATTTAGATACCGAATATGTTAATTCTGGATTGCAGATTGCAAAATCAATGCGGTTAAAATCGCCGTTGCAACCACGTTTTTCTTTGGTTAAATCATTGGAAATAACACAGGAGTTTGACATTTCACTTCCTGCAGCAGAAAGAGTGAGAATTGCAGCCTTTTTTAACGTTTTTTGCGGTTTTTTCTTCCCTAAATGGTAATCCCAAACATCATCTTCAGGGTTAGCGACGCCATTCGCGATTGCCTTCATAGAATCGATGACAGATCCTCCACCAACTGCTAAGATGAAATCAACGCCTTCTCTTTTGCATAATTCAATACCATCTCTCACTAAAGATAATTCTGGATTAGGTCTTACTCCACCTAATTCCACATAACTAATTCCTTCTTCTTCTAAGGCTTTTTTCACCTTATCAAGAAGACCACTTTTCTTCGCGGAGTTACCACCATAATGCAAAAGAACTTTATGTGGCTTATATTCTTTTAAATATTTACCAACGCTATCTTCTTCACCCTTACCGAAATATACTTTTGTAGGAATATTATAAATAAAATTATCCATGATGATGTCCACAATCGCAGTCATGAAGAACGCCGATGTTACCTTCTAACTGCCCTTTCTTATATAAATCTAAAACATCGTTGATATCCCCAGTGATGCCAGGGATAACTTTAATGCCAGCATCTGATAATAATGAATATGCCATGTTACCAAGACCACCACAGATGAGTAGTTCAACATCTAAATCTTTTAAATAAGGGATTAAGTCCTTATGCGAATAACCACCATTAGTGATAATCATTCTTTTCTCATCAGGTAAATCGACGAGCATGAAATGGGTTGTTTGACCAAAATGTTGCCAAACAGTGTTGTTTGCTAAGTTATAAGTGATTGCAATTCTCATATTTATATCTCCAATAATCTATTTTACAAAAAAGGAATAATAAAAAGAAGGCTTGTGACCTTCTTATTATTAGTAACTCAATTAATGATTATTCAAGTGCTTCTTCGTTACCACCATTTGATTCAGAATTAGCAACTAAACCAAGGATGGAGCCGATGAGAGGCAAAATGCTGAATACTAACACAGAGAGAACTAAAGTAACAATGTACCACATAGTAGTGCCCTTCTTTCTTGCGATCATAATGATGACAAGACCGATAACGTCTAAAATTTCGGCAACAAGAAGTGCAATGGCAGCACCATTTAACATACGGATAATCGCATCCGCTTGTTGCTCAACATTACCAACGAAGCTAGTGTGAATAGTACCGTTTTTAAGTCCTTCGATAATCGCATCTCTATTACCGGCTGCTACGAATAATGAAATAACAGCGATTAAACCAAAAATAGCACCGATAACACCAAGGATGGAGCCGATGAGTAATAAGATATCTGAAGCTTTTCTCATCCTAATATCCTCCTTATGCCATATATTATATAAAACATTTTGTTTTTGTAAATATAAAGAAAGGAACCGATTTCTCGATTCCATTCAATTCACTTTGGCGGAGCAAGAGAGACTCGAACTCTCGCACCAGTTGCCCGATCTACGTCCTTAGCAGGGACGCCCCTTCACCAACTTGGGTATTGCTCCAGGTGAAACGCCTACATTTCATAGGCGTAATTATATTAATATTTTTAATATGCTTTTGCAAATAGAACTACTTTTTTAGCCGGTTTGCCGTTGATTGGGTCTTTGTCATCAAATGGCATTTGGTTAAATGGAATAGCACGTGCAGTAGCGGCAAACTTATCCTTGATAAAGAGTTCCGATTCTTCATCTCCACTCCACATCATCTTTGCATAGCCACCTTTCTTATTGAGGACTTCATCAAGCTCTTCAATAGAGCGGACTTCAGTAATATGTTCTTGAAGATATCTATTAGCCTTTTGATACATCTCAGAATGGATTTCTTTAATGAGTCTATCGATTGTTGGAACGAGATCTTCATATTTCACCGTGATCTTTTCGCCAGTATTACGTTTGACTAATGTCACTTGTTTATTCTCGATGTCGCGTGGTCCAATCTCTAATCTAATTGGGACACCTTTCATTTCGTATTCAGAGAATTTCCATCCTGCAGATTTATCGGAGTCATCGATAAATGTACGATATCCGGCTTCTTTTACGATTTCATAAAGTCTTCTCGCTTCTGGGATGACGCCTGGCTTATTAGCCGCGACTGGAATAACCACGATTTGGATAGGAGCGACATATGGTGGTAAAACTAAGCCATTATCATCACCATGCACCATGATAATGCTACCGATTAATCTAGTGGAAACACCCCAGCTAGTTTGATGTGGATGGTCTAATTTGCCTTCTCTATTTTGGAATTTAATTCCAAAGGCTTTGGCAAAACCATTGCCGAAATAGTGAGTGGTACCGCTTTGAAGAGCTTTGCCATCTGGCATTAAAGCTTCAATGGTGTATGTTTCTTCCGCGCCAGCAAATTTTTCTCTATCAGTCTTTCTACCTTTGACGAATGGAACCGCTAAAATGTCTCTACCTAAATCATCATAGATTTCTAACATCTTGAGAGTTTCAGTTCTCGCTTCTTCTTCGTTTTCATGCATCGTATGTCCTTCTTGCCAGAGGAATTCACTACCTCTTAAGAATGGTCTAGTTGTTTTTTCCCATCTGACAACAGAACACCACTGGTTATAAAGTTTTGGTAAATCACGATAAGAGGAAATGATCTTCGCATAGTGTTCACAGAAAAGAACTTCACTAGTTGGTCTAATGATTAATCGATCATCAATAGGGGCATTGCCACCCACTGTCGCAATTAATGTTTCAGGAGCAAAACCGACGACATGGTCTTTCTCTTTTTGGAATAAAGATTCTGGAATCACCATTGGCATATAAACATTTTGGTGTCCAGTTTCCTTAAATCTTTTATCAAGATAGTTTTGAATTTGTTCCCAGATTGCATAGCCATAAGGACGATAGATAATAAAGCCTTTCACAGAGCTATAATCCATGAGCTCAGCTTTCTTACAGACGTCAGTATACCACTGTGCGAAATCGTCTTCTTGTCTGGTAATTGATTCGTTTTTCTTTTGGTTGCTTTCCATATGATACATTCCTCCTAATTGTATTTATCATAAAGCATGTGTAAACGTGTTAATTTCTTTTTATCGATTGGTAATAGCATTTCACTACTAGCAGAAATACTATCACTAGAAATCAAATTAATGCCACTTTTGATGATGATTTCAATGGCTTGTGAACTTCCTAAGTCAGTCGCAATAATTGGTTTATGGTATTTGAGAAGTTGTTCGACGAGAGTGAGAATTCCAAGTCTGTCTCGCGTATTCTTTTTAATCTCCACCACCATTGAAGCGCCAACGATGAAGTAATCAAAGTTTGCATACATCAGCGGATCGATAATCAAATCTTGATCCTTAAGTGACAAAGCAATTTTATAGCCTTCTTCTTTCAACTTTAAGAAGGAAGCGTTGATATGGTCACTATTTTCGGTATTATCGTATATTTCTTGTTCATCAAATGTGAGAACTATTTTTGCTAAAGAATAGTCTTTCACTTGTTTGATAATGTTATCTGCGTATTCACAGTCAAACAAGGATGTGTTGAGGAATAAGCGATTACAAGTATTACCGCTTTGTGAAATAAAACGTGAAATAGAATTCTTCGCGATGAGCGAGAACAATTCTTTATTCTTCTCAACCTTAATTGCGTATTTCTGCATTTCATAGAAATCAGAGAATGGTAAATCATAAGCTTTGATATATTGGAAATAACCAAGAATCTCTTCTCTACCGACATCGACAATTGGACGGTATAAGAATTTAATCGTATTGCGGTTAAATAGATTGGTGATTTGATTCTCTAATTTCTTAGTTGTGAAGATATGACGAGAATTCGCTCTTGAATATAAGTAAATCGACATATCGTTTTGCTGAGCGTATATGCAAGCTTGACTAACACATTCCACTGCTCCATCAAAATCTTGATAAAACTCTGCATTGTTAACAACACCGATAGCAAAAGAAATGGAATCGCTATAGGAAGATAAAGAAATTGCTTTCTTAATATCTTTTTCGATGCTGTTTGCAAGTTGCAACGCAATCTCTGGAGTTGTGATGTTCAAATCAAATAGCAATAATTGGTTGGTATTGTTATCGATAATCTGTCTAATATGATGTGGGTCATTTGCATAAGGATAAATAATATCCTTCATACTCATCGTCACAAAGGCTTCATAACGATGGGAAGCATTAACAATTGGTTTAGTGTAATAAAAACGAATTGCAAATGTAAAACCCTTTGCCGCTTTTTGAGTGGTAACTAATGCTTGAACCGTGGCTTTATCAACAACACCATAGTTGATGCCATGTTTGACCTTGAGAGGATTATTGTTTGGAGTGATGTATTTCATGATGTGGGATTCAACATGAACCACACCAGCAATTGAATCGTATTTTAAAAGTTGAAGGAGGGAGAAATAGTTTTCTCTACCATGACCACTGATAATGTCAGCCTCGATGAAATTTTCTACATCACTACGTGTAACGCAGATAGAATAAATCCACTGTTTCACTTTGTCGACATCGTTTTCGTGGAAATTGGAGTAGAAGCCAACTAAATTAGTCGTCACTTTCTTTTTCACGTTATTCTTATCAAAATAAACGACCTTATCTTCTTTGAAGTTGATGACGAAAATGCGAATGACATTAGAGGCCTTTTCAATCGCAATATCATGCTTATGGTCAAAATAATTGTTGACGAAAAGAGAAACATACAAAGTGACAAATAAAACGAAAAGTATCGCTGAGATGATGAATAGGTACAAAAAGTTTTCGTTAGTAAAATCCCACCAGACCATACCATTCAATTATAGATGGGTTTTATTAGACTTTAAAGTCAATAATCTTCGCAATAACCTTTGCGTATCAAGAAAATGTGGTATTATAGAAGAACGGAGAAATACCCAAGCGGCTGAAGGGGGCAGTTTCGAAAACTGCTAGAGGATGCAAGTCCTGCAAGGGTTCAAATCCCTTTTTCTCCGCCAAATAGAAAAATGTCTCACCGGAATGTGAGACTTTTATTTACAAAATTTACTAACCTACTATTCAATAGGTCTAACAAAGAAGTTACCATAGACTTGATGGATGCGATAAGTCAAGATAAAGGAATGTTTATCGACGCTTTTTGCCACGCGAATCACCTTCTTCACCTCGTTTGAAGAAACGATCATCATAATGCTAGTTTTGCCCTCGTGAGAATAAGCCCCTTCCACCTTCGCTAATGTAGCGGAGTGAGGGAAGATTTGTAAGAGAACATCAGACATATCTGCAACTGTCGTAATAATCTCAACTTTAATCTTCGCGTTACGTAAATTGATATGGTCAACAACAAAGCCAACGACAAATTGATATATAACAGAAAAGAGGATTATGACGAGAATATTTGAGAAATCTCCACTATTTCCAATCATATAAAACATAAAGTAAAGAAGAAGGATGGCAACGTTAATGATGATGCTATATTTGCCCGCACCAGTAGACTTTCTCATCGAAAGATAGTAACTCACGATATCGCCACCACCACATGAGATATCAAAGATGAAACAAATAGAAGATGAAACACCGACTGCAATACCAGCAAATAATGCTCTTGCAAGGAAGTTGTTCTCGACGAATACATTAGTAGCAATTGTTTGTACAAAATCAAGATTCGAGAAGAGTTGAATAAATAAGGATGATAAACCTACATTCACTAATGTACCAAAAGCAAACTTCTTTGATATTTTAAAGAATGCAAATATGAACAACGGAATATTGAGAACGAAATACAATATGGATTGAAGAGTATAGAAACTAATATCTTTTACACCAAATAAACGGATGATCTGAATGATGACTTGACACAAGCCACTAAGACCACCAGTAATAATGTTATTTGATGTATTTGAAGCAGTCGTAAAAGCCGTAAAGCCTAACGCATATATCACCGCGGATACCGCTGCAACTAAAAACGATAATAAATATGTAGCAACAAAGGCTTGGTTAGGATGGTCATAAAAGTAATTGACCGCCTTCTTACGAAACTTCTGTATTTTTGTCATGATTCAATCTTATTATGTTTTTAGTAAAAAACAATAAGAAACGTCGATTTTTGGGTTAAAATTAGAAAATATTATGTTTTGTAAATTTGATAACAAGAATTTTATTGTAAATAAATTATTGTTTGTGGTAAGATTAACAAGCACTATGTAATAGTAGGAGGAGCAAAAATGATCATTTTAAGAGCTATTGGAAGATTCTTTGCAAGAATTGGACGTTGGATTAGAGATACAGCATGGGTACAACCATTACTCATCGTGGGTGGTATTTTTGCTATCATTTTCTCCATTCCTTATATTACTAAATGGGTTCAAAGTTGGTTTGATTCAAGCAACGCTGCCCAATCATTCTTTAATGAATACAAAATTTCATTAGATGATGCTGATAAAGGAACTAGTAAAGCAGATGGCTTATTCAAATACTTAACTGGTGAAACTGATAAAGAACAAGGCAAGAAAGAATACGGCGAAAAGTTCTTCATCATGCTCACTAAAGAAAGCTGCGAAGGATGCCAAGATGCTTATAAAGGTCTCAAATATTTAAGAGACAACTGGAACAAAAATGAATTCAGCACTGGTGATGAATTCCGTATGTATTCCTTATTTGTCGATACTACTAATAGCGATGATAAGAATATGTTCCAAGAATATTTCTATAACAGCTACGATATCTATTTCGAAGAACTCGCTAGCTCAATGACATTAGCTCCATATTATGCTAACAAAGGCGGTTCCACTACTTCATATGCTACTAACATTGATTCCTTAGGTGATCCAGAAGCGATGAGCGTTCCAACATTATTCTATGTTGACGTTGCTTATAACGAAACTGCTCCACAAAAGAACACTTTAAAGATTACTGAAATCTTATTCACAGTCGATGCCAAAGATACTCAAGGCAGTGCTGATTTAGGTAGAGCAAGAACATTATTCGATTGTTGGAACCACGCAAAAGGTACAATCTTCTCTAACGATTACAATCAAGATAATTAATTATTATTTCAATCTTTTTAAAACTGAATTAGGAACGAGCGCGGAAACATCCACGCCGTTTTTATTTAATTCCATAATCATGGATGAGGTGATGAAGTTAGTGTCCCCATGCGCCATAAAGAAAATCATATCAATATCTTTATCCGCAAATTCATTGGCAACCGCAAGTTGGAATTCATATTCAAAATCAGTCACGGCTCTAAGACCTCTGATAAGATGCTTTACACCGTGTTTCTTTGCGTAATCCACTGTTAAGCCAGTAGTATAATCAACTTCGACATTTTTATAATCGGCAGTCGCTTCTTTAATCATTTCGACACGTTCGCTAGGAGAGAATCTTGAGGATTTATCAGGATTAACCGCGACTAAAACGATGACTTTATCAAAGGCCTCTAAAGATCTTTTTAAAATATCGAGATGGCCATTAGTAATCGGATCAAATGAACCTGGGTAAATCGCTACTTTCATAATGTATTTCTCCTTAATAAATCGACATATGTCTTTCCATAATGATATCTTTTGCTCTTAATAAAATCAAAATCCTCATATGATATATTGCCTTCTGATTCCACGACGATAACACCATTATCGCTTATTAAACCGTTATCATATATCATCCTTATTATTTTATTATAATATCCACTAGCGTAAGGTGGATCGAGAATGATAATGTCAAATATCTCTTTTCTATTAATAAAAGAAGATAAGGCATCTTCATAATCCATATGCATCACTCTCGCAGTATCTATTCCTAAAGTTAAACAGTTCTTTTTTGTGACCTTTATTGATAATTCGTTCTTGTCCACAAAATAGCAAAGGCTTGCACCCCTAGATAAGGCTTCGATACCCATTGAACCACTGCCAGAGAACAAATCTAAAACCTTTTTATTAGAGATATCCCCTAATGCAGAAAACACTCCTTCTCTAACCATATCTTTAGTAGGACGGATATCAGGATTATTTTCCGGATAAGATATTAAGCGGTGACGATATTTGCCTGCAACAATTCTCATAGTCTAATTATATATGAAAAATATGACATTTCATATTCTCTATGATAATATGATGTGGTATGAAACTCAAAATTATCAAAGATAGCAATCCAATCATGAGACAAGTGTCATCAAATGTCGATCTTCCTTTAAGTAAAGAAGATAAACAGTTGCTCGATGACATGCTTGAATATCTCAAATTATCACAAGATGATGAATATGCCGAAAAGCACAATATCAAAGCAGGTGTTGGCCTCGCTGCGATTCAGGTCGGTGTTTTAAAAAGAATGTTTGTCGTCTATTACCATGATGAAGAAGGAAAAGAAGTTGCCTACCAAATCGTCAATCCTAAAATCATTGAAACAAGCGTCAAGAAATGCGCATTATCAAATGGCGAAGGATGTCTTTCCGTCGATAATCCTCACGAAGGATTAACACATCGTTATTTCAAAATAAACATGGAAGCATATGATGCTCTTCAAGTTAAAAAGGTCCATATCATTGCTAGAGGCTATGATGCCGTCGTTTTACAGCACGAATATGATCATCTTGATGGCAAATTTTTCTATGACCGAATCGATAAAAATAACCCCACAAAACAACTTGATGGGGAAATATTGTTATAATATAACCTTTTTGTGTTATAATTAACTGTACAAACATTACATAGTAATAGGAGTTTTAATGGAAAGTTTATCACGTCAATTTTCTATCTATGCTTTAGGCGGTCTCGGTGAAGTCGGTAAAAACATGTATTGTGTGGAGAATAATTCCTCCATTATCATCATCGACTGTGGAGTTAAATTCCCTGGCATCGAACTCCCAGGAATTGATTATGTCATTCCTGACTTTACTCATTTAAAAAATAACCGTAACAAAGTTAAAGCCTTAATTATCACTCATGGTCATGAAGATCATATCGGTAGTATTCCTTTCCTTGTAAGATCGGTTAATGTCCCAGTAATCTATGCACCTCGCTTAGCAGCTGCGTTAATTAAAAATAGATTAGAGGAATTCAGAATCAGTACAACTACCAAGGTTGTGGAATATAATGATGACACTGTTTTAAATCTTCCTGACTTTAAAATATCTTTCTTCCGTGTCACCCACTCCATCCCAGATTCCTTTGGAGTAGTCGTTGATACAAGTGAAGGCAGAATCGTTTCTACAGGCGACTTTAAAGTTGATCTCACTCCTGTTGGACCAGATATCAATATTCATAAAATGGCAAAACTTGGAGAAGAGGGTGTTGATCTTTTATTAAGCGATTCCACTAACGCTGAATCAGAAGGCTACACACCAAGTGAAAAGAATGTCCTAGATTCAATCGAAGAGATATTCGTAAACGCTAACGGAAGAATCATCGTTTCCACTTTCTCATCTAACGTTTCTCGTATCCAACAAATTATCGAGGTTGCTGTTAAACATAAAAGAAAGATTGCAATTGTTGGTAGATCAATGGAAAAAGTCGTGCAAATCTCTCGTGATTTCGGCTACATAAAAGTCCCAGATACCTCAATTATCGATACACAAGACCTCAAATTATATAGAAATGATGAACTCGTTATTCTCTGTACAGGTAGCCAAGGTGAAGCTAACGCAGCAATGAGTAGAATCGCTAATAATGAACACAAAGATGTTTCGATTAAACCAGGTGACACTGTCGTCTTCTCCTCTAGCGCAATTCCTGGTAATGAGATTATGATCGCGAGTTTGATCAACCTATTAACTAGACAAGGGGCAAATATCGTTACCAATTCCATCTTAAGCGATATCCACTCCTCTGGTCACCCAAGTAGACAAGAACTACGTTTAGTATTAAAGCTTTTAAAACCAAAATACTTCATGCCAATGCACGGCGAATACCGCATGCTTAGACTCCACGCTGAACTTGCTGAAGAAATGGGCGTTGTTGAAAAAGGAAAAGCGTTTATTTTAGATAACGGCGATACTTTAACTTTATCCAATCATAAGATTAGCAAAGGATATCAAGTCGAGCACGGAGTCGTCTACATCGACGGCTTTAACGTTGACGGACTTGCAGAATCCGTTCTCGATGATCGTAAACAGATGACAAATGATGGCATGATTACTATCATCCTTTCTATCGATGCTTCAAAAGGTACTTTATTAGTTGAGCCAATTATTTATTCTAGAGGTATCATTAGTAAACATCCTCACCGTACTCTTGAAGAATGCCGTGGTTTAATTCACGAAGCAGTCAAGGACAAGATTAATAAAAAGACAAATTGCAATGACATCAAAGCCATCGTTAAAGATGTCGCAGAAAAATATTATTATCAGATTACAAAGCGTCATCCAATGATCATCCCTGTAATAATGACAAAGAAAGACGAATGATAATCCTCGCGAGTAATTCACCTAGAAGAAAAGAACTATTGAAGGAGTATATCACTCCTTCTTTTATTATTGAACCAAGCAGGATTGATGAATCTATTTATCAAAGCGATGATCCGATTAAAACTAGTCAATTAACCGCGAAGGCAAAAGGTGATTTCATTCATCAAAAACATCCTGATGATGTCATCATCTCTGCAGATACAATCGTTGTTTATAATAGCAGGATATACGGGAAACCAAAAGACATAGAAGACGCTTTCAAGATGATTAAATCAATGCTTGGTAAAACACATGAAGTTATCACAAGCTATTACATAATCAATAAAGATGAAACCATCTTAAGAAGCGTAGTCTCAACTGTGACTTTTAAAACGGTTGATGATAACATAATTAGACAATATATCAAAGATTATCCACCCCTAGATAAAGCTGGTTCATATGGCATCCAAGATCCATTTTTTGCCGACCATATTTTAGATAAATACGAAGGTTCGTTAACTAATATTATTGGCTTACCAATAGAAAAAATAACCGAGGATTTACGCGATTTTTCGGTTATTTCTTAATTATTTTTATAAATTTGAAGATATTCTATTCGCGATTTCATTCGCTTGATTTTCAATTACCAGAATTAATTTATTGCTCATCGTAATGATGCTTTTAACTCCTAAAGAAGTAAGCGATTCACGATTTATTTTTTTATCGTCGACTAGTTCAAGTGATAATCTAGAACCCCTTACAGTGACCGCCTTAATATTCTCTTTATCTCCTAAGGCAATTAGCCACTGTTTATCATCTATTTGAGGAGGCTCAACTTTTTTCTTTTTATGACCCGCTCTTTTAATAAGGATATAAATCAAAAAAAGCAAAAGAATTCCGCCGGCAACACTACCAGAGATAATAAATGGAGTTAAGTCTAATAATATTAAGTTCATAAATTGTCTACTTGTTTATTTTAGCATAAAATAATGATATGAACACTCAAATTGAAAAAGAAGCGAGAACGATGATCAGTGAAGAGCAATATCTTCTTTTATGTTCTATCGAAACAAAGAAACACCCTGAACTCAATTATCTAGAACAAACAAATTATTATTTTGACAACCATGATTTTATTCTTACTAATAATCATCGCGTCGTGAGAATTAGAAATGTCGATAGTCGTTATGAACTAACATATAAAGCAAAAGATATTGGAGGAGATTTAGAAATAAACCAAGGCCTCTCCCCTAATCAAGCGAAAAAACATATCGAAAAAGGTTCACTACCATTAGGGGACATATATAATAAAATACTTTCCTATAACGTTAATCCGAGTAGTTTATTTGTCATCACAAGTTTATTCACTAAAAGACTAGAGGTAGATTATGGTGATTATCTTCTTGTCATTGATGTGAATAAATATGGTGATGTCATTGATTATAATCTCGAAATTGAATCGAAAATATCACTAGAACACGCTAACGAAGTATTAAAAAGATACTGCAAGCAGTATCAATTAAGTTATACAGAAGATTATTTAGTCAAAAGCGCAAGAGCGATCAATTTAGCGAAAAAGAAATATAATATTAAGCTTTAACATCCAAATGATTGTCGCATTCATCATATCTTGGACATTCTGTTTTACACGACCAAGCCGCTAAACGACGAGCTTGCGGAATGAAAGTTGAAATCTCATCTGGATTATATCCCACTACCATCTTTGTATCATCAACGATGATTGGTCTTTTTAATATCGTTGGATTATTTTGAATAAAAGCGATGAGATCTTTTAGTTTCATAGAATCGACATCGATATTATCTTTTTTAATCAAATTACTTCTTTTAGAGATGATATCATCCGTACCATTATCAGAAAGCAAAAGCATATCTTTGATTTCATTATCAGAGATTGGCTTAGACAAAATATTTTTCTCCACGAAGGGGATATTTTGGTCTAAGAACCACTTTTTTACTTTACGACAGCTGGAACAACTTGGAACGGTATAAATTCTAATCATGGCAATATTTTACTTTTTATTGATAGATTATTCAATAAAACAATATTATAGTATTATTCGAGGAAATAATTATGAGCGAAATCATTTTAACAGGCATTAAACCAACAGGAAATTTAACACTAGGTAACTACCTTGGTGTTTTAAAGCACTTGCCAGAGACGATGAATAGAGGTAAGCCTTATATCTTCATCGCTGATTTACATGCTTTAACTTTACCGATTGATCCAGACTTCCTCAGACAAAATTCCATTGATATCGCTGCATTTTATCTCGCTGCCGGCTTAGATCCAAATAAAGCCACTATCTTCCTTCAATCATCAGTTCCTGCTCATGCTGAACTTAACACCATCATGCAAAACTACATGTACATGGGTGAACTTTCAAGAATGACACAGTTCAAAGATATCTCCGCAAAAATGGGTATCTCAAAAAATGCTGCTGATGCCCATATTGGCTTAGGTATCTTTGCTTATCCTGTCTTAATGGCATGCGATATCGTTTTATATGATTCAGATATCGTTCCTGTGGGTGATGATCAAACTCAACACGTGGAATTATGCCGTGACTTAGTCAATAGGTTTAACCACCGTTATGGCGACATCTTAAAAATGCCAAGAGCGGAAAAACGCAAAGTCGGCGCAAGAATCATGTCTTTATCAGACCCAACAAAGAAGATGTCTAAATCTGATCCAAAAGGTGATATCTTCCTTAAAGATGATTTATCAGTCATTAGAAAGAAAATCATGTCAGCAGTCACTGACTCTGGAAACGAAGTCAAATACGATCCAGAAAATAAACCAGGTGTCTCTAACTTATTAAGCATCTATGCCTCTATCAAGGATATCACCATTGAAGAAGCGGAAGCTCACTTTACGGGATACCGCTATGGTGATTTCAAAAAAGAGATCGCTGATGCCGTCGTTGAAGACTTAGCGGCCTTCCAAGAAAGATATAGACATATCATCGAAACTAAAGAATATGAAAAAGTTCTCCGTCAAGGCGCAGAACAAGCAAATATAGTTGCTAATCAAACTCTTAAAAGAGTTAAACAAGCGGTGGGACTTTTAGATTTAAATTAATTAATAAATTTTTAAACTCATCACCTAAGTCAACTTTAAAAGTTTTATTAGAAAGATAAGAAAGTGGCCCGTCCACTTTTTTAAATACTAACTTATATGCCTCAAGGAATTGGTTAGTAAAATGATAGTCTTTTTCTATTTGTTTATTAAGCGAATAATCGCCATATTTGTTATCTCCAATTACTGGATGTTCGATATAAGCCATATGCACTCTAATCTGATGAGTACGACCTGTTAACAAATTGATATCTAATAAAGAATAATGATCATCAGAAGTTAAAACATGGTATGTGGTTTTTGCTTCTTTTCCCTTTTCATAGTCTACGAAAGCTTGTGACTTATTCGTGAGCTTATAGATAGGCGCATCCACTACTCCATCTTTATTAACTGTGCCTTTTACCAAAGTAATATAGTGTTTCTCCACCGACAATTTTCTTTGCAAAAGTTCATTTAATTCACGCAAAACCGCGTTATTTTTGCCAAATATCACTATTCCTGCAGTATTTCTATCTAATCTATGAGCAGGCCCAGGAACCGATGAGTTATCATTAGGATCATATTCGCTTTTTAAATATAGATAAGATAAAACCATTTCGTTTAGAGAGATATCATTAGCCTCAGCTTTTTGGACCAACATTCCTCTTGGTTTATTAATCAAAAGAATATTCTCATCTTCATAAATGATATATTTAGAAATGTCATCCCTTTTTTCTAATTCCCTTTTAGAAGTGAAATCTTCAAAATATTGCTCGCTGATATAGATAGCAACTTTATCGCCTTCATGAACGATTTCTTTTAGACCTTTTCTCACTCCGTTTATGCGGACATCTTTTTGTCTAAAAGTTTTATAAATAAATGATAAAGGCGCATTAGGAAGCATCTTCTTTACATACTTCTCTAATGAGATACCATCGCTATTTTTATCAATATAAAATTCTCTCATAAATATATTATGGCATTTATTTTTCTTTTTGCTATAATAGTTGAGCAATCGCACATGTTCAGCTATACGGAGGAATACCCAAGAGGCTGAAGGGGTGGGCTTGGAAAGCTCATAGACATGTAACAGTGTGCAAGGGTTCAAATCCCTTTTCCTCCGCCACGATTGATTGTCAAGACACGTACGAAAAAGTGCGTGTTTTTTCTTATTTTTTGGCATTATTTGCTTTGCTATATTTTGGTCTTGTAAATACAATTTAATCAATTTGTAACTGGACACATAAAAACCCCGTGAAAAATCACACGAGGTTTAATTTTTTTTATTAATTAACATTCAAGCCATTCTATTTTGTCTAGAATATCCTTAAGTGCTTCGCCACCAAATAATGGTTCGTTCATAAGTTTGCTGAAAGCGTCATCATATGAATCGCCTTCGATATCAAAAAAGTAATCAATTTCATATTCTTTCTTTTTAAAAACACCAATCGTATATTTTTTGGTACCTGCTTCAATATGATAGCGTTGTCCTTTATACCTAATAACAACTTCTGCATATTTTAAGCTGTTCATATAGCTTTCAAGCATATCATTACTTAATCCATTCATTCTTGATAAGTCCTTTCAAATATCTGCCATATTTTTTATAGTCTCTTTTGTTGAAGAGTCTAACACCATTGTCTCTTCCACCTTTCCAAGTATGTACGTGGAGAGTTGGCTGTTTGCTCAAACCGGTATGAACACCATAATCAATGTCGATTACTGGATGCCCAGAATAATCATAGATTCTTAATTGCTTGAAATTACCATTTTTATCAAAGGATAAATATTTAGTACCTTTAGTGTGTGAAATATCCGGCAAAGATGGATGGTTTGGGTTTTCAGCGTTTTTAAGAACTTTAACACCGTTTTTGATATCAACACAATCGTATTGATCCGGCATGCTCCAATGAGCTTGCCCCAACATTCTACCACGGCTACCCATTGTTTTGTAATCTCTCATAGAGTCTTTGTGAATAACTCTTGTAGTAGCGAATGTTTGAAAGTGAATCCAATTCCTTAATGTGAGGACCACAAATAAGAATCGTAACAGGAGATTTCCTCTTATTTAACTCAAAGACTCCATTTATAAATGTCTCTTTAGCGGTTTTGCATTCGCCTTTAAGACATCCATTAGACGAAATCGCAATGACAGAATGATGTGGTAAGCCGTCGAAACACCACTCAAATGATTCTTCATCTGTCCAGCTAGCAACAGGAATGGCGAGTATTTTTTCTCTTTCCATCATATAAGCTGAAATACGGTTTCTTTGAACATTATAGATGTTATCAGTTAATAACAAACCATTCATTACTGAATAGTCAGCAGCAATAACACCTTTGGCTTGTTTTAGAAGGGGGAGATATTTTTCTGGGCTCTTCCAAAACCTTTCAATCACAACATCATTGTTGAACATGTCTATCCAGTAATTGGATAATCTGTCACGATATTTAGATGAAAGCATCTCAGAAAAGGAAATAACTTCATCTTCTTTTGGTAAGTCTCTCACTACTGTTATTCGCCAAAATATTTGGACTTCAATTCTTCAAATTATTTAGGAAAAGCACCCGCCTCCATAATGGATTAAG
>SVBE01000014.1 GCA_015059065.1 Erysipelotrichaceae bacterium | reverse complement strand
AAGGTAAACGCCTCTTCTTTGATAGATATAACCGTGGGACCCACGGAGTTAGCTCGCCTATGCTTGGCTCGTAAGGGTCATCGAACGAGAAACCCCCACTTCTAAAGTTGTGGGAGTAGGTCACTTTAAATAAAAAAGTTTTATTATATTTATGGAGGTAAACAAATATGGAAAAAGATGTTTTTTGTAAAATTATCGATGGAGAAATTCCCGCGCATGTCGTCTATGAAGATAACGATGTCATCGCGATACTTGATATCTCCCAAGTCACTAAAGGTCATACTTTAGTCATCCCGAAGAAACATTATGATACATTTTTAGCCACACCTAATGAAATTATGCATAAGGTGATGGATGTCGCACAAAAGATTGGCCAAGTGATGATTGATCGTCTCCACGCGAAAGGTGTTAATATTTTAACTAACTGTTATGAAGCTGCTGGGCAAAGCGTCCCTCATTTCCATGTTCACGTCATTCCACGTTATGAACATGGTGATGGTTTTATCTTAGAAATGAAAAATAACGCGGAAGATATCAACCTCCCCGCGTTATGTAATTCCATTAAAACAAATCTATAGTATTAATATTATCTGGCTTTATAAAAGCTACGACCATCAAGGGCGAATACCTTCTGGGAAAATTCGCCTTTTTCTACGCCTTCTAGGGCTTTTGTGACGATCGTCATCTTAGAGTCCAAGTTATCGATTAAATTGACTAGGAGAGCCTCTTTTGTAAGCGGCATCACTGGTGAACCATATTCGAGTTGGCCGTGATGGGATAAGACGATATGTTCAAGAAGCATTGGAACATCGCTTTTAATACCGAGTTTATCCGCGGCTTTTCTAATTTCAGCAGCTTGAATGGAGATATGACCTAGTAATCTTCCTTCTAAAGAATATTTAAAGACGATATCGCCTTCAAGTTCAACAGTCTTTCCTAAATCGTGAAGAATGATGCCTGACATCAATAAATCGTAATTGATATCTGGATATTTTTGATAAAGGAATTCCCCAAGTTCAAGCATGGAAACTGTATGCATCAATAAGCCAGAAGCATATTCATGATGAATGGAGCTCGCGGCAGGATAATTAAAGATCTTCTCTTTATCCTTATTAATAAAATAATTGATGATCTTTAAGCAGTCCTGGTCTTTAATAGAAAAGATATAATGATTGAGTTTATCAATTAATTCTTCTTTTTTACGAGGAGCGCTTTTAATAAAGCGAGTGATATCCACTTCTTTCGCAGAGATGACTTTCGCGGTCACTACTTTAGCTTGTAAAGCTTCTTTATATTTAAGAATTTCAACACGCGCGTAAATGATATTGCCGGCGACAAAGATTTGTTCATCTTCTTCTTTAGCTTCCCATTTCTTACCAGAGATTGTTCCCGTATAATCTTTGAGTTCTAAATTATAATAATAGGCACCCATATTGTTGATGCATTTATTGCTTGAGCCAATGAGGAACTGAGTTTCTACAATATCGCCTTCAACGAGTTCATTAACAAATTTCATATTATTCACCCAACACCTTTAAGATGTCCTTTCCTTTATAGCCTTTTCTCATTAAAGCGGCATAGATCTTTTCTTTTAATTCTTTGCCTTTATATTTACGAGAATAACGAGTCTTGATAGTTTCATAATCTTTCTTGATTAATTTATTCTCTTTCTTTTCATCCCTGAGATTTAAATCTTTGCTGACTTCTAAAGCGACATCGATATCAAACCCTTCTCTAATGAGAGCTTGGACAACATGATTCTTTTGACTAGTCGCATTATATTTCTCATAACGCTTAATAAGCTTGGGGAGATGTTTCCTTGCTTTTTCAATTTCATCTTTATTTTTAAATTTGATCTTATCGATACTATCTTGGAAGATACCTTTCTTTAAAAGATTATCTCTAATCTTATTCTTTCCGATGTTATTTCTACTGGCGTAAGCAAGATATTCATCGATCAATAAATCATCATCGACAAGCCCCTTCTTTTTTAATAGTTTAATGATTTCATCAACTTGGGGCTTACTAGCGTCTTTGCTATATAATTTCTCTCTGACTTTAAATTCACTATATAGGTGTTCAGAGACGAGACGTAACGCATAAGAAGTGAGCTTCTCATTATCGATTCTATCTAATAATTCTCGATATTCCTTATCCCCAATCTCTTTTCCTTTATATAAATAAAAAGAAGTGAATACATCTTCCGATAATTCTAATTTACGATCGCCGATGTAGACATTGACATGGCTTTTACACTTCTTAATCTTGGTGATTATTCTACCAGTATTTTTTAAGGGCTCTTTCATAGACAGTCATGATATTTTCATAAAATTTATCGATGGAATAATTTTCAACTACTTTATAAGCTTCATTGATAATTTCTTGTTTCTCTTCTTTAGAAAGGGCAAAAATTCTTTCTAATTTTTCAATGAAACTAGATTCATCAGTAAAGAAGAATCCGGTTCTGCTATCGGTGATGACATTAGTGAGATTATCATCATATCGAGCGAGGATGATCGCGCCTGCCGCCATCGCCTCATTGAATGTTAAACCTTGGGTTTCCGTGACAGATGCGGAAGAATAGATATCTGCGACATGATAATAAAATGGAACTTCACTAGCAGGAACAAAGCCGATGAAAACAACTTTGCTCGCGATATTCTTTTCATGTGTTAATAGTTCGAGTTCGCCTCTAGCCGGTCCATCTCCAACGACAACCATCTTCACATCATCATCAGGATGTTTTCTTAAATACGCCGCGAAATTAGAGATGGAGACATCCATGCTCTTCTCTTTGGCTACTCTTCCTAATAAGAGAATAACTTTCGTATTTAAACCAATGCCGTGTTCTTTTTTAAATTCAGCGATTCTTTCTTCTTCTCCAGGTTGCCTTTTAAAGATGGATAAATCAATACCACTAGGAATGACATTGACATAAATGTCATGACCAACATTTCTCATATAATCTTTAGTCTTTTGACTTGGAGTGATGAATTCTGTCGCATTTCTACCGATGGAACGGGAATAAGCACGAACCACTCTCTTCGCTACGCGATCCATCATCCCTCTAACGGCATAATAAGTATAATCTTCATAAGAAGTATGGTATGTATAAACGATTGGGACATTTAAAATCTTCGCTGCACGACGCGCAAACATGCCAATGGTAACATCAGTCTGATTATGAATGAGTTCAATATTTGCTTCCCTAAGCATATTCAGCACTTTCTTATCGAAGAATTTCGTGAGGCGGTAGCCATATAATTTCTTCATCTCTAAACCCGGCATATAGATGACATCATCGATGCATTCGAGCTTGCCATCTGTCGTTCTTGGAGTGACGACGATAACGCGATGACCGTTTTTACGAAGAACTTGGGCAAGGTTATAACACGATGTAGAAACACCATTAATAAATGGAGGATATGTATCTGTAAATAATGCGATATTCATAATTTCTCCTAACTATCGATGTTGATGGTATAATTGCCATCTTCATCGTTATTATCATCTTTCTTCTTTCTATGATGGGAAGTATTCTTTGGTTTTTTCTGTCGCGGCTGACTCACCTGTTTCAGTCTTTCCATAATCGCCCGACGCGATAATTCATTCGTGTGAATCGTTTCTCGTAACGTTTTTTCACGTTCTAACAAAGTTTGACGTTGGGCTTCGATAAATGTTTCTCTTGATGGAGCCTCTCCCTCTTCTTTTTCGAGATGATGAGGGGCGGCACGATAAAAGGCAGTGACAAAGCCCGCGAATATCAAAGGCAAAGTAAATGTTGTAGTTCTCCAAAGAAGAAGCGCAGAGGAACATAATTCAGACGACATATTCGCTCCATCTTGAAGCAAATAATAGAATCCGTTCTGTGGATTTTTCATATCGACGAAGAGCTGGGTAAAGAAATATTCAGAGATACCAGCCGCGCCTGGAATAGGAATTAAACCAGTGACCATTTGATGGTAGTTGCTTAAGAATATGGAATCCCAGAAACCTGTTTCCCAAGATGCCCCACTGCCTTCATTGCCTAAAGCTTTACCTGCAAAGAACGGCATCGAGAATTTTAAGATGAATAAACCGACGAAGAGAACAGTCACTAAAATCGTGAAAGGAATATTAGACCATAATCTTCTAAATTCAATTTTGAAGTTTTCAACTTGAACTCTTAATCTTTCTCTAGTCTTATCTGGATCGCGAACAATTCTAATCTTTGTTAATAAAGAGACGACTGGTCCCATGATAAAGCGATGAAACCTCTTCCAAAAGGCCATCATAAAGACGAGGAAGATAACCCCGATATTAAGCAAGAAGCCAATGACGGTTAATAACCAAATCGATAAATCAAAATTCACGAACCCTAAATCGAAATGCACGTAAGCAATATCGTTTAAAATCTGGAATTTAATGCCAAAAGAAATTAAACCAAAGATGATGAGCACACCTTGATAGACGATGGAATACATCGCAAGCATACTGACTGCATTAGAAATATGAATGCCTTGTTTCTTAAAGAAATAGGCTTCCATCACCTGTCCACCAGTCGCTCCTGGAGTCACCGCTGAATAGAAGTTACCAATCGATTCGACGAGGATTGCTTGGTAGTAATGGTAATCACGTGTATATAGACGCGCGAAACAAAAAAGAATGAATGCTCTTACTAAAGAGATGCCCACCATGATGCCAAGCATCACGAGGAGCCACTGTATTCTCGTTTGAGAAAGAATCTTAAAGGAGTTTTGGAAATCTTGACCTAAAGAGATAACTAAGGCTAAAACTGTTAATACCAAAACGATGACGATGTTGATGATATATTTAATCGTCGCGTGTTTTTTCTTTTTTTGTTGTTCAGAAACGGGTTTTTCTTTAGTTTCTACTACTTCAGGTTCTTTATTTTCGTCCATAAAATTAGTCTATCACAAAGATGCATTTATGCATAGAAAGGATAATAACATTTATATATGCGAATATAACTAATGAGGGTCATCATCGCTTAAATCGATAACTTCATCATTAGATTTCATTCTTTTATTCACTTGTTTATTGAGGATGTTTTTCGCTTTCCTAAGCCACCATGGATCTGGTTCATTAGATTCAGGTAATGGTTTGATATATTTCTCTTTATCAGCTTTAATCTTCTCTCTTAATTCCTCTTCATCAGCGATTGCTAAATTGCTGCGGTTAAGGTCACCACCGATGAGCTTGTTGACGATATTCTCATCGCGGTCCATCGAATAGGCTAGCATCACTCTATCAATCGCCCCATCAACATAGACGATGACGATTTCAGAGATGATGTTGAACATCAAGAAGAATGATGATAAAGCGGTGACAAGAATCATCGTTTGGGAAGTTTCAATGACGACGACTTGATAAATGGCTAAACCAATCGCTGCCGCTTTCACTATATATTTAGCGATTCTAAAAGCGCGCCTCACCACTCTTGATTCGATGCGCTTCACCCTTTGAGCCATTCCTCTAAGTCTGATGAGATAATAAAGGAGGAACGCTACGGATAATCCAAGGAAGATACTATAGATGATGAGATAGGCTAATCTATTCACATTGATCACAACTAAATAAGTGTAATAACCGATGAATAATACTTGGGTTAAAACCGTGATGATATGAAGTAGTTTGCTCAAATCATTTTTGATCTTGATAAATGTTGCTAAGGTGTGATCAAAATTTAATACAGCCATATATCTATTATAATCGTTTTCAATATTAATTGAATGGTATAGAATATTTTTATGCTAAAGAGATTATCTGTTAAAAATTTTGCAATCATTGAAGATATCGATATCGAGTTAGAAAACGGACTCACTGTTCTTACAGGTGAAACCGGAGCGGGCAAGTCACTTATCATCGATACCATCGACCTTCTTTTAGGTGAACGCGCGAGCACTGAAATGATTCGAAACGGTAAAGAAAAAGCGGAAATTATCGGCTATTTTTATTCCAAAAACCCACGCATTTCCGCGATATTATCAAATTTAAACATCGATTTCTTAGATGAACAAATCATCATCTCAAGAACCATCTCGCAAAATAAAAACGTCATCAAAATCAACGATAAGAACGTCACTTTAAATGAGCTAAAATCCCTCGCGAAATATCTCGCTGATATCCATCAACAGTTCGATATGGTGAAGCTATTAAATAAAGATAATTACCTCGAGATTATCGATGGCTTTAAATATGAACTCGTCAACGAATATCGAAACAATTATTTAAATGAACTAGAGATATTAAAGAAGCAAAATGAAGAATATCAATCTCTCGTTAAAAAGATTCAAGATATCAAAGATAAAAGAGATATCTATGAATATGAATTAAAAGAGATATCTTCCCTTAATCTCGTTAAAGGTGAGGAAGAAGATATCGCTTCTCGTATTGAGCTATTAAAGAACTATGATAAGATCTACGCCCTTCTTGAAGAGAGCAAAGAGTTAATTGACAAAGATTCCTTAGAAGATATCTATAACATCAAAGAGAATATCGATAAATTAAGCGAATACCAAAATGAATATAAAATAGTCGCGGAGAAGCTTAACGACTACTACTATGAACTCGAAGACATCTATAACGATATCAAACATAAGTTAGGGCATCTCGACTATAATCCAAATGAACTCGATGAACTGGAAACCCGTTCTAACGCGATCAACCAAGCAAAAAAGAAATACGGGAAGACGGTTGAAGAACTTTTAGATTATCAAAACCAATTAAAAGTCCTTCTCCAAGATGATGTCGATTTAGATACATCATTAAAAGAAGAGAGGAAGAAATTATCTTCCCAATACGATAAAACCTATAGTTCCGCGAACGAATTAAGCGAGCTGAGAAAACAAATCGCAAAATCAATCTCTAACGAACTCGTTGACAATATGGCGGACCTCGCTTTAAAGGTGAAACTCAATATCGAAGTCATTTCTTCGAAAAAAGATGATGATTTATCCTTATCTATCTTCACTCCTAACGGTATCGATGAAGTGGAATTTTATATCGAGACCAATATTGGAGAAGGCATGAAACCACTATCAAAGGTCGTCTCTGGAGGCGAGATGTCACGTATTATGCTCGCGATAAAAGCGTTGTTCATCAAATCACAGAAGATATCGACAGTCATCTTTGATGAAGTCGACACTGGTATATCCGGAGAAATCGCTAGTAAAGTGGCAAAAAAGATTAAAGAAATATCTTTATCAACACAAGTCATATCAATCACTCACCTTCCACAGGTAGCGAGTTTATCAAACCATCATTTAAAAATATCTAAACAAGTAAAAGACGGAAGAACATTTACATCCATCAAAAAGTTAACACTTGAAGAAAAAATCTATGAAGTCGCATCGATGATTTCTGGTGGTAAGGTCACTAACAGTCAACTCGAATACGCCAAAGAGATGATTCTTAATCAATAGATATATAATCACTTTCTGATATACGTAAAAATATGAAAAGGACAAAAGGCTGCCGTTTAATATCGGTGCCACCACAGATGTAAAAAAAGTAAAAAGAGCCATCGAGCAAATCAAATCATATTCCTTTGTCTACGATGTTGAATTACAAGAGTATAAAGGCTCTAATGGATTTACTATTTAGTTAAATATTTATCAAACCAACCAGTAATTTCTTCTAATCTTTTAACACGGTTAGAAGGTTTTCCTCCACGAGATAATTCATGGTTTTCGCCGTGAAACATCACCATCTTACATGGAATGCCTTTATAAGTAAGCGCGGTGAATAATTGATAGCCTTCAGATACTGGACAGCGGTAATCATTTTCACTATGGATGATTAACGTTGGGGTTTTCGCATTGTCAATATATTTAAGAGGGGAATGTTCCCACATTTGACGATATCCTTCTTCGCTATATGGATTTGTATCGCAGACCCAATCGCACATATTTGGAGTAATATCACCGATGCCATACATCGACACCCAGTTCATAATAGATCTTTGAGTAGCGATCGCTTTAAATCTATCCGTATGTCCTAAAATCCAGTTCGACATATATCCACCATATGAGCCGCCTGTACAACCAAGTCTCTCTTTATCGATATTTGGATAATGTTCTAAAACGTTATCGACAAAGGCCATGATATGTTCATAGTCTATTTGTCCCCAACGTCCCGCTAAATCGGCAAAGCCATTACCCTTCCCGTCACTGCCGTGTGGATTACAGAAGAAGACGAAATAACCCTTATTCGCCCAGACCTGCATCTCATGGAAATAGACTTCACCATACGCGCATTTAGGCCCACCATGGATATCTAAAATGCCTGGGTATTTCTTTGATGAGTCATAATCGACGGGATAAAGCACCCAACCATCGATTTCTTCACCTTGATAAGTAGTTTTAATATATTCTGGTTTTTGAATGGAGTGACTACGACAATATTTTGTATTTAAAGAAGATATTCTTTTACCATTTTGACTATAGACTTCTAATAATTGATTATCGTATAAACCACTATAGACGACTTTACCGTTAATAACATCATAATCACTAAGCGCCCCACTTCGAGAAATTACCATTTCGATATTCCCTTCACGGTCCACTCTTTTAAGATGAGTATCATAGATATCGTTGACTGGGAAATATAAATATTTATCATCTGCTTTAAAGAATCGGCTAACTCCATATTCCACATCGCTTAAAATGCCATGCCCAAGAGATTCATCTGCCGCGTTAATTAAAATCAATTTGTTATTAGTTCTATCTAGACGATAGATATGATCGTTAACATTTAATCCATGATGAGGAGCGTTATCCATCTCCGCGAATAAAAGAATATCCTCACCGACTTTTTGAATCGTCATAATCATCTTCGTCGGAGGCACTATTTCTTTAAATTCGTTATTATCAAGATTATATGTATAGATGCTTGATTTTAAAGGTCTAGTAGTCTCAAAATGGCTTCCCACAATATAGATTAATCGATCCATGATGACATAACCATCAACATCAAAATATGGTTCTAATAAACGATTTAAATTCTTTGTTTTATTGTCATAGAGGAATAAATTACTACGTGAACCTTGAATAAATCCCACTCCGTTAAAAACATATGGGGATTCGGTTAATTCTTTATAATCTTTGCTCTTTTTAATCTCTTCTAAAGCTTTATTCTTCTCTTTGCTTTTAAGTTTATATAAGTCACGAAATCTAACATCAATACCTGCAGAGATAAGGGATAAGCGTTCATCGATCTTCGTCACTTTATTGACGGAAATAGGAAGTTCATAAGTTTTATAAGCTTCTCCACCGTCAAGTTTAATTTCATAGAACGAAGTGAACATTTCTCCTTTTTCCACTCTTGCTTCATCTTTTTTACCTCTAACAGAAGTAAAAGATATCGTATTATCATCTTTAAATTCAAAACGCGATACTTTCTCGTCTTCAAATAGTTTAATGGTTTTCCCATTTCGATATATATAAAGAGATTTAACATATTTATTGTCCTTAATCTCATTTACTAAATAAGCCACCACTTCACCATTTGGGGAAAGGGTTAAACACGATGGAGCTTTAAAAGTTAAAAAGTCTTTAAGTTTTATTTTTTCCATAACAAAATCCTCTTATTAATGTAATAGTATAGTAATTTTTAAAATATTCAAAAATAAATGATAATAATTATATTATCTATTTAACATCTTATCCGCGATGCCCTTAAAGGCGTAGTTATTTGCCCCTTTAACGAGGTTATATTCGTCTCCAAGTTCTTTCGCTGTATGGTAGATGTTATTAAAGATATTAGACATGATACCTTGTAAGCGATGATCAACATCGTCAAAAGACCATTTCTCACCTTTTTTATTCTGTTCAATTTCTAGTCCAGAAACCGCGACTCCACCTGCGTTAGAGGCTTTTCCAGGAGAATAGATGATCTTATTTTTAATGAATAATTCTGCGGCTTCTAATGTACAAGGCATATTCGCCCCTTCAAAGACACCGATAACCCCATTAGAGATGAGCTTTTGGGCATCATTCTCATCGAGTTCAAACTGGGTGGCACATGGGAAAGCGACATCGCATTTAATGCCCCAGATATCTTTGCTATTAAGCACTTCAGTATTTGGATATTTTTCTTTATATTCTTTGATTCTTCCTCTTCTCACTTCTTTGATTTCTCTTAAAGATTCAAAGTCGATGCCATCAGGATTATAAATAGCGTTAGAAGAATCGTTCATCGCGACGACTTTACCGCCTAACTCTGTGACTTTCTTTAAGCAATATAAGGCGACATTCCCGCTTCCAGAAACCACGACCGTCTTTCCTTTTAAGGAAGTGTTTTTATAGGTATTTAAAGCTTGTTCAGCGAAATAAGTAACCCCAAAACCTGTGGCTTCTGTACGACATAATGAGCCACCTAAATCTAAAGGTTTACCTGTTAAAGAGCAATCTGATTTACCAGAATACTCTTTATAGGCTAAATACATCGCGCGGATTTCTCTTGCTCCCACTCCAATATCGCCAGCCGGAACATCGAGTTCCACTCCGATATATGGATATAACTGTTTCATAAAAGCCTGACAGAATCTAATCACTTCTGCATCGCTTTTGCCCTTTGGATCGAAATCAGAACCACCTTTCGCCCCACCCATTGGTAAAGTGGTTAAATAGTTTTTAAAGATTTGTTCAAACGCTAAAAATTTAAGAATTGATAAATTGACAGAAGGATGAAATCTTAAGCCACCTTTATAAACACCGTTCACATTATTAAACTGCACACGATATCCTTTATTAACATGTTCAACACCTTTATCATCAACCCATTTCACATCAAAAGTATAGATGCGGTCTGGTTCGATGATTTTATTGAAGATATCATTATCGAGATATCTCTTATCATTTAAAACACTTTTATCGAGAGAAGAAAACATCTCTTTAAGGGCTTTTTGAAATTCTGGTTCATTATTAAACCTATTTAAATCTGGTAGCATTTATTTATCTCCTTTATATTTATCAAATAATTTCTTAAACACTGGTAAGCCGTTAATCGCTGTCTTTTTATCGACGCAGTAAGAGACGCGGACATATCCAGGATAGCCAAATGATTTAGAGGGAACGATCAATAAATCCATCTCTTTAGCAACAGAAGAAAAATATTCATCATCTTCTTCTAACGCTTTCACGAATAAATAGAACGCTCCATGAGGATAAACCACTTCATAACCGATATCTGTTAAACCTTTATAGAGGATATCTCTATTTTCTTTATAAAAATTTAAATCCGCGGTTTTGCCTAAACATCTTGGAAGGATGAACTGGAATAAGCTAGGCGCGCAGGCATAGCCAAGAGAACGAGCAGAACCCCCAATTGCTAAGGCTAAGTCGTAAGCGTGATAACAGTCCTTATTTACCGCGATATAGCCGATTCTTTCTCCTGGAAGAGATAATGTCTTAGAGAAAGAATAACAGACGATACAATCCTTATAGAAATTAGAAACATAAGGATATTTCATATCTTCATAGATCAAATCACGATATGGCTCATCGCTCACTAAGAAGATGGGGTGACCGTATTCATTAGATTTAAGCGACAATATCTCTCCTAATTTGGTTAAGACTTTTTCGTCATATACTGCCCCAGTTGGGTTATTTGGAGAATTGACGATCACAATCTTTGTCTTTTCGTTTATCTTGTTGATTAAATCATCAAAATCAGGATAGAAATTAGTGGTCTCTGGTTTAACTCTAATAAGTACACCACCGACTTGGTCCACTAAGACTTTATAATCTGGCCAATGGGGAGCAAAGACGATCACTTCTTCACCTTCTTCAATTAAACAGTTAAAAACAGCGGCTAATCCAGGCATTGCCCCACAGGAAATATAGACTAATTTTGCATCGGTATTCGCCTTATATGTTTTATTTAAATAATCAGCAACCGCTTCTCTCACTTTTAAATCACCAACCGCGGAAGTATAACCGTGGAGATGGAATGAAGTGTCGTTATTAAGTAAATCAATAATCGCTTCTTTAACGCAGTCCGGCGCGGGTGCATTTGGATTACCAATGGAGAAATCAAAAACATTATCATCCCCGACTTCTAATCGACGAACCTTTCCATATTCAAATAAGGTACGAATCGCAGATGGCTTTTTTCCTAAAGCGATATATTTAGATTTAATTGTTTCTTTTTCCATAACGAGGTTATTATATTTCAATATAATCTACTTGGTAAATAGAAAAGAAAAAAACCTTGGTTATTGCCAAGGTATAATTCTGAAGAATAATAACGCTAGGAGAATTGTTAGTCCTAGGATTAATAAGGCCGGAAGGAAGAGGGTTAGAAACGCGGAGAAGAATAATGCCCAGCGATCTTTTCTATCGAGCTTGATTTCCTCTTTACCAAGTTCTTCTTGCCTAGCTTCATAGGACTTATTGCTGCCGTATTTTCTGAATAAGCGGAAGAATCCTTCGCGTTTTTTAATTTCCTTGCTCATCTTTCTTCTCCTTATTTAATTGGAAGAGGTAATTACCATCTTTATCCAATTTCTTTTCAGGGAAGTGACAAGCGACAAAGTGACCAGGTTCAACTTCGACAAGTTCTGGAGTCACACGTTTACATTTTTCACATGCCATGAAGCAACGTGTGTGGAACTTACATCCGTGAGGTGGTCTAATCGGCGAAGGAATATTACCTTCAAGGATGATTCTTTCTTTCTTTTTATCACTGACTTCAGTTGTTGGAATGGATGATAATAATGAGACAGTATATGGATGACGTGGGTCATCGAATATCGCATCCTTATCAGCGAATTCCACTAATGAGCCTAAATACATAACGCCGATACGGTCAGAGATGTATTTAACAACGGATAAGTCGTGGGAGATGAATAAATAAGTGAGGTTTTCTTGCTCTTTTAATTCATCTAATAAGTTGATGATTTGTGATTGAATCGAGACGTCGAGGGCGGAGACACATTCGTCACAGACGACGAATTTTGGTTTCACCGCGAGGGAACGCGCGATACAAACTCTCTGTCTTTGTCCACCAGAGAATTGGTGAGGATAACGGTAGACCATGAAGTCTTGAAGACCACATTTATTCATCGTCTCTAAGACATAGTCTTTCATCGCTTTACTACCACGTTTATAGAAGTGGTGAGTTAATAAGCCTTCCTCTAAGATTTGACCAATGGTCATTCTTGGGTTTAAAGATGAATATGGGTCTTGGAAGATGATTTGTAAATCTCTTCTAAGTCTTCTAATTTCACGGTATTTAAGTCTGGAGAGGTCAACGCCGTAGTCGAGATATCCTTCGCATTCAACGAATTTTGGATTATCCATGAATTGCTTTTTGTATTCAGCTAATTCTTCTCTCGCTTTTCCTCTATCGCTACGATCTTGTGCAATCTTTTCATTCATCGCCGCGATTTCATCATTGAGTTTAGCGATTTTCTTCTCGTTCTTCTTTTCTAAATTGCTCTGGAATTCAAGATCGATTTGAAGATCGTTTAAATGAGCTTTGTCTTTCGCAACCGCCACGTCTAAGTCATAAGCTTTTAACATGAGTTTGAAGCCGGCTTCACGTTTGGCTTTATCTTCCACTGCGAAGAAACCACCAACAACACGAGCAATCATGTTGAATAATGTTTTCTCATCAGTGATCGCTAATGATTTGGACTGTAAGAGGAAGAAATCTGCATTTTCCACGCCGACTTCTGCCACCTTCTTACGAAGATCATCAGCTTTCGCTTTCGCTTTTAAATATTTCGCATGGTATTTATCAAATTTTTCAATCGTCTCTTTTTCATAACATGGGGCGACTTCGGATTTGTCCTTACCGTAATAGATGGTTGAACCACCAGTTTGTTCATAGAGTTGGAGAATAACTCTACCTAAAGTAGATTTACCACATCCAGATTCACCGACCAAACCAATTGTTTCACCTTCATAAATATCAAAGGAAATGTCTTCATTTGCTCTTACGAAATATTGTTCTTTTTGGAAAATAGAATTCTTTGGAATTGGGAAGTATTTCTTAAGATGCGAAATTGTTAACAACTTCTTTTTTGTGTCCATCGCTTAATCTATCCTCCTTTTTTGCATAAAAACATCTGACGAGTTGACCAGGAGTCACTTCGACGAGTTGTGGTTCTTCTTCTACACATTTCTTTGTGCAATATTTACATCTTGGACCAAATTTACATCCTTTTGGAAGTTCAAGTGGGTGTGGAACCGCGCCTGGAATTGGTTCAAGTTTTTGTGTTGTTTTGATTTCGATACGTGGAATTGATAGCATCAATCCTTCAGTATATGGGTGGGAATATTCACAGTTAGCAAAGATAGTTTTTGCTGGCGCTCTTTCCACCACTTGGCCACAGTACATCACAACGACATCATCGGCCATTTCATTGATGACGCCTAAATCGTGAGTGATGAATAAAATGGAAGTACCATTATCTCTTTTAAGATCGTTCATCAATTTTAAAATTTGGGCTTGAATAGTAACGTCAAGAGCAGTTGTTGGTTCGTCAGCGATTAAGATTTTTGGTCTACACGCTAAGGCCATCGCGATCATTACACGTTGTCTCATACCACCAGATAATTGGTGAGGATATTGTTTAATAACCGCTTCTGGGTTTGGAATTTGCACCTCATAGAGCATCTTTAAAGCTTCTTTTTCCGCTTGTTTTCTATTCATGTGTTGGTGAATCATAAATGGTTCAGAGAGTTGTCTCTTCACTGTGAAAACTGGGTTTAATGAAGTCATTGGTTCTTGGAAGATGACAGAGATTTTATTACCACGAATGGAATACAATTCTGTTCTTGATAATTTTGTTAAATCGCGTCCTTCAAACAAAACTTCACCTTGTTCAATGTAACCGTTTTCATCTAATAATTTAATGATCGACATCGCGGAGACGGATTTACCAGATCCAGATTCACCAACGATGCCTAATGTTTTTCCTTCATCAAGGGTATAGGAAACATCGTTAACAGCTTTAACGATACCTTTACGGGTCTTAAAGAAGGTATGTAAGTTTTTAACTTCTAATAATGCCATACTATCTTTCTCCCGATCCCTTTGGATCTAATACGTCTCTTAACGCGTCACCGATGATGTTGATACAGATCGTGGCGATCGCTAAGAATATTGCAGGGAACACCCACTGCCACCAGTAGTTACGTACGACGATGTCACTACGTGCGGCGTTAAGCATATTACCCCAAGTCGCTCTTGGTTGTTGGACACCAAATCCTAAGTAAGAAAGTGAAGATTCAGTCAACATACAACCAGCGAAGTCTAATGTAACACTGACGAAGATAACAGAGACGACGTTTGGTAAGATGTGTTTAAAGGCGATTCTTCCTTCTTTAACACCCATAGCCTTCGCGGCTAAAACGAAGTCTTTTTCTCTTTCGGCCAAGACTTGACCACGAATCATGTGAGCAAGACCAGTCCAAGAAAGAATACCTAAGATCACCATGATGATGAAGATACGTGTTGTCTCATCGACAGGAGTATATGTTAAAACGTGAGATAAGAGCATTGCGAATGGGAGGAATGGAATTGCACCAACAATTTCCGTAACTCTCATTAAGAGCATATCAACCCAACCACCGAAGTAACCGGAAATTGCGCCGACGATAATCGCGATGATTGTGGAAATGATAACTGATACTGCACCGATTGTCATCGTCATACGACCACCGTGGACGATACGAGTAAAGATATCTCTACCTAATCCATCAGTACCCATAACGTAACCTTTTAAGCCATATGCACCAGTTAATTTGCCGTTTTCATCAGCGACATAAGTTTGTCTCGCTCCACCAAAGGCACTGTAACCACTAATGCCCTTAAAGGAAGCTTGTCCATCACTGTTATAGCCCCATGAATAAGCCTTATGAGCATCAGTGATACAGACAGCGTGTTTACCACCAGCAGAAACGCTGATAACTTTTTCACCATCTGGGATAAGTGGAAGTTCGTTTTCCCCGTAGTTACTTGTACCGAAGGCACAGATCAAGCCATCGCTAGTAACCGCGTAGAAGACGTTATCACTCGCGGCGATATCCACTATCTTTTTCGTTTTTAAGAAAGCGGAAGCGGAAGGATAAACCTTGCAGTTACCTTCTGAGTCTCTAGTATTGACATAGAGTTCTTGGTTATCATAACCGTGAATCACACCATTATTGTCTAAGACGATACCACGGTAATAACCAAATGCTGCTTTCTTCGCATTAGCAGAATAATTCTTGTTTAAATCGTTGATATTAGTTAAGGCGTTTTTATTACCCCAAACATATAATTTACTATCATAAATAGCACCAGTAATTTGGTTACAAGCATATAATCCACCATATCTAGAAGGATCGAGTTTTGTTTTGAAAATAGGATCGATTGGATAGGCACTGATGGATTCTGGATCATCACTTCCGTATTGTCCTAAGGAGTTGTCACCCCAACCGACGAAATATCCATCAGTGGTGAAGGCAACCATATGGTCCTTACCAGCAGCGGCTAATGCAACGTTATCATTCTTAATACTTTCTGGGAACACGGAAATATCGCCAGAAGTAATCGTTGGTTTTGTTGTACCCCAAACATAAAGTTTATTCTCTTTAGAAACACCCGCTGAGAATGAGGCAGTGCCGTTAATATCACGAACACCAGTATTTCCTAATTCTGCTGGGACAGCTCTAAGAGACATAGTAGGCGCTAAGTTTGACTGCGCTGGATCGGAATAAGAATAATCGATTGGGAAGATTAATGGTCCGATGAAGACGAATCCGAATAAGAGGACGAAGACCACTAAGGCAGAAACAGCGACTTTCTTTCTAAAGAATTTTTGAGCAGCAATTCTGCTTGGGCTTTCAAGTCTTGTGACCTTTAAATCATCGTTAAAAGCGATTTCCTTAGAAGCACCAAGGAACATTCTCTTAATCCATCTCCATAATGTATAGAAGATGCCACCAATGGTAGAAGCGACTTTGTTTGGTTTCTTCTCTTCTTTAACTTCTTCTGCTGGTTTTTGTTCAGCGTTAACAGGAGCTTCTTGAGCGAGGTTTTCTTTTTCTTCAATTTGTTGATTATCTTTTTTAGCCATCTCAATACACCTCCTTATTTATTAACTCTAATTCTTGGATCGATAAATCCATAGGCAATATCAATGATTAAGTTTCCAGCAAGGGAAATGAAGATGTAGAACATTTGTAAAGCTAAAACAACTTCATTATCATTGCTATTTAAAGCATTGTAATAGAATAAACCGATACCGTTTAAAGAGAAGATATTTTCAATCATCATCGAGCCTGAGAAGACGCCTAAGAACCAACCGATGACCAAAGTGATGATTGGAATTAATGCGTTTCTAAAAGCGTGGGAATAGATGACAGTTCTTTCTTTAAGACCTTTGGCTCTCGCTGTTTTGATGCAGTCGAGGGATAAAGCGTCGATCATCGCCGCTCTCACGTAACGAGTCATACCACCTAATGAACAGAATGTCATAACGATAAGTGGTAAAGCCATGTAATACATTCTATCCCAGAATTGTTGCCAGGCATTCATCTCATCATAACCGAATGTGGAGTGGGAACCAGAAACTGGGAACCATCCGAGCACGACGGAGAATAAGAACATGAAGACAATACCAATGATGAACACTGGGAGAGAATAACCAATAATAGTAAACACTTGAACACCGATATCACGTCTAGTGCCTTTTTTAACCGCACAGAAGATACCAAGTGGGATAGTAATACCTAAACCGATAATAGTTGCAAAAACGTTGATGAAAATGGTGTTGCCCATCGGTGCGCTAATAACTTCAACAACCGGTTTATTATAAACAATCGATTTACCAAAGTTACCTTCGAGCATGCCGTTAAAGGCCACAGAACCATCATAATAAGTATATGGATATAAGCCAATCCATCTAAGATATCTTTCAAAGATAGATCCGTTTTCGCCGTAATAACACTGCCAGTAATAATAACGGTCACCCCAGTCAAAGGTTGCACGTTGTGAGGAAGGTAAATTTTTGAGCTCAGTTGAAGTAGCCGCGTAAGCTTGATCACGCGGAATCATATTGTAGATAAGGAAAAGCAATAGGGAAAGAATTAAGAACACTAATAGAATGTACAATATTCTTTTAATGATATATTTTGCCATATTGACTCCTTTCTAATCATCTGCAAGCAGATAATTTGCGTTTCCTTGTCTAAATAATATGAATAATCACAGGTGGCCATAGACCACCCGTGATTATTTGGTTGACTATTATGCTAATTTTAGTTACTAATTAGGCGTTGTTTGAGGCATTGCCGTAGTTGGACCAGAAGTCAGCTTCGTCCATTAAGTAACATGCAGAATACATATCGTAGTAATCTTGATTAATAGTCCAGTTGAATGAGTAATCATACATTGCACTATTGAATCCAGAAGCGAAGTTGATTGCATTCAATTTTTGGTTGCCATCATAGCCATCTTCAACGCTGTGCATATATTCAGCATATAAGCCAGTGACGAAGTCAGTTGAAGTGTAAGTGATGTACATACCGATGTCTTCGTTAGCAGTCTTTAAGGATTGCCAGTTAGTGACTAATAAGTCAGTAACGTTGTTTGGTTGAGTACCATACCAGTTGATCGCTAATGGCATGTAGTATTCGCCATTGACGTAAGTAGTTTGGTATTTACCATCGATAGACTTGAATGTTAAGTTATCTAAAGTCTTTTCGTAACCAGATAACTTCTTGTATCTGATACCGGATTTGTATTCTTTACCATCTTTATCAAAGACCCAACCTTCAGCTTCGAGTTCAGCTTTAGCAGAAGCAACGGAAGTTGTGTATTTGTTTAATTTGATAGTGTCTTTAACAGCTTGGAAAGCAGAGAAGCCTTCGTAGTATGGGCCGTTAACAACGCTACCGTAACCACCAGTGAATTGTTGTGCGAATTCTGGTCTGTTGATGGAGTAAGCGATAGCTCTTCTAACACCTTTGAAACCAGTAGGACCGAAGTCAGCACGGAATCCTAATTTACCATAACCAGCACGGTCATAGTGAGTTTCTTTGGCTTTGCCTTCAGAGACTAACTTTAAGGCAGCCTTAGTGTCATCACCACCAGTGATGCCATCGAGGATGTTAACTTCACCTTGTTCGAACTTAGTGTTTTGAGTTTCAGATTCGACTTTGATGTATTTGATTTCATCGATGGATTTGTAAGTACCGTCATCTTCATAAGCAGTACCTCTGAATTTATCACCAGGATATTTTGGGTTTCTGGCTAAAGTAGCTTCTTCAGCGGATTTATCCCATTTAGTAACCATGAATGGTCCGGAATATGGAATGTGGCTAGCATCGAGATCAGCTAAGTTAGCTTTGATTTCAGCGGCAACAGTGTATTTGCCTTCACTATTCTTAGCGAAGAAGCTGGAATCTAAGTAGACGGAACCATCTTCTTTAGTCTTGATGGCGTCAGTAGCACTACCTAAGTAGAGCTTTAATGGGTCTGGAGAGAAACCAGCGTTGCCCATTGCGTAGTAATAACCAGCATAGTCAGCAGTTAAAGTAATGCTGAATTTGTATTCGTTATCATTGAATAACTTGATACCTTTGAATTCTTTACCAGTTTCGGCATCTTTCTTGAATTCTTTGAAACCGACAAGAGTTTGACCACTATTGCCAGTACCACCGGCTTCAACACCAACAGCAGTAGCGTTGGCTAAGAGACCAGCGATGTAGTTCTTGGCTTTAACTTCACTACCATCAGAGAATTCTAAGCCTGGATGGATTTCAATGGTATAAGTGAGAGTACCATCTTGGTTGACTTCGGATTCTGGTTCATCGACTAAGACACCTAAGCCAGTTTCTTCATCATAGAGGTTCCATTGGTAAGAACCATTGATGTCAGTCATGACTGTAGCATAACCACTAGTTAAGTTTTGGATATCTAAGTCAGCAGCTCCTGGGGAAGATTTGCCCCAAGCGGCACTTCTGAAAGCACCAGATAATGCAGTAGCGTTACCTAAGATAACTTTACCGTCAGTAGAGCCAGTTTTGTTAATGGCATCTGCGGAGCTCCAGTATGGGGAAGTCTTGAAGCCTTCCAATTTTGTGGCGTAAAGATCATAGTATTGGTTGGAATAAAGAGGGATTTCTGGCATTAAGTAGTTCCATCTTTGGATATAAAGTTTCCACCATTCGTTATAGACATCATCTTGGCTTTGGTATTTTGTACTATTTTCTGGATAGTCCATGTTGTAAACCATTGCCATAGATAAGAAGTCCATACCAAGTTCATACTTTTTACCATTGAGAGTTACGAAAGCGAGACCATTTGCGTCCTCTTCAACCATGTCAATAGTGACCTTAGTACCTATCTCATCATAGACAGATGTGTAGTCATCACGAGTAACAGCGTCCTTACTAGGATCATGTTTTTCACCACCACCACAAGAAGTGAGGATTAATGGTAATGCTGTTAAGGAGACTACTAAGAGTTTTTTTCCTTTCATTGTTTTTCCTCCTTTTGAAAGAAATATTACTTAGAATATACCCATAGTAGTTAAGAATGCTGACGTCGTTAACAAATCTAGGGGTCAATTCGAATAATATTGTTTATATTAAAAACCAGTTTTTTATAGCGTGTCAACTATTTTTTCACATTTAGTGCATTTTACTATATATGTTCCTCGCGCGTATTTAATATATTAAGATTTAGATATTTTTAACCTTTTTTAAGCTCTTTTGTTGTTTCCGATACCATAAAAATAACAAAAATAAAGACCCAATTAAGGGCCAATATTGCTTTATTGATATAATTAGTTATTTTTTGTTGAGTTCATCGAAATGGGCGATTTCTTCATCTGTTGGGATATAGACGTAAGGAATATTGCGGTCGAATTCATTATAATCTAGGCCATATCCGATGAGGAAGTCGTTTTCCGTCAAGATCTTGCCTGCATAATCCACTCTGACACTAGCCTTGCGTGCATTGATTTTATCAAACATCGCGCATACGAGCACTTTCTTTGGTTGATAGTTCGCATAGAGGTGATGAATGAGGTAGTCCATAGAAACACCAGTATCGATGACATCTTCACAGATGAGCACTACTCTATCCTTGATATCAAATCTTAAATTGTGGATGAGTTTGATATCACCAGTGGATTTTCTTCCAGAATAGGAAGAGATTTGGATATAGTCCATAAACACTGGGATAGTGATGTTCTTGGTCAAATCCATAGTGAAATTGACCGCTCCTTTAAGAACACAGAGGACTAAAGGTGGTTTTTCTTCTCCGGCGAGGTCTTTGCTAATCTTTTTTCCAAGGTATTTACATACATCTTGGATTTCATTTTCCGACATTACTAATTTTTTCATAATAATTTTCAAAATGTATATCTATTATATAACTATATAATTTGTTTTGTATATCCAAAAAAAGACCTTTATATAAAAATGCCCTTATGGGCATTATTTACAAATGGTGCAGCTAGCAGGAATCGAACCTGTACGAGTTGCCTCACTAGATCCTAAGTCTAGCGCGTCTGCCAGTTCCGCCATAGCTGCAGTAAATATATTCTAGTCAAAACATCAGCATAATATCAATAAAAAAGTGAGAATGCATATTCTATCAATAACATATAAATGTTATAATTTTTTTGTTACATATATGCAGACTCCAAACGCGTCATAAGGTCGAAGAATGAAACACTTCTAGAGTAGACATAAACTTGGCTCAAAACGGGAAGAGGGCACCCATATATGGAACTGGTATGTCGTATGTGTTAGGGCATATCAATGTGGAAAGCACCGCCCAGTGTGAAATGAGCCCCCAAAGGAACAAACCCAATGCGGAATCCCAAAGGGCAAGATGTTCATGCAAACGCTCCACACAATAGAAATATTGATCCTGAGGCCATCCAAGGAAGGATGTAACACCACAAGGTAGAACTGGTAGGGATATCAGAGGCTATCTTGACAAAGGTGTTTTCATTTGGATGGCTTTTTATATTTCTCCTTTTGTGAACGCCACTACTATCTGTTCAGAAAGGAGATTTTTTATGAAACAAAAATTCAAATAGAAGCACTATTTTACGTTCAACAAATTAAAGAAAACCAATGGTACGAAGCAGACCTAATCAAAATGCTTAGAAAAAAGGAGAAAAAACAATGAACAACAAATATGAATTAATCAAATTTACAGACAAAGGGTTTGAACTTGATGTCAGAGCGGATTATAACAAAGACACAGTTTGGCTAACACAGGAGGAAATATCAATATTATTTGATAGAAATGTCTCAGTAATTTCAAGGCATATTAATGCTATTTTCAAAGAAAACGAATTAGATAAAAATACTTCTGTGCATTTTTTGCAAAGAAGTCAAAATGTCCCTTTTGATAACCATAGGCCACCTGTTTTATATAATCTTGATGTAATTATCTCTGTTGGTTATCGAGTCAAATCTCAACGTGGTGTCCTTTTCCGTCAATGGGCAAGCAAAATCCTTAAAGACTACCTCATCAAAGGATATGCGGTAAATCAAAAAAGGTTAAATGCTCTTAGCAAAACAATTGATATTCAAACCAGGATGCTCGCTTATTCGCTTGACATGGATAAAGATGAGTTATCCAAAGTCATAAACGAATATACACGCGCATTAGACCTTTTAGATAATTATGATCATCAGACATTAGAAAAGCCAAAAGGAACTAATAACGCCTATGTGATGAGTTACCAAGAATGTCGAAACATCATCGATTCCATGAAGTTCAATGATATGTCAGATGTTTTTGGAGTAGAAAAAGAGGAAGGTAAACTCAATGGTATTATTATGCAGGTATACCAAAACGTATTCGGTCAGGAATTATATCCTTCTATAGAAGAGAAAGCAGCCCATCTTCTATATTTCCTCGTCAAAGATCACCCGTTCGCAGATGGATGTAAAAGGATTGCCGCAACTTTATTCATCAATTTCTTATATAAGAATAATCATCTTTATAGAAACAATAGACAAATCATTTCTAACGAAGCTTTAGTGGCCATCACTATTCTCACTGCAGAATCGCATCCTGATGAAATGGATATTATCGTCAAACTGATTATGAATTTATTGATAGGAGGAAACCAATAATGAAACAAGAAATAAACAATGAATATTTAAGCGATTTAAACAAAATAAAAGAAACAATTGCTGAAAATCGCAATAAAGCAATGGTCATCGTGAACAGCGCGATGATCATCACCTATTATCGTATTGGGCAAATAATCAACAAAAGAAAAGTATGGGGCAATAAGTATATTGAAAGATTGGCATTTGATCTAAGAGGATTTGGATACAATTATTCTTACGAAAATCTGAAAAAGATAGCGCTATTTGCATCAAGATTTAACGAAGATGAAATTAGGGAACAGCCTGTTACCCAAATTCCGTGGGGCACTATTATAAAGATTATGAACAAATCTTCTTCAAAAGAAGAAATGCTTTGGTATATCAACCAGACACACAAAAACAGATGGTCACGACGCATTGTGTTAGAACAGTTTGAAAAGAAAGCGTATGAAAGAAACATCATCTGTCCTCAAACATCTGACAATGAGTATGTAAAAGAAATAGCAAAAGATTCATTAGCGTTCACCTTCATCAGCGAAGAAGAAATCTCTTCCGAGAAAGATCTCAAAAACAAGTTAGTCGATAATATTATTTTATTCCTACAAGAACTTGGTCCCGGTTTCGCGCTCGTGGGTAAAGAATATCGCATCACTATTCCATCTGGCAAAAACTTCTACATCGACCTATTGATGTATCACACGAAAATACATGCATATGTTGTCATAGAAGTAAAACTAGATGAAATAATACCTTCGGATTTGGGCAGCTTAACTTTTATATCAATGCGGTCAACAAATATGAAAAAACCGACATCGATAACGAAACAGTCGGTATAATTCTATGCAAAAACGCTGATAAATGTGTTGTGGAAACAACACTACAAGGAATCAATAATCCAATTGGGGTATCCAAATACAAGCTGCTAGAAGATCTGCCAAAATATCTAGAAAACCGTTTGAACAATATAGATGAAAAATAAGAAATATATTTATTGTGTAATTAGGAGATAATTATGATAAAATTTACTTGGGATGAAAAGAAAAATCAATCCAACATCAAAAAACATGGAATAAGTTTTGATGAAGCAGTTACTGTGTTCCTCGACGAAAATGCTATTCTCGTCTATGATGAGCCACACAGCGAAGCAGAAGATCGCTTTATCCTTTTAGGAATAAGCAATAAATCAAACATGCTAGTCGTATGTCACTGTTATCGTGATAAAGAAGAAACAATTAGAATAATTTCTGCTCGTAAAGCCGATAAGGGCGAAATAAAAGACTATTATGAAAGAGGAGGGCAAGCTTAATATGAAAGACCATTACGATTTCTCAAAAGGAATCAAAAACCCGTATGCTAAATTGCTCAAAAAGCAAATCACTATCAACATCGATATAAAAATCGTGGAATACTTCAAAGAGATGGCTAATCAAGTTGGCATCCCTTATCAAAACCTTATCAATTTATATTTGCTTGACTGTGTAAAAAACAAACGCGAAATAAAGTTTTCTTAGTTCAATTTTCAATGGTTCATTCTCTTCAAAAAAGAAGCGACTCTTTCCTTTTCAATATGTGAGAAGAATTCCTTACACGGCTTATCTTCCGCGACTAATCCTTCGTCGATGAACACAACACGGTCTGATATCTCTTTTGCAAAATGCATCTCATGGGTGACGATTAACATCGTTAAACCTGTTTTTGCTAAATTACGGATGACATCTAAAACTTCTCCCACCATTTCTGGGTCAAGCGCGGATGTTGGTTCATCAAATAACAAGCATTCTGGTTCCATCGCAAGAGCGCGGGCAATAGCCACTCTTTGCTTTTGCCCACCTGAAAGTTGACTTGGTCTCGCATTTATATATTGTTCCATGCCGACCATCGATAAATACTTCATCGCATTTTTCTCCGCGGTGGCTTTATCTTTTTTCAGCACGTTAATCGGTCCAATCATACAGTTTTTAAGGACTGACATATTGTCAAAGAGGTTGAAGGATTGGAACACCATTCCCACTCTTCTTGCTAATTCTCTTTTATCCATCTCACCTTTGATGATGCTTTTTCCATCGATGATGATATCTCCGCTGGTTGGTTCTTCTAATAAATTAATAGAACGGAGCAATGTGGATTTACCAGAACCACTGCTCCCGATGATGGAGACCACTTCTCCACGGTTAAAGGATATCGTGATATCTTTTAAAACATGGTGATCGCCAAAGGATTTTACTAAATGGTCAATTTCAATCATTTTCTTTTCCATATTAGTTAGCCTCCGCGAGTCCCACTGCATCAGAAGTATATAAAGAATAATTCTTCTTTCCGGTAATCTTTTTCTCAATGAGTTTGATGATACGAGTAACTAAGAAAGTGAGGATGAAATAGATGACTGCCCCGATGAAATAAACTGGGAAGTTCTTATATGTCATCTTCACAGTGACGGACATCACAAAATATAATTCAGTGACACCGATAACATTTAATACAGAAGTATCTTTGATGTTGATGACGAACTCATTAGAGACTGCTGGTAAGATAGATTTCATCACCTGAGGAATGATGACATGAACCATCGTTTGAAAATGATTCATCCCTAAAGCATGACACGCTTCAAACTGTCCTTTATCAATGCCGTTAATGCCCCCTCTAACAATCTCCGCGATATACGCGCCAGTATTGATAGAGACGATGACGATTGCTGAAGAGATAAGTGGCAAAGTCTGTCCACCCATCATAAAGGCATAACCCCAGAAGATGACCACAGCCTGCACCATCATCGGGGTACCTCTAAAAACTTCAATATAAGCAGTTAATAAGAAATTAATGGCTTTTTGCAGGCAAAATACCACTTTATTCTTGCTATAAGGGATGGTGCGAATGATGCCGATGATTAAACCTAATAATAATCCGATGAGGGTGGCAATAAGAGAGATGAGTAAGGTCCAGCCCACACCGAGAAGGAAATCCTGCCAGTAATTGGTCAGGATAAATCCAATATCAGAAAAGAAGTCCATTTTTAACGACAAATCGTTAATGCAGTTGGCTCTTCGGCAATATACCCATCAATAGTGCCGGCTTCTAAAGCCATACGCATCGCGACGAAATCAGCAAGATTGTCAACCACTGTTAAATTACTTGTCTGTGCTTTTAATGCATCGAGGTGGAAAGTACCTGGTTGAGCAGCGATCTTCACTCCCGCTTTATCAACATCTTTTAACGATTTAGCCTCTAATAAAGAATTGCCTTTACGGGTGATGACCACGAGATTAGATTGATAATAATTATTAGAGAAATCGATCTCTTCTAATCTTTCTTCTGTAGGTGACATACCTGCGACGATGCCAGATATTGTTCCCGCTTGTACCGCTGGAAGAAGCGCATCCCATTCATATTGATATATCTCTAATGACATATTTAATGCACTGGCGACCTGCGCGGCGATTTGCACATCATATCCATTTGCGTATTTTCCACTTAAATTAGCGATTGGGAATGCCCCATTGCTATTATCATTTTGCGTCCAGTTGAATGGTTCATAGGCGCATTCCATGCCCACTTTAAAAACACCTGCAGAGGTATCAACGAATTTCGCTTTCGTGGTATATGTGGCTTTATCATCACTTCTTAAAGCGACCATATCACCCATTAATTCTGTCCAATAAGATGTTGATAAACCTGATAAGTAAGCATCGATATCAGCTTTTAAGGAAGAACCTTTCTTCAGTCCAATAGCAATCGCTGTATCACCATCATCGGTGACAAAGCCAGTCTTGTTATTTTCTAAGTGGACATAGTCATATTCCACATTTGCTCTGCTTCCACAAGCAGTAATCGCTAGAAGTGAAGCCGCTAGCACGACTGTGTGTCTTAATTTTCTCATTTCATTTGCCCCTTTCGCTATTAAAGAAAAATAAGCGCGGGGCGCTTACTTATAGTTACAATCTCGTAAAAATAATAGCGCCTCTACTTAGTAGGAGTGTTATAAGTATTTCCTATAACCCCACGATATCAATATGCCTATTAATATCGTTCGGCGACGATTGCTTTTCATTTGGTCTAATCGCGAATGCCTTCTCGACCAAATTACTCGTCTGCGTCGCAGCCTCTATTGTTCTTTCACTTAAGAAAGATGAAATAAGATTAAAATCTATATCACGATTAGTCAAGGAAAATGAACAAAAATATCAATTTTGAAAAAAGACTGACAAATATGCCAGTCTAATTAGTGATGAACAACAATTATCTTGATTCCAACATCTTGAGGATGATTTGGCTTGAATTCCTTGCCGCTTTATCACCGAAATCAGCGTAGCTTTCATGTGCTTTTCCGTCCGCTTTATCGCTTAACGCGCGAATGACCACTGCTGGAATGCCATATTTATCACAAGCCACCGCGACAGATGCCCCTTCCATTTCACAGGCATAAGCATCAAACTGTTCAACTAATCTTGCGCAGTATTCTTCATTTTCAATGAATTGGTCACCAGTAGCAATTAATCCTTTAAAAACATGTTCTTCACCTAACACTGCTACTGCAGAGTTATAAGCGAGTTTTACTAAATCAGGATCGCAGTAATATACTTCACCTTTATCAGTTCCCATACCTGGGTCTCCACCAGTCCAAATAAATCCCTCATTAGTGTATCTTCCATAATCGTGTTCTACTAAAGAATCGCCGATGACAACATCTAATACTTTTTCTTGATCACGAAGTCCTCCGGCAATACCAGAGAAATATACTTCTTTGATGTTATAGTCGTTAAGCATTGTAGTAACACCTAATGAGGCTCTTATTTTTCCAATGCCAGATTTAGTGATGACCACATTTTTGTTATGGATTTTACCAGTATAAAAATCGATGCTTCCATCGGTTTCCTTTTTCTCTACTTGCATTTCTTCTAATAATAAAGCGATTTCATTATCCATCGCTGAGACAATGCCGATATATTGTACTGGAGCATTATTACACCCTGAGATAAAAGGAGTAAGAAGTAATAATGGCATTAACTTATATAAATGTTTCATAAATATAATCCTTTCACCACAAATATGTTTAATTCTATCTAAATAATAATGACAAATGAATAGAAAAATAACAAAACCCCATAAAGGGGTTAATCACTATCTGGAATAGTTTATCTTCTTTAACAAAACCAAGCATGTAATCCCTCCCATCTTGATATGACCAGGTCATCGCGCAAGAAGCCACCACTTCTATAAGTAGTGGGAGTCACTATAAAACATTATTATTTTGATTCAATACTTTTATTTTTTAATTTTAGATAGTAGTTTTCTATTTTGCTTCTAGCTCTTACGTAATATTTTTCTAAACCTGGGTCAAATTGTTTACCCATGCTATGGATGATGATTCTATCTGCATCTTTAAAAGAGAATTCATCTTTATATACTCTTTTACTCACTAATGCATCATAAACATCAGCGATAGCCATAATTCTTGCTTCTAAAGGAATTTCTTCCCCTTTTAATCCTTCTGGATAACCTGTTCCATCCCATTTTTCATGATGATAATGAGCAACGTTAATAGATACTTGTTCAAATTCTTTATCTAATGTGTCTTTTAATATTTCTTCAACAATTTTTGCTCCTTCTGGAGAATGTCTTTTCATAATCGCATATTCTTCAGGAGTAAATTTACCAGGTTTTCTTAAAATGATATCATCAATAGCAATTTTGCCTAAGTCATGCATAGGTGCAGCTTGAATAACATAGTTATAGAAATTATGATTAGTGGATAATAAAGGATCTTTCATCATTTCTTCAACGATGAATTTCACTACTTCACTAGTTCTTTTAATATGACCACCTGTGGAATTGTCTCTACCTTCAACCATCGTGGCCATACCAATAACTAATTTTCTTTGTAAAGCGACTTCTCTTTTCTTAATAAGAGAAAAGACAAAGAAGAACACCACTTGAGTGGCTAATAATATTACCACACTTAAAATAATTTCCGTTCTAATGGAATTATCATTTCTTTCTTTAATTGATTTAAATAACCATGAACCAATGGAATAAATGATTAAGATAAATAAACCAAATAAGGCCACCATGGAGTTACCAAATTTACGTCTATTATCTAGTTTTAAAATAACTGCATAATAAATTAATCCCACTACCGCCCAAACGGTAAATATTAATATTGATTCTTTGGCTAAGAAATTATCATTAGTAAAATCATTAATCAATACTGAAATAGCAAATAATGAACCTAATATTAAACCAATGATACCAATAGTGAATGCCGCGGTATTTTTTTCATTTCTAGCTTGTCTAATAGAGATCGCGGATATATATAAATAAACAATAATTCCACAGAATGTATTAATATCCACAATCCAACCGATTAATACTCTACCGAAAAATAACATCAAAGAAGTAACTATCACAATAGCGACAATAATATTTCTCGGATTACCATTTTTATCGACTTTTCTAAACGTTTTAGAGAAGATATAATCTTCCGACATAGAATGTAATAAATTAGATAAAGCGAGGATGTTACCGATTAAACTAGTAATAATTATGGCTAATAAGGCGATAACAAACATCACTAATCCGGGAACACCTAAATATTGATGCATGACATAAAAAGCCGGTATACCATCTAACCCATTTAAAGAAGATACACTAGTTAAATATTCATACCAATTAGAGTATTCACTAGGGAATACACTGATAGATAATAGACAAATTAATATATAAATTACAGAGGTGACCACTACTGAAGCGATAAAGATTTTAAAGACATTACGGTGATGAAATTTAAAATTTTTAGATTGATGGGAAATGCTTTCAAAACCAATAAACGCCCAAGGAATCATTCCCACTACTCCAATGATTTGTTTAATTTCACTATTACCATTAGGAGCAAAATCAGGTTTATAAGCACTAACTCCTCCTTTATGCATTACTGCTGCGACAATAAATCCAGCAATAATTAAGGAAATAAACATTAAAACTAAACCCAAATTAATATTCGTGGTTATTTTCTTTTTTAATAAACATACCCCACCAAATAGTAATAAGAATGATAAAGATAATAATATTTCACCTAAATAGATGTCATATCCACCTATGACATAATGAAAACCAAATTGAAATGTACTACCAAATATATATCTAGCAAATAAAGAAAATGAAGAAACATTAGCCCATAATATCGCCGCATAAGTAATAATTAAAAACCAGGATACTAAAAAGGCATGGTCTCCTCCAAAAGTGTTTTTGGCAAATGTATAAATGCCTCCATTAGAGTTGGGGTATTTGTTCATCATGTAATGGTAATTATACGCTATGACTAACATGATAATTGTGCCAATTAAAATACCGATAACGCTTCCTAAAGGACCAGCTTTACTTAAAAAAGAGCCTCCTGTAATAACAAAAGAACCCCATCCAATCGCTGTTCCAACGGATAAGGCAAAAGCGGCAAAGATTGATACTGATTTGTTTTTACTAGTCATATTTAATATTGCACTTCTTCTGGTATACAAGCAGTAACTTCTTTTTCTGGAATAGAAATAAAGATTTCAACTAATTCTTCATCAAATTGTGTACCGGCTTCTTTTTTTAATTCTTCAAGAGCTTCGCTGTGCGTTTTAGGAGGATTATATACTCTACCTAATACCATCGCGGAATATGCATCAGCGATAGCTAACATTTTACTTGGTAAAGGAATTGAATCACCTTTTTTAAAGTAATAGCCATTACCATCAATTCTTTCATGGTGATATAAAATCCAATCGGAAATATAATCAAAAGATTTAACAGGTCTTAATAATCTCACACCCACTTGTGGGTGAGTGCGCATTTTTTCCCATTCTTCTGGTGTTAAATCACCATTTTTCTCTAATATTTCTTCTGGAACACCTAAATTACCAATATCATGTAATAAAGCGGCGAATTCAATACTAACAGGACTGAATTCTGTTTTCATATATCGAGGCAGATGTTTTAAAAACACCATCATTAAATTTTTCACATGTAAACTGTGTCCCTGTAACGATCCTCTAGCGTCAATGACACTAATTAATATTTGAGCGATTTCTAATGATCTTTCTTTTGATGTTTTAATTAATTGAATCATTAATAAAAGGACCAAACTAACAAATAAACTACCAAAGAACATAATGAAGGCAGTGACTAAATGTGGATTAGCAAAGAAGCCGACATAAATATATCCACCGAGGAAGAAAATAATTAAGATAAGTCCAATATACATTAAGACCGTATCTCTTTTCACACCACCTGAAATAACGTCTCTCATTTTAGACATGAAGATGATATAGACGATGATGTTGTGGAGCATATTTGCCGCTCCAACAAGAATTAGTACTAAAATTAAGATGTCCATAATAATTGTTTAGTTTATATTATAAAACTTTTTTTAATATAATAGACGTTTTTATTTATGAATCGTTAATTGAATAATTAATTGCAACTCTTCGGAAAAATAAGTCGTTCTTACCTTTTCAGTATAATAAATGTGATG
>SVBE01000013.1 GCA_015059065.1 Erysipelotrichaceae bacterium | reverse complement strand
ACTGGCTCCTTGCTAGGGACTACCAGACTAGGAGTTTCACCTAGTTATATTAACTGCACCGAACTGGCGCACCCTTACATCAACATTATATAATTTGATACAAGAAAATACAATATGATTTAATAATTTACTATTTTAATATAAAAAACTACCTCCATAGATTAATCGGAAGTAGTTTTATTTCTAATAATTATTTGCCAACTGCTAACTTAACAGCTTCATAACCGCCATTATAGTGGCCAGCTTTATGGAGCTCATCAATACGACGAGTCATCTGAGTTAATAAATCAGGATCGCCGATGAGATAATCGAGCATTTGATTAGCCTCATCTTTTGTTGGACATTCAATAGTCGCATCACCATATTCTCTACCGAAGATTCCACCGTACACTTCGTGTCCACCGATGTGTTTAGTGAATAATTTTGGAATTGGGTAGAAGACGAGTTCACTTGGTTTAGTGATTAATAAGTCAGAGACTCTCATTAATAAGTTCGTGGAATAGACAGCTTGGAAGATATCCTTATTATAAATCGCATATACGCCTTCCGCGTCGCCTTTATAAAGCTCATCCGCGAGCTTTTTGACATCTTCATATTTATTGAAATATTCTTTGGCTTTAAGACTTGGAATCTTTTCCGAGAGTTTCTTATAGACATCTTCATGGTCACCGAAGTTGATGAATAAGGCCACTTTCTTCTCTTTGACATATGGTAGGAGGTGTTTGACCATCGCGAGGTATTGATCAAATCCCGCGCCGGCACCACCGACAGTCATCAAGAAGCGAAGAGGTTTATGATTTCTTAATCTATCTCTTCTTAATTCGTTATCCTTATCAAGGTTCACTAATAATTCATGGTCGACATAACATCCCACTACTTTGAGCTGGTCATCTCTCATGCCCTTTAATGGCTTCTTATCAAAACCTCTTAAAGTCTTATATCCAGCATAAGCAAACTGTGTTTGTACAGTCATTAAGGAACCTTCTGCAAGGTGAAGGCCCATTGGCCAGTTATCTGGAACAGCGTTAACGACGTGAGTCATACCCGCATGCACTGCAGCTTGCGCTGGCCAGACGTGAGTGGCGACATATGGGATATCTTTTGGAATGTCGTGATAGATTGGGACTAATAATTCGGAGTTCTTTTGGTCCTTCGCATTATAGGAAATCTTTTTGAATCCTTCACAGTTAAGTGGTTCCCAAACAAAGTGGTTGAACAATTTGGATTTTTGGCTGATACGAGAAGCGAGAGAATACATCGCATTTTGTTCTCTGATCATCTTGCTTCCAGTCGTATCAAAGCTCGCTAAGTCGAGCCAATATGGATTATAGCCTAAGGCTCTCGCGCATGAGGCGATGGCAATGGAGATACGATAATGACCAAAGCCCATTCTGATGTTGCCAACGATGACCGCTTTAGAATCGAATTTATCGGATTCTTTCTTATCGGTGAAGACGATATTCTTCGCATTGATATAATCTAAAGTTGGAATATCTTGGAAAGCAATGCGGTATTCTTTTTTAGAATCATCGCCATATTTCTTGATATATTTGGCTTTGCTTTTCTCCGCTTTCTTCACCACTTTTTTTGGCATGGGATTGCCATATATAACACTACTCTTGTCCATTGGTTAATACTCCATTCTTATAATCATAATAATAATGATATTGTTTATTATTTAATTCATAAAATAATTGAATTTTGCCGTCTTTTTTGACAAATCTTGCATTTTTCGCATGTAAGAAATTGTCGAGGACAGCTTCGAGATGTTCATTTTTATCCTTATCATAAACTCCGATATCATCACTGGTCATTAATACCGAGGAGAATAAGGAGTTAATAAGAGCGAGAGATTTCTTTTGATCATCGTTCATATCGATGTTGTTATCTCTGAGCAAGAAGACATCTGGATCGTTACCAAACCATCTATCATTTAAGAAGCTTCTGAAGATCGTGTTTTGTAACGTTGTTTTTGTAGATGGTCTTTCTCTATGGAATAAACGCATATAGGCGACATCATCCCATTTAAGAGAGACATCTGGTCCGATTCTTAAATAGTCAAAGTAATCGATAGAATTAACGAGGTTAGCCCCACATCCAAGAATGATTTTTCCTGGTAAGCATTCTCTCAGGAACTTATAGGCTTTATCTTGATATTGGCAGCGGCTATATCCTTCTGGAACTTCAATACCTGCTGCATAGAGGAAGTCGAGCTTAAAGAAGTCAAATCCTAAATCCATATAATATTTAAGGAACTTCTTAATATATTCGCGAACTTCTTCTTTTTCTAAATCAAGCGCGTATTGTCCTGACCAGTTACCACCGGCTTTGACGAGCATCCCCTTCTTATCTTTTTTGATATATTCAGGATGTTCTAAGAATAATTTAGATTTCTCTTCTGCCACAAATGGGGCGAGCCAAATACCCGCGGATAGACCCTTACTATGAATCTTTTCGACGATTGGTTTTAAGCCATCAGGGAACTTCTTTGGATCGATATTAAACCAGTCACCGACAAAAGTCTCATATCCATCATCGATTTGGAATAAATTGAAACGATTATCAATCGCCTCTAAATCACGGAGGATGATTTTATCGTTGATGTTTTGATAATAGTTATACCAAGAAGTATAACCAAACATCTTCTTAATGTTCTTCTTTGGGAAGTATTTTTTGAAGGCTTCATAACCCTCTTCATATGATTCGTAATAGGCGCAGTCCCAAACTGTCATTTCATCGCCTTTATTGAGCTTGATGCCGTTTAAATCACTTGTGATAGTGAGGCGATGATTACGCTTATTATATTCAAACAATAAATAGGCATTGTGGTAATTCAAATTGAAGTGGAAGAAACCTTCCCCACTTTTACTATAACAAACATCATAGCCGTGGATTACGTGGCGTCTATATTTATAGAAGGGAGCGTCGCCGTATTTATCCATCGCGAAAGCGCGGACAACCGCTTGTGGGGAACGATATATATTTTTTTCTTTGGCTTTTAATTTAATCTCTTTACTGTCGGTCCATGATTGATAGCCATTAAAGAACGCTTCTTTTTTAGCGACATCATGAATAGGCATCGTGTCCGAAACATTATCTAAAACGATATTGTCTTTTTTTGATTTTATGACAATCGTGTGACGGTTATTCGCAAACTTTTCATCAATCTCGAAATCAACAGGGTGATGAGAGAGAACTAATAAGCCATTACGATAATAACGGTACAGCATTATTCTTCTTCTTTTTTATTATTTGCTTCAACAGCTTGCATAAAGGCTTCATCGCCTTCTTTAGCAATGAGTTTCATAACGTGTTTTTCACGGTAGAACATTAAGATAACCGCGCCTAAAACACAGAAGACAATCGCGACGATCGCGACGACTAATAAACCGATTAAAGAAGGAACGATTTCACTGGATTCCGTGGATTGTTGAGTGCCGATAATGGCTAAGGATGTGAATAAGATCAAGGCTAAGGATTGACCAAATTTCATCGCGAATGTACGCGCTGCGAAGAACATACCTTCTCTATTTTCACCAGTGACAACACCTTCTGCTTCCGCGACGTCAGCGACGATGGATTGTGGAATGATACCGAGTAAAGCCATTGGGAAGGCAGCGATAATAACAATCGCGATACCGAGGATCCAACCTAAGGCACCACCTTTACCACCGACGAAATATGTACAGGCCGCAATCGCATAAGCAACGGCTAAGCCTAAGAAACCGAAGATGACAAGTTTCTTTTTACCAAACTTCTTGACGAGTTTAGTGACGAATGGATAGAAGAGGGCACTTAAGACAGTCATACTACCTAAGAAGACTAAGACCATGCTTTCACCTAAGCCCATGGAGACTTTGACGAAGAATGGTAAACCGGTTTGGAACATTGTTAAGCCAACCCAGTACATGACATCAGAACCGACGAAGACTCTGAAGTCTTTGTTTTTGAATGTCGCACCTAAAGATTTGAAGACGTTAACTTCACTTGGTTTAGTATCGACGAATTCTTTTTCTTTGATTAAGAATGTTGGTAAGAGCATACAGACTAAAGCGATAACCGCTAAGACGATGAATGGAACTCTATAAGACCAAGCAAAGTCTAAGCCCATACCTCTTAAAGCACCCGCTAAGACGAATGGTACATAAGCGAGAAGAGTACCAACGAAGAATGTTAAGGAGATGGAAGTTGAGATGAACATTCTATCTTCTTGAGTTTTTCCGTATTCAGAGATGAGCGAGTTATATGGTGTGCAGTACATCGTCATAAATAAATAGAATAAGACGAGCATGACGGAGACCCAAACGATATTCATTGGATCTTTAGCACCCCAGAACGGGCAGAACACTAAAACAGTGACAATGGCAAGAGGAAGAGCAGAGTATTGCATAAACGGAGTTCTTCTACCTCTTGGGTTTTTACTTCTGTCTGACCAAGAAGCAATAAGTGGGTCAGTGATAGCGTCGAAGACACGTCCTAACGCGGAGATTAATCCGAGAACTGTCATAAAGCCACCGATGACTAAGCCAGGGATAATGTATTGCACAGCCCCTGCTTCGATATCTCCAGCAGTTGGTAAATAGAAAGTCACTAACCAAGTGGTAATAACACCGCTTAATGTGGACCAACCTAATTGACCAATCGCGAAGATGATCATTTGTTTTTTAGTAAGTCTTTTCATGATTACTAGTTGATGTTCTGCCTAAAAACATCTTTCCTTTCTGTAAAATCACCTATTTAGGCAAATAGGGCATAAAGAAAATAACGTTAGCAAAATAATTAATAATTTAATACTTTGTTAGACATCATTATTTTTCAGTCTTTAATATTTTAGCACACGTATGCGTAATAAAAAACTACATTTTTTTATAAAAAAGACCCCTAAGGGTCTAGTTAAATTGTTTTGTTATTCTACATGATGAATAAGAATGAGAGATACGCTGTTTCAAATAAGGCGAAGATAACGAATAAGATACCGCCGAGAGGAATAAGCTTATCAAGACCTGGATTCTTATGCGTCTTAAGATAAGAGAATAATAAGACGAACGGAATGACGAGAATTAAACAGGCAGATCTACCAAGCGAGAAGGCTTGGAAGACGCCAGCCAAGGCTTGTACATGCGCAGGATCTTCAGCTGAATTTCCCGCAAAACCGAGCGTTAAAGAGAGATAAATAATGAGGTCAATTATACCGACAACCGCGAAGATAATCGCCATATTTCTCGCGAACTTAAAAGTATTACGGTTTGTTTGTCTAAATAATTGATAGCCTTCAGGAGTACCGCCTTTTTTGAGATATCTCTTGTATCTGAATTTTACATATAAACAGATAGCGACGAAAGCGAATATCATACCTATCGGCTTTTTACCTAATAGAGGTAGTACTTCAAGTGGGAGGATGAATGTTATATCTTCAAAAGACGCGCTGAGCTGTAAGAAACCAACTATGATAATAGAGGCTACTTCATAGAGAATTGGGATTAAGACCATCAATCTAAATAAGATGATCTTTTTACCTTGGAAGAATTTCTTTGGAGTGTAATCGATGAAGTACATGATGAGAGCGCAGGCTAATAAATCGATAAACACGTTAATAACTAAGCTAGCTTGTGAATCCGCAAGAGCGTTGATTGATTTTTGACGTGCAGTTATAAAATCCACTCCGTTCAACTTACCAATAATACCAACGATATAGTGATAATAAACGATGAGGAAGACGACATATATTCCAACGACGATTGCCCCATAAGTTATCAATAATTTCTTATACTGATTCTTCTGCTGCAAGATAATCGCAAAGTTAGAAATCATAAATAACGGGAGAGGTAAGGCTGTGAACATGCTCATGATATCTGAAACATTGGTTAATCTAGATGCAGTTTCAGGAGTAATTTTTTCTAAGAGCAAGGCAAGAGTAACGATAAGTCCTAAACCACCAGAAGCCATACCTATTGCAAGAGCGAGCCAACCGAGCATTTTGAAATGACGGTATGACAATGGGGCTTTATATCTAATATCGTTATCGATCATCTTGTGGTCATATTCGGATAAATGATCTTTATCCACTGCTTCACCTTCTTTGAGAAGTTCAGGCTCTGCAATTTCATTCGCCATGAATTTCTCTTCGACTTTGTTTAAAGCTTTAGATGGTGCTTCGATGACGTTTGTGAACGCTTCTTTCACCTTATTTTCTTCGTGAGTTTTTTCTTCAACCTGTTCAACTTTTTCTTCAACAGGCTCTTCTAAAACAGGATTAGCTTCCTTAACTTCCTTTTCTTCTTTTGAAGGAGAATTGCTAGGTTTTTCTTCCATTTCTAAAGGTTTTTTGGTTTTTTCTTTTTTCATATAATAATGCACCTCACGATAAAGAAATTATAAAGGTAAATCCTTCTTTGTAAAATATCTTCCTCCAGCATAAGAGAAAACGAGGAAAATAAATAACATGATGCCTAATTTCCATGTCCAGTCATAGATATTTGTATAATTGACAAAATCTTGTTGAGTGATCGCTTTAGCAAAATTGCTCATCGATTCTGTATCGACAAGGGTGAACATTGAGAAGAAATCAAACACTTTCATCGCTTCCACGCCGACACCGACAGCGACGAACACTTTGTTACCGAATAAGCCTAAGATACAAGCGAGGAAGGAGATGACGCAGACACCACCACCAACAACTGTCGCATTGCTGCTCTTATTAAAGAAGCAAGAAGCACCAAAACAAATGCCACCTAAGGCTAAGATGGAAATATAGCTACCTAAGCAGTAAAGAATGGAACGAAGTGGCACTCTGATATTTGTAGCCTCTGGATTGTTTGCAAGTTTAATCGCATTCGCGATGGCTTCACTACCTAAGGCACAGGCAGTAATGATTAAATACATCGCTGTCACAGAAGCTAAAAGGAAGAGGAACTGAGTTCGCACCACTGTCTTTCGATTCGTTGGAGTGGATAAGACATATGCCATAGAACCATCATTGACTTGGCTAGCCACTAATTTATTAGAGACCACCATCACGTAAATCATTGGTAACATGACACCAGCAATCTTATAAATTAAGTCATTCAAAATCGCGTTCATATCGATTTGAGACATGACTTGAATACGCGATAAGGAGAAACCCATCTTCTCAAGCAATCCTAAGATTTGTAACCAGTTCAAACCTTCATCTTTCACGTAAGTAGTGACATCTTTCATATTGATGTTAGTAAAGATGGATTTGGAACCGATGACGAGGTTGATGACGATGAAGATGCCCGCACAACCAAGAGACATCACGAGCCATAATAACCAGTTCGCTTTAAGTGATTGTTTAAATAAAGGTTTAGAGATGAAGTGTTTATGCTTTTTCACCTCGGGAGCAACTGCTACTGGAGAGGGTTGCTCATTCATAATTTGTTCTTCCGCCATTATTTGTTACCTCCTACGACTTTTTCTAAGAAATATTGTTCTAATGTATATTGGACTTCCGAGATATATCTGATGTGATGCTTTTTCAGTTCTCGGAACATACCGTCTGTTTTTTCAATTGGGACTCTAACGATGTACTGTAAGTCCTTATCTTTCTTCGCGAGGACTTCTACCTGAGAAGTATCCGCGGATTCAAAGTCATCTTTTTCATAGAACCCGATTTTATATTCACGATATGGTCGGTTATGAATCTCATCCATATCGACGACATCGAGGATATGACCGTCCCTGATAAAGGCGACATAATCACAAGTCTCTTCAAGTTCATCGAACATGTGGTTAGACATGATGATGGTCGCTCCACGTGCCTTTTCTTCTTTAATCAAAGTAACAAAGGCTTCTCTCATTAATGGATCAAGACCGGTTGTCGGTTCATCGAGGATGATGAGTTCTGGGGAATTCATGAAGGCTGCGACAATCGCTGTCTTCTGCTTCATACCTTTGGACATCCTTCTAATATTCGCGGTTGGATCGAGCTGCATCATGTTGATGATTCTCTCCGCTTTGCTCATATCTTTTTGTCCGGTTAATTCCGCTTGAATCTGTAAGAACTGGGAACCATTTTCCACAAGTGGGAAAGCGATTTCACCTGGCAAATAACCGATTTTTGCCATAATTTTTTCACTATTCTTATATGGATCAAGGCCAAATACTCTCACCGTTCCCTTATCTGGTTTTAAAAATCCCATCATGTGTCTAAGGGTGGTAGTTTTACCCGCCCCATTAGTCCCACAATAACCAAGGGTCTTACCTTTTCTCACCTCAAGATTGATATCAAAGATTCCTCTTCCCTTACCATAATCTTTAGTGACATTTTCAAATTTGACGATGATGTCATCATCAATAGGGGTTACTAATTCTTCTTTTTCTGTTCTCATTTTTTATTACCCACGACCCCTTCTAGTCCACCAAACTCTTTTTCTTCTTTATAGAAAGAGATGAAATAATCTTGCAATGTGTATTTCTGCTCTTCAAATTGTCTGACTTTAAAACCAGTTAACGATTCAAAGAAATCATGGAATTGTTCTTTTCTTAAAAATTCCACAGTAAGCGTCAAAGCCTTTTCATTATAATCGAGGATCTTAAATGGGCAGACTGCATGATATCTTTGCAAATTATCTAAATCTTTAAAATGTAAGATATAGGAAGCTTCTGGTCTTCTTTTAATATCTTTGGCTTTAAATGTTGAGACATGGACACCGTCTTTAATGATAGAGATGACGTCGCATGTCGCTTCCACTTCTGAGAAGATGTGACTGGAAAGAAGAATAGTCTTTCCTCTCTTCTTCTCTTCGACGATAAAGTCGATAAATACCTTCTGCATGATTGGATCAAGTCCAGAAGTTGGTTCATCGAGAATTAAGACATCAGGGTCATTCATAAATGCAGCGACCACCGCGAGCTTTCTCTTCTCGCCTAATGACATGCTTTTAATAGAGACACCTGGATCTAATTTAAATAAATCTAATAAATAATTGAGTCTCTCTTCATTTTTCTCATCACGCATTCCTTGCATCATGCGTAAGAAACCCCATCCATCAAGACCCTTTGGAATGGATGGTTCACCAGGAAGATATCCCACTTCCCCTAATAATTTGTTCGTATTTTTAAAGGTTTCTAAACCATGGATTTTAATTGTACCCTTTTGAGGTTTGGAGAAGCCCATGATGTGACGAATTGTCGTGGATTTACCGGCGCCATTTGGGCCGAGATATCCATAACATTCACCTTTATGAACCTTAATGGAGACGTCGAAAACACCACGACCATAACCATAGTCTTTGGTGAGGTGATCAACATCGATAACTACTTCTCTCTCGTCAACGTTTTCCATTAGAGTACTGCCTTTGCAAGTGACATTGTTAATTGATTGAAGTCGCGATAATCGACTACTTTTAATGTTTGATATTTAATTAATGCATCGAGATCATAATGCTTAATCATCTTGTCATCGGAATTAAATGTTTCGTTTATTTTCGCGATGTCTTCTTTTGTTGGATGACTACCGTGTGGATGTTGAGGAAGTGGATTTTCAGCCATGATATCGAATAAGTCAAAACCATACCAATATAATTGGAACATCAAATCTGTTAAGGAAACAGGCGCGGTGACGCTGATGGAAGACTTTGAATATTTCGAAATCAAAATGTCATCGACGTATTTAGAAGGAATGACATATGGTTCTAATGAAGACGATTCTTCCGCGGAAGAAGATTCAGCTTGTGAGGAAGCTGGTTCTTGAGAAGAAGATTCTTCTGCTGCTTCACCTTCTTGAATCTCACTTATAAGTTCTGCAATATCGATAAGCGGGAATAAACGAAGACGATCATCATCGCTTTCTTCAACATGCTCAATCTTATATCCACCAGAGATGCCATCTTTAAAATATGTGAGGATGCCACCCATTAATGAGGCATCGCCTTCACCACCGACCTGAGGCACTGATAATCTCACATTAAATTTTTCCATGGTCTCTTTCTTGCCTTCATCGGTTGAAACATCAATCTTATCCGCAGTAAGATCCATATAAATACCGATATGAGAATCAGTATTCTTACCCATTTGGAATTGATAAGTTCCATGATGAGTTTTGGTCCCACAGCTAGCTAAAGAAAGCGCGATAAGGGCCGCTGAAACTAATAATCCTTTCATTCTTTTCATCGTTTTTCCTCCTATTTATGAAATAACAATTCTTTGACGTGATTAGCAATTCCACCATCATACCATTTGCTGCGGTTTGCAAACTGTAAGATTCTCACCCCAGCGTATGGTTTGATGAATTCGTTAATCTTTTCTATTTCTTCTTTATCACTAACGTTATAGTACTTTCTCACGAATAAGTCCCAGACTTCCGCCATCGTCTTTTTATTGACGTGGAAGAGCTGCAACATTCTCTCTTCACTGATGATGTTGGTCATGACATATAAGGTCGCAACATCAAAAGTAGGATTACCATATGAGAAATCCGCCATATCGATGAAGAGAACATCTTTATTTTCAGTGATTAAAAGATTGCCAATATGCAAATCACCATGAATGCATGTTGTTTCTTTATTGTTCTCTTTGATGAAGTTTTCAACTTTTAAATATTCCTCATCAGTAAAGCGTTCCTTCGCGACTTCAAGTTCATGAAGGAATGATTTAGTGACGGGATTAAATAATGTAGTGTCGCATTCTGTATGATGGAGTTTTATGACCGCATCGGTAAATAAGTCCATATATTCTTTAATGTGTTCTGGCTCTTCAGAGATTGCCCTTGCAATAGAACGCTTCCCTTTAATTCTTTCAAAGGTGATACCCATTTGACCGTGATATGAGACGAGCTCAATACATAATGGGGTATTCACTCCCAAAGTAAAGGCACGCATCGCGACTGTCTTTTCTTTCTCCACTTCTTCTGGAGCGATAAATGGCGCGTATAATTTCATCATCGTATCGCCGTCTTTATGGTTATAGCTAACCGCGGTATATCCATCGCCTGATACCTCGTAATCGTTGATGTCAATTTCTCTTGGTAATTCAGTGATGGAAATGAGGTTACAAACACCGATGCTATAGAAGGTATAGCTGATGTTTTTATTCGCGTTTCTGATGAAGTATCGTTTACCGTTTTCTGCAAGGCGATATAAAGCGCGAACAGATTCCGCATCGATACCTGCAACATTTTCAAAATCGAGATATGGATCACCATCAATCTTTTCCATTTCTTCTTCTATTTTTTCAATGCATTTTAAACTAATTTTCCCGTAAATCTTCAATATTCTTCCATATTTCTCCACGCGGAAATCATGGAGATATTCGCCGAAAACAATTCTGACGATGAACTTGAATTCCTCTAATGCATATGTTCCTTCAAGCTTGTCAAAACAGTTGGATAATTGATAATATCTCCAGGCATGAATTGAAGGATCGTGCTCATGGAATTTATCAAAGATTTTTTCATGTATTTTGAGCCAATCAATATAGATGGCACGCATATTGGATAACTTATCACCAAGAGCGACGATCTGGGCATCGCGAGATGATTGTTTAATACGTCTTAGACCCGCGACTTTACGGTCCTTCCAAGAGATACCTTCATGATATCCTGGGTCCATATTATCGGATTCTGAGGCGACGAGTTCAGCCACTCTTTCGCCGAACTCTTTTTTGAGTTCGTCGATGGTGATATCCGTATCTTCAACGACATCGTGAAGTGCGGCGGCTGCTAAAACTTCTTGGTCATTAGTAACCGTTGCTGCGATGCTCATCGCTTCAAGAGGATGGACGACATAAGGAAAACCCTTACCGCGTCTTTCCACATTATGATGCGCATCAACCGCGTACTTAATTGCTCTATCTAAAAATGTTGAATCTATTCTTTTCTCTGCCATATTATTGTTTCACCAACCCCATCGCTTGCCCAATCTTGAAATATCTTTGGGCCACTTTTTCATTTGACGCTCTTTCGCCATTGACTACATTTAACATGATGACAAGACCAGCAATACCACTACCGATTTTGAATAAATGGACGATACAGGTAGTCATCATGGCCACAGAAGAAGCGACGATATCTAAATCCGTCTCGCCGAATAAACGGAGAGCGAATTGATAAGCATCTTCTTCATTATCGCGACGCATCTTTTCAATATCGCCAAGAGTCTTTGCACCAAGAGCTTTTAAGAAGCGGAAATATGGGACAAGAGAGACTTCTTGAACATCCATGTTATTGATTGTTTGAATGCGTCTAAGTAGGTTACGGAATGGATTGACCTCCACATATTCAGTAAATGTATCGATGTTGAGTTCAACCTCATTGAAGTTGCCAGAAGCGACGATTTGTTTAACACCTTTACGGTATTGGTCGCTATCTTGTTTGATGGAATTGAATTCTTCATCCGCCAACTCTAAGATACCTGCGAGACGAGTTAAACGACGTAAGATCATCTTTGGAATTTCGACATCGGATTTATAACCGATATCATGCGTTACCTGCGCCCAGGCGTCTTGAAGAGTGGTTCTCACTTGAACCTCAAAACGAATCTTATTCAAATTTGGATGGTCATCATTTTTATATAATTTTTCTGGTAAGGAACAGATGTAATGTAATGAGAGGTAACCGAATTGGTCGACATTATAGACTTTACGACGGTCAATGGAATTCTCTCTATCAACGATAAATGTTTTTTCTAATATAGAAGCAATACGGTCGACATCGCTGGAATAATAAGTGACAATTCTCGCACCGAAAATATCAGTGATATCAAAGATATCTTTGTATTTGCCACCTTTGAGTTCGAGCTTTCCACTTAAAGAGGATTCGGTTTTAATTCTTGAAGAACAGGAATTAATAAAGATGCCCGAATTCTTAATCTCGTTGCGGATGATGTTTTCTACAGCCCCTTTAAGAGCCTGTATATCAGGGAGCAAATCACGATATTGCTCTAATAACATTTCAGCGTGTAAGTCCATAATTTATTATTTACCAACTTTCTTTTTAATAGTTAAGATATTTTGTTTTTCTTCGGAATAGCGATAGGAAACAGAATCCATCATCTGTTTCACGATATAGATGCCAAGACCACCAACTTTTCTCTCCTCTAAAGAGAGGTTGATGTTTGGATCTTCTTTTTCTAATGGATTAAATGGGGCTCCATTATCGATGAAATCAATGGTCACTTCATCATTTTCATAAGAGACATCGACTTCAATGTTTCCCTTTTTGTCTTTATAGGCATAATTAAATATATTTGAACAAATCTCATCGATGACGATGTCGATTTGACTTAAATCTTTTTGATTGATGTTAAATGGTTCGAGGAAGTTGTTAACGAATTCAGAAATCTTTTCAACCTCATTTTTATCCGCGGGGAGGACAAATGAGCTTCTCTTGACAGAGTCCTTACATTTTAAACATAGCATAGTGATATCATCAGCTTGGTCAGCTTCTCCTGTAAATCTATGGACCTCATCATTGACGGCACGACATATCTCTTCTGAAGATAATGAAGGATCGAGGGAATTGAGGAAAGATTTTAATCTTTCTTCTCCAAATAACTCCCCATTTTCATTCATCGCTTCTGTCACTCCATCTGTATAGATGAATAAGACGTCGTCCTTATTTAATTTAAAGGTCGTATTAGTGAAGTCGATATGTGATAATCCACCGAGGACAAATCCTGCAGGAAGTTTCACATATTCATAACTCTTGCCACTTTTCTTCATAAGAAGAGGGTTATGACCAGCGTTAGATAGAACCACACTATCAGTCGTAAGATCTAATGAACCAACGATAGAAGTCACAAACATCCCTTTCTCGTTATGGTCATTTAGTTCCTTGTTGGTATATTTTAAAGCTTTGCTTGGGTCTGAATCATTTTTTAATAACGAAGAGATTAATGTATTGGTCTTCATCATTAATAATGCTGCAGGGACGCCTTTACCAGAGACGTCTGCAATGAAGAGTAATAATCTATCTCGCCACTGGAAACAGTTATAGAAGTCGCCACCCACTTCTTTAGCAGGATGAGTAAGGGCATACACATCGAATTTATCAAGTTCTGGGAAGGACTGTGGTAAGGCCGATAATTGAATATCTCTTGCCACATTAAGTTCTGCGGATAAACGACCTTTTTCTTCTCTTGCTGTCACCTCACTGACAAAAAGTCTTTCCGTACGTTTAGTAAGTCTAATCGCAAGGATGAAGCAACCTAACAAGCAGACGAATCTGCCCATGTAATAATAGACAAATGCCGAAACCCAACGATTTAAATCTGTTGAATAATAAGAGAAATGATTGAGGAAATATAATCTATCTTCTAGGTTATAAGGGTCATGACCTCCGTTTGGAAGAGGATGTTCAGGAACATAGCGATATAAATTCATAAACGTTGTATCCGTGACGCCCATGAGATTTCCATCCCATTCACCAAACAACATACATAACGGCAAATCAATGGCCATAAATACTGCGGTGATTACAAACGCCATCACTGTTGCACGAACGGAATAATAATGGGCAGCGAGCAAGATGATAGCGGCCCACGCTAATATCGCATGTTTAGGAATGACGAGATTAAGCAAGCCAATAACGAGAGAAAAGTTGAACAAAATAAAGTATTTAAGAATGCTGTGATTAACATTTTTGTTAAACTTAATCACAAAAAATGGGATGACAAGCATTACAGCAGCGATTGGCAGAATAATATTCACTGTCACAATATTGTCCACATTAAAGACCTGAGTGACGATAAAAATCCACATCACGATCACTAATCCAGAGATATAAAGACTGCCTGTCGATAATTGCTTATTCGCATCAATCTCGTTATCAACCCAAGATTTATAATGTTCAGCTTTTACTTTTTTCATTATTCTTCAATAGTCAAAATTGTGGAAAAACCAGTCATTTCAAAAACAGACATGATGACATCGTTTGGATGTTTAATGACCATCTTTCCTTTCTTAGCCATAATTTTTTGAGCGTTGAGTAAGATTCTAAGTCCAGCACTGGAGAGGTAAGCAAGATTAGAGAAGTCAAAAATTAAATTTTCAACACCATCTAATGAACTATTTAATTCTTGTTCAAGAACTGGAGCAGAAGTCGTATCAAGCTTTTCTGTTAAGGCAATTGTTAAAGTGTTGCCTTCAAGAGTTTTGTTGATTTCCATAATAACCTCCAAATACAAATATGTTATATATTACTAAAAAATATATAAGAACGCCATATTATTTTATATTACTAAAAAAGACCGGAACGAGCCGGTCTAATTCATATCTTTTTGTATCTTAGTTACGATCTGAACCTTCGTAGAAGATTGCCACTGTACCAGGTCCAACATGGGAGCCAGTGACGAAATCATAATGGTAGATTTCAATCGTGGTGTTAATTTTATCGAGAATCATCTTCTTCACCGCTTCTGCATCTTCTATACAGTTACAGTGAGTGAGATAGACGATTTGCTTTTCTGGATTAACGATCTTTCTGACGACGATATCGGCGAGAGATTTAAGAGCCATCTTACGACCGCGAACCTTCTCATATAATTCAATATTTGATTCGTAAGAACCTCTAAGCATCGCTTTGATACCGAGGACATCAGCGATACGTGCAACCCATGGTTTGACTCTTCCCGTTTTCGCTAAGAAGGAGATGCTACCAACTGTGAATTCACTACGTACTCTCCAGCGATAATTACGGCAATAGTCCACTATTTCTTCAAAAGACTTGCCTTCTTTTGCAAGTTCAGCAGCCTTAATCGCTTGTCTTCCTTCTCCTAATCCAGCTGTGGCAGAATCGATAACTTGAACAACTTCTTTTCCTTGCTCTTCATTGATTTCATTCGCCGCCACACAAGCGGAATTGTATGTTCCAGAAATGCCTTTTGCCATGGTGATGCAGATGATTTGATTGCCAGCTTTGACATCTTCTTCAAAAGCCGCGAGGAAATCACCTGGGTTAACTAAGCTAGTATGAACATCGACTTTTGGATCTTCTAGATATGTATAGAAAATCTTAGAGAAATCATCGACGTTGATTGGGTCGTTATAACAGTTGTATTCATGATCGCCGACTTGGAGATGCATATTAACGACTTTAATATAATCTTCAAGCCCTCTATTTTTAATAACTTCCGGAAAGAGGTTGCTTCCAGCATCTGCATATACTTTAATTGCCATTGTTTTGCCTCCTAATATATAACACGGAAAAACACTTTAATAACGGTTATCCGTTATCTTTATATTGTTACAAAAATACCGATATGTAAAGAAAAAAAGGCTAACGCCTATTTTTATTCAAAAATTTCAAAAGCCTATTACAGCCATCAACGACATTATCAAAACTAGTGGCTAAATTCATTCTTACAAAATATTGGCCGTTCCCTCTAAAATCTTTCCCAGAGGTGAGCCATAAACCTTCTTCTTTTTTGAGTCGATTACAGAACTCTTCAGAATCAGAAGTATAATCTTTTAAATCAATCCACACCATATAGGTCGCATGACCAGAGACAACATTAATGTTTTCTTTTTTAAAGAAATCGATAACATATTTCTTATTATTATAGACATATTCATTCATCTCTTTGAGCCATTCATCACCATCATTAAAGGCAGCGATATTTGCATCGCAGGCAAAATAGTTAACTTCCCCAACATCATCGTGATAAACAGCAGCCTGGAAATCATCTCTTAATGCTTTGTTTTTAATCACCGCGATTGAAGAATGAAGACCAGCGATATTGAAACACTTGCTACCCGCGAGAAGAACGATGAGGTTATCCAAATATTTAGAATCCGCTTTTAAAGATGGACAGTAATGATATCCTGGATCGACGATTTCTGAATGGATTTCATCGGATATGAGTAAAACATTATTTTCATAACATAATCTCGCAACTTCATTGACTTCTTCTAATGAAAAGATATGTCCAGTTGGATTATGAGGATTGCAGAATATCATCGCTCCTACATCGGACATTTTTAATAATTTCTCTAGTCCAGCAAAGTCGACATGATAATCACCATTTTCGTAGACTAATTCATTCTCAATAGCTTCTAAACCATTGTTCTCGATGCAGTGAAAAAAGGTATGGTAGACAGGGCTCTGCACGATGATCTTAGAATGAGGCTTAACAATATGACGGAATATCGAATCAATAGAAGCCACTACACCAGTAGAAAAGACACATTCATCTTCAGAGAAATTTATCCCATAATGTCTTTTCCAATAATTGACGTATGCGGTGAAATATTCCTTCGGTACAGCAGTATAGCCATAACAAGGTGTATTGAGTCTATTTTTAATCGCATTAGTAATGCCTTCAAAGCATTCAAAATCCATATCCGCGACCCACATTGGAAGAACATCCTCCGTGATCTCGTCATATTTATGGCTTTGTTTATTATATCTATTTATAATTTTATCAAAATTATATTTTCCCATATTATTCCTCGGTTATAATCTTAATCTTGCTCTTATCAACATATTTCTCATCGAGGATGAGCTCACCGATGGATTTAGCTTTAATAACCCCACTATATGGGTTCTTCACGGAGTCGATATTAGAACAGATATCAGCATCCACATTCTCACAGAATTCAAAGCATAAATCCGTATTTAATAACTTACAATTTACAAGTTTTACATTCTTCATATAACACATCCCTTGATGGGAGTCGATCACGCAGTTAATGAAGGTGATATTTTCAGAATTCCAACCAAGATATTCACCGACGATAATTGAATCATAAACGGTGACATTTTTGCAGTTCCAGAACGAGTCTTTACTATCCATTTTTGCATTTCTAATAACGATGTCTTTTCCACCATCAAAAGCATAGTTTCCAATGAGATTAAAATGATCAATTTCTGCTCCATCAATATTGAGCCCAAAATAATCGCCAGTCGCGGAGACATTGCTTAATTTTACATTTTTGCAGTTCCACATTGTCTCTAAAGCATTTGGAAGGGTGCAGTTAATAAGGGTAATGCCTTCAGAACGTCTAAATTGTTTAGGCGCGGAGATATGGCAGTTAGTCATCTTAATGTTTTTTGTATACCAGATACCACTTCTCGCTGTTTCGAGCAAAGTCGTATCTTCACAGACGATATTCTCGCTGTACCACATTGGATATTTCCATTTGAAGATGCTGTGGGTAACCGTGAGGTCAGAGCATTCTTTTAAAGGAGATTCGCCATCGTCGAATGTAGAATCAACTATTTTCGCGTTATGGATATCATACAAAGCTCTTTCGCCTGTAAATAATCCCTGTTTATAAATCTTTTGTTCAGCCATTATTCTTCTCCTTTTAATATAAAGTATTTACGGTTAACCACACGGTAATGAGGATCATACATATTCTTATAGATCTCACTATGGGAAACTAGAGGTACACCTTGATCCACGTACTTATTGAAATAGAGATCAAATTCATTGAGGCTGAATGATAGCTTTCCTTCTTCAATCATGTTTCTAAAGACATCGACGCTATCTAAAAAGTCACCAATCCCTTTAGTCTTTTCTTTACTGGAAAGATAGAAGGCATTGAAAAGTAATTCAGGATCTAAACCCATCGCTTTATAACGGGCTAGATTGACACGGATAAAGCCGTTACCAATCTCTTCCACTAATGGGATGGAATCATCAGAAATAGTTTCTTGGAATTCTTCAAGCAAAAAGCTTTTAGCCTTTTCTTTATTCTTGATGATATGACCGCAACCAAAACTTCTCTGATATAAGAGTTTGATGACGTCATTGATTTCCATTAATGGATATCTCTCGACATTGAATTTGATTAATTCTCTAACTTCGTTCATATTTCTCTAAATATATTAATTCAACAGGAATTATTTTCATAATGTTATGAATAATAATTAATAATTATTTATAAAAATAACGGCAAAATGCCAATATTTTAGCCTAAAGCAATTCTAGAACCATCATGAGTACAAAGCCAACTGCTAAGCCGATGGTCGCTAAATTTGAGTGGAGACCATCATTAGCTTCTGGGATTAATTCCTCAACGACAACATAGATCATCACTCCAGCGGCGAAGGCTAATGTCGCAGGGAGTAAAGACGACACTAATACAGTAAATAGAATGGCTAATAAGCTTGCAATAGGTTCCACTATTCCAGAAAGAAAGCCATATAAGAATGCTTTCCCTTTGCTCATTCCTTCTTCTCTAAATGGACCAGAAACAATGATTCCTTCTGGGAAGTTTTGAATTGCTAAACCAATCGCTAAAGTGAGCATTGCTTGTTCGTTTAAGTTGCCGTTCATCATACCGGCAATAACAACACCTGCGGCTAATCCTTCTGGTACATTATGAAGAGTGACTGCAAGCATCATCTTAAATGTCTTGGATAATTTATTAGTATTGACACCTTCTTCTTGTTTACTGGCTAGGTGCATGTGTGGAATTAGATAATCGAGTAAAAGCATAAAGCCCACACCCACTAAAAAGCCCACACCAGGAATGAGCCACATTTTAAAGTCGCCTTTTTCATAAGAGTTAATCGCGGGTTGCATAAGCGACCAAATAGAAGCCGCAATCATCACTCCAGAAGCAAAGCCCATCATAATCTTTCTTACTCTTGGATTGAGGTCTTTCTTTAGAAAGAAAACCATCGCCGAACCTAAAGTAGTTCCGATGAGGGGAATGAACAAAGATAATACTGCCATTGGGGTAAAATTCATACCAGTTCACTATTGTAACATATCTTCTTCCCACTCGCTACGCGTGATGCGATAAAAACAACACTCTTGGCCATCTTTGCTAATAAATGTGCCCATGCGTTTCATCTTATTTGCTTCTGCGATTTTTATTGAAGGGATATTATCAATTCTCATATAGGAATAGACTTCATCATAATTGAATTTTTGGAAGAAGAAATCCTTCACCGCTTTCGTCATTTCTTTGCCATATCCTTGTCTCTGGTATTTCTTATTGATGTGATAACCGATTTCTGGTCTCCATTTGCCGTCAATTGGTTGCATCGACACTCCACAGTCGCCGATCATTTCACCATTCTTTTTTAAAGTCACAGCCCATAAACCAAAACCATCTTTGCGGTAGCTTCCAATGCACCAGATAATCCAACGATAAACACCTTCTTCGTCATAAGGAGCAGGATAATATTTCATCGTCTCAGGGTCAGATATGATTTTTTCTAATGCATCAAAATCACTATTTCTCATCTCTCTTAATATCAATCTTTCAGTGACTAAAACCACTCTACTCTTTTGTAAAGACGATGACTTCTTCACGATCTTTATCGACTCAAATAATAAGGAGACAATGCTCTTTAATTTCTTCCTATCTTCAAGAGGGAATTTTTTAATAACAGAATTATATTTTGCGATATTTGCACCTAAATATTTCAGCAAATCATAGATATTTTGTGCTTTTCCAATAATTGCAGCAACTGCAGCAATACCCAACAATTTATCCTCTTTAGATAACTGGTTTAACCACATGTTAATCGCCGTGGAATAAACGCGTGAATTCTTTGATCTTTTGTTTCTTGTGATGAATTCCCCAGTATTATTATCAACCTTCCAAGCAAAGGGATCATGACCACCTAAAAGCATTCCTGTCGAATAAACGATTTTCGTTTCTTTAACATCATTGAACAAAGTCCCTACTAAACTACGGTCAGTAAGCAATTTATGAACTTTATCTTTGTTAGCTAGATAATTAGGGAATCTAGTTACCCCATTTAAAAATCCAGGCCCATCGTATGAGTAAATTGAAAGCAGTCTATCGTTATATTTTTTATCAATATTTAATCCGACATAAACAGCGAGATTACCACCTTTTGAATGTCCACCTAAGATGAAGTTGCCCGGTAATTTATTCACTACATATTCTGTATAGCGTAACGCCTGCTCTTGAGCGAGTATACGTTCTTGGAAAGTCATATAAAGATCTTCTTTCCATCCCACGATAGTAATATCAGTCCCACGAAATGATAAATACATCGTTCCATCAGGAAGAATAAAGGTTACCGCATAGAACTGATTAGCGACATCTTCTTTAAACTCTCTTTGAACAAAGCAGACCTTCACATCTTTATAACGCTTGGATTCCATCATCCTTCTAAGCATTAATCCATTTGCTTTGGCATCCGGACTACCATATATAGTTTTCTTATAATCATAAATTACGATATCTTTTAAGGCGAGAGAATCACGGTCTTGGAGAAGGAGATCGAAGTTGATCATCGATATCTCAGCAAACACTAAACCATCAACATCATTAAAGGGTCTTTTTTTGAAAGACTCGTTCCCAAATTTTTTTACATAGTTATTAATGTTGATCATATCAGTATTATATTATCACTATAATATAGCAGAAATTGTGAAAACAATTCACAAAACAACAAATTAGGTAGATAATACCATTTGTATTATGGTTGGAACAATAATCATCGCTGTTATCACATTCCTCACAATTGCATTATCTCTTTTCTTATTTCCAAAGATTAAGATTAAGAATATCTCTATCAGCACTTATTGGATTATTGCTTTAGTGGGAGCAGTACTCGTATTAATATTCCAGCTAGTCCCAATCAGTGAAGTATATAATCAATTAACCGCTGATACTAAAATCAATCCATTAAAGATCATCATCTTATTCTTTTCGATGACGATGATATCAATCTTCCTAGACGAATTTGGTTTATTCCAATATCTTGCTTCTATTGCCGTTAAAAACGCGAAGGGAAATCAATACGTTTTATTCTTTTCTTTATATGCACTAGTTGCTGGATTAACAGTCTTTACTTCTAACGATGTCGTGATATTAACATTAACACCTTTCATCTGTTTCTTCTGTAAAAGAGCGCATATCAATCCTCTTCCATATTTAATCGCTGAATTCACCGCCGCTAATACATGGTCATTGATGTTTGTCATCGGTAACCCAACCAATATCTTCTTAGCCACCACTGCTCATATCGATTTCATTTCCTATTTTAAAGTGATGGCGTTGCCTACTCTAGCGGCAGGTATAGTTGAAATCATCATGCTCTTTTCTATATTCCATCATCGATTAGGAGAAAAGATTACAGATGTTGATATTGAAGAATATGTAATTCACGATAAGGTCACTCTCATCATCGGGGTTTTACATCTCCTCGTCTGTTTAGTCTTCTTAGTTATCTCAAGCTATATCAATATTGAGATGTGGGTCATCTCTTTAATCTGCGCGGTATCATTATTGATTTACGCCGTCACTCATTCATTGATTACTAAAAAGGACTGGGATTATTCTGCAGGTGCCTTTAAAAAATTACCTTATCCCCTCATCCCATTCTTCTTATCAATGTTTGTGATCGTCGTCGCCATTAACTATCAAGGTATATCAAATAAGATCGCTTCTTTCTTTGGAAGTGAAAATACGATTTGGCTATATGGATATTCTTCTTTCCTATCTGCAAACATCATCAATAATATCCCAATGAGCATCTTATATTCTAACCTATGTAATAACCTATCTGGACTCGCATATAAACAGGCGATATATTCTTCAATCGTCGGTAGCAATATCGGCGCCTTCCTCACTCCAATGGGTGCACTTGCAGGCATCATGTTCACTAATTTGCTTGACGAGCACGATGTTAAATTAAGCTTCAAACAATTCGTGAAATATGGTTCGGTAATCGCTCTTCCAACCATCACTGCAGCTTTAGGCACATTGTTATTAACAATTAATTTTTAAAATAAAAAATCGCTATTTTTGCAGCGATTTTCTATATAAATCCTCTATTTTTTTAGAATTGATAAATATCTTTATATTTGTTATTTAGATATTCAAGGAAGGCTTTTGGAGATAATGATTCACCAGTTAATTCTTTTAGCCACTCTTTTGGAGTTAAGACGTTCGCATGAATGAAGACATTTTCTTTCATCCATTTATTGATCGAAGCGAAATCGCCTTTTTTGACGAGCTCTTTAAATGGCAATTCTTTCTCTAGTCTTTTAACATACATCGCGTTATATGAATTTCCTAATGCATAGCTTGGGAAATAGCCAAATCCACTTGTCCAGTGTACATCTTGAAGAATGCCTTCTGCATCATTAGGAACATCTACACCGAGATAATCTTTATAGAGTTTATTCCACATCGCTGGCGCGTCATCCACACTCAATTTACCGTTAGAGAGCATCTTCTCCATCTCATAACGGATGATGATATGTAAGCCATATGTCACTTCATCAGCTTCCGTTCTAATTAAAGATGGTTTAACGATATTAACTGCTTCATACAATTCTCTTTCACTGACATCTTTAAATTCATCAAATGTCTCTTGAAGTTTTGGATAGATGAGGTGGATATATTCTTTACTTCTACCGATGACGTTTTCATAGAAACGGGAGACGGATTCATGCATGCCGTTAGAGACGTGGTCATTGATGAAATGGTCATGGTCACAGTCTCTTTCATTCTGCATAAGTATCGCGTGTCCACCTTCATGGATAATGGAGAAGATATTTGATAAGAACATATCTTCATAATAATGTGTAGTGACACGCGCGTCGTTTCTCGCGATTGGAGTGGTGAATGGATGCTCGGTTGTCGTTAACGCACCTTTATTGAGGTCATAACCATTTAATTTAAGAAGATAATTGGAGAATGCTTCTTGTTTATAAATAGGAACATTACGAGATAAGAAATCATCTCTAATCACATGTTTAGAATGTTTGATCTTATCCATTAGTTCCAATAATCCTTCTTTAAGTTCCGCGAAGAATTTATCTAGATCTTCTTGAAGGACACCTTCTTCACAGTCGTTGAGAAGATTATCATAATAGTTATCTAATTTCTTTTCTCTTAAAGCAACGGCTTCTTTTTGAATCTCAAGCACGTCTTTAAAAGAATCTTTAAAGAGAGAATAATCTTTCTTCTCTTTTGCTTCTAACCAAGTGTTATACGCTTTAGAATAAATCTCCGACATCTTTAAATCGAATTCTGGAGTCATGTTGATCGTCTTTTGTAAATCATCATAGAGATATTCAACAAGCTTCTTATCAAGTGGATCTTCAATACTATCTTTCTCTTTATATAGATCGAGAACTAACTTTTTTGATTCATCCGAGTTTCTAATCTTAAAATGTTCGTTTGCAAAGAAATTAAGAACATCTGCTTCTTCTTCTCTCGCGTCCTTTGGGACGATGGTTTCAAAATCGAAACTGATGATGCCTAAAGCATGATCATACATCCTTAATAATTTTAGTTTTTCTTTTAATTGTTGTAATTTGTCATTCATATACATTCCTCCTCATAAAAGATATTCGTTTTAGTTCCATTTAATAACAAAAGCGAGGACAATTAAGGCCGCAACATGAAGCATAATTCCAAGGACATTAACAAAGGTGAAATACCAATGCTCCCCTTTTGTTTTATGTCTGAATAATAACATCGCTGGATAGCCTCCAAAAGCTCCGCCTAAAAAAGAAGATAAGAGCAATACTTTTTCTGGTATTCTCCACTTTCCTTTTTCTGCTTTCTTTTTGTCAGCTAAATACATAAAGAAAGTGATGATCGATAAAAGGATGAGGTAACCGCCATATATCATTAGAACCAATTGTTTAGTGCTCATAATCATTTGCTCCTGCTGGACTGCTATTATTTTATTAATAATCAGGTCTATTTACAATAAAAGCTACCCTGGAAAAGGAACAAGGTAGCTTTAAGGAAAGGAAAAACCCTTATAGTAGGAAAAATAAGGAGAAGGCGATGATGAACTGGGCGAGATAATAGAAGACGGAATATAGACCGTTATACCATTTTGGTCTATCTCCCGCTTTAAAATAGCTCCCTGTTAACATCGTATCGCTGCAGACAAAGAAGAATGCCCCCACAAAGAACATGATCGATGTCGTGATGCTAAAGCCATGCGCTACTGCCATGAATAAAGAAGTGGAAAACATCGTTGATAAACAGCCGAGATAAAATAATCCAAATGGCAATAATTTACCAAATTCAATGCCCACTTTTCTGGATATAAGCATATATAAGCTAGAAAGGATTAAGGCTAATGATAACGGTAAGAGGATAAACCACCACTGACCTGGAATATAGTATTCAATAAATAATCCAACGATATATGAGATATGACCAAAAGCAAAGGCAAACATCCCAGCTAATATCCATAACTTCTTCGCCTTACCTGTCGTAATATATTTAAAGCCTAATAAAACATCGCCGAGGAAACCAAAGAATAATCCTAATGTCGTCAGAACTTTAAAAGGGACATGTCCTTCAACAGTCACTGCTAAATAGATGGCTAAGGCCACAAAGAAAGCCGAGGCGATAGTTTTAAAAATGATCGTTTTCAAAGAATAGTTAGTGACTTTGCTAACGATAAAAACCACAGACATAAGCGCTCCTAACACGAGGAGGACAATTGAAACTATCATATCTTTATATTTATATTATAAGCACACAAACTAAAGATATTAAAAGTATTATTTCACATCGATGTGATAGATATGTGCATCCGCTTCTATTCCATCAGCCTTTAAAGCCTTTTTATAATCGATTAATTGTGATCTATATTCTTTTTCTAAGATCGAGACATCATCTTCTTTATTGGTCTTATAGTCGATGATATGGTAACCCTTATCATTTTTATAGATAAGGTCAATAATACCGTATATCACCGTCTCATCTTTACGATATGAGAAAGGTACTTCGCAGTAAACTTCTTCTGCGTTAAGTAATGTCTTTAATATATCTTTATCAAGTGAAGAATTCTTTTGAAGGAATCCTCCATGATAAATAACATTTAAAACATTAGATAAGATATCGCGATATTTATCTCCGTTATATTCATTAACGATGTTTTCAATTAATAAATCATTATCGCTATAACCATCTTTAGAAGTGATGATGCATTCCATTAATCTATGGACCATTGTACCGATTAAAGTCGCTTCACTACGGTCAACTTCTTCAGATATTACATCTTCATTATCACGTCGAACTGCGATCTTATAATCTTTGACGATATCGCTTGGAGAATGATATTTAATCGACTCTTTATTACAGTTTATATTGATATCAGGATTAATATAATCAACACTTACTCTACTTTCATCTATATCCACTTTTTCGACAGCTAAAGATATTCTTCTCTCTTCCTCTATACGAGAAGATAATCCTTCCCAAGGATCATATTCGTTAGTTGCTACTTTCTCACTTCTACCGACGATTAAAACTGATTCAGGACGAGTCGCGCCGACATATTCGATGCGGTCTCTTTCCGCTTTATCATAATCGATCCATTTTTGTTTCTCACTTTCAGAGAAGCGATGTGTTTCAATAATTGTTTTTTCTATACCATCTTCTCTTCGAGTAAAGCAAGCGACATTAAGAGTTCTTGGGTCAAGTGAGTTATCGACATATTTCATCGCTTTATCTTCTTTTTTAATCGGGTTGATGAGCATCACGATAGGAGCCTGTAATCCCTTTACTTTATGTAGATTAGCAATCTTCACCCTATCGATATTTTCTTTAAATCTTAAGACGCGATTTTCATCCGTGCTGCTAGTCATAAAGCTCTTTAAATAATCTTTGAATTGACCCACTCCAGAAAGGTCTCCACTTTCTTCTTTTTCTCTAACCTTTTCAATGAGGAAATAAGTATATTCTAAAAAGTCTGGATCAACCTTCGTTAATAAGGATAACTCTTTATCATTTAGGAGATAGATTAATAAAGAGGAGAAACTCATCCCTTTAGTAGAAACATATAATCTATTTAATTCTTTAATGACCGATAGATAATCACTATCAGTAACAGTCAAATTAGAGATATCAGAAATATCGAAATTAAAGCCTTGATAAAGCATATTAGTGATATCCCCATCAGATAGTCCAAATAACGGACTTGTGACCACTGACATGAATAAATATCTATCTGTTGGACATTTTAAAAGCTCCGCTAATGAGGAGAGGACTAAAAGGGAGGAAGAATTCGCAAAAGGAATGCCGGCCTCCACCACCATTGGGATATGGTATTTATTAAATGCTTGGATATATTTATTAACAGCTGTTCCACGAGGAACGATTAAGAAATCTTTATAATTAATACTTCGATAAATAAATAATTTAGATGAAGATTTGTCAGGGTTTTTGCTAATAATCTTATATTTTTTATCATTCACAAGTGTATGGATGAAATTAGCAAGAGACTCCGCTTCATCTTTGCTACTAATCGTGTATTTATATTCTCCATCAAAGAGGATATCATCTTCGTTTAATACACCTTCAATTTCACTATTTCTTTCTTCAAGTCTAATCTCGATATCTTGATGAGATAAGGCGTTATCTTTATCCCCGTGATTAAGTAAAGGATCCATCGCTTTATTAAGCCAATCTTTAATCCTCACATTGCTTCGAAAATTCTTCGTTAATAAAAGTAATTCACCTTTCTTTTCAAAGAGAGCTTTAGTCTTTAAATAACTTCTGACATCCGCATCTCTAAAACAGTAGATAGATTGCTTAGGATCACCGACGATAAATAGACTTCCTTCTTTTGGTTCAACCTTAGACCAATCCCCACTTATCTTCGTTCCTGTTAGATAGAAGAACAATCTCGTCTGCACTGGGTTAGTGTCTTGGTTTTCATCAAGTAGGAAATAAGAATGTCTTTCAAAAATATGATCGACGAGTTCTCGGTCACTCATCGCGGATTTTCTAAAGGCAAACGAGACATCATATAAGAAGTCATTGAAGTCATATTTATTTTCTTTTTTAAGCTCTTCAGATATCTCTTTTACTGAATGAGATAAGAGATGGAAAAGTACCGCGTGAAGATAATTATCAATCTTGATTTTAAATGCTTCTAATACTTCTTTAGCAGATTCACTTAAAACATATGATTTCTTATCTTGTTCATAAATCCCATCACTGACTAATTTAGTGTTTTCAATCTCGCTAGTTAATTTATCGCCAGGTGGCTTTTCAATAAGGGTGATAAATCTTTTAAAAGCACTGACTTTATCGATGACATTTTTATCTTTATTTTGATGGTACTGTTTTTCTATTTCTTTTAAATAAGCGGTTCTCTTCTTATCGATATTTTTTGGATTATCCCCTCCAAAAACGATATCGAGATATAAGAATGATTTAACCATCTTTAAAAAGTCATTCTTCTCTTTAACAAAATAAGATTCGTCTGTATTAATTAACTGTTCATCATAAATGACTTTAACGTCTCTAGTATTAAGTAATAATTTAATCCCTTCCGCGAAAGCGACATAAGGTGGATAAATATTATCTTTAACGATAAGCGCGTATTTATTTAAGGGATGGGTAGGAGAAGATAATATCTTTTCATATTCTTTTTTTATTAAAGCTTCTCTTTCTTCAGCGCTTACCACAGCTGCATCAGTCGGAATACCGATTTCATTTGGCATTTCATGCGCGACCATATTAGTGAATGAATCAATCGTTCCCAAGAAACATAAATCGATATCGGAAAGTGCTTTTTGACATAAAGCGATAGACTCTTTAGTCTTTACTCCTAAATCTTTATCACTATTATCAGGGACATCCACACTTCTAAGAGACAATAATTTTTGGAAACGCGCGTAAAATTCATCCGCGGCAGCCTTAGTAAAAGTTATCGTACAGATTTTATCAACAGGAACACCTTTTTCCACTAAAGCGACCATGCGGTTCACTAAAGAAGTGGTCTTACCACTACCCGCTGAGGCCTCGACAAAAAGATTATGATCGAGATCATGGACAATTCTATATCTTGACTCGCTATCGATATCCTTCATCATTTCTTCCTCAAACATACGCTTTTATAATAGCAGTCCTTGCAGTGCTTCTCCTTGGTAGGGAACTCCCCGCTATCAAAAGAAGTTTTTATATCATGCATCACATTATCTAAATATGAATAACAACTATTTAAGATATCAGGATTAGACATAGAAGATACTCTTCCATCTCGATATCTGATATAACGATATTCAAATCCCGATATATTCATCTTTTTCTTTTTAGTTAATAAATAGGCATATACTGTGCACTGTAATAAAGTAGAAGGATCATAGATATCATGTTTGATATTTCTTCCTGTTTTATAGTCGACGATATAAGCTTCTTTATTTTTATTTAAAACCACTTTATCAGGATAGCCGTGTAACATGATCCCTGTATCTTCATAAGAAGCATATATTTCTTTTTCTTTAATGCTTCTTTCACTTTCTTCCATATGATAGGCGTTAGTCATCATCTCTAAGAAGGCTTTTTCTTCATTATCTTTAAGAGGGATGTTATCTGTGACATGCATCTTAAAATAATCGTCATAACGAGATTTACAAGTAACTAAGAATTCTTCTAATGATGTATTCTTCTTATCTAAATTCTCTAATAGGCTATGGGCGATATTACCATATTCATTAGGAGGGATAAGCTGAAAGATATCGATATCTTCTTCTTGTTCTATCTTCATCACTTTAGATAAATAAAATAGATAAGGACAGTCATTATAATTAACGATATCAGACGCGGATAAAGCTTTATTTTTAATCTCATCAGGTAGATGTATTTCTTTATTAACTTCTTCTTTATCTAGTCCATATTCAATTCTTTGATTAGAGGCTAATACACGACCGATATGAGAAATCGGTAAAACATCATTAGAGAAATATTCAATGGTTCTATATTTAGATTTATTAATAACAAATTCATCATCAAAATCCTTCACCGTTAATGAAGCACCATTCTCTAATTTATATGTTTCAAAAAGGATAGAAGAAGCATTCTGATTTTTTAAAGAAGCAGAATTATAGTAACTATAAGATAAATGAATATCGCATTTATGCTTAGAGGCTAAAAATAATAGATTATAAAAATTGTTTTTATTATTCTCTATTTCTCTACTTGAAGCATCTAAGACATTAAAAGCTTCATAATCCCGATCTAATAGATAAGGATCTTCTTTTCTCTTCCCTGGATAATTATTTGATGATAATCCAACGATGAATAAATATTTTCTAAGGACACTAGAAGCGTTATTAATCGAGGTGAAATATAATTTACCAGGTTCTATATTCTTCTTACCAATAGATTGGAGGAAAATAGAATTAACGATATCCTTAAAAGGAATCTTGTATGTATCAAAATAAGATAATTCTTTTAATATCTTAGCTAAGCCGTTTTCATCACTTGAATCAGTGATTAATGAATATCTTTCGATAAAGGAATATAAACCCCTATTAATGATGTCACGATATTTATATAAATAAGTGAGTTCACTGTTACGAAGAAGCGAATCATCTTTATCTATCCCGTTACGGAGATGTCTTTCTAATACTTCTTCATATTCACTAACTTTCTTATTGTTAGATTCACTATCAAAGAAAGATAATTTTAAATCCCCAATAGAAGATAATATCGAATCAAAAGATAAACGATGACGATATTCTAAATCCTTATTCATATCATCAAAATTATCTGAGATCTCTAAATCAGTTTTGAACTTAGTAGTATCAAAGCATTCATCGTTAATAATCTTTTTTAAATAATCAGGATGATAATTGTTATTTAGATAATCAATGATAATAGAAAATAATCTGCCCGGATTAGTGTTTATAATGTTTTTACCCACCCCAATAGTGAATGGAAAACCTAATAGATCATGATAATTTGATAATATCATTCCATAATCATTAGTCTCACTAGAAGCGATGAGGACTTCATCAAAAGGAATATTGTTTTGATAAATATAATTGATGATATCTTCAATCTCATTAACTTGAGAAAATGCTTTTGTATATGAGGCGATTTTAATCGAAGAATATTCTAATCTAGTCGGAATAACTTTGTGTCCTGCAGCCTTATCTAATAAAGCTTTGATAAGATGATAATTAATTAATTTATCACCTTCATAAATCCTAAATTCAATATTAGGGAAAGTAGATATATGTTCATATGCATATCTAATAATTCCCACTTCATCGATGAGGTTATTATTATCTAATATTTCTTTCATCAAAATATAGAAAGATATAGTCGCTTCATTCTTTTTAACAAATTTATCTTTAGGAAGATGAGAGATGATTTCATCTTCTTCATCTCCCACGATATATCTTCTTAAATCATTAATCGAATTGATCAATCCTAATACATCATTAAAAGAAAGATTAGCAAAATAAGGAATCTTTTTAACTTCATGATAAATTAACGCGCCTAAATCATCGTTAGAGATAAATCTCTCTTTAATCACTATTCCAGATAACTGTAAAAGATATCTTGCTAGTTCAAGAGGAGAATAATATCTGATATTGAAATTAACATCATTAAAATAGGCTGATGATTTAAGAATATCACCAGTCTTATATATTGAAGAAAGAACAATAACAGGCTTATTCATAATGCTTATCCATATTATACAAAGTATAAGCATATTCTATCTATGAAAATCATAATATTTTAAAAAAGTGGCATATTTTTTATATTTTTATCTTCAAACACTATAAAACTACCGACTTTTTTCTATCTGCTATTGATAAAATGCAAAAAAGTGACTACTATTTTGCTAAATAAGTAAGGAGAATATAAAAAATGGCCAAGATTATCAATGAAGCGTGTCACACATACAGTGAATACCTATTAATTCCTGGATATACAGGGAAAGATTCTCTTCCTAGCAATGTATCTTTAAAAACCCCATTAGTGAAATTTAAAAAAGGTGAAGAACCAACTATCTCGATGAATATCCCATTAACCAGTGCAATCATGCAGTCCGTCTCTGATGATAAGATGGCGATTGCTTTAGCCACTGAAGGTGGTATCTCATTTATCTATGGATCTCAGTCCATTGAATCGGAAGCCGAGATGGTAAAGAAAGTTAAAACTTATAAAGCTGGCTTTGTCGTCTCTGATAGCACGGTTAAAGCAAGCGCGACTTTAAAAGATATTTTAGAAGTCACTAATAGAACAGGCCACTCTACAGTTGCTGTGACTAATGACGGCAGCCCTCACGGGATGTTACTTGGTATTGTCACCAGTCGTGATTATAGAATTGGTAAGATGTCATTAGATACGCCTGTTAAAGAATTCATGACTACTTATAGACATATCATATATGGTAGAGACGGCATCTCCTTAAGTGAGGCTAATGATATCATCTGGGAGCATAAGCTCAATTCTCTTCCCATCATTGATAAAGATCGCAACTTAGTCTCCTTAGTATTTAGAAAAGATTATGAATCACATAAAGAAAACCCTGATGAATTACTCGATAGCAATAAAAGATATGTTGTGGGTGCAGGTATCAATACCAGAGATTATAAAGAAAGAGTTCCCGCGCTTATAAATGCCGGCGCGGATGTATTATGTATCGATTCTAGTGATGGCTATTCAGTCTGGCAAGAAGAGACTATTAAATGGATCAAAAATACATATGGAGAAAAAGTTAAAGTCGGCGCGGGCAATGTCGTATCCGCGGAAGGCTTTAGATTCTTAGTCGAATGTGGCGCGGACTTTGTTAAAGTCGGTATCGGAGGTGGCTCTATTTGTATCACTAGAGAAACAAAAGGTATCGGTAGAGGTCAGGCGACTGCTTTAATCGATGTCTGTAAAGAAAGAGATAAATACTTTGAAGAAACTGGTATCTATGTTCCAGTCTGTTCTGATGGCGGGATCGTCTATGACTATCACATCACCCTTGCTCTAGCGATGGGTGCAGACTTTGTGATGTTAGGTAGATACTTTGCTAGATTTGATGAATCACCAACTAATAAAGTGATGATCAACGGTACATTCTATAAAGAATATTGGGGTGAAGGCAGCAATAGAGCCCGTAACTGGCAGAGATATGATATGGGTGGAGATAAGAAATTATCATTTGAAGAAGGTGTTGATTCCTATATCCCATACGCTGGTAAACTCAAAGATAACGTCGCTTCCACATTAGCCAAAGTCAAATCCACGATGTGTAACTGTGGCGCACTCACCATCAAAGAATTACAAGAAAAAGCCACATTAACATTAGTGAGCCCAACTTCCATCGTTGAAGGTGGCGCGCATGATGTGGTCCTCAAAGATAGACGCGTGGTAAAATAATAATCAATAATCTCTTATCGAAACAATTTTCTGATATTTGCTTTCTGGTTTTTCAGGAATGGTATAGAAGAGCATACCTTGAACGATTAATGGTTTGATATATGTAGTAAAAAAGTAACTTGCTCTAGTTGAAGAATATCCAAAATGTTCTGCAATAGACTCTTTACTTCTCGGTTTACGACAATAACTCAGAGCCTCATCACATATCGCTTTTACTTTCTCATCATCGATTCTCTCTTTATATATAGTGACTTTAAAGAAGCCTTTAGAACTTTCAAATAACGCTGGGAGTTGCTTATTGTTTTTTAAAGCCATATTGATTGTCATAATGCCACTATGACGGTTTTCAGTACCCATAAGCACTTCCACTATTCGCGCTATGAATGGATTTCTGATGGGGAGATATTTAACACCTAAATCCTCCACCCTATAATTTCCCAGTATTGACCCAGGATTTACAATTTCGATTCTATTATTGAAGATTGTCAAAGAAATAGGAATATTCCTATTTATCTCACTATAATCTCTATGAATTAAAGCATTTAACAAAGCTTCTCTTATTGCAATGAGGGGATATTCTTCCTCATCCTGACGGTATCCATCTTTATTGATTACCACTTTTGTCTGGGTGTTGTTTTTAACGAAATTCATCGCTTGATAAAACATCTCTTTAATCGTACCAGCACATGAGACATTAGCAGTAAATCTTTCATTAATGTTATTCTCACTGATATACTCATTTCCATTTACTTTCACACAGTTAACACTCATCATCGGAGCTACTTCTTGAGGATAGATACCAAAGTTAAGTAAAGAGGCTAAAGTAATATTCCCTCCTTTTTCTAAACCCAACATTTCTTTTACTATGTTGAGCGGGAGCATTGAAAAATTAGCTTTCTGCTCTGATTCTTTTGCAATATAGTCGCTTAGCTGTATTTGATTGATTCTTGATTCATTTATCGTTTCCGGAAATGTATCTAACTCAGATTTGATTTTCCTTTTATAATTGATAAATTGTTGGATTTCCATTTCTGTCATGTGTTCATCGCCATTTCCAGTTCGGATGAAAGAACCTTTTTCAATTCCAAGAGGTCGATAATAACAGGGCTTGTCTATATAATCCATTTCATTCACTTCACAGGCAATTACAAATATTCCTTTTATATATTCACATATAGAAATAGTTGGTCTTACAACTGGCTCCATTGCTTTGCAAAGTTCCTGAATAATACCCTGTTGGGCTTGAACGTCTTTCACACCACAAATATCGAAGCCATTCTTTTCATCAATTCCAAAAATGATGATACCGCCAGAAGTATTAGAAAAAGAACTCAATGTATCATAAAATTGCTTGCTATTTCCCTCTTTCGAACTTTTTAGTTCTATTTGGGTGCTTTCATACTTGTTTTCCTTTATTTGCGTAATTAGTTGGAAAAGTTGCTCTTGCTCCATGTCTTTATATCCTCCTGACACCTTAATTATATAAAATTACGCAAAAAATTCAACTTTTAAGCAAATATTTAACATTTTACGCAAAAATTATATAAATTACGCAAAAACACTTATTATTGTGAGCCCAACTTGCATCGTTGAAGGTGGTGCGCATGATGTGGTCCTCAAAGATAGATGCGTGGTAAAATAAACAATTATTTCAACAAAATTTAACACATTTGAGGATATTTATCATTCTCTCAAAGAAGACCCCCATCTTGATATGGCCGTGCCATCGCGAAGTCATCAAGATTATATTATAACCTCTATAGGTAGGGGATGAATTTGAACAAATAAATAATACAAAAATAGCAACGATAA
>SVBE01000001.1 GCA_015059065.1 Erysipelotrichaceae bacterium | reverse complement strand
AAATTCATCCCCTACCTATAGAGGTTATAATATAATCTTGATGGCTTCGCGATGACTAGGTCATATCAAGATAGGGGTCTTCTTTGAGAGAATGATAAAGGCATGGAAAAAAGAGAATTAACAAGAAAAGTATTTGTAAAAAATTTACAAATCGGTGGCCAGAATAAAGTGGTCATCCAATCGATGTGCAACATCAAAACCGAAAAAGTTGACGAAGTCGTTAAGCAAATCAATGACTGTGCGAAAGCAGGCGCGGAACTCATGCGTGTCTCCGTCATGGATGAGAAAGATGCCTATGCCATTAAGCAAATCAAAGAAAGAATCAATATTCCTTTAGTCGCTGATATCCATTTCGATTATCGCTTAGCTTTAATTGCTATGGAAAGCGGCGTGGATAAAGTGAGAATCAATCCAGGTAACATCGGTTCTATCGAAAATATTAAAAAAGTCGTCGATATGGCTAAAGAAAAACATATCCCAATTCGTGTGGGTGTTAATTCTGGCTCATTAGATAAAACAGTCCACGACTATTCCACGCTTTATAACGCCCAAAAACTTGTTGAAAGTGCGAAGAAACATGTCGAGATTTTAGAAAGCCTTGATTTCCATGATATCGTCATTTCCCTTAAGGGAAGTAATATCAAAGAAACTATCGCTGCCTATCGCTTAGCCAGTGAAACTTTCCCTTATCCCCTTCATCTCGGTATTACTGAAGCGGGTATTAAAGAAATATCAATCGTTCGTTCTTCCGCAGGACTTGCTCCACTTTTACTTGAAGGAATTGGGGATACAATCCGCATTTCTATCACTGATGATCCAGTGGAAGAAATCAAAGTTTGTAAAAAGCTCCTCCACGACTGCGAACTGTATCCAAACTATCCAACACTCGTCAGCTGTCCTACATGCGGTAGAACACAGGTTAACGTTGAAAATTTGGCAAGAAGAGTCTTAAACTACCTTGAAGAAAATAACAAGATGATTCATGTCGCGATTATGGGCTGTGTTGTCAATGGTCCAGGTGAAGCTAAAAATGCCGATATTGGAATCGCGGGTGGCAAAAACGAATATGTCATCTTTAAAAAAGATCAGATTATAAAAAAGGTTCCAGAAGCGGAAGCCTTTGATGAATTAATTAAAGAGATTGAAAAATTTTAAATAAAATCTCGCCAATTAGGAATAAATTTACCCTCTTTAAGCATTGCTATCTCTGCCTTATAGGGGGCTTTTTCATTATAATAAGGAGTTTCTAAAATCTTTGGAACATCTTTTAAAGCAGGATGATGGGCAATCATATTTAAGACTTCAAAACCAATCTCCCCATATCCGAGGTTTTCGTGTCTATCCTTATGCGCGCCTCGTACATTCTTCGAATCGTTTAAATGCACGACAAGAATCTTATCTATACCAATCACTTCATCGAAATGTTTCAAGACGTTATCAAAATCAAATAAATCATAACCAGCATCATGAGTGTGGCATGTATCAAAACAGACTCCTAGCTTTTCCGGATATTTGCTATGATCCATAATCGCTTTGATCTCTTCAAAGGTGATGCCCATTTCACTACCCTTGCCCGCCATTGTCTCAATAGCGATTTTCACATCGTTATGCGCGCCTTCAAGGGCTAAATCTATTGCATTAGCAATAGCAACGATACATTGCTCTCTATCTTGTCCCACAGATGCTCCAGGATGAAGGACTAACATCTTTGCTCCAAAAGCCGCTGTTCTTACGAGTTCAGAAGCTAATACATCGATAGATAAAGCATATAAATCTGGTTTAGAATAGTTAGCGGGATTAATAATGTATGGACAGTGCACCACTATTTTAGATTCATCAATACTCGCTTCTTTAATCAAGGCTCTTCCTTCTGGTATTTTCATCTCATCTAAAGACTTACGATATGTATTTTGTGGCGCGCCTGTATAAAACATAAAAGTGTTCGCTCCATAAGAGAGAGCTTCTTTCACACTTCCTAAATAATAATCTGGTCCTCCTAGTCCAACATGAGAACCAATCAATAATTTATCTTCCATAATTAATTTCCTTCTTTCTGAGAGAGGAGATATTCACTATACTCATCGCATAAAGCGAAAGCATCTAAATCTAGTTGAGGAATCTTTTTTAAACCAACATTAGAACCTAATTCGAAAATCTGTTGTTCAGTTGGATCATAACTACTCCAATACTGTGTCACTTCACTTGAATTTGGAGAACCATATTTAGCAAAGTTGCTCCAATATGTGAGCATAGTAGTTGATAATTCTTTATCACTTTCATTATAGCGGTATGAATGAGTGTCTTTCTTGACGTTGCCGTAGGCATATATCATTTCACCTGAATGGTAAGTACCATGGAATCCGTTTTCTTTAGTGAATTGATATGAATAGACATTGATCCCTGTTTCATAGGCCATATTCATCCAACTATAATGTGGATACATAAACCAGTAGATAGAGAATATTTCATTGAATGCCGCGAAAGCATCTTGTTCAATCTTAGCCTTATATAAGTCATAGAATTTTTGACCATATTCATCTCCAAAAGACTTTTTAAGTCTTTCTAAGATATTATCTTTATTAGTTGGCGACATTAAATAAGTTGGGATGACGAAAGCGTCAGCTTCTAAAACGTTATAACCATTCAATAAGACTTCTTCATTATTCTCTTTATCGAGATAGACTTGATATGGATCTTTAGTCAAAGCATATCCATCAAGAGTCATCGCCGAATTCTCATATTTAGTATTGATGAGTTTATCCGCAGAAACTTTTCTTAATTCTTCAATAGAAGAGCAGTTAAATTCTTTTAGGATATCGTTCCCCATCTTTAAAGCAGTATCTTTACTTCTATATGTATGAGGTGGAAGTTTCACTACTAAGGAAGAAGACTCCCCTATTGCTCTAGTAAATAAGCCTTTCGCTAATGGGGATGTGCATAAAGCGGAGATGGATGAACTACCTGCACTTTCTCCAGCGATGGTAATCTTATTCGCGTCACCACCGAAATAAGAAGCATTTTCGTTGATCCATTTCAAAGCTTGGATTTGATCTAATAAGCCATAGTTACCTGTTGTTCCATTTGGTGATTCATTAGCTAAAGATTCGTGAGCAAAATAGCCAAACACCCCTAAGCGATAAGCGATGGTAATCATGATGACACCAGTCTTTGCCATTTCTTCACCGTTATAATCTTCATAAGCAGAAGATCCGCTAGTGAGAGAACCACCATGGATATAGACAAGGATTGGAAGAGGTTCATTAATTGTAGAAGGTCTCCAAATATTGAGATATAAACAATCTTCAGACATCTCTTGAAGAGGATGCATATTATAATCTGGATGCCAGGATTTTTCTGCATACATATCTACTAATGTAGATATAACAGGTGATTGATCCTTTTGCATTGCTCTAGGAGCAAAATAAGAACAATCTAAAGTGCCATTCCAATCTTTTAATGGTTGAGGCTCTTTCCATCTAAGTTCCCCTACTGGCGCTTGAGCGTATGGAACTCCCGCATATATCTCAACCTTTTTATCTTCGTTATATACACCTTTAACTTTACCGTTTTTTAAAGTTAATACTTCAGTAGAGACTGGATTAGAATAATAAGCTGCAGATTTTCTTTCTACAGTTGGTTTTGCTAAAGAAACAGCGATCACTGTGACGATGATAACACTGATAGTTGGAATCATGCGTAAAAGAAATCTTCTATTTCTTAAAATGATTCGCCAGATGATGAATAGACCAATGGCGATCATCTCAAGGATGAAGAGAAATAAGGGGCCATTTGCTAAATCAAAATAGAAAACAATTATTCCTGTAAAAATAATCGTTAATATTGGAAAGATAATCCAAAATGCAATTGCTTTACCTTTGCTCATACCATTATCTCCTCCATCATTTTCTATAATATTCTATATTATTTAATAACTATTATTAAGTCATATGTTCTTGTTCTATGAATATTTATTTACAAATTGTAAAATATAGAAAATATGAAAATCACAGTCATTGAACCAAAGAGTTACTGCGCGGGTGTTACTAACGCAATCAACATCGCTTTAAAGGCGAAAGAAGATTATCCTGATAAAAATATTTATATTTTAGGAAAATTAGTTCATAACCAGCTCGTCATCAATTTTCTTAATGAAAAAGGAATTAAAACCCTATATCAGCCAAAGAAAACATATGAGGAATTAATCAATACAGTTCCACCTCAATCAATTCTCATCTTTACCGCGCATGGGCATGATAAAAAGCTTGAGGATTATGCTTTATGTCGCTCTATCAGAATCCTTGATGCTACTTGCCCAAAGGTCAAACACAACCTCGATTTGATTGAAAATGAATTAAATAATAATCATCAAGTCATCTATATCGGTCATAAATCTCATCCGGAAACTGAAGCTGCATTATCTTTAGATAATAATGTCATCCTTTACGATGTTAATTTCGGTATTGATTATAATCTCGTTAACGATTCTTCACCACTTGTGATCAATCAAACCACATTAAATATCATCGATATCAAAAACAACTTTGAAGATATCAAATCCCATATTCCTAATGCGCGCATCTTAGAGGAGATTTGTAATACCACTAGACTTAGACAAGAAGCGGTCATCTCTTTACCAAATGATGTCGACCTCATCATCGTTGTTGGTGATATCTATTCTTCTAATACAAAAAGGTTATATGAAATTGCAAGAATGGCTCATCCCGACACTTTATCCGTGATGGTATCTGAACTACATGAACTCAATCTTTCTTTATTAAAAGAAAAGAAGCACATTGCGATTGCTTCTGGTGCTTCCACTCCATTAAGTGCTATTGAAGAAATTGTCGATTATATCAACAACAAATTAGATAACTAAAGGTTCTTTCTCGTGATCGACGCATAAGATGTCGATACTAGAATCAATATTATTAATAATCTTCTTCATCTGTGGAATGAAGATTTTTTCTATTTCATGAGGTAAATCGAGATAATTCATCTTTAAAGAAATCATCTCTCTTCTCACTGGATGTTTGACATCGCCTGAAATATAAATATCAACGCCTTCTTCCAAAGCATGTGGATATTCATTAGCGGCTCCACCGCCGATAATTGCCACTTTCTTGACCTTTTGTTTGCCAGCGTTAATAAGAAGGCCGTAGTTAACCTTCAAACATTCTTTCGCGTATTTAGCAAAATCTTGGATATCCATCTCTTTAGATAAATAGCCAACGCGCATCATTGGATAATTAGTAGCTGAGTAGACATCTTTTAAATTAAGAGCGGCAACTAAAGCATCATTCATCCCGTCTTTGCATTCATCGAAATTAGTATGTAAAGAGAAGATATTGATACCCTCCTTATTAATCTCTTCATATAAAGCTTTTTTAAAAGAATAATTTTCTAATACCCATTTCTTATCCCCATAGAAGAATGGATGATGACTTAAGACTAAATCAGGCTTATATTCTTTCGCGATTTCATGAACTTCTTCATCATAATCTAAACAAAGTAAAACTTTATTCACCTCATTAGGAATAACTCCAGTCATCAATCCGACATAATCGTGATATTTCTCCGCGATTCTTTTAGGGAATTTCTTTCCAATTATCGAGATGAAACTTCTACCGTTCATAAAACATTCTCAATTCTATTTTTCTCATTTAATAAGGAAGTTACTTTCTCTTTAGGAAGTGACTTATTTTCTAATAAATGATTGATTTGCTCTATACGAGAAGAGTACTTTTCTTTGAAAGCCGCGCATTTCTCATTTCTTAATAATGGACCAAATTCAATATCTTGATCTGATAGATAAGCAACATCACCTTTGAGGAATTTGATGATTTCATAATAAATGCCATCTTCACGAATAATCTTTTCTTCCGCGATGATAAAACCGATTGAAGAAAGATATTCTCTTACTTCTGGAACTTGGTTATGCGGATCGACAATAATGGTATTTACATATTTAAGTTTTTCCGGATGGGCTTTAAGGATGTCGATGATGAGCCCTCCACCCATACCCGCAATTATAAGAGTTGATACTGTATCAGGAATTTCAGAAATACCATCGCTAAATAAAGGGACGACATCTTCTTCTAAGTTTCTTTCTTCTAAGGCTTTCACTAAGCGATTATACGGTCCTTTTTTATTTTCTACAGCGTAGCCATGAGGAATTTTATCTGTTTCAAATAAAGCGATCATCAGTTTACCATGATCCGCTCCTATATCTGCAGCCACTGAGAAAGGAACCATCCCATAGATGGTATATAATCTCTTAGATAATTTAACCTTCTTATTTATAATAGTAATCTCCTAATTTCTTAAGTCTATTTGGGTGTTTTAATTTTTGAAGAGCTTTGGCTTCAATCTGACGAATTCTTTCTCTAGTGACGCCGAAATATTGTCCCACTTCTTCTAATGTACGTGGGTGGTTATCATCTAAACCATATCTCATACGAATCACTTTTTCTTCTCTTTCGTTTAAATCCGCTAAGATGGCAGAAAGTTGTTCTTTAAGTAATTCTTTTGAAGTATATTCGCTTGGAGAAAGAGATTCTTTATCTTCGATAAAATCACCGAGATGGGAATCATCTTCTTCACCGATTGGCGTTTCTAATGAAACTGGTTCAAGGGCGATTCTTTGAATTTCTCTAATTCTCTTTGGAGTGAGTTCTCCACCCATCACTTCAGAGATTTCTTCCGCAGTTGGTTCTCTACCTAATTCTTGGATGAGTTGTCTTTGAGTACGAGTCATCTTGTTGATGGTTTCCACCATATGAACAGGAATACGGATAGTTCTCGCTTGGTCAGCAATCGCTCTAGTGATCGCTTGACGAATCCACCAAGTGGCATAAGTTGAAAATTTAAATCCTTTCGTGTAATCGAATTTCTCGACAGCTTTCATCAAGCCAAGGTTACCTTCTTGGATTAAGTCGAGGAACAACATTCCTCTACCGACATAGTGTTTAGCGATATTGACAACTAATCTGAGGTTGGCGTTAATAAGCTTTTGTTTCGCTTCTTCATCGCCTTCTTCAATCTTTTTGGCTAAAATAGGTTCTTCTTCAGGTTTTAAAAGAGGATATTTACCGATTTCTTTTAAATAGATTTTAACGGAGTCGTTGATCTTGACCTCTCCGCCTAATGTGGCTTCGAGTTTATCGAGGTCGATTTCTTCGTCAAGGCCTTCACCTTCTTCGTCATCGTAATCTTCAGCTTCGTTTAAATCGATGTTGGAATCATCGAGTTCATCTAAATTGATGTCACCTTCACTATCTTCATCGGTGACCACCACTCCGTTATCACGGAAATAAGTCATCAAGGATTCAAGTGTATCATCATCTAATTCATATTCCTCAAGCTCATCATAGATGACGCTTTCTTCAAGTTTGCCTTCTTCACTGGCTTTTGCCTTTTTAAGAAGTTCCTTTTTGATTTGTTCTAAAGTTGCAATTTCTCCACTTGCAGCCTCTTTTTTACTTGTCTTGGCCATAGTTTTCCTCCTTAAGAAATCTTTTTAGCTTTACGAGCGTTATAGTCGGCAAGGATACGCGCCTGTTCTTTGCTATCTTTGCCTTCTAATAATTGTTTCATTAAATTCTGTTCATTGATCTTCTCTTTCTCGTTTTTGATTGAGTCGAGCAATGAATCGAGCAATTTTTCATCGCAGTGATCAGGATGAAGTGTTTCACTAGCTATTGCAGTCAATTCGTTGACAAGTTCATCGCTATTGGCGGCTTCATTCATCTCAATTTCAAAGATGATATCAGAGACATTAATCTCATCATGAGTTTTCGCGAATTCAACGATGTAATTAGCGATTTGACGATATGTATCATCGTAGAATCCACCTACTTTATTTTCATAGAAAATAATCGCATTTTTATTTGAGGTCATCTGATATAGCATTTCTTTTTCTGCTAATTGTAGTTTTTTTAGTATTTTACGTTCTGGAGAATAGTTCTTCACTTTACTCGAAGAGATCACTTCTCCACGACGATATTCGATTACTAATTTCTTGATCGATTCTACATCAAATCCGGTAATCTTGGATAATTTACGGCAGTACGTGTCATATTCAAGAACGTTATTCATCTTCGCTAAAATAGGGACAAACTGCTGCACTAAGCTGCTCTTCTGTGCACTATTCTTAAGCGGATTGACATTCATGAAATAATTAAGAGCGAAATCATTACGAGAAATCAAATTGTTCAAATACGCTCTTAAGGCGTTAGGGCCATCTTCATTAAGGATCTCATCTGGATCGCGTGGATTATTTTGATTATCAACAATTGAGAAATTGATTCCTGATTGTTCTAATAATTTAGAAGCTTTCATGCTGTTAGTCTGTCCTGGACCATCACCGTCTAAACATAATCTCACTTCGACATTGAGCTGTCTTAACAATTTGATGTGTTCTTCAGTTAAAGCTGTACCCATGATCGCGACTGCAGAATCGATACCGATACGCGCTAAAGCATAAACATCCATAAATCCTTCTAAGACGTAGACAAAGCCATCGATATGGGCCTTTTGTTTCGCGATATGGTAGTTATATAAGACATTGCTCTTATGAAACAAGACTGTTTCTTGAGTATTGATATATTTCGCATCGCTTTTTTCTAAAGCACGCGCAGAAAAGCCAATCACATTACCGTCCTTATCACATAATGGAAAGATCACTCTTCCGTTATTCTTATCGTAATATGTGCCGTTACTGATAAAGGCGATACCCACTTCTTCAATCGTTTTTAAAGAATGGCCTTTGGATTGTAAATAAGCAATTGTGGTCTTGCCGTCTTTAAGCGCATAACCGAGTTGATATTTTTTAATCATCGCTTCATCAAGATGTCTTTGATTACTTAAATAATCAAGCCCAGTCTTTCCTTCTTCACTTGATAAAGCATATTGATAATATAATGTTAAATCTGCGAGACATTTTAATCTCTTTTGTTTGACTTCATCAACAGGTTTAACGAATTGTTTTTCTTCTAATCGAGGATCGGAATAACCCGAGATATCGGACACTTTCTTCATCGCTTCAAAGAAAGATATATTCTCTCTTTTCATCACATAGATGGTCGCATCTCCACCCGCTCCACAGGAGAAGCATTTAAAGATGCGTTTCGATGGAGAAACATTCATCGAAGGATGTTTGTCATCATGAAAAGGACATAGACCAACAAAGTCTTTGCCTTTTCCTTCTAGCGCTTGATATGACTGTATAACTTTAACAATATCCGCGTGCTTTTTGACTTGTTCGATTAAATCTGGGTCAATCGCCATAATTATCCTTTGATTTGTTTAGTTAAATAATCGACGAGTTCAGAGATTGGAAGTCTAATTTGCTCCATAGAATCTCTTTCTCTGATCGTCACTGAATTATCATTTTCGGTATCGAAGTCGATGGTGACGCAGTAAGGAGTGCCAATCGCATCTTGACGACGATATCTTTTACCGATGGAGCCTGTATCATCATAGACCACCATCATTTCTTTACTTAATAAAGTAAAGACCTCACGAGCTTTTTCTTCAAGCTTCTTACTAAGTGGGAAGATTGCGGCTTTATATGGAGCGATGGATTTGGCTAAATGCATGACGATACGCGTGTCATTATCATTGACCACTTCTTCGTCATATGCATCGCATAAGGCCATTAATACCAATCTATCTAATCCCACTGATGGTTCAATGCAGTAAGGAACATATTTTTCGTTGGTTTCTGGATCGAGATATTCCAAGGATTGATAAGAATATTCCATATGACGTTTGAGGTCATAATCAGTACGATCCGCAATACCCCAAATCTCACCCCATCCAAATGGGAATAAATATTCAATATCAGTTGTCGCATTAGAATAGAAAGCTAATTCTTCTTTTTCATGGTCGCGATATCTGAGTTTTTCTGGAGTAATACCTAATAATTTAACAAAATCCAAACAATACTGTTTCCAGTACGCATGCCATTTGAGGTCTTCACCTGGCTTACAGAAGAATTCCATTTCCATTTGCTCGAATTCACGAGTTCTAAATGTCATATTGCCTGGAGTGATTTCATTTCTAAAGGCTTTACCGACATTGCAGATACCGATTGGTAATTTATGTCTCGTTGTTCTCATCACGTTTTTAAAGTTGACGAAAACCCCTTGGGCAGTCTCTGGTCTTAAATAGACTTCAGATTTGCTATCTTCAGTGACACCGATATGCGTTTTAAACATCATATTGAATTGACGGATATCAGTGAAGTTAGATTGTCCACAGTTTGGACATTTGACTTGATGTTCTTTGATGAAATCCATCATCTCCGCGTTAGTCATCTTATTGACATTGACATCAGGATATTCGCCTTCGATGAGTTGATCCGCTCTAAAACGTTGATGGCAATGCTTACAGTCGATAAGTGGGTCGTTAAAAGTCTTGACGTGACCTGTGGCTTCCCACACTTTTGGATTCATTAAAATGGCCGCATCAATACCCACATTAGTTGGGGATTCTTGGACGAATTTTTGCCACCAAAGTTTACGAATGTTCATCTTAATCTCACTACCAAGAGGACCATAGTCCCAGGTATTAGATAAGCCACCATAAATCTCGCTGCCTTGATAATAATAACCAGAGGTTATTAAATGTGTTGTAATATTTTCATATGTAAAGTTTTTCATAATCTCACTCCAAAAATAATCTAATATAGAATATATTATTCGACAATGCCTGTCAACCTATTATCAGTGTTGTTATAAATTAATGATATCTTTAATTGAATAGCCGTATGCATCAGAGATAAAGATATTAATCTTTTTAAGGGTTGAAACCACTATTTTTTGATTATATTTTTCTCCTTCAAATGCATACCCATTATAGAGATAGACGTTTCTAAATACTTTCATCTCATCTAGTTCTAAATCGTTTTTATCATCACTAGTCATACAGTTACGACAGATAAAGCCACCTTCTAAAAAGGAAAAGGCGACAATATCTTTTTTCCCACCACATCTGATGCAACCGTTAACGTTTAATTCATAACCAGTTTTATTCATCAAAGAGATGAGGAATTTTAAACTGACAAGATAAGGATCAATCTTATTTTTTAAAGCGAGAAGCGCGCCAAACAAATCTTGATAAAGCAAAGGTTTATCATCATCTTCGACTAAATTATTAGTAGCCTGGAGCAAGATCGATATCGCCGTGACATAATTGAAATCAAGATCTCCTTGCATTGGGGAATATAATAAACTCGCTTCTTGAAGGATATAATGTTTACTTCTCTTACTTTCATTAAATGTTGGTTCGATGATCGATAAGGGATTATTAATCGATGCGAATTTACTCTTCGGTGAATAAAGCCCAGGGACACGGAAAGTAATTAGACCTAATTCACTAATCCCTGTCATCACTGCATCTTTTTCTTTATATGCGGCAATTTTAATTATTATTAATTTCATTTTTTAATTATTTTTTGTTTTATATCCGAAAGTTGATAATAGATTATCTTTATTTCGCCAATCCTCGTTAACTTTGACCGTTAAAGAGAGATAGACGTGTTTATGAAGCAAAGCTTCAATTGATTGACGAGCTTTCGCTCCAATATTTTTGAGTCGTTGACCATTTTTACCGATGACAATGCCCTTTTGGGAATCTTTTTCCACGATGATATCCGCATAGATTGGTAAAGGATTAAGTTCCCAATCGATATCTTTCATATAGACGGCGAGAGAATGAGGAACCTCATCTTTTAATTGATTGAGAGCTTTCTCACGGATGATCTCTTTGATTTGGAAGATGACATCCATATCACTAACAGTGTCTTTATCGTAATACTGCGGTCCTTCTTCTAACATCGATTTGATGGTTTTGAGTAGCTCATCGACATTAAAACCATCTTTCGCCACCATTTCAATGATTGGTCCTTCGTTTAATTCTTTAATCTCTTCTTTGAGTTTGATCGAACGATCAATTTTGATTAAATCAATCTTATTGAGAACACTAATAATCGGAATGTGTTTACGGTTGACTTTTTGATAGATTCTTCTCACTTCATCGTCAACGCCATACGAAGCATCGATAACGATGAGAACCACTTCTGCATCCTTGATGGACTGTAGAGCCATGTTGTTCATCTCTTCACCAAGCTTTTGTCTCGCTTTATGAATGCCAGGCGTATCGATGAAGACAATCTGGCTATCATCGTCATTATAAATTCCTTTAATCACATTACGCGTCGTCTGCTGCTTATCGGTGACGATGGAAATCTTTTGATGAAGGATAGAGTTAAGCAATGTTGATTTACCAACATTGGATTTACCTAATATGGAAACGAAACCGCTTTTCATAAGCCTAATATCTCCTCTTGAAGTGGGAACATGATCTCTTCATCTTCTTTTGTCATATGGTCATAACCTAATAGATGAAGGAGACCGTGCACGAATAAGAAACGCATCTCGCGGTCAAGAGAATGACCGTATTCATCAGCCTGTCTTTTCGCTTGGTCCACACAGATATAGATATCGCCGAGGACGACCATTTGATTGGAATGATATAATTTTTCTCGATCTTCTCCATCGTTAAAAGCGAAAGAGATGACATCAGTGACCCTATCGATATGACGGTAATCATTATTGATTTGGTGAATTGTCTCTTCATCCACTAAAGAGACGGAGATGATTGGTTCAAAAGATAAACCGAGATATTTTATTGCTTTATTAGCAATCTCCGTATAGATATCTTCATATTCATTAAATTCTTGATATAGGCTATTGAAATCGATTTCCATAAATAAGATTTTATCATAGATAAAGTCTAAATGTCGATTAAATTAGATAGATGAGCCTTGCTTTGACGATGTTTTTTAATCGTTTCATCCATTCCTAAGCCCGATACGAGACTCTTATAGAAGAAAGTGTTGATGCAAAGATAGAAGATGATATAAGGAATTGAAATGACACCTGATAAGGCCATGATGAGGACAATTCCTAATAAAGTGATGCCGAGAACCGTATAACGATATAAAAGCATCACCTTCCCATATCGATAAGCTTTATCGTGGGCTAATTTGATCAAAGCAATGTTGTCGTCATCGATATTTTCTTCAAGTTCCACGATTTCTAAGTTCTTCTTTGCTAAATATGGAGAGATGAACATCACATCGATAAAAGCAAATAAGATGCCGAAGAATAAATAATATAAGGAATAACCTCCACTGATCGCGATGAAGAGGATAATGACCACCACCGACATCACCGAATAGATGCTATTGAGGTTGATGCTGACCTCAAGTCTCTTATTGTTTTCTAAGGTCATATAGAAATCTTTCATTTTCCCTTGCTTCACTTTGAGGTCACTATTATATGTTCGTTCATCAATCTTCTTATAAACATATAGACAGTAGCTTCTTAATAAGATTTCAAATATCGCAAAAGAGGCGAACATGATAATCGGTAGATAAAATGGATATTTTTCATTGATAAAGCATAATCCAGAAGTCAAACATAGACAGGCTAATATTTCAAAAATATCCATCATTAATTCTTCTTTTTTTGATAATAATCTTTTTGCTTTTTTAATACAGGGAATCTTCTTAAAGTCATCGAGTTTTAATAAACCCCCATCCCATATTTCGATAAAACGATTCTTCTCCATCTTCTTCTTTCCAATATGGGGATCAAAATAATAGACGTACTTCTTATTGATCTTATAAACAAGAAGCATATGAGCTTTACTATCGATAGAGGTGGAAAATAGCATCGGTAAACCATCATCTAAACGCAGTTCATTTTTCTCCTTTATCAGATAAGCCGATAAAGTAAATCCTAAGTTAGAAGCGTATTCCATAAGCTCATAATAAGAATAGACCTCTTTTTCTTTTTTAGGATTTTGTAAGTAAAGATAATTAACATCCTTATTCACATTCGCGAGCAAGACCTTCAAGCATGTGAATCCGCAGTCATAATTATCTTCTTGTAGGACATAAAACATAAAAACCCTCCTATATATAAAGAGGGCAAAAATCGCATTTTTCGACGCAGAAATTTTTTTGAAAAAGAAAAAGACCCATAGGGTCTTTATTTTTTGAAGTTTTTGATGAATTTTTGGAAGAAGGAGTCGTTGACGTTGCTCGTCTTCTTATATTCTTCTAAAATTCGCTTCTGATCTCTTGTGATATTTGTTGGCATTTTGATGTTGAGATGAACGTATTGATCACCAGGTTTACCGGTTCTTACATCCTTCACACCATGTCCTTTCATTCTCAAGATTTGATTTGGTTGAGTGCCAGCGGGAATCGCTAATGACTTATCCCCATACACTGTTGGAATCTCCACTGTTGTGCCTAAGATAGCATCGACGAAATCGATTGGAACATCGATATGAATATCATTGCCTTCACGCTTGAAATATGGGTGAGGTTTAACGAATATCTCGAAGTACATATCGCCAGGTTGTCCGCCTCTAAGTCCTGGTTCACCAAATCCTGGTTGACGGAGCTGTTGACCAGTATTGATACCCGCGCGGATATTGAGGTTGATCGTCTTCTTCTTTTTGTTAAATCCTCTACCTCCACAGGATGGACATTTATCGGTAATAATTTTACCCGCGCCATTACACTGTGGACAGACGACTTCTTCTTGCATCACTCCGAATAAGGATTGATGTTGTCTTAATACGCGACCACTGCCTTTACAGGTTGGACAAGTCTTAATCGCATCTGGAGATTTAGCTCCAGTGCCGTGACAAGCTTCACAAGTCTCATCGTGATTGATATTAACCTGCACTACTTTACCGTTAATGGCATCCATAAAGTCGACTTGTACTTGCATAGCAAGGTCTCGTCCACGGACTGGTCCAGTATTCGCTCTGGCGCTTCTACGAGCACCACCGCCAAAGAATTGACCAAAGATATCCCCTAAATTGATATCTCCCATATCCTGGAAGCCACCAAAGCCACCGCCGAATGGGTTTCCACCCGCTCCTCCGCCAGCGCCTTGTTCAAAGGCTGCATGACCAAATTGATCATACAAGCTTCTCTTCTTATCATCATAAAGAACATCATAGGCTTCTTGTATCTCTTTGAATTTGTCAGCATTGCCTGTTTCTTTGTTATCTGGGTGATATTGTTTAGCTAGTTTACGATAAGCGGATTTGATCTCATCTTTGCTCGCGTTTTTATTTATCCCCAAAGATTCATAATAATCTCTTTTTTCGGCCATAAATGCTCCTTTCTATATATCGGGTAAAAGGGGCATAAAGCCCCTTATTTAGTTTTAACAACGATTAGGCTTTGTTATCATCGACCACTTCGGCATCGATGACATCATCGTTACTACCTGTTCCACCAGCGTTACCTGTTGGATTACCACCAGCTTTGCCTTGTTGTTGGGCCATGAAGGCGGCAGCTTGTTCTAATTCATTGAGACGGCTCTTAAGAGTTTCAATATCGTTATTATCTAAAGCAGTCTTAAGTTCATCTCTAAGTTTTTGAGTTTGTTCTTTTTGGGCAGGATCCATGCCTTCACCTTTTTCTTGTAAAGCGAGGTCGATGTCGTTGATCAAGCTTTCAGCTTTGTTCTTGACTTCAGTCTCTTCTTTACGCTTCTTATCAGCTTCAGCATTTTCTTCTGCTTCTCTCACCATTCTATCGATATCTTCTTTGGATAAGCCATTGCTACCAGAGATGGTGATATCTTGGCTCTTTTGAGTATCTAAGTCTTTTGCAGTGACTTTGACGATACCGTTAACATCGATTTCGAATGTGACTTCAATTCTTGGTTCACCACGTCTCGCTGGTTTGATACCAGTTAATTGGAAGTGACCTAAGAGTTTATTATCATGGGCCATTGGTCTTTCACCTTGATAGACCATGATATCAACAGCTGGTTGATTATCCGCGGCTGTGGAGAAGATTTGGCTCTTAGTGGTTGGGATAGTCGTATTTCTTTCGATTAATGGAGTCATCACTCCACCTAAAGTTTCAATACCTAATGTTAATGGAGTAACGTCGAGTAAGACGACATCTTTGACATCACCAGAGACGACACCACCTTGATAAGCCGCACCAATGGAGACCGCTTCATCTGGGTTAACAGAGAGGTTTGGAGTCTTGCCAGTTAATTGTTTGACTAAGTCTTGCACCGCTGGCATACGGATAGAACCACCGATTAATAAGACTTGGTTAAGTTCGCTTGCGGACATCTTCGCATCGCTTAAAGCACGTCTCACTGGTTCTTCACATCTCTTTAAGAGATGGAGAGTTAATTGTTGGAACTTCGCTCTAGTTAAAGTAGTTTCGAAGTTGACAGGTCCAGCGGCAGTCATGCTAATGAATGGTAAGGAGATGACTGTTTCAAGAGAAGATGATAATTCAATCTTCGCTTTTTCAGCCGCTTCTTTAATTCTTTGTAAGGAAGCTTTATCTGTGATATCCACATTGTTATTGATCTTGATTTGGGCTTTGATCCAATCAGCGACAACAGCATCCCAGTCATCACCACCAAGCTTGTTATCACCAGCAGTAGAGATAACTTCGAATGTACCATCTCCGATATCGAGGATGGAGACATCGAATGTACCACCACCAAGGTCGAAGACTAAGACTTTTTCACTCTTGTCTTGCTCTAAGCCATAAGCTAAAGCCGCAGCTGTTGGTTCGTTGATGATACGGACGACATCAAGGCCAGCGATTTGACCAGCATCCTTAGTCGCTTGTCTTTGCGCATCGTTGAAGTAAGCTGGGACAGTGATAACCGCTTTGCTCACTTTGTGACCGATGTTATCTTCCGCATATTTCTTCATATAGGCGAGAATTTTCGCACTGATTTCTTGTGGAGTGAAGTCTTTGTTCACACAGTTGATGTGAACCTTTTCTGCACTACCCATTTTTCTTTTAATAGAAGAGACTGTGTCTGGGTTAGTAACTGCTTGTCTTTTTGCCGCGTTACCGACGATTTCTTCGCCATTTGCCTTAAAGGCAACCACTGATGGAGTAGTCATTGTTCCTTCTGGGTTTGGAATCACTTTGACTGTACCATCTGCTTGTAAATAGGAGACAACAGAGTTTGTTGTACCTAAGTCGATTCCGATAATAATTTCTTTTGCCATAATATATATCCTCCTTAATTATTTACGCATCGAGTTTTTCTTCCGGCTTCTTTTCTTCTTTTTTAATAACGCTCACCTGCACTCTGGCCGGTCTGATGAGGTGATCATGTAATTTATAGCCACTCGCATATACCTTGGTGACGATGTTATCCTTTTCGCCTTCAATCGTGTCAATCGCATCCATAGTTGCTGGATCGAATTTATCATCGACTTTTGGTAAATAGGCTTTCACACCTTCGTTTTCTAGTACTGTGAGAAGGTTTCTATAGACGTATTGGAATCCCACTAAATAATTCTTTAGATTAGGATCTTCCACTTCTTGCTTAAGCACTGATTCGAAGCTATCTAAGATTGGTAGTAACTCATCGACGAATCCTTCAACGCGATATTTGATTGCTTCTTTGAAGTCTTTCTCGAGTTTGTTTCTTAAATTCTTCGTATCTGCATAAGCGCGATAATATTCATTTTTCCAATGTTCGACATCAGCATTAGCCTTAGCTAATTTCTCTAATATTTCATCGAGCTTCTTCTTCGCTTTTTTATCAGCTTTACTAGAAGGTTCTTCTTCTTTTACCTCTTCTTCAATATTTACTTCTTCACGCATCATTATGACCTCCTTTATCATCGTCATCCAGGTCTTCACCTTGGAAGTATTTCTCAAACATCTGTTGCATATATTCAAGTGCGCTTAAGGCTTCATCATAATCCATTCTTTTTGGACCGACTAAGCAGATGCTTGTTTCCCCGTTGCCGAGGTTGATCTTCGTGGAGACCACTCCGACATCAGGATCACCGATATCTTCACCGATCTTGAATAATGGTTCTTTATTATCATTATCCTTTTCCACTTGTTTGAAGACGGATGCATTGTTGAGCATCTTCATCACCTTCATAAGCTTTTCCGAATCGTTTTTAAATTCGGGGTGGGAGAATAATTCACCTTCCCCATAAAGCGATAAACGGTCAGAAGCGAATCTCATGAATGTTTCAAGCAAAGCTTGATAGATGAGGTCGTGACTCACGACATAATCGGATAACAATGGTTTTAAGACTTCAATCTTACCGACTAATTCCCCTACTGGAGTGCCCACTAGTCTCTCGTTTAAGAGCTTGACACAGTTGACCACTTCATCGGTATCAATGTTATCAGGAACGATGAATGTCTTATTTTCCACATATCCTTTATCAGTGACGAAGATCGCTGTTAAGGATTTATCGGAGATTTTAACCATCTGGACAGAAGCAAGCTTTTCACTCTTTTCATCTGGTCCCATCACCACGGAGACTAAGGAAGTCATGTGGGAGAGAATCTCACAGCTCTCTTTTAAGACCTCTTCAACGGATTGAATCTTCTTATTGAGAACTGATTGAAGTTGATTTTTGAGTTCATCAGAGACGGATTTATCACGTAGGTGTTCGCAGTAATATTTATATCCTTTAGTGGAAGGAACACGTCCGCTTGAGGTATGTGGCTTTTCAATATATCCCATCTTTTCAAGAGCGTACATCTCATTACGAATGGTCGCTGAGGAATAATTGAGACCATATTCTTCAATCAATGTATGTGATCCGACTGGCTGAGCATGTTTGATAAAATATTCAACAATATATTTAAGTATTGTGTCGCTTCTATTCAGCATATCTTATCCCCCTTTGGCACTTTTAATCCTCAAGTGCTAATTTCATTATAGGCAGTTCGTTAGCACTGTCAAGCAAAAAGTGCTAATTTGACTATAAACAATATATAAAGGATTAAATAAGGGAAAGAGACTGATAAGAAATAAAAAACCAATTGTTATTCTTTTAAAAATGAATAAAGGTGTTAAGATTTTAGTATGAAGACACAAAAGATTTTATTTTTAATGACTAGTGTTTCGTCGTTGCTATTTTCCTGTGCAACCCCAGCATCTAGTTCTAGCCCATCAAACAGCGATTCACATAGTGGATCTACATCACAAAAGTCCGGAAGTGAGAAATCCTCACAACCAGATTTTTCTAACCTCGATCACGTCAAGGTGTTCGTCAGTAAAAATACCAACCTCGTCGAATATAAATATATTTATGCTTGGGAAGAAAACGATAACCCTCTTCTCGGAGGTTGGCCAGGTACTCCACTAGTCACCTATGATGAAAATTGGTTAACATATGATTTTAATAAAGAGAATCTCTCTTTCTCTATCATCTTAAATACTGGACCAAATGGTCAACAAACAAGTCATTCTGGTATGCCAATTAATGGAGCAGGTGCCTATTGGTATTACAACGATTCTTTATTAAAGAATGATACGATGCCTGATTTAGATCCAGGTGAAGGAGGAGGCGATGATCCAGTTGATCCGATCACTCCTACGACAAATACCGAATACGGCAATATCTTCCATGCCTTTGACTGGAATTTAGGCATCATTAAGAATCGCTTAAACGATATCGCGAAAGCGGGATATACTGCAATTCAAACTTCTCCACTTCAACAACCAAAAGATTATTATGGAGAAAGCAGCACACGTGATTGGTGGAAATTATATCAACCACTATCCTTTAATCTCCCAACTAGTAATTATTATTTAGGTAATGCTAATGATTTGAAATCATTAACCACTGCTGCTCATAAGCTCAATATCAAAATTATCGTCGATGTCGTCGCTAACCACATGGGAGGAGACGGTAATACTCCAAATGGAGCAATCGCCCAATATGAACCAGCGATTTGGAGTGCAAAAAACGAAGCATTCCGTTCCGTTGATCAATGTCATAACTGGAATAATCGTTATGATGTCACTCATTTACGTCTCGGTGGTTATCCTGAACTCAATACGGGTAACTCTATCGTCCAAAACGAAGTTTGTACATATTTAAAAGAACTTGTGGATAACGGGGTGGACGGATTCAGATTCGATGCTGCTAAACACATCGAAACTCCATTTGATAATGATCAAGTGAAAAGCTCATTCTGGACTAACACCGCGAGTGAGGCCTATACATACGCAAACAAAAAATATAGTAAAAAATTATATATGTATGGAGAAATCCTTGATAACTGTGCGGGTGTCCCATTTGATTATTACACCAATATCTTAGATGCGATCACTGACAATCGAACAGGTAATAACATCCTAGCCAAGATTCAAAACGGTGATGCTGGAGGTGCAGCAAATTCTCATTACGAAACTAATATGAGTTCCGATAAGCTCGTTCTTTGGGGCGAATCTCATGATACATATATGAATGATGATGGATCTTCAAAGAATTCTAGCCAAACTAATGTCGATAAAGCCTATGCTTTAGTCGCTTCTAGAAAAGGAGCGCGTGGCTTATATTTCGCCCGTCCAAATTGGAACGGTAAACTCGCTTCTGGCGAAACCCAAAACGATAATTATAAGAATAAACTCATCTCCGCTGTTAATAAATTAAAGAATGATATGGGCAGCAACAATGAAACAGTTGCTTCATCTAATAATGTCGCTTATGTAGCTAGACATGGCGCTAATGGATGTGGCGCCACTATCGTCAGTGTCAACGGCAGCGGCAATGTCACTTTATCCATCTCTAATTTAGAAAATGGTACTTATAAAGATTTAGTCAATGGCGCAACATATACGATGAGAAATGGTAGCATCACTGTTAATATCAATAACGAATTTGGTGCGACTGTCATTGAAAAAGTGTCCTAATTATTATGCTTAATTATTAATTTATATGCCCTCTTACACATGTAGGAGGGTTTTAATATTTAAATATCTTCTGAATCTTTAATAAATTGGAAAAGATTTCTTCTGCCTTTTCTTAATTGATTCTGTAGAGGTTATGATGGATTTTCTCATAAACACCCATTTTTCCACATAGAACTAAGCAAAAGGAGACATAGTCTCCTCGCTTTTATATTATGTTTATCTATTACTTATTTGTCTTTATATGAATCGCTATTATAGCAATCATTGCAGACACCACCATCATTGGATTCGTTGCTCTTATCTAATGGCTTACCACATTCAGAGCATTGAGTATAGTTATCCGAAGGCTGTTTTTTATCTTTGTCGGGCATAAAATGACTTCTCCTTTCTAGATGAGGGAAACATATTTCCCACTGTTATAATTCAAACTAGCGCAGTCCCAAATCTCGGAATCAAATTTTAGTACTCCTGTATAGAATAAGGCAGAATTGATTTGAGACAATGAAGCTGATTGACCTGTAGTTGTTTCTTGACTAATTCCACTATACTTATAACCACCTGTCACAATGCCAGAACAAGAAACAGCATCAGCATTCTTAAATCTAGTTTGTGTAAAGCTCTTTAATGCTACAGAATCCATAACAGTACCACCATTAGCAATGCCAGAAATGTAACTTCTTGTACTATATAATGTATCATTATAAAGCATCTCTGCTGTCATTGAACCAGCATAAACACATTTTGCAACCGAAGAATTATCTTGGTAGCCACAAATACCGCCAACATAATGTCGATAATATCCTTGATTAGTTCCACCGACTGTGGAATTAATAGAGCCAGTAAAGATACAGTTATTAATATTACCACCTGAAATATTTTGGCCAGCAATACCGCCAACATAATGTCTATAGTTATAGTAATTACTTGAAACTGTAATAGAAAGATTAGAAGAAATGCAAGATAATGATCCGGTATTAGTTCCAACAACTCCAACATTTACAATCCTATATGTATCTTCTGAAGCATCTGCTGGATTGTTTAAAGATATAATTCCATTATCTATCTTAACATTTTTAATGGTTCCATTATTGTAAGCAAATAAACCATAGTTCTTTAAATCTGAGCCATTCGCATTTATTAAAATGTTAGATATTGTATGGCCAGCACCATCAAATATTCCTTTAAATGGATTTTTCTCAGTGCCAATAGTCGTTATTGTTCCACCTAAACAATCAATATCTTGGGTTAAAACATATTTTCCAGACATATTACTTATTGCCTTCAACTGATTGAACGTTGAAATTCTTGTGTATCCAGGATATGGGTCAACATAAGACCATTTTGCATAGAATGTTTGGTCTCCTGTAACCAAATATGGGAGTTCAACAGGAGAATTAAGTTGAGGATCGGTAAACCATCCTAAGAATGAATATGAATCTTTAGTTGGGGTTGGAAGTTGTGTTACATATGAGCCAGTAATCTCAGGAGAATCACTGATTTCGTTACCACCATTAGTGTTAAAGGAAATGGTGCTATTTGTGTTATTCCATTTTGCGTAAAGAGTCGTGTTTTCGTGCATTTCAAATGGAATGGTTGCTAATTTAGTATAGCCAGAGTCAAAATACCAAGCAGAAAAAGCTTTGTAGAGTTTACTTGGGGTTGGAAGTTCATTCACTTCAGCTCCAGCGATAAACACATCGGACTCAATTTCATCCCCTCCAACAGTATCATAAGACAACTGATAATATGCTGTTTCCCATTTTGCGTACAAATCTAAATCATTAGACATAACAAATGGATATGAAACTCTATTGTTTAGTTCTTCATCATAATACCACCCTGCAAATGCACAATCCATTTTAAGTGGTGAAGGAAGTTCATTTACTGATGTTTTGTTTGCAATCTTAGATGTTTCTACATTTGTTCCGCCATTGCTATGGTAATAAATGGAATAAATATCTTCCGCTTCCCAACCAGCATAAAGCACCATATCAGAAGTAACAGAGTTAGAATTAGAGAATTTACCATCATTGATGCCAAAACCTGTAAACCACCCTGTGAAGATGAAGCCATCCCTTTCTACTAGCGGTAAATCTATTTTTTCGCCATATTTAGCTTCGACAGTGTCTTCGCTATCAATTAGTTCACCACCGTTTGAATCAAAGGACACTGTATACGTTATGCCATATGTATCAGCATCATGTCCTTTCTCTCCGGTTGCGCCTTTGATATTACCAACAGGGTTCCAATTATCGTTTGATTTTATATATAAATCATATGTTTCTAAATCCAAATATAAATCTTCGTTCTTACCGCTATCGTCTAAAGGCTGGCCATTTCCTGTTAACCAAGTAGATCCATTTGTACCTGGAAGACCATTAGATCCGTCTTTGCCATCTTCGCCATCTTCGCCTTTCAAAGTTGCGAGCCATTGTTCCTCGGTACCAACATATCCATTCTCAACAGCGATTTCAAACGCAGATTTTCCGTCTTGACCAGGAGCACCATCTTCTCCGTCAGCTCCAGGAGCGCCGTCTTTGCCGTCTTTGCCATCTTTGCCAGGCTGGCCATCTGCTCCATCTTTACCATTCTTACCATCTTTGCCATCGACACCATCTTCACCTTTTATACCTTGTGGGCCTTGAGCTTTTTTATTTGTATCGACGCCATCAATAAACCAATTACCATTATTACCAATAGTAACGACTGGAGTGGAACCGTCTTCCCCAATAGCTTTAACAGTTGTTGTATATCCATCTATAATCCAATATCCACCATCACTAATTCCAATTGTTGGGGTTGAACCATCTTCACCTTTAATATTCCCAATTTTAGACCACGAACCATTATTTTTTAAATATATGTTATAAGTTGTAGTATCTAAATAAAAATCACCGTCTTTGCCATCAGCTCTTGTTGGTGCTTGATCATCTGATATCCAAGTAGCACCATCAGTGCCTGGCAGACCATCTGCACCTGCAGGACCTGCTGGACCAGTTTCACCTTGATCACCTTTATCGCCTTTTGGGCCTTGTGATGCAGCTTGATCTTTAGTTACACAAGAAGATAATCCAATAGATAACAAAAGCGAAATAGATAAACCTAAAAATTTATTTATTTTCATATATAGTCTCCATTCTATGTAAATATATTCTTTACACTATAGTAAAATAATATCTAAATTTATTTGACATTTCAATTTTTAAGTAAAAATTAGTAAAGATTTTCTTTACACTTTTTGTAAGGAAAATAATATAAAAAAATATCGCAAAGCAAAGAACATCACACAAGAAGAAATGGCAGACAAACTGAACGTTTCAAGGCAAAGTTATATTAATTATGAGAATGGTGATACCGAACCGTCTTTTGATACTTTGAAAAATATATCACGAATATTAAATACCTCAATTGATGATTTACTTGGCAATTCTTTATTTTTCGAAAATAACGATACCACGGTTGATAACATCATCAATGATTTAAATATTATCATTCAGAAATATAAAAAATAACGTTTGTATTATTATCCTTATTATTAATTTATATGCCCTCTTACAAATGTAGGAGGGTTTTAATTGCGACTAAATTTTAAAGCATTTTTATAAATATTTTTGTGATTTTCAATACTTTATACTATGTATTAAATATTTTTAGCAAACTACTTGACAGAGTGCTAATAAATGATACAATATAGGTGTTAGCAATCAAAGCGAATGAGTGCTAAAAGTAATTCAGGAGGTAATTAAATTATGAAAAACAACGTTATTACTACATTCAACCCATTCTTCGACTTCTTCCTCTCAAGTGACAAGAAAGATTACGCCCATTCAATGGACACAGATATTATCGAATATAATGACAGATATGAAATGAAGATCAATCTTCCAAATGTCGAAAAAGAAAATATCAAACTCAAACTTGAAGATGGCTACTTAAAAGTTGAAGCATCATTTGATGAAAAGACAGAAGAAGAGAAGAAATACATCTATCGTGAAAGAAAATATGGTTCCTTTGCAAGAAGCTATTATGTCGGTGATGAAGTCAAATACGATCACATCAACGCGAAACTTGATAAAGGCGTCTTAACTCTCACGATTAAAAAGACTGAACCAGTCAAGGAAGAACCTCAATACATCAATATTGACTAATTCATAGTCCCCTTTATAAGAACCCTTACGGGTTCTTTTTTTTATAATAATTCGAGGATGAGCTGATCGAGCACCATCATCCCTTCATAAGTTGGAATCAATCTATGATTTTCAATTTTAATTAATTTGTTACCGATTAATGAAGCGATTTCAACGCCTTTTACAGCCAATAAATCTTCATTAAATAATGCTTTATATTCATTTAAATCTAATCCATATATCGTTCTGAGATTAGTCATGATCATATAGGTTTTAAGTGAAGGGAGGTCCACGACTTCCTCTTCTTTTTCATTATGACCGTTATTATATTGATTAATGCTTTTTGTATTCGTGTATCTAATATTACCGATATAGCCGGAGGCTCCTAAGCCCACTCCATAATATTGTTCGTTTTTCCAATATGTGAGATTATGTTTGCTCATATAGCCTTCTTTAGCCCAGTTAGAAACCTCGTAATGAATAAAGTCTTTATCTAATAGATAATAATGCACGAAATCATAATATTCTCTCATCACATCATCTTCTTGAGGCTTAATGCCGTTTATATAGAAAGCAGTATGCGGAGAAACGGTCAAAGAGTAGCAGCTAAGGTGTTTTATCGGAAGAGTTAAAACATTGTCTAAATCGGCCTTTAAATCCTTTAAATTCATATTTGGCAAGCCAAGGATTAAATCGACATTGATATTATCTATTCCTTCATCAACTAGATTATCAACCACCTTTCTCACATCAAAAAATGAATGATGTCTATTCATCACTTTTAAATATTTCTCTTGCGTGGACTGCATACCTAAAGAGATGCGGTTCACCCCATAGCTTTTCAATAATTTGATTTTATCTAAGGATAATGATTCAGGATTAGCTTCAAAAGTATATTCTATAACTCCACTTGAATAAGGTTTAATTATCTCTAATAACTGTTTTAATTCGTCAAAAGGTAAAGCACTTGGCGTGCCACCACCGACATAGATAGTTTCTAATTGCTCGTTAATATGATAAGAATCAAGTTCTTCTTTTAATCTCTTCAAATATTTATTTGAAAAAGTAGAAAAATACTGCAATTTTGGAAAATCGCAGTAAGAACAGATATGTTCACAAAAAGGGATGTGAATGTATAAAGAAGTTGGTTTATTCATCCTTATCTTCGTATTCGTTGACCTTTTTGGCGAGTTCATCATCATCAATAGGTTTTAAGATTCGATTAAGCTCTTCATTAACAATCTGTGATTCCTCAGGTTTATCATCCTGTTTAAGCTTTGGATGGGATAAGCGGTAAATCGCAAAAGCGAGGAGAGCGATAACCGCGAAAACCCCGAGGATGATTCCAAGAATCATGAATGCTTGTCCAGCATAGCTTGCAAATACCATTTTCTTTACCTCCTAGGAATTGGTGTGTAGATGAATTTATTCTTAATCGCACCTTTACGGTAATAACCTAATTCTACTAGATGATCCATTCCAGTTCTAGCAGTTTCATACGCGCAGTGATTAGTTTTCTTAAATTGTTGGATTGTATAGTTTCTTCCAAGCACGCAGTGACGCGCATAGAATTTTGCCTCTCCCTTACGTAATAATGGGTCGAGTTCAAGAAGTTGTTTCTCAAGTTTTAAGGCTTCTTTTTCATCGAGTTCGGGAGTGATTACGTTAATAGCAATACCAGTATATGTAGGTTGCAAATCCTCATTGGCTGGTTTGGCCTTCTTTTCTTTCTTAATGACTGGTTTAACGGGTTCCTCTTTTTTCATTTCAACCGGTTTTTCTTCTTTAAGAGGTTCATTAACAGTAAATAGAGGTAATTCAGTTTGCACAGTCATTGGGACAGGCTCTTCAGCTTGAATGACAGATTCTTCAGGTTCTTGAAGTAAATCATCTTGAAGAACTTCATCTTCCTGATATGTTTCTTCTCTAAGAATCGTTCCTTTATATAAAGCGAGATAATCGCTGATCTCCTCAACTCCTAAGTTGAAGCTATGGAGAGAATGATATAGGAAATAGGTGACATCAGAATATCTTTGAGAATCATTAAGCATTTTGCTTAATTGTTCAGTTGGTAAGCTTAATACCTTTTCTAATGGGACAATCTTGATAAGAGGTCCCACACCTTCATTCATAAGAATGGCCTTTAATAAGAGCAAAGATACTTCTTCATTATAATTATTAAACGGTTTAACTAAGTTAAGGTAATAACATGCGATAATGCCTTTATAGACAAATGGAAGTTCGCTGTTACGAATAAAGCTGATGAGTTGGCCCATAAACATAGGGATATAAGCGGCTTTAGAGCTGCTATATAAGCGATCGATGAGGACGCGGTTATTAATCGAATTATCATCTGACTGACGATATCCTTCAGATTTACCCACTAAATTATCGTGAAGACGAAGAATAAATTCTTCGTTGATTTCAAATACGGAAAGGGAGTCTAAAGTAGATTTATATCTAAGCAAGAATTCATCAATCTCATTATTTGGTCTTAATGTGCCTTTCACCAATTCACGAGAAAGGGCTTCGCTTTTCTCTTGTTTATGAAAACTAGATAAATAGGAGATGAGATTGGCGTTGCTATTGAGTTTGAACTGTTCAAATAGTTTATCATCATCGCTAAATATTTCACATTCAGAGATATAATGAGATAATTTTTCTTCAAAGGAGGAAATGAGACTAGCGATACCCTCTCCTCTATATAAGAGAAGATCGCTGAAGTCGAGACATTTTAAAGTAGTCTTCAAATAATGGGAACGACGATACGCTAAAATGTTGGACCAGATATTGTCCACTAAGGAAGTGCCTAATTCCTTCATCACTTCGCTTTTCGAAGCGTATTTCTCATCGGTAAAACGTATTGTTAAATCACTATTAGCCATATTATCACCTCTACATTCAGTTTATAATAAGCAATTGTTAAAAACAATAATTTACTAAAAAATTACTAATTTTATACTAATCTTCTGTATCTTCAATAGAGAGTACTGACATGAATGCTTCTTGCGGTACTTCCACAGAACCGACTTTCTTCATTCTCTTTTTGCCCTCTTTTTGCTTCTCTAAAAGCTTTTTCTTACGAGAGATATCACCACCATAACACTTGGCTAAGACATCTTTACGCACAGCTTTAACATCCACGCGGGCGATTACTTTATTGCCAATCGCTGCTTGAATTGGGATCTCAAATTGCTGACGAGGAATCACTTCTTTAATTCTACGAATTATGCCAAGACCACGATGATAAGCATCAGGTTTATAGACGATGCTACTTAAAGCATCAACAACTTGTCCATTTAATAAGATATCGAGTTTTTGTAATTGCCCCACTTTATAATCAGAGAAATCATAATCGAAAGAAGCATATCCTTTCGTGCAGCTTTTAAGTCTATCAAAGAAATTGTAAACAATTTCACTGAGAGGTAGTTCATAACGAAGAATCATTCTCGTATCATCAAAATATTCTAAATCGAGATAGATTCCTCTTCTCTCTTGACAGAGCTGCATGATCGCTCCCACATATTCTTTTGGGGTCATAATCTCAGCTTTTACATACGGTTCTTCTATAGAAGAAATACGCGTTGCATCTGGAAGAGCAGAAGGGTTATCAATGTTGATGGTTGTCCCATCTGTCAAATTGACATGATAGATAACGCTTGGCGCGGTCAAGATTAAACCTAAACCAAACTCCCTTTCAATTCTCTCTTGGATAATGTCCATATGTAAAAGGCCCAAAAAGCCACATCTAAAGCCAAAACCAAGGGCTTGGCTAGTTTCAGCTTGATATTGCAAAGAAGCGTCGTTTAAACATAGTTTCTCTAAAGCATCCTTCAAATCGTTATAATCATCACTATCAACGGGGTATAAACCACAGTAGACCATTGGATTGATCAAACGATATCCTGGAAGAGCTTCTTTACATGGTTCATCGGTGTGAGTCACAGTATCACCTGGACGGACATCTCTGATGTCTTTTATCTGAGCGCAGATATATCCCACTTGACCCGTGGTTAATTCCTTAACCGGGATTTCTTGAATCGTTCTAATGCCAAGTTCAGTGACGATATATTGTTTATTAGCCTGCATCAAGGAGATTTTATCTCCTACCTTAACTTTTCCTTCTTTGATTCTTACGAGCATCACTACTCCACGATAAGAATCATAATATGAATCAAAGATTAAAGCTTTTAATGGACTATTTGGATTACCGTTAGGGGCAGGAACATATTTCACGATGGCTTCTAATAATTCATCGATGCCTAAGCCAGTCTTTGCAGACACTAATAAAGCATTATCAGCAGGAACGCCGATACGCTTTTCAATCTCCGCTTTCACTCTATCTGGTTGAGCGCTTGGAAGATCAATTTTGTTGATGACTGGGACAATCTCTAAATCATTATCCACTGCTAGATAGCAGTTTGCGAGAGTCTGCGCTTCTACCCCTTGAGAGGCATCCACTACTAAAATCGCTCCTTCACAAGCCGCCAATGAACGCGATACTTCATAAGAGAAGTCAACGTGCCCTGGAGTGTCTATAAGATTGAAAATATAATCTTCTCCATCTTTAGCTTTGTAGGATAAGGTTACAGAGTTGAGTTTAATGGTGATTCCTCTTTCTCTTTCTAAATCCATCGAATCGAGAATTTGGTCTTTCATCTCTCTGGCAGTCACCACACCAGTGCGTTCTAAAATACGGTCCGCAAGGGTGGATTTACCGTGATCGATGTGGGCGATAATTGAGAAGTTTCTAATTTTGTCCTGCTTTATTTCCATAACTAATTCTATAATTTATCATTTTTCTTCATAGAAATCTTGTAAAGATTGACGAAGTTCATCAGTCGATAAAATCATTTCATATTCATCCCATTCACTTCTAAAGAGGTCGCGGTATTCATTTAAGGCATATCTCTCATCGATTAATAGGACCGCTCCACGATCATTTTCATCTCTGATGACTCTTCCAATCGCCTGCATCACCTTATTCATACCTGGGTATACATACGCGTAATTATAGCCATCGAGTTCATTTTCATTATAATAATCTCTTATTTGATCGGAGATGAAATTGATACGCGGCATCCCTATACCGATGATAGCTACTCCAATTAAACGATCGCTGACGAGATCAATCCCTTCTCCAAAAGCCCCACCGATAACCGCAAAGCCAACCGTGGTCTTAGTGGGAGAGTCGACGAAATGCGATAAAAATTCTTCTTTATCAATGTCGTTCATCTCGCGGTTTTGATAATAGATATCGACGTTTAATGGAAGATCTATAACCTTTTGAAGGTTATCAAGATAATCATAGCTCGGTAAATAGATGAGATAATTACCAATCTTACCTTCGATAAAAGTCTTTAAATAGTCTGCGACGAGTTCATATGTTTGTTCTCTATTTCTATATTTCACAGACACTTTTGGACATGTATATATTTTTAAGTTTTCTTTTTTAAATGGAGAAGGAAGGAATAAAACAGGTTCTAAATGCCTTTCTCCTCCTAAAGTTTGGACATAATAATCAATAGGCGATAAAGTCGCTGAGAAATAGGTGACTCCTTTTACACTATTCGCGATCCCTTTTAAGAATTTAGAAGCATCTAAACAAGAGATATTAATAGATATTAAGTCCCCAACTTTATGGATAAAGATGATAAAGGAATCATTGCTCAGTTCATAAATCTTTAGAAATCTATTCACATTGAAGAAGAAATCTTGAAGTTCAGGAGTGATTTCTTTGCTCTCCATTTTATTGATTTCATTCATGATATCGATGAAACGATTAAGAATGCGATATGTGAGATCATCTATTGATGAGATGAGGTTATATTCCTGATTATATTCATCTTTTAAAGCGTTGAATCGCTTAGAGAGTTTAGCAAAATTAGCCTTTAATCTCTTAAGTGGCTTTTTACGAAGTGATTTCTTCATCTTGATGAAATCTTCTTCTTTTAAAGATTCGCTGTACATGCTCCTTGAACGGTCCACTAAATTATGCGCCTCATCCACTAATAAAAGATAATGTTCTCTAGATTCATCCATATATCTTTTTAAATATGATATTGGATCAAATACGTAGTTATAGTCGCAGATGATTACATCGATATAATTAGATAAATCTAATTCCAGTTCAAATGGGCAGACCATAAATTCTTCGGCAATATTTAAAACTGTATGATAATCGAATTTATGATAGGTGAATAAACTATATTTAATAACATTAGCAATCTTGGAATAATACCCTTTAGTGTATGGACATTCATCAGGGTTGCAGGCTTTGCCTTTACATAAACAGATCTTCTCTTTCGCGGTGATATTGATATAGGATATATTCCCAGATTTACCATCGATGATATCCATGCATTTCTCCGCGGCTTCTTTGCCACTATTCTTCGCGGTCAAATAAAAGATTTTCGCTTCATCATCTAAAGGAAGCGATTTTACATAAGGAAATAATGTGGAAACTGTTTTACCAATACCCGTTGGGGCTTCGACAAATAATTTACCGCCCTTAACAGCGATCCCATAACAATATTTAGATAATTTCTGCTGTCCACCTCTAGTTTTAGCAAAGGGAAAAGGTAAAGCTTTGATAAATTCATTTCTTTTTTCTCTTAAAGAGGAGATTAAGCGATAGAAATCAAGATATTCACTGACTAAATCGATGACGAATTGTTCAAGCTCAAGATAGGAAAAAGAGAAATCATAAATCTTCTTCTCACTTTCTTCACCTTGACGAATATATGTAAGTCTAATACCGATATGATCATAACGTTGTTCTTTTAAGAACATATAGCCATATACTTTCGCTTGACCGAGATGCCAATTCTTATTGCTCTCATAGAACTCCTCTAAAGGAGCGACCGTCGATTTGATCTCATCGATGATATAATCTTCTGGTCCATTTTTGATGATTCCGTCCGCGCGTCCTTCAATGCTCACTTCAATATCATCGACCACTAAATCGGTCATCAATGGATATTCAGAGAGATAGGCACTATTTTGGCTAGCTTGATAACGAGAATGGATCTCTGTTCCTTCATTCATCGTCGAACGAGAAAAAATACGAGAATCGATATCGCCTTCTCGTAATAAAAAATCCACTAGTTGATGAACGCTTAATTTCAATCTCATTTCAATATTTGATGTAATAAAGAGACATTGCCATTCGCGAAATCTTTATATCCCATTCTCTTCTTCCCTTGCTTTTGTAGTTCAATAAGGGAGAGGATACCATCTTTACACTGTAAAAGTATCCCATTTTTATCGATTTGTAATATTTCACCTAATTGACCTTTAATGTCATAGGAAACAATCTTCGCTTTAAATATTTTAATCGTCTCTTCTTGATGAATTAAATACGCTCCTGGTTCATCGCTTAACGCGCGAATATAACCATACATTCTTGTTACTGAATCATTAAAATTCAATTTCTCTTCTTCTTTTTTAATAGTTGGGCAGTAACTCGCTAAAGAGGAATCTTGTTCTTCTCCTGGAAGTTTGCCGTTAAGATAGTCATCTAAACAGTCATTGACGAGTTCAAATGCCGCTTCTCCCATCTTCATGAATAAGCTAGTCGCATTATCATCTTCATCAATATCGATGACGTTAGTCGCATACACTTTTCCCTCATCCATCTTATCGTTCATTTCCATAAGGGACATTCCTGTGATTTTATCATTATTGATTAAAGCGTATTGGATTGGCGCGGCCCCACGATATTTTGGAAGTAAAGAACCATGAAGATTCAAACATCCAAAACGCGGAATATCGATGAGAGCTTGAGGAATAATTTGTCCATAAGCAAGAGTTAAGATTAAATCAGGATTAATCTCATTGACAAAGTCAAATTCTTTTCTAATCTTCTCCACTTGATAACAAGGAATGTTATATTTTAAAGCCACTTCTTTTGTCGGCGTGGGTAATAATAATTTCTTTCTTCCTACTGGTCGATCAGGTTGAGAAACAACTCCGACGATGTTATAACCGCATAAAATGAGTTTCTCTAAAACACCCGCGGCGATTTCTGGGGTGCCCATAAATAGAATTTTGATCTCTTTCGCGTTATTCATCCTAGTCATTTTACAAAAAACTATATAAAAAATCATCAATAATAAGTAAATTATTGAAATAATGGCCAATTTTCTTTTATCATTTATATGATATGAGAATTTTATTAATATCCGATAGTCATGGTAATAGCGACGCTGTTGATGAGCTCATCGCAAAATGGCCAAATGTCGATTTATACCTTCATGCTGGCGATTCCGAATCTCACCCACGCAGCATCTATCCATTCCGCACTGTTCGCGGCAACTGTGACTACTCTTTCGATATGCAAGAAGAATTATTAATTCCCACTCCTTTTGGGAACATTTTAATGCGTCATAAGAAAGAAATTACAGCGAAGAAATTAGAAGAAAAGGATGTCAAAGTCTATATCTACGGGCACACTCATGTCCCCGAATGCGTGAAAAGAAAAGGGGTAGCTTTTATCAACCCTGGCTCAATCGCCTATCCACGAAGTGAATTTGGATCCACATATATGGTCCTCGATATGAATGATAAGCTCATCGATGTGAAATTATATGGATTTGAAAATCATAAAATACTGAAAAGATATCATGTTTATCTAAACGAAATACAAAAAGAAGAACAACCTCTTGAAGAGGAGATACCACCTGTTAATGAAATCGAGGAATTAGAACAAGAACTCGCCAAGATTGAACAGGAACTCAAAGAGATAAGGAGCAAAAGAAAAAATGAAAATTGAAAAGCAACATAAATTAGCAAAAGAATATCTCGCAAGCGCCAAAGAATTATTCGGCACATCCCTAAGGATGGAGGACATCTTTAATTTCTCCACCCAGAGAAATCTCCATTCTGTCGCAATGGAATATACCAATGATAATGGCAAGATTAGACATTATCGCTATTCCAAATATCGTAAGCACGCCTTTGAATTCGCCAGTGCGATTTCCTCTCTTTTATATCAACAACCAAAAAATAGAGTCATCGGTTTAAAAGTCGCGAACTGTCCACGTTGGTGTGAGATGTTCTGGGCAATCTTAATGTCTGGTTATAAACCACTATTAATCGATGCTAAAACTTCTAAAGAAGGCACAGAAAACCTTTTAAAACAAACTAATGCTATCGCGATTGTCACCGATGATATGTATATATACTCAATAAACAAATTATCGATTTATGATATCGTCGAAGAAACTCATAATTATTCATTCACCCCAACTTGGGAAAATGAAGTCATCTTCTGTAGCAGCGGTACTACTGGGGACGTTAAGCTCATGGTCTATAACGGAGAAAACCTCATCAACCAAATCGCTGAATCCTTAGACATGGGCGATACAACAGTTGATTTGATGTATCCTAGAAAGCTCGGCAAGCTCAAGATTCTCGCGATGATTCCACTTCATCACATCTTTGGTTTCGTCGCTGTCTTCCTCTGGTTCACATTCTATGGTAAGACATTGGTCTTCCCAGCCTCCAATAGCACGAAAGACCTCTTAGGATTATGTGTGAAGAGAAAAGTCACTCACGTCTTCTCTGTCCCACTATTCTGGGATGGCATCGCTACTGCCTTAGAGAGAAAGAAAGCAATGCAAACTCCACAAAAGCAAGAAGTTCTCGATAAGATGATCGGTTACCATACTGGTAAAATCGATAAGAAAGAAGCGGGTTTAGGCGCGAGCCGCATCGCTTTAAAGAAGATTCAAAAGAATATCATTGGTAGCCACGTCAGATACTGTATCTCAGGAGGTGGGTATCTTAATAACCACACTGCCACTATTATCAATGGTATCGGCTATAACTTATATAACGGATACGGCATGACTGAGATCGGTGTGACATCTGTTGAATTATCACCAAACGTTGATGACAGATTAAAATGCTCAATCGGTAAGCCACTTCATGGAGTGGAATATAAGATTAAAGAAGATGATTCTGGAACTGGTAAAGGCGAACTTCTTGTCAGAAGTAAAGCTGTCCACATCAAAGAGATTATCGGCGGAAAACTCTCCAAATCTTCTGTCGATGAAGAAGGTTATTTCCACACTGGTGATATCGCCGAAGTCGATGCCACAGGTAGATACTATATCAGAGGCCGTATGAAAGACGTCATCGTCAATGCGAATGGTGAGAACATCTTCCCTGATGAATTGGAAATGTATTTCCAAAACCTCAATAACGTCAACAAGATTTGTATCTTTGGTAAACAAAAAGAAGGTTCCACTGATGAAGCTGTCGTTCTCGTTTTAGAAGTTGATAACCACATCAAAGAAGAAGAGATTAAAGAGTTAAAAGAAAAGGTTAAGAAAATCGAAGAAGATTTACCACATGGGGTGAAGATTGAAGAACTCTATTTCGCTCGTAATAAACTTCCACTCGCTAACAATATGAAAGTCAAACGTTATCAAGTGAAAAAAGCGATTGAAGCGGGTTCTAAAGATTATATCTCTCTTGACGGTAAACAAAATGTCAAAGTCAGCAAAAAGATTCCACAAGAAGTATTAGATAAATATCTTGATGGAGTAAGAGAATTATTCTCTGAAGTCTTAATCCTCCCATTATTCAAAATTGAGAATGATGCTCACTGGATCAATGACTTAGGTGGTGACTCCATGAACTATGTTGAACTCATGCAAAAAGTGAATGAAAAGTTCAAGGTGACAATCCCAGAAAATAAGTACGGTAAACTCACTTGTGTTCTCGATGTCGTTGAAGAAATTGACGAATTAAAGAACAAAAAGCACAAAAACTAATACAAATATTATTTGCATTATGTTTCATTTATGGTAATATAACAAGCGACGCTTAAAAAAGAGGTAGAAAAATGGCAAATATTAAAAGTCAAATTAAACGCAACAAAACAAACGAAAAAGCACGTCTCAGAAATAAATCCGCTAAGAGTGCTATCAGATCCGAAATCAAAAAGGTCAAATTAGCAGTCGAAGCTAAAGACGCAGCAAAAGCAAAAGAAGCATCATTAAGAGCTTATTCTTTAATCGACAAGAGTGTCTCTGATGGTATTCAACACGCCAACACTGCAGCGAGACAAAAAAGCACAGTTGCCCGTTTAATTAACTCATTAGAAGCTTAATCATTTATTATCGTACTTTAAAATTTGCTAGAAATAATTCAAAAGCATAGAAGCGGTCTACTTGGCCGCTTTTAATTTGGTAATCCAAATTATATAATTCATCAAATGCTCTTTTAATCGCATTTTCTTTCATATTATAAACTTGGCGGGAAAGAATCTTCGCTCTGATTTCATTGATTCCTAATTCTTCGCTTATTCCTTTGATTGAATAATTGTTTTTAGTTAAATAATGGACCATGGAAAACGTTCTAAGCTGGTTAGATAAAGTCGTCACTAAACTGACTGGTTCTACTCCCTTAACCCTTAAATCTCGATAGATGCGAAGGGCAACTCCGTTTTTGCCGTCTAATAACGCGTTAAAAATCTGGAAGACATTTTCTTCTAATGGTCTTTCCACCATCAATACCACATCTTGATGAGTGATATGGTTAGTATATAAAGCGAGTTTCTTCGCGCTATTACGCATAAGGTCAACATCGCAGTACGTTCTATTTGCGAGTTCAATTAAAGCATCGCGGTCAATACTCGCCCCACCTGCTTTTTCTTTAATAAATCTCGCGACTAGTTCTTTCCATTCAATTTCATTAGGAAGAGGACGAGATATCACTGTCCCATTATCTTTAATGAGGGAGACAATCTCATTTTTATCATCGATTTTATCTTCATATAAAGAGAAGACTAATGTCGTTTGTTCATTTGGAGATTTTAAGTAAGATAATAGAGCTTTATATTGATCTGATTCCTTGGTCTTTTTATCCACTTTTCCTAATAAGGAAAAATCGCTATAGACAATTACTTTCTTATCATATCCAAGAGGGACATAACTCGCCTCATCAAGAACTTCAAAAATAGAGTTCTCTGGATAAGAGAAACGCACATAATTCATCTCATCAAGTTCGCCAACTTCTTCTTGGCATATCTTCTTGATGCGAGATCTCACTAATGCTGATTGACTACCATATACGATATATAACATAGTTATATTATAGATTTATTCTTGATCCATTTCCTTAAATAATTGATGATCTTGTGCATTTATCTTTCTAATGACTTTGCAGGGATTACCTGCCGCTAAAGAAAAGGGAGGAATATCGTGGGTCACTACTGAACCCGCACCAATGATGCAGCCTTCACCAATATTTACTCCACCAGTGACGGTCACATTAGAACATAGCCAACAGTTATCACCTATAGTGATAGGCTTACCGTATTCCTTATTCATCATTCGTCCTTTTTCTTCACTGAAATACATATTTCTATCATCAGGGCAATATGGATGAAGAGGTGTCACTATTGATACACCAGTACCAATAAAGACATTGTTACCGATGTTTACAGGGCAAGTATCTAAAACAGTGAGGTTGAAATTCGCATAAGTATTCTTTCCAATATGAGTGAAAATGCCGTAGTCAAAATATATCGGTCCTTGTAGATAAATAGATTCATCAAAACCAAATTCTTTTAATATTTGTTTTCTTCTTGGATCAGTATCATCTAAATTATTATATTCACGGCATAATTTATGACAGCGAGTACGAAGATTCACTAATTCTTCTTCTCCACTATCATAAAGCATTCCTTTTAACATTCTTTCTTTCTGTGTCATAAATTACCCCCATCTAATATCTTCACTATACTTTGATGTATTTCCTTAAAGGCCAAATCAAAATTATGGGTATACCATGGATCAGAGATTTCATAAGGATGATTGAGCAATCTAACCTTAGAATGGTCTAAATCAGGAAAAATCCTTTTTAAAAAATAGATATTGCTATTATCCATCGTATAAATCACTTTAGCTTTGAGAAATTCATCTTTAGAAATGCGATGCGCGGGATGATAAGAAAACGGAATATGATTCTTATTCATCTGTTGTTTCGCTCGATAATCGATATCATTACCTTCTTCTTCATAAGAGACCGCCATTGAGTCAACTTCATATTTGTCACTTAATCCTCTTTTGTTAATTTCATCCAAAAAGATGAACTGGGCCATTGGAGAACGGCAAATATTCCCGTGACAGAGGAAGATGATATAGTCTTTGCTCATAAATATATTATAGAGCAAAAGAATAATAAGTATAAGAGATACTGCCTTCAATAAATGTCGAACGTATTTTGACATTATTGTTCTTTAAAGTCTGAATCACACTTTTATGGGGATGACCATATTTATTGTTCTTTCCCGCAGAGATTATCGCCTCTTTTGGAGAGAGGAATTTAACGAATTCGTCTGATGTTGATGTATCGCTACCATGATGTCCAACTTTTAAGATGTCACAAGGGATATGACGATACTTTTTCATCATCTGTTTCTCGACGCTTATCGGCGCATCTCCCATGATCAAAAAGTCGACATTAGATAGAGAAAAACCAATCACTAATGACTTATCATTCTCCTCATTAGAAGATGTTGAAAAAGTATTGTAATTTGTGAAATGAATCCCTCCGATATCAATCGGGAATTTATCTACTTCTTTTATGTAATTTTTTACAGTGAAATGATTCTCTAAAGAAGCTAAGGCACCCATATGATCATAATCGTCATGAGTGGTTATCACTAAATCGATATCATAGATTCTGCGACTTTTGAAATATGGGATTAAACATTCTTGACCGATATCCGTATATATTGAACCTCCAGTATCGATCAATACACTAGTATATTTATGAGTGATTAAACATGAATCTCCTTGACCTACATTAATAAAAGTCACACTATCAGTTAAGCCGTTATTAATCGGGGTGATATAGCAGAATGAAAAGACCGATAAAACTAGTAATAGATATTTATAGATAAGTCGAAAACGAATCGAATAATAATAACAAAAGACGAAATATAATCCGTAATAAAATAAACAGATATATTCATTCATCGCGGGAAGAAAAATAGCGAACTTTAAATTCACCATAAAGCTCGATATGGAAATGATCAAATGCGCAATAAGCTCGATAAGTGGATAAAGCGGTAAACCATATAAAGAAAATATTCCTAATAATCCTAAAAGAGTGAATATCGGAGTGAATATCACCTGTAAAGGATATGAAAGAGGATATATCTCATTATGATATTTGATATCAAATGGTATAAAAAAGATTAGTATTAACACACCGATGAGCATTTTCTTATACCTTAAACGGGTAATCGGAAAAGAATGAGAAATGAGCTGCACTAATAAAGGAATAGAAAAGCCTAGGATGAATGAATCCTGATATACGAGATGATAATCAAATATCAAAAAGCCAATTCCGATTAACGGATAATAAGTGAGAAAAGGCACCTTCTTCTTAAATACATATTCGTTGAAATATCGAAATACAGCGAATACATAAAATCGCATTAAAGAGAATTTGCCAAACAAGGAAAAAACATAGGGAGTAAAAAGCACTAATCCGAGCAGCTTTGCCCACTTCTTCTTAAAAAATATGGAGAAGATGAAAGTGAAAAAAGATAGATAAATACCATAATATATTCCGCTTGTATTAATTAACCTATTTAAATGTAGACTATCCAGATTATCTTTACCGTTATAATCCTCGTTTCTCGCTAATAGCATCGAGGCGATTAATCCTCTATATTCATCACTAAAATGGGAGAGGAATTTCTCTTGATAATCTCTAAATCTTAACGGGTTAGAGAAGATGACATTTTCTCTTTTAACTTTGAATTCATAATCGATACCTTTCTTATTGAGGTAATCCTTAAAATCAAAACCGCTTTCAAGAAGAGAAAAATCTAATTCTTTTTTCTCCCCTTCAATATGAATGATATCCCCTACTTCTTTCTTGTTATCTTTTTCATAGACGTATAGTTTTTTTAATCTACTAGAAGCAATATAATAATTCTCTTTAACTTCAACAACTAAAGCATCATAACTATTGCTTTCATAATGAAAAGAAATATAGCTCGTTATAACCCCGATTAGGAGGCAGGAAGTGCTGACGAGCAAATAAAGCTTTTTCCTGCCTCTAAAGAAGCTTATCGTTAATAAAATCAGGGATAAGATAATACAAGGTAGTAGGTGATAACGAAAATATAATCCAATGACTAAGCTGATTAAGGCAAAAAGAAGAATCATTCGTGAAGAATGACGTAACTTCTCACCTTGCGGTATGTCGCATTACCAATACCGTATACTTCAAGCAGCTCTTCAATCGTATTAAACTGCCCTTTTTCTCCACGATAGGAAACGATGCTATTAGCAACGCTGGTGGTAAATCCACTGATGCCGAGTAAAGTGTCGGCATTATCAGTGTTGATATTCACCTTTTTAAGTTCCACTAATGAACAAATGTTTCCAGATTCATATCGAGAGGAGATGAAATAAGTTTTGCCGTTATCTAATTTTGCATCTTCAAAATAGCATCTTTCATCCGCGGCAGTTGTAATTCCCCCTGCAGCTTCGATGAGATCCGCCATCGTGGGTTGTTCAGCAAAACCATAACTACCTTCTTTGCTAATCTCCCCTTCAATGCTTACCACAAATTGTGGAGTAGAAAGTGAATTGCTCGCCTCGTTCATAATGTCCATGCTTGTGGTATTTGACGTATCAGTAGTTCTCACCAAATTGATGTTTGGATCAAGAACCATGAATGCCGTAATCGCAATGACCGCCACTACGATTACACCGATGATGATTTTTACCATATAAAAAACCCTCCTATATATAAAGAGGGCAAAAATCGCAAATTTCGACGCAGAAATTTATTATTTTGTTAATTTTAATATTTTGACTTGGTATGGCTTATTGCCTTTGACATCTATGATGTCACCTTCTTTTTTACCAATTAAGGCAGCTCCGAGTGGGCAGTCATTAGAAATCTTGCCTTGGAATGGATCTGATTCAACGGAACCGACGATTGTGTATGTGCCTTTTTTACCAATTTCGAGATATTCGACATCCACTGTGGAACCTAAGCCAACCTTTTTGGAATCGCCTTTTTTCTCGACGATAATCTCTGCGTTAGCTAAGATGTTTTCAATCTCAGTGATACGGCCTTCAACTTCCGCTTGTCTTGCTCTTGCAGCATCGTAGTCAGCGTTTTCAGATAAGTCACCTTGGGCACGCGCTTCTTTTAATTGAGCTTTGACTTCTTCGCGGTCAACATCGATTAAATGACGAAGTTCTGCTTCAAGTTTAGTCTTACCTTCTTTTGTTAATTTAGTTTTATCTGCCATAGTTAATACCTCTTTTTGCAACTAGTATTATAACAATATCATTTGTTATTGCCTAATAATTTCTTACTTTTTTCATGATATATGACTTATTTATGACAAAACGGATTATATTTTGTAAAATATCTACGATGAATAAAGTGAAAAATTGTCTTATTTTAATGCTCACCTTTATGAAGATTGGTCTATTTACCTTTGGAGGGGGGTATGCGATGATTCCTCTCATTCATAAAGAAGCGGTTGAAAAGAAGAAATGGGTGACAGATACTGAGATGCTTGAAATCATCGGTATTGCGGAATCCACCCCTGGTCCTGTCGCTGTTAATACCGCTACTTATGTGGGCTATAAACAAGCTGGTATTTGGGGAGCGATATTCGCGACTTTTGGTTTAGCTGTCCCAAGCTTTGTCGTCATCTTTTTAATTTCATTAATCTACGATACTTTTATGTCCTGGTCATGGGTTGTGGCAATGTTTAAAGGCATCAAGGTCGCAGTCATATTGCTACTATTAAACGCCGTGATTAAACTCAGCAAAAACGTCGATAAAAGCGCTATTTCTGTCATCGTCTTTATCGTCTCATTAATCACAATGACCACTTTATCAATATTCTCTATCAGTATTCCCTTTATCAGCATTGGCTTGATCTTAATAGGCGCGCTTGTTGGTGTGATATCCGTCAAAGTGAAAGGAGATAAAGAATGATATTCTTTGAATTATTCTATACCTTCTTTTTAATCGGATTATTCACCTTTGGTGGCGGTTATGCGATGATTCCTCTCATCCAGAATATGGTGATATCCAAAGGCTGGATCAATGAAGACGCGCTCACTAACTTCATCGCTATAAGCGAATCCACCCCTGGTCCTTTTGCCATCAATATCTCCACCTTCATCGGTTCCACTGTCGGTGGTCCTTTCGGTGCGGTTTGTGCCACTATTGGAGTTATCCTCCCAAGTCTCATCATCATTATCATCGTCGCGATGATCATCAATAAATTCCTGAAGAACAAATATGTTAAAGGTGGTCTTAACGGCATCATCCCTGTTGCTATCTCTTTGATATTATCAACCACCATCATTCTTTTCGTCAAACTCATGTTCTTCAGTGGCAATTCCTTCTCTAGTGAATTTGTGTTTGACCGTAAAGCTTTTGCTTTATTCCTCATCTTAGGAAGTGGAATGTTCATCTATAAAAAGGTCAATAAAAAAGCGGTCAACCCAATCTTATTAATTGTTGTTGCCGCTATCTTTGGAATAATAATCTATTATTAATCTTCTTTGAGTTTTTGGATTTCTGGATCTTCATTATATGCATTGAAGACTTCTTCGATTTCTTCATATTCTTCATCGTCTTCAATTTCAAATAATTCACCAGTCTCTTCATCATATGACATCGCTATGACATTGTCTTCGTCGTTTGGATCAAAGAAGAAGACATATTTTTTATTTCTTTCTTCGTTATCATAGGTGAATAAGATTTCCATCACCATTTCTTCACCGTTATCATCGGTGATCACAATTTGATTATCTTTAATTTCTGCCATAAATCTCTCCTTTATTTATATTGCTTGCTTCTTAAATATGATTCAAGTATTTCAGTAGCGGCAAGCGCGTCGACATTATCCTTTCTTTTCTGATGGCTGACATCGAGGTAAGATAATGTGTTATTCGCCTGAACAGAGGTTAATCTTTCATCCACTAATTCAATTTTATAATTTGGGTTGTCTTCTAATAACATATCCTTGAATTTGAGGACGTTTTCACTCATCTCCGAAGGCTGACCTGATAGATGAAGAGGATAGCCTAATGCGATATTAGTAATACCCTTTTCTTTACTAACTTCCGCGACTCTTTTTACACCTTGAGCAAATTGGAAGGCCGGGAAACGGAATGTTTCAAGTGGATGGGCAAAGCCCAAGGAGTCACTTGTTGCAATTCCTAAAGTCTTTTTTCCTAAATCTAAACCAATCGCTTTTTCCATCTTATTTCACAACCTTTAAAGCTTCGTCGATCTTGCTAGCATCTCTACCTGCACCATTCGCGAATTCATCTCTACCGCCACCGGAGCCACCAAGGACACCAGCAATCTCTTTTACAAGCTTTCCTGCATGATATTTACCCTTCGCGTTTCCTCCGACCATTGCTAATATTGGTAGGTTAGTTTCACCGATGAGGACGATGACGTAATCTTGATGAATCACTTTAAGTTTATCCGCCATCGAAACTAAGGCTTCACGAGAAGCACCTTTAATGTATTCGGCTAAAACATAAATGCCATCTTTATTCACGAAGGCTTCATTTAATTTATTAGCAGATGCATTCGCAAGTTTATCTTTTGCAGTTTCGAGTTCTTTCTTTAATGCATTCTTTTCATTTAATAAGGCTTTTAATCTTGCATTCACTTCAAAGATTGAAGAAGCACCTAATAAGTCACGCGCATAAGCGAGTTGAGCTTCTCTCTTCTTGAGAAGTTCATAAGCTTTAATGGAAGTTCTCGCAGTGATACGACGAACACCACTAGCGACGCTTTCTTCGCTTTCTATAACGAATAAACCGATATCTCTAGTATTGCTAACATGCGTGCCACCACAGAATTCTTTAGAGACTTCACCAAAGGTGACAACGCGAACAACATCACCATATTTATCATTGAATAAGGCTTTCGCACCGAGTTTCTTCGCTTCTTCAATTGGAAGAACTTTAGTCTCTTCTTCGATACCATCTGAGATGTATTGATTGACAAGTCTTTCCACTTCTTTAAGTTCTTCATCTTTCACTTTTTCCATATGATTGAAGTCAAAGTGAGAATATTCATCGGAGACATAGCTACCATGTTGAGCGATTTGGTCACCGAGCACCTCAGTCAATGCGGCTTGAAGTAGGTGCACGCTAGAGTGATTACGCATGATTAATTGACGACGTTTTTTATCGATCTTTAATGTGAAAGTATCACCAACACGAACTTCACCATAACTCACTTCCACATAATGGAGATATTGTTTGTTTGGAGCTTTTAAGACGTTATTAACCTTTAAAGATGTGGATTCATTTTCAATGACACCTGTATCGGCTACTTGACCACCGCTTTCCGCATAGAAATTAGTTTTATCAAAGATGATCTCTCCACTTTCAGAGATTGAATCCACTTTTTCTCCGTTCACGAATAAGCCGATAACTTTCGCTTGAATATCATTTTTATCATAAGTGAATTCGCTTGGAAGCTTGAATTCCATTAAATCTTTGGACTGTTTGTTCATCGATTGGAGATCGCCACGCGCATCTCTCGCTCTTTGTCTCTGTTCTTTCATGAGTTCATTAAATCTATCGATATCATAACTCACATTATGTTCATCACAGATTTCCATCGTTAATTCTTTTGGGAATCCGAATGTGTCATAGAGAAGGAACATATCTTCTCCACTTAAAGAAGAACTGCCTTCAATCTTCTTGAGAAGGATTTCTTCACCATTATTTAAAGTTCTTAAGAACTTTTCTTCTTCTGCCTTAATGGATTTTTTCACGAAATCAGCTTTGTTAAGTAGATATGGATAATAGCCTTTCATAATCTCAATAACCGTATCCACAAGTTCATATAAGAATGGTTTATTGATGCCTAATACTTTACCGTATCGAGACGCTCTTCTAAGAAGTCTTCTTAAGACATAGCCACGACCTTCATTAGAGAAGCTGGCTCCATCGCTTAAAGCAAAAGTACAAGTTCTCATATGGTCAGCGATGACTCTAAAGGCACGCATATTATAATCGTATTTTTTATTAGCAATCTTTTCTGTATGTTCGATGATTGGCCAGAATAAATCAGTTTCATAAACTGTATCAGTCTCTTGAAGGACAACCGCGAATCTTTCTAAGCCCGCGCCAGTATCGATATTCTTGCTTGGGAGCTCTTTATATTCGCTTCTCTTTTTACCTGGTTCGCTGTTGAACTGAGAGAAGACGATATTCCAGATTTCCACGAAACGGAAGTTTGGTAAATCTTCTTCAAGTAATCTTAGTCCAATATGTTCTGGATCATATTTTTCACCTCTATCGAAGTGCACTTCTGTATCTGGGCCACATGGGCCTTCACCGATTTCCCAGAAGTTATCTTCTTTGGTGATTAAATGACTTTCTTCTATACCAGCATCCATCCAGCATTTCTTGGTTTCTAAATCATCGGGGTGATATGTAACATAGATTCTTTCCTTTGGAAAGTTAAACCACTCAGGGGAGAAGAGCATTTCCACTGCCCAAGGTATTACTTCTTTACGGAAATAGTCACCGATAGAGAAGTTACCTAACATTTCAAAGAATGTTAAGTGAGTCGCGTCACCAACATTTTCAATATCATTAGTTCTAATGGATTTCTGGGCATTAGTAATTCTGCGACAAACAGGAATCTCACTACCATCAAAATATTTTTTAAGCGCGGCCACGCCAGCATTGATCCAAAGTAAAGTTGGGTCATTAATTGGCACTAAAGAAGCGCTTGGTTCGACATGGTGTCCTTTGCTCTCAAAGAACTTAAGCCATGTGTTTCTAATTTCTTCACTAGTCATCTTTCTCATAAGACTACCTCCAAATAATAAAAAACGTTCTTGTTAGGAACGACATTTGCCGCGATACCATCCTATTTCCAATAATAATATTATTGACACTCAATTATGCTATCTCGTCAGCATTAACGGCGGGTATTAATCGCTTCAAGAGAGTGGCGTTCATCTACCTAGTCATGCCCTTTTCACCAACCGGCACTCGCTAATACATTAGTAGATGATGGGTTCTCTTATCGAATCATACTAATATTACAAGTTATCTTTGATAAAAACTAGTATTATCCGTTATTGATGATAAATTTTTATATTTTTCGCGTCGAAATAATGACTTTTTTCTGTATATATAAGTAGGAGGTAAGACAATCAAATACTACTTCACTATTAGCAAATGGCTAAATTATGATAATATTATGATAAGTAGAGGTAAAGCTTATGTTAGACATTAGACCAATATCAGATTTAAGAAACAATTTCACCAGTATTGAAGAAGCAGTCCTAAATAAAGGACCTGTTATTCTTACAAAGAATGGTTATGGGTCAATGGTCGTGATGTCCTTAAAAGAATATGAACTTTTAACTAACCATATTGAAAAAGCGTTGGATGAAGCAGAAAAACAGGCCAAGTCCACTACCAAACGATTATCACATGAAGAAGTGTTTGGTCAATTCAAATAGTTGAATGGTCAAAATCGAATATCTCAATCTTTTCTTAGACGATCTAAAAATATCTATTCCTACTTTTTTGATACCTTAAAAAATGAAAAAGCCGCAAAAGATTTTATAGATAATGTCGAGACAGCTATTATAAATCGCTCTTATTTTCCAAAGTCATCTGAACCCTATATTTCAAAAAAGAAAAGAAGCTTTACATATTATCGAATATATGTTGGTCATTTCACTATTTTTTATATTGTCAAAGATGATAACGAACCAATCATGGAAATTCATAGAATCATCTATACTCCAAGAGATATTAGTCAAATTCTTTAATAATTTTTATTTTCCGCGTCGAAATAATGACATTTTTCGGTATATATAAGTAGGAGGTATTTTTATGGAAAACATAGTTTCGCACGATTTAATTGAAAATCGTACGATTAGCCCTATAATGACTATAGAGGGCAAACCAATGGAAATTACAGCTACAGAACTCAAAAAGAATTTAGGTAAGTATCTTGAACTAGCAGAAACGGAAGATGTTTTAATCACCAAGAATGGTAAGATAATCGCACGATTAGTAAAACCAGATGATATAGAAACTAAATTAGCTGCTTTAAATGAAATGATTGGTATTGCAAATCCTACCGGTAAGCCTATTAACATCTCGGATGATGAATTAAAAGAAATGCGTATCAATGCAGTGTTAGAAAAATATGAAAATCTTGGTTGATACAAACATTTTTCTCGATATCTTTTTATATAGAGAGAAACTATATCAGGAATCTTTAAGCGTTATTAAAAAAGCAATTCATAAACGTGATATTATCTATATTTCATCATCATCAATAAAAGATGTGTATTACTTTGTGAATAAATATACACACAGCAGACAGACATCGCTTAAAGCAATTCTCAAACTATTAGAAATTGCCAAAGTAGAGGAAGTTAACCGAAATAACATTATCGAAGCACTATCCTCAAACATTAACGACTTCGAAGATGCGATTATTGACTCTGTCGCGTCACGTGTTAAAACCGACTTTATTCTCACAAGAAATAAAAAAGACTTTATTAATGCAAATAACAAAGTCTTAACTCCAGAAGAATATTTACAGCAATATTAATTATTGCTCCCCATTTTTATGGTGTGCATCATATTTCTTTCTTTCGGAAGTGTTTAAAATCTTTTTACGCATTCTAAATGTCGTTGGAGTAATCTCCACGAGTTCATCAGAATTGATGTAATCAAAACAAGCTTCTAAGGACATCTTGCGTGGGGATTTTAACACCACTGTATTATCTTTTGTCGAACTTCTCACATTAGTGAGATTTTTCTTCATCACGACGTTGACCGCTAAATCAAAGTTGTAGCGATGTTCACCCACTATCATTCCTTCATAGATCTCGGTTCCAGGGGCGATGAATAAAGTTCCTCGATCTTCGACGTGCTCAATCGCATATGGGGTAGCAAGACCACCTTCAGTCGCGACTAATACACCGATTTGTCTTTCGCCTAAATCGTTAGAAACAACTGGACGATATTCTTTATATGTATGAGATAAAATGCCAAAACCTTTAGTCAATGTTAAGAAATTACCGACAAATCCTAATAAACCTCTAGAAGCGATGACATAACGGAGAACAGTGACGGTTTCTCTCACATCCATATGGACGAGTTCCGCGCCTCTATCACCCATCTGCACCATCACATCGCCGACATATTCATCAGGGACATCGATGATCACATCTTCGTATGGTTCACATTTCACTCCATCGATTTCTTTGATGATGACTTGTGGTTTACCAACTTCGAGTTCGAAGCCTTCTCTTCTCATATTTTCTATTAAGATAGAAAGATGTAATTCGCCTCTACCAGAAACAATCCAAGATTCCGTGTTCACTACTCTTTCAACTTTTAAAGCCACATCTCTTTGTACTTCTCTAAAAAGTCTCTCTTCAATCTTACGGGCAGTTAAGAATTTGCCGTCTTTACCACAAAGTGGAGAAGAGTTAGTAGCAAATGTCATCTGTAATGTTGGTTCATCAAGATGAATAAGAGGTAATGGATCGAGATGGTTTGGTAAATTGATCGTTTCACCGACGTTAATATCGGTAAGACCTGCCACCGCAACCATATCACCAGCAGAGGCTGATTCAATTTCTAGTCGATGAATGCCCTGGAATCCAAATAGTTTTAAGACTTTGAAATTCTTCGTGGAACCATCTAAACGGGAGACAGTGACCATATCACCGACATTAATCGTCCCTTTTTTGATCGTTCCAATACCGATACGACCAACGAAATCGTTATAGTCTAATAAGGCGATTTGAAGTTGTAAAGGTTGATTGATATCAACATTTGGTTCGGGAATATTATCCAAAATCATATCTAAAACCGCATCCATACCCGGATTTTGATCCGCGGGATTTGGGGATAAAGAACTAGTTCCTTTTAACGCGGAAGTATAGACGACTGGGAATTCTAAATATTCTTCAGGAGCATCTAATTCAATGAATAAATCTAAGACTTCATCTAATGTTTGATTGATATTGATATTCGCTCTATCAACTTTGTTGATAACAACGATTGGTTTAACATGTGCTTGCAAAGCTTTTTTAAGAACGAATCTTGTCTGTGGCATCGTTCCTTCAAAAGCATCGACTAAAAGAAGGCAGCCATCCACCATGTTCATGATTCTTTCCACTTCCCCACCGAAATCGGCGTGACCAGGAGTGTCTAAAATATTAATCTTGGTGTCTTTATAGATGATGGAAGTAGTCTTGGCTAAGATGGTGATGCCTCTTTCTCTTTCGATATCGTTAGAGTCCATCACTCGATTCGCGACTTCTTCATTTTCTCTAAAAGCCCCAGAACTTTTTAATAATTGGTCTAATAATGTGGTTTTCCCATGATCGACGTGGGCAATAATTGCAATGTTTCTAGTTTTCATAACTTAAATACTATACGAGTATTTTATTTATAAGTAAATAATTATTGAAAAAAGATAATTCTATTCGACCGTCACGCTTTTGGCGAGGTTTCTTGGACGATCAACATTATAGCCTTTAAGTAAAGAAGTATAATAAGCGAGATAAAAGGCAAATGTGGATGAAACAACACTAGTAAGATAATAAGGGAAATCATCTAAAACGATATCATCATCCTTCTTTGCTAATGATTTCGTGGATATGACATATACTTTTGCCCCTCTTGCCACCACTTCTTGAATATTGTTACGCATATGAACCGCATTTTCTTCATCAGTGATAAAGACAATGACAGGAGTGTTCTTATCGATTAAGGCAATCGGTCCATGTTTAATCTCTCCCCCAGGGAAAGCTTCGCTATGAATATAGCTCACTTCTTTGAGTTTTAAAGACGCTTCTAAAGAAAGCAGATAATCATATCCTCTACCGAGGAAATATAGACTTTCTGATTTTTTGATATTTGAAGCGATATTACGAATCTTTTCAATATTGTTTTGCACATTGTTGATATAAGATGTCGCCTTTAATAAATCTTCATAGATATATTTTTGTTTGCTGACCGCTCCTACGATAAGCGCGAGCAAACTCACTTGGGCAACATAAGCTTTCGTGGAAGCAACTGAGACCTCTTTTCCCGCGTGTAATAAAAGAGAATATTGGCATTTCCTATCAAGAGTGCTTCCTTCCGTATTAGTTATAACTAAAGACGGGATTTTCTTCTCTTCGATGATTTTTAAACAGCTGATCAAATCCGCTGTTTCTCCAGATTGAGAAAGCATGATGACAAATGGCCATTCACCAGTGATGCGCGGATGATTTGCCCATTCCGAAGCGATATATTCGCTAGTCGATATATTAGCGAAGCTTTCAAACAATCTTCCCCCTACTAAAGAAGCATGATAAGAAGTCCCACAAGCGATAAAAATGATGTGGTTTGCTTTAGATAGAGCATCGATTAATTCTTTATCAAAATGATAATCTCCATCTTTATAATATGTGCTTAATAATTTTGCACAGACATCAGGAATCTCTTCAATCTCTTTGACCATATAATGCGGATATCCTTTTAAATCGATTGCAATATCGGCGATATCTCTAGAGATATATTCCTTATTAACCGCTTCACCTTTTTCGTTAAATATTTGAATATTGTCTTTTGTGACAATACCGTATTCCTTGTCATTTAAGTCGATAAATTTGTTCGTGTATTTAATCATCGCTGAAGCATCAGAACTGACAAGATTAAAACCATCTCCATGTCCAATTAAAAGCGGAGATGAACGTTTCATTACATATAAAACATCGGGATGATCATCGTTAAATAAACAGATTGCATAACTCCCATTGATTAAACTGATGCTTTCTTTTATCGACATCAGCATATCGTTATTTTTCGTATAAAAATAATCGAGTAAATTCGCGATGACTTCCGTATCTGTCTCACTGTAAAAATCATACTTTTCCTTTAAAAGGAAGTTTTTTATTTCCTGATAATTTTCAATCACCCCATTATGGACAATTGTAATCTTTTGATGATAGGAAAGATGGGGGTGTGAATTGGTTTTATTCGCTACTCCATGGGTTGCCCATCTCGTATGACCAATCGCCACTAAAGATGAAAAATTATGAGGAACAAGCGTTTCTAGATGTTCTACACTACCCTTGTCTTTATAGATTTTAATGCCATGTTCAAAATAGGCTAAACCCGCGGAATCATATCCGCGGTAATTGAGAAGTTTTAATCCATCTAGGATGTAATCATGAGGATTATGTAATCCCACTGAACCAACTATTCCACACATCTTATTTACCTAAATATTTCTCTAATTCATATTCGCTGACGGTCGTATGATATTCAATCCATTCCTTCTCTTTCGCATCGATGTATTTATAGAATAAATGGTCTCCTAAAACATCTTTTAATAAAGAGCTTTTACGGAATTCTTTGACTGCCGAATGAAGGGTTTCAGGAAGACGGTTAATACCACGAGAGAGAATCTCTTCATTATCTAACTCAAATAAATTATCGTTGATTGGCGGAATAATTTCGTCATCTTTTAATAAATTAATTCCTTCTAGACCAGAAGCTAGGATACCCGCTAAAGCGAGATAAGGATTAGCTGTCGCATCCACATTTCTTAGTTCTGTTCTTGTCGCATTTCCTCTAATCGCTGGGATTCTAATCAAAGAAGAACGATTCGCATCGCTCCAACAAGCATATATTGGAGCTTCATATCCACTTACTAAACGCTTATAGGAATTAACTACTGGATTAGTTAATAAAGCGAGTTCTCTTGTGTGTCTAATGATACCAGTAATCCATTTCTTACATAGTAAGGATAATTCCATATCTGCATTTGGATCATAGAACAAATCGCCTTTTTCATCATCGAACAAAGAACAATTCGTATGCATTCCACTACCTGGTCTCTTGTTAAGAGGTTTCGGCATAAAGGAAGCGAGATAACCGTGTTTTCTGGCGATCACTTTGACGATTTGTTTAAAGGTTTGAACTTTGTCACAAGCATTAAGAACATCGCTATATTTGAATGTGATTTCATTTTGTCCCGGGCCGACTTCGTGATGAGAAGCTTGCACTTCAAAACCCATCTCTTCTAAAGTCAAAGCAATCTCTCTTCGTACATCTTCCCCATCATCAAAGGGGTTGAGATCGAAATAGCTCGCTTTATCAACAGGACGAGTGGAGAAGGAATGATCTTCATTTTTCTTAAAGAGATAGAATTCTGGTTCAAAGCCGACATACATCTTTTCTATTCCCATATCGTTCATCTTTTTAATCTGTCTTTTTAAGATGTAACGAGGATCACCTTCAAAAGGTGTGCCATCTGGTTTATAGACATCACAGATGAATCTAGCGACTCCACCATATTGATCATTTTCAAATGGAAGAATTAAAAAAGTATCTAAATCGGGATATAGATACATATCTGCTTCTTTAATTCTCACAAATCCTTCTATAGAAGAACCGTCAAACATCACCTTGTTATTAAGTGCGTCATCAATGCGGTTAGAAGGTATTTCCACCGCTTTAGTGGCTCCTAACATATCGGTAAACTGCAATCTCAAATAGGAAATGTTGTTTTCTTTAATAATTCTTTTAATCTCTTCTTTTTTCATAACTATTACTCTCCTTAAGCGAGGCTTTTATTAACCCAGTAAATAATGGATGAGGTCTATTTGGTCTAGATTTGAATTCGGGATGGAACTGACAGGCAATGAAATATTTATGGCTTGGAATCTCCACTATTTCCACGAGCTTTTTATTCGTGTATAAACCGCTGATATCCATACCGTTTTCCAAATACTCATCAATATATTTATTATTGAATTCATAACGATGACGATGTCTTTCATCGATTATCTCTTTTTGATAGAGGGAAATAGCTAAAGAATTCTCTTTTAATTTACAAGGATAAGAACCTAAACGCATCGTTCCACCTTTTTTGCTAATTCCCACTTGTTCACTCGATAAATCGATAACCGGATGAAGGGTGAACTCATCAAACTCAGAGGAATTCGCATCGTGATAGCCTAAAACATCTCTTGCAAATTCGATGACGCTGATTTGCATTCCTAAACATATTCCTAGATAAGGAATATTGTTTGTGCGGGCATAATGCGCGCTTTCAATCATTCCTTCAATCCCTCTTACTCCAAAACCACCTGGGACAATCATCCCATCGATGTCTTTAAATATCGTCGAAGCATTATCCTTAGTAACCTTCTCTGAATCAACCCATTTAATCGTTAATGCGGCGTCTAAATTATTAGCAGCGTGATAAAGAGCTTCTTCAACAGAGAGATAGGCATCGTGTAAGGCGACATATTTTCCGACTAAAGCAATCGTCACTTTTTTATGTACGTTTTTAATTCTTTCCACCATATCAACCCAGAACTGGAGATTTGGTTCGCGGTCTTCAAGTTTTAATTTCTTAATCACTTCTTTTGTGAGTCCTTCTTTTTCAAGTAATAAAGGGACTTCATAAATGCTGGAAGCCGTTAAATTCTCAATGACACAACTATTTTCCACATTAGTAAATAAAGATATTTTCTCTTTTAAATGATCGTTTAATGGTTGGCTTGAACGACAGACGAGAATATCGGGTTGAATACCAATAGACTGGAGTTCTCTAACAGAATGTTGAACAGGTTTGGTCTTGATTTCGCCACTTCCAGGAATTTCCACTACTAGAGGAACATGGATATAAATAACATTATCTTTTCCTTTTTCTCTACCCACTTGTCTAATCGCTTCTAAGAATGGTTGACTTTCAATATCGCCCACTGTTCCACCGATTTCCACGATCGAGATATCTAAATCTTTATCTTCAGCAGTATAGATCCATCTTTTGATTTCATCGATGACATGGGGAACGATTTGGACAGTATGTCCAAGATATCCACCTTCTCTTTCTCTAGTGATGACATTCCAATAGATCTTGCCACTGCTAACCGAGTTAGAAGCATCTAAGCTGACATTCGTAAATCTTTCATAATGGCCGAGGTCTAAATCTGTCTCTGCCCCATCATCAGTGACGAATACTTCTCCGTGCTGAAAAGGAGACATCGTCCCGGGGTCGACGTTGATATATGGATCAAATTTCTGATTCTGCACTTTATAGCCTCTTTGCTTTAATAGTCTAGCTAAAGAAGCGGCACATATCCCTTTGCCTAATCCAGATACAACTCCACCTGTTACAAAAATGTACTTCATAATAAATAATCTTAATTATTTGGTATTTCAATTAAAAATACATATAATATTATAGTTATCATATCTTTTTCGTATGGTAGATTAATATGGACCTCAAGACATTAAAATACTTTGTAGTTGTAGCAGAAGAATTAAACATCACTCACGCGAGTAAAATTTTAAATATGTCTCAACCACCATTATCAAATCAAATTAAAGCATTAGAAGAGGAATTAGGCGCAACATTATTCATCAGAGGTAAAAGAAAACTCTCATTAACCGAAGAAGGTAAATATTTATATTTAAAAGCCAAAGACATCCTCTCTCTTTCCGATAAAACAGTCAGCGAAATTCATAATATGAATCTCGGCTTAAAAGGAACGATATCCATTGGATTAGTCGAAGGTACCGCACCAGATATCGCTGCAAAATGGATCAGTGAATTCGTCAAAACTTATCCAAATATCCATTTCCATGTCGTGGATGGCAACAGCGATGATCTTGTGGAAAAGATGCGAAGTGGCCTCATTTCACTCGCTGTTATCACTTCTCCAATTGATGAAGTGCTGCTTAACAAGATTAAAGTCGGTGAAGAGCAAATGTCAGTTTTCTTTAATAAAGACCACTATTTATCTTCTATTAAAGATGATTATATAGAGCTAAATATGCTAAAAGACGAACCCTTAATTGTTCCAAGTCGTAAAGCTCATGTCGATACGATTAGAAAATGGTTCAAGAATATTAATATAGAACCAAATATCGTCTGTGAAATGGATAATTATCTCGACGCAGCCGCATTAGCAGGAAGAGGTGTTGGAGTCAGTATCTTCCCAAAAACCGGATATATCTTAAATAATTCGATAAGTAGCAAATATATAAAGGGTGTTAATGCCTCTATCGAATATCAATTCGTTTGGAGGAAAGGTCATCGTTTATCCGTCATTGAAGAAAACTTCATCGACTACATAAAATCTCTTTATCTATAAAAAACCTAGCTACAAGCTAGGTCTTACTTTATTTTGCGTTTTGTCTCTTGATGCGAAGTTTCTTTTTAAGATGTTTAGATAATAGATAATAAGTTAATCCAATCGCCATCAGCGAGAGAGTAACAATAAGAATCACTACTGCCCAGACAGGAAGAGCGTTTGATTTAAAGGATTCCCACATCTTAAGGACTTTGATGTTTTGTTGATCGCCATAATCATCCATAACCGCACATCTTGTGATTACTTCTTCTGATGGGTATTGGACGAAGAACTGTCTACCAACCGCTCCATTATCTTCGCAGTAATAGTCGACATAGAATGTCGCTTCTTCATATTCTTCAAGAGTATCATTGAAGAAATAGGAGAGATCGACTTCTTGCCATTCTGGATCGATGACAAGTCTTTCATTATAATAAACTTGTTTATTATCAATCTTGAAATCTAATGGTTCGCCTTCAAAATTATTCTTTGGATAATAATATAAGGCCACTCCATCATATGCTTCATCAGCATCGGCTTCGAAATGGCAATCTTCATACCAGACTTCCACTTCTTCATCGGTTTCTGGATCAGTGTAGAAGAGAGACAAATAACGATCATCATCATTCTCATACTCCCCTTCTTCATCGTAGAAATAGATGAGGTCAGTACGTGCATCATACCAGTCGCGGACTTGGTCTAAAATGATATCACCACCGATATATGGGGTGTAACCAGTGTAATCCATGTTCTTTGCTGCATATTCTGGATCAGAGATGAAATCGAGGAATAAATGAGCGGCTTTGAACTGTTCTTCACTACGTGAATCATCTTTTGGAATGCACCATCCATCAAACCAGATGTTAGAGCCATTAGTAGGAACGGAATAATAAAGTTCACTATCCTTAAGTTCTTCATCGGCTAAATCCATGGAATAGACCGCATCACCAGAATAGGCTAAGTTAACACCGATTTTACCAGTGACGATATCTTGTTTGCCGGAGTCGACTTCCATACCGAAGATGTTACCTTTGAGTTCTTCTAAAGAAGAAGCCACTAATTTTAAGGTATCATTATCTGTACGGTTAAAGATTTCGGAAACCTTTGAGTTATAATCGCTATCAGTAGTCGCGATGAGCTCTTTATATTCTTCTTCGCTCATCTCTCCTTCTTCATATTGGGTTTTAATACGGTTAAGCCTAATGTTATAAGATTCTTTTAATTCAGCGAGTTCATCATCATAGACGTGCATTAAGGCTGCCGCATATGTATCACGCATTGAATCTTTAATAGAGATAGTATTGTTATAATTCTTATCCCAGAAAGCGTTCCAGTATGCCATATCTTCAAGAGGATTTGCATCTTTGCTAAAGCCTTCATATTTTGGGTTAAAGAGGATGCCTAATGTACCCCACATATAACCTACACAATAATCTTCAAGATATTCGGTGCTGCCATCTTTCATCGCAACATCGATTTCATCTAATCTCGCTTTGATAGTTGGAGAAGCATAAGTGTGATAATTAGTTAACCAGTCATCTTCTTCATTTTCTGCTTTGTGAAGTTTAGTGATTAATCCTTCTCTCACAAATTTTTGAAGCATGTAGTCAGAAGTACAGACTAAATCGTATTTAGTACGACCAGTTAATAAGTCGTTATAAATGGATTCGTTAGTATCACTGGTTTCATAGATGACTTGAATATCTTTGCCGTATGTTTCTTTATAATAATTCTCAAATTGCACAGTCATATCATCTTCGGTGTAACCACTATCAGGATCATTGAGATAGATATAATCTTCAAGGTTTAAAATACGGATTGTTAAAGAGCCATTATTATTTGATGAACTTCCACAGGAAGTTAAGCCAGTAGCGAAGATGAATAAAGAGGCTAATAATAAATTCTTTTTCATCGCATATACCTCCTTCTACCATGTGGTCGTTTTTTGCTCACATAATATCTTCTTACAGAGATTAAAATAACGACGAGAATCACCACTAAGAAGATGATGGTTGTTAATGCTCTCATCTCCACAGGGATTGGGCCTTTTTTAATCTTGGCTTGCACTAAAGTGGATAAAGTTTCAATTTGACTATCTCCACTTAATAAACCCGCACCACGTGTGAATCTAGTGACGATAAAATCATCTAAAGAGAGAGTAATTGATAATAAGAATCCGCTTAAAACGCCAGGCAAAACCTCAGGGAATATAACTTTGCTAAGAGCTTGACGTGGAGTTGCACCTAAATCGATTGCCGCTTCATATAAAGAAGGATCCATCTGCTCTAATTTTGGTTTCACAGAGATATAAACAAATGGTAAGGATAAGACGACGTGACCGATTAATAATGTCCAGAAAGACATGAGTTGTGCTTTAAAAACATAAGTGGAAAGGAAGACGAACATGACAGTTAAAGATAAGGCCATGACGATTTCCGCATTGACGATTGGGATTTGGGTGACCATATCGACAACTTTTCTCGTTCTTCTTTTGCTATAAAAAGCACCGATTGCCCCTAATGTACCTAAAACAGTAGAAACAAGGGCGGAGACGACAGCGAGAATCAATGTATTGCCTAAGGCAGTCATAATCTGCGCGTCTTGGAATAAACGTGGATATAAGTTCCAGGAGAATCCGGTCCAAGTACCAACGTTAGTCGCTTCTGTAAAGGAGAAGACGATGAGCACTAAGACTGGTAAATACATCAAGATTAAGATGAGCCAGATGTAAGTTTGGCCGAATATTTTCTTTACCATAAACCTTCACCTCTTGCATCTTTCTTATCGACGTTTCTCGTTAAGAACATCGAGATACCGATGATTAGTAACATGATCACTGCCATGAAGGAACCATCGTTCCAGAGTCTAGAAGTGAAGTCGAGGTAAATGTAGTTACCGAATAATGTAATCTTTCCTTCGGAAAGAGTATCAGAGATAACATAACTGGACATCGTTGGCATAAATGTCATCATCGTCGCGCTGACGATACCTGGGACAGATTGTTGTAAGATGTTTTTGAAAAAGACTTGATGAGGTCTAGCCCCTAAATCAGTCGCTGCTTCAATTTGGCTCTTATCAAGTTTTAAGAATGTCGTATAAAGTGGAAGAATGACAAATGGTAAATAGTTTTGCACCATACCGATAAGAGTCGCTAAATATGGGTGTGTACCACCATTGATTCCCATCCATGTTAATAAGTCTCTTGTCGCACCTGTACGTAAGACGAAGTTGATCCACATCGGCGCGATGAATAAAGTGACTAAAACAGCATTTTTATTCACCTTTTTGTCCGCTAAGAAATAAGCGAGTGGATAACCGATAATCAAACAGATTAATGTCGTCATAAGAGCGACGAATAAAGAGACGATTAAGACGTTGATCTTGCTCCAACTAGTGAAGAAATCCACTAATGCGTTCCAAGAAGGCATCCCGTTCGTGTCAGTAAAGGCATACCACACGATGATAAGGATCGGAACAATGATAAAGAGGATGAGGAAAACAGAGTATGGAATACACAAATATTTTCTTTGAAAATAGAAGCCTCTTCTACCCTTATTCGATTTCATATTTGGAAATATCACCCTTCAATGTTAGTTTAATCGCTTCGCGAGGGATTGAGACGGAAACTAAATCGCCTTCGTTGAACGTATATGGGGAGTCACAGATGAAGTCTTCCTCTTCTTCTGTTCTCACGATGATTTGATAGTGATCGCCCTTATAAACTGTGGAGATGACAACGCCATTAGATTGTCCGTTATCATGGCCATCAGTAATTTGGACTTCAGTGATTGGCACTTCGACGATGACATCAGCATCGTTGAGGTCGTATTTCTTGCCTTCTTTAGAGACGAGATAACCATCATCATCTACAGATGAACCCGGTAAAAGTTGAGTGAGATTTGCTTCATATGGATCTTCAGAAATCATCACTTCGTTATTCTTATTAATCCAAGCATCGCCATAGATATTGCTCACCAAATCCTTTTTCATGATTTGAATATCTTGTGGACGGAATGTCATTGAGACAACATCGTCAACATTGAATTCTCTGGTATTTTGGGCGATGACTTCGTTTCTACCCACCATAATGACATATTGGTAATGCATACCTTTGAAGAGTTTGGAGACAATCTTGCCAGAGATTTCATCAACTTCATCACCTTTAGCGACTTTCATCTTCACGTCTTCAGGACGGACCACGACTTCCACTTTCTCATTGAGAGGGAAATCATCAACACAGTCGAATGCATGGTTGAGGAATTTAACCTTCAACTTGCCAACCATTGTCGCATTATAAATGTTGGATTCACCGATGAAAGATGCGACGAATGCATTCTGTGGTTCGTTATAAATATCAGTTGGATTACCGATTTGTTGAATCTCACCAGCTTTCATAACGACGATCTTATCAGACATCGTTAAAGCTTCTTCTTGGTCGTGAGTAACATAGATAAAGGTAATGCCAAGTTTCTTATGCATCTCTTTAAGTTCGATCTGCATATCTTTTCTCATCTTTAAGTCGAGCGCGCCTAATGGTTCATCTAAAAGAAGAATTTCTGGCTCGTTGACAATCGCTCTTGCGATAGCCACTCTTTGTTGTTGACCACCGGAGAGAGTAGAAATATCTCTATTTTCAAGTTCCTCTAAGTCCACGACTCTTAAAGCCTTTAAGACTTTTTGATCGATCACTTCACGTGAAAGATGTTTCATCTTTGTCACAGTCTTGCCGTTTTTCTTAGTGATAGTTACTGGTACTTTCTTTAATTTCAAACCGAAGGCGACGTTATCATAAACGTCAAGATATGGGAATAAGGCATATCTTTGGAAGACCGTATTAATTGGTCTTTTGTAAGGAGGAATCTTCACGATATCCTCACCATTTAATTTGATAGAACCTGATGATGGGGTCTCTAAACCCGCGATCATTCTAAGCGTTGTGGATTTACCACATCCTGAAGGCCCAAGAAAAGTGACGAATTCACCCTTATTGATTGTCAAATTAAAATTATCGACAACCGTAGTACCGCCGAACTCCTTGCTAACCCCTTCAAGAGAGATGATGACTTTATCTTCCATTAGTGCACCAACCTTTCTTTCAAAAATAAGTAGATTTTAGTTAAAAATTAACTGAGAAAAAATATATATAAATTTACCCCCCATTTCAATAATTTTTTTTGATATTTTTTTCCAACCATTTTTTCAAATTTAAAATTGCTAGACTGAGTCTAATAAAACACTTAAATTATTTTTGCAAAAAAATGATGAAAAATGCATGTGAAAAACCCCTATGAAAACAACATTGGTTTTCCTAACGACTTTTATAAGAAAAATAATGCACTATTTTTATTATTTGTTAGAATAGAGAGCATGAAGAAGAATTTTTTATTATCCATAGTCTTATTATTCTCGAGTTCTGCTCTACTCGGCTGCTCTCCATCTGTGCGTGAAAGGTTGACTTTTGGCACCCTTTATCATGAGACATCAGTAGAGATTGATACCGATACTTGCTACAGCAAAAAAGAGAACGAAAATTTCTTCCTCGTCACTTATGAAGATACTACATGTGGTTGCTGGACATATTTCTCTCGCGTCCTCGATTATCTTTCTAAATATAACAACATCCTTTCTTATAAAATAAATAATAAAAATATTGATGACCGTTTAAATGAATTCGGCATTAAAAATAGCAGCGATCCCGCTTTTTACATCATCGCGAATAAAAAGGTGATTCGTCGCGCTTTCTACGCTGATAATTCATCTTTATTCACTGACGAAAAAGTGCTCTATAACGTCATTAAAGAAACAATTGGTCTCCCTTATATGTATTTCATCAACGAAGAACAGATTCAAACTGAAGTCGTTGATAAAGGCGGAATCATCTATTATACGCGCTTAACTTGTCCGGATTGCTCATACTGCACTCCTCATGTGATCATGCCGCACATCAAAAAATGGATTGAACCAACAAATAAAATCTATGTTTATGATATGGACCCAATTCGAAACGGTGATCCAGAAGCATATCAAAAATTCAAAGATGACCACTATTTATCGAATAAATATAATACCACATTTGGTTATCTCACAGGTTTTGTCCCTACTTTCCAATATTATAAAGATGGGGAGTTATATGATATGGCAGTTTATTTCAACGATGAAATAACAGATGGAACAATCACTACTTCCTACTATGATGAAGAAAGAGCAAAACATACTCATTACACCGTCAATTTAATAAGAAAAGTGCTCGTTGGCACTGTTCTTGGTGAATATGAATTATCGGTTACTGGAGATTGGAAGGATTCAGAGATCCACAGCCAATATTACACTCCATTCATCGAAGCGTTCTTTGATTTCTATTTCAAATAATAGAATTATAGAAATATTCAAAACGGGCAACTAATTTATTGATGAGTTGTCCTTTTTCTTTGACGGAAAGGAAACTTGCTTGTACCGCTTTAAATAAATAATCGTAGACCTCATCTTTACGGAAGTTGAGATGTTTGATCATATGGATATATTCCTTATTGATATTAGTGTTACTAATCGTTAAGTTCCCTGAGGTAATTGTGGCATTGATACCAGCTTGCGTATATTTCCTTATAGGAAATGATTCGTAATCGGGAATAATTTTACAGTCGAGATTCTGTGTTGGTGAGAATTCAAAAGTGACATTATGCGAATATAGATAATAATTGACTTTTGGTTCTAAATCTAAAGATAAACCATGAGAAATGCGCCTCGCTCCTAATTCAACAGCGTCTAATACTTCTTGGGCATCTCTAGTTTCCCCAGCATGGATGACGAATGGAAGACCGTGTTTGTTGGCAAGTTTAAACACTTCAGCGAAATATTTACAAGGTTTCACTCTTTCGTTACCAGCGAGGTCGATGCCGACAATCTTATTATCCTTACTATAATTAATCGCGTGCTTACAAGTAATCATATTGGTTTCTAATCCAAATTCTCTCATACAAACAAGGATTAAATTCGCATCGAAATCAGGATATTCATATAATCCTTTATATAATCCGCGTAAGGCAGCTTTAATCACTCTTTCTTGGGTGAGGTAATTCTTGATATGAAGGGCGGGTGCAAATCTAATTTCCGCATATAATAAGCCTTGTTTGGCTAGTCTAGTCGTAAGCGAATACATCGCGTATTCAACCGCGTCGACATTTTGAAGCAAGGAAAGAGGAAAATCAAAATATTTGAGGTACTCTCTAACATTTTTGCATTTATCTTTCGCGCATAATAAATCTTCCCAATTTTCAGGAAGTTCGATTCTTTGCATATCTGCAAGATAGAGGATATCTTCTTTGGTCAAAGAACCATCCAAGTGTACTTGTAAATCAATCATGCTTATATTTTATTCTATAAATATGTTTTTTGTTAACAAAAATCTCTTTCAATAATAAAATGTATTAAAAAGGAGGAAACAAAATGGCTAGAAAACCTAAAAAAGAGAAAGGACTCTTTTACGAATTTAAGAAATTCATTACTCGTGGCAACGTCATCGACTTAGCTGTTGGTGTGATCATTGGTGGTGCCTTCTCCGCGATCGTCACTGCTCTCACTAACAAGATTATCATGCCTCTCATCAACCTCATCATCCACACAGCGACTGGTGGAAAAGGCATCAACTTAATCACTATTCTTAACGGTGAACCACAATTTGTTGTTCAAGATGGCGCACAAGTTGCTAACGCGAAATGTATCTACATCGATTGGGGAGCCTTTATCGAAGCTATTATTAACTTCTTATTAATCGCGATCGTCTTATTCACTATCATCAAAATCGTAAACACGATTCATGATAAGAAAGAAAAACTCGACGCAAAAGCTCTCGAAGCCTATTACCAAAAGCATCCTGAAGAAAGACCTGTTGAACCAGTTCCAGAAGAACCAAAACCAACAGAACTTGATGTCCTCAATGAAATCCGTGATTTGCTAAAAGAGACAAAAGAAAATAAGAAAGAAAAATAAGTGAAATGACCACAATTAACGTTGTGGTTTTTTCTTATTTCAAATTGTAGTTTAATCCGATTTTTGCCAATGATTTTGAGCCCTAGACAGTGTCGAAAAAATTATGTTTTTATTAGTTGATTTAGGGCAATATTTTATTTATCATATACCTACCTTGATGTAAGTGGGTGCTGACACTTATATCATTGAAAAAATATATGTTTATTGAGTGTCTATAAGAGGAGGACAGATTTTATGCTCAACGTTAAAAAAAGAGATGGATCGATCGTTCCATTCGAATTATCAAAGATAAGCAACGCGATCACTAAAGCATTCGTTGCCGAACACAAAGTATTTACAGATGAAATAATTGAGAAGTTAGCATTAAGAACCACTGCTGATTTCTCCAAGAAAGTTAGAGATGATCTCATTTCCGTGGAAGATATCCAAGATTCCGTCGAAAATGTTTTAGTCGCGACTGGTTATACTGATGTTGCCAAAGCCTACATCTTCTATCGTCGTCAACATGAAAGCCTTCGTGAAATGGCTTCCACTGAACTCGACTACAAGAAAACAGTTGATAACTATTTAAAAATTGCTGACTGGCGTGTCAAAGAGAATTCCACTGTCACTTATAGTGTTGGTGGGTTAATTCTCAGCAACTCCGGTGCAATTACTGCCAACTATTGGTTAAGTGAAGTATATGATAAAGAAATCGCAGACGCACACCGCAATGCCGAAATTCATATTCATGACTTAAGCATGCTCACAGGTTACTGTGCTGGTTGGTCACTCAAGCAATTAATCCAAGAAGGATTAGGTGGTGTTGTTGGTAAGATCACTTCTGCTCCAGCAAGTCACTTATCCACATTATGCAACCAAATGGTCAACTTCCTTGGTATCATGCAAAATGAATGGGCAGGCGCACAAGCATTCTCCTCTTTCGATACATACTTAGCCCCATTCGTGAAAGCTGATAACTTAACTTATAAAGAAGTTAAACAATGCATTCAATCCTTCATCTATGGTGTTAATACACCATCTAGATGGGGTACTCAAGCACCATTCACTAACGTCACTTTAGACTGGACTGTACCAAACGACTTAGCAGAATTAAATGCCATTGTCGGTGGTAAAGAAATGCCATTCAAATATAAAGACTGTAAGAAAGAAATGGATATGGTCAACCGTGCCTTCATCGAAATCATGATTGAAGGCGATGCGAATGGCCGTGGTTTCCAATACCCAATTCCAACTTATTCCATCACTCGTGACTTCGACTGGTCTGAAACAGAAAATAATAAATTATTATTCGAAATGACAGCCAAATACGGCACTCCATATTTCTCTAACTATATCAATTCTGATATGGAACCAAGCGATGTCCGTTCTATGTGCTGCCGCTTAAGACTTGACTTAAGAGAATTAAGAAAGAAATCTGGTGGTTTCTTCGGTTCTGGTGAATCTACTGGTTCCGTCGGTGTTGTCACTATCAACATGCCACGTATCGCCTATTTAGCGACAGATGAAAAAGATTTCTATGCAAGATTATCAAGATTAATGGATATCTCTGCTAGAAGTTTAAAGATCAAACGTGATGTCATCACTAAACTTCTCGAAGCGGGTTTATATCCATATACTAAGAGATATTTAGGCACATTCAATAACCACTTCTCCACTATTGGTTTAGTCGGTATGAATGAAGCTTGCTTAAATGCGAGATGGTTAAAGAAAGATTTAACTCATCCAGATGCACAAAAATTCACCATAGATGTTCTCAACTTCATGAGAAACAAACTCTCTGATTACCAAGAACAATATGGTGACTTATATAACCTCGAAGCAACACCAGCAGAATCCACTGCTTATCGTTTAGCAAAACACGATAGAGAAAGATTCCCAGATATCATCACTGCCAGCGACAATGATGAGGCTCCATATTACACTAACTCCTCTCACTTACCAGTTGGCTATACCGACGATATCTTCTCCGCTCTCGATGTCCAAGACAATCTACAAACTTTATACACTTCTGGTACTGTCTTCCACACATTCTTAGGACAAAAATTACCAGATTGGCAGTCTTGTATGAACCTCGTGAGAAAGATCGCGGAAAACTACCGCATCCCATATTACACGATGTCCCCAACTTACTCCGTTTGTAAGAACCATGGCTACATCACTGGTGAAGTCTATCGCTGCCCAACTTGTGGCGAAGTCACTGAAGTCTATTCCCGTATCACTGGTTATTATCGTCCAATTCAAAACTGGAACGTTGGTAAACTTGAAGAATTCAAGAACAGACAAACATATAACATCGCAAATTCCGTTTTACATAAACAAGCTGTGGAAAATAATGTCCCAGTCGATGTCCAAGCCGCTACTGAACAATTAGAAGGCTTAGTCTTATTCACTACTAAGACTTGTCCAAACTGCAAGATGGCCAAAATGCTCCTTGCAAAACACAATGTCGAAGTCAACATCATCGATGCTGAAGAAGATGTCGAATTAACTAATAAATTCGGTGTCAAGAAAGCCCCAACTCTCTTTGTCCCAAACGGTAAAGGTGGCTATGACGTCTATGATAACGTCAGCAAAATCAAAGGATATTTAGAAGGACAAGCTGATGCCTAATATCTACGATAGCATTATTATCGGGGGTGGTCCGGCCGGAATGACGGCTGCCCTTAATATCCTTAGAGGTGGAAAAACTGTTCTTCTCATCGAAAGAGAAGCCTTCGGCGGACAAATCGCCACTTCTCCAAGAGTGGAAAACATCCCTTCCATCAAAGAAATAAGCGGAGAACAATTCTCTTCTAACCTCTTTGATCAAATCTCTGATTTAGGGGTAGAATTCGAACTTGAAGAAGTTGAAACGATATCTAAAGATAATGATATCTTTACAGTTAAAACCAATTACGGCGAGCACCTTGGTAAAACAGTAATCATCGCGACTGGTGTGGTCCATAACCATATCGGAGTAGATAGAGAAGAAGAATTAGTCGGTAAAGGTGTTAGCTACTGTGCGACCTGTGACGGTGCCTTCTTCAAAGGGCAAGATGTCGTCGTGATCGGGGACGCGAATACAGCGGCTCAGTACGCATTATTACTCACCAATTACTGTTCTCACGTTACAATGGCGTTACTCTTCGATAAATTCTTCGCGGATAAGATTCTTGTTGATAGAATTGAAGCTAATCCAAAGATGACAGTCATCAAGCAAATCGCTTTGCAGGAATTCTTAGGAAAAGATGAGCTCGAAGGACTCCGCTTCAAACATACCCAAACTGGCGAAGAAGTCGTTATTCCTTGTAAAGGCGTCTTCATCTGTATTGGGCAAAAAGCTGATAATAAGAGATTTGAAAATCTCGTTGATTTAAATGAAAGAGGGTTCATCATTGTTGACAGCAAGATGAAAACCAAAACCGAAGGATTATATGCGATTGGAGACTGCACAAAAAAAGACCTTCGTCAGGTCCAAACCGCATGTAATGATGGAGCAATCGCTGCCTTCAACGTCCTCCGTTCACTTGATTAATATTATTCGTAACTTCTAAGAGCCACATCTTCTATGTGGCTTTTTAATATCTCCATATATTTCTTCGCGACTTCTAATGGCACTTCATGGAAACCATGAGCAATGCAGCCTTCTCTATCGATATATTTTTGTAGACGAAATCTCTTCGCATTTCCGACGAGTTCCGCCATTTGACGGATATCTTCTTCATCATGAAATTCATCGATTAATGTCGTTCTAAATTCATAATCGATTCCACATGACTTAATATAATTAATCGATTCCACAATTTTATCGGTATTCACTCTTGCATTTGTGATTAATGGATAAGTTTCTAAAGAAGATTTCACATCCATCGCGATATAATCGATGAGATGAGATTCAACGAGATCTTTAATCACTTCTGGATGGGTGCCGTTGCTATCAAGTTTAACAAGATAACCTAAATCTTTAATCGCTTCGATCTTCTCTTTTAAATCTGGCATTAAAGTTGGTTCTCCACCGGATATCACTACCGCATCTAAAATACCTTGTCTTTTTCTTAAGAAAGCAAGTATTTCACTAAATGGGATAGATTGATTATCAATACCAGGAATCACAAGGGGTCCATTATGACAAAACGGGCAAGCGAAATTACAGCCACGTGTAAATAAAACACAGGCGATATGCCTATCAAAATCCACTAATGATAATTTATCTAATCCTGCAAATTCCATATTTTAATTGTAGTAATAAAAAATCCCTTTAACAAGGGATTTCTAGACCTTTTTCCAAATCTTTTTCAATAAATTTTGATAGCATCTGTTAAAACCCTCTTTAATAAATATTCGTCGTTCATTAATTGCTTGTGCGTAAGTAAATCTACTTCTTTATTTAATGCCTCTTTAATCTCGGCCCCTATTCCAAAATATTTCATACCCATTGGCTCATTAAGCACCAACAATATATCAATATCGCTTTTTCCTGTTGCTTCCCCTCTTGCGTAGCTACCAAATAAATATGCAGCGGCTACTTCTGGATAATTCTTCAGCACTCTTCTCACTACTGTTTTTATAGCGGTTAAAGGTATGATGCGATTACGACCACTAGATATTTCTTCAACTAACGCATCAAGAATCCTATACGTTTCATTATCTATTTCATTTTCCTCATATGTCTGGTAAGTGCGTCTTGAAACACCCGCTAATTTGGCGACATGTTCTTGTGTTAAACCTAATTCTTTTCTTTTTTTAGCGAGATTATTCATACCTTAATTATATATGCGCAATTATTTTTGCGCAACATCTAATAATAAAAAGCGGTACCCGGAGATACCGCAATCTAATTAATAAATTAATTAAGCAGCTTTGCCGTAGGAGCCGAATTCTTTTAGGAGTTCTTCGACTTTGGCTTTGATGGCTTCACATCCAGGTTTTAATAATTTACGTGGATCGAATCCTTTGCCCTTTAAGTCTTGGTCTTTGCCAGCTTCGAAGTATTCTCTTTCGCCTTTAGCGAACGCTAATTGAAGATCTGTATTGATGTTAACTTTGCTAACACCTCTTTCAATCGCGCTTCTCACCATTGGGAATGGAATACCAGTACCACCGTGTAAGACGAGTGGTTTGCCGTTAGTGGCTTCTTGGATCTCTGCTAATCTTTGGAGATCTAAACCTTGCCAATCAGCTGGGTATAAACCGTGGATGTTACCGATACCAGCAGCTAAGAAGTCAACGCCTAATTCAGCGATAGTCTTGCATTCTTTTGGATCAGCTTTTTCACCAGCGGAAGTAACGCCGTCTTCAGAACCACCGATTCCACCGACTTCACATTCAACAGAGATGCCTTTGGAATGCGCTAAAGCGATGATTTCTTTGGATTTTTCTAAGTTTTCTTCAAATGGATAATGGGAACCATCGAACATGACGGATGTGTAACCAGCTTCAATCGCGGCTTTCGCACCTTCGTAAGTACCATGGTCTAAGTGTAAGGCCACTGGGACAGTGATGCCTAAGAACTCAACGATGTTCTTAACCATATTTGCGACTGTCTTGAAGCCACACATATATTTATTTGCTCCTTCACTCACTTCGAGAATGACTGGGGCTTTTGCTTTTTCACAAGCTTCTAGAATTGATTTAGTCCATTCTAAATTGTTGATGTTGAAAGCACAGATTGCATAATGTCCTGCGTGGGCATCATTAATCATTTTTGTTGCACTAACTAATGCCATAAATTTACCTTCTTTCTTTTATATTATACTCATCTAATGAGTTATAACCTAGTAAAAATTAACTGCGAGATGCGGATACATAAATATTGATATATCCGTTATCGATAATACTTGCTCCGACCGCGGAAACACCGACATCGATATTTAAGCCACTCGCTTTCAATAACTTGATTTGTTCGTTGTTATTAATCGCATCGATAAAGTTGATGAGGAAGCTCTTCTTATTCGCGTCATATGAGAACCAACCACTACTAGTTGATGAACTAGCGAACAAAGAAGTTAATGAATCAAATAATGTCGCAGGTATCTTATAACTACCAAAATAAGCGTTGTTTTGATCGAGTTTGAAATATAACTTTCCATTTCCCGCGCTTTGAATGATGGAAGAGACAATTAAAGAAGTCTCATATCCATTCATATTAAGGCCGAGAATAAAGTAGATATTATTATTAATAATATTCATATACATATTATCGATAGTCACAAAAGCGATTTTATAACTACCATCCGCTTGTTGATAGTACATGGTTTTGCCATACCCGATGAAACTATTAGTCTTAAGAACATCATGAAGATCAAACTCATCAACTCTCGCATCGACGACATCACCACCATCGCTGGCAATTAATTCCGTGCATCTCGTAGGAGTTAAGGCATTACTCACCTGCGCGGAAACAACATCTTCAATCTTATTCACTTCTGATAATTTTCTACCCTTTAAAGCGAACTTTGTCTCTCTTTCACTAGAATATTCAGCAACCGATTTACCTAAGATAGAAGGTAATGAGGAAGTGTTATTAATCAAATCTTTTTCCCCTGAAGTTAATAGGCTAGATCCAAAGGATAAATATTTGCTAAATATATCAACATTGTTTTCATTTACTACCCCACTATTAATAAGGGTTGGCAAATATTGATTGATTTCTTTCTTCATCTCAAAATCGATAACGTAGTCGTTGTTGCTACAATAATTAGTGTTATCGTGGAATTCCTGTAAGGATAATAGACCACTGATCTTTTTATCTTCATAGAAACTAAAGTTAAATTTACGGTCAGAGAACATCTGCAAGATAAAGTCTTGGAAGAAAGAAGATTCTCCACTCTTAATCATTCTTGCCATATCGCTGACAAAATTATCATGTGGATAGAAGATATATCTCTTTCCATCTACCGGAGTCACTAGATGTGATTCAAGAGTAAATGACATGCTCTTAGATAATTCTTGCTCTAATTTTTTATCATCAATAAAGTTACCAAGATTGCCTAATAATAGATTCTGTAAACCACCGAGTCGACCAACTTTTAGATTCTTTAATTCAAACATCAATCCCTTAGGATTATCGCTGATATTTAAAGAAGTAACGATAAATAAACGAGTCTTAAAAAAACCATAAGCGTTGAGTTCGACTGTAAAGGTATAATCCTCTTTACCGATATCTAAAAATGCTTGGGGCATAATAGACTTTGTATTGTTATCTAAAACGCTTAATAAATTGTCATATAAAGATTGATTGATATCCTTTTCAGAAATTGATAAAGATAGGGAATTATTCTTGCTCGCATCATCAGCATGGTCAAATAAGTCCACTACCAAATTATTTGTTAGCGGTTTCTTCTCTCCTGTCGTACTAATTCCTAATTCTTCGCTTGTTGTATGCACTGGGTCAAAGAAGAAAGCAAAAGATAAGCCGATTGGTAATATGACAATCACAAATACGAGGATTAAAACAATCCATAAAACGACATGATGTTTTTTCTTTTTAATTGGAGCTTGTGTAGCGGTATTTTCCATAACAAATTTATTATATTATAAAGAGGAAAAGGAATTAAGAAAAAGTAAATACTTTTTTTGCTTATATTCTAATAAATATGACAAACCTATAAAATAAGTGTATTATTTTCTTATGAAGAAAATTTTCCTTGTATCACTTTTATTATCAACATTATCGTTAACTAGTTGCACATATATCCACTTTCTTTCTTCTAGTTCTAGTTCAATAGAACCATCAACATCGATGAAACCATCCGCGATTGTTGATTCTACTTATGAGAATCTTGTGAAGAATACTGTCTATTATGAAAGCGCGATTCCCACTAGTACAAAAGAGAATAAATATCTCGTTTTGCCAGTTTGGTTTACCGATTCTGAAAATCTCGTTAAATCCGGAGAAACCCAAGACTCAATATTAGCTAAACTCAATACATCATTCAAAGGCAGTCAAGAAGAGACTGGATGGAATTCGGTTAAAACATATTACGAAACTCTTTCTAAAGGAAAGAAAACATTTGATATCACTGTCGCTAATTGGTACGAATGTGGACGTCATTCCAGTGAAGTAGCGGGCGACCAAAACGATGACGATATCGCTAACAATACTGAAAGTATTATTTCTTATGCGATCGATAACTATTTCAACACCAACCCTGAAGAAGACCGTAAAGCTTATGACTCTGATGGCGATGGCTATTTAGATGCGGTCGCTGTAGTATATGCGATTCAGAATTATAAAAGCGAATTTGATTTCCCTCGCTATTACCACGAGAGATCAAGCACCTCCTATACCAATTTATGGGCCTATGTCTATTGGTTCCAAGATCCAGCCCGCCAAAATGTCAATTATCCGGGAGTGAACGCTTATTTATGGGCAAGCTATGATTTTTCTAATGTTAGCAAGAAGAACCCTTCTGACTATCCAGTAAAAGTTGACGCTCATGCCTATATCCATGAAACCGGTCACTTATTTGGACTTGATGACTATTATGATACGACAGGAAGCGATCGTCCCGCTGGAAGCTTCTCGATGCAGGACTTCAATGTCGGTAGCCATGATCCGTTTTCCGTCATCTCTTTAGGATGGGGCGATATCTATGTGCCAACCGAGAACGAAACGATTACCTTAAAGCCATTCCAAAGTTCCAATCAAGTCATCCTCTTATCTAATAAATACGAAAACTCCATCTTTGATGAATATCTCTTACTCGAATTATATACGCCAGATGGATTAAATGAATTAGACAGTAGTTATTCCTATGAAGGGCATTATCCTCAAGGACCAAAAGCAAGCGGCATTCGTTTGTGGCATGTCGATGCTAGACTTGCCTATAAACTTGGAAGAGGCTATGACTATAATTACAGCGTCTCTCAAATCACTAATAAGATTGATACTCAATATTATTACAACGTTTTATGCCGTAACAATACTTATGTATCAGGCCAAGCTGATGATTATTTCTCTCCATTAAAGAATTATTATAATTTCCGTTATTATCGCTTATTAGATTTAATTCGCGCGGGCGACTATTTAGATCTCAGAGATAAATCAGTGCTAGACAGTATCGATTTATTCAAAGCCGGTGATCGTTTTGATATGTCAATATATAGCCACTCTTTCGTAGAAAGAGGCAAGCTCAATTCTGGAAAAGCATTAGGCTGGTCATTCGTCGTTGATGCGATCAATGATGAAGGCGCCACTATTACCGTTAAAAAATCATGAGTGTACAAAGATGGATAAATAAATATCTTCCTTCTGATTTATCAGGAGAATCTTTTGTTATCACCGGGGCTAATTCTGGCATTGGTTTTGAACTAGCAAAAATCGTTGCTAAGCTTAACGGCACTCTCTATTTAGCAGTGAGAAATAAACAAAGAGGCGAAAACGCTAAGAAGGAATTATTAGAGATAAATCCAAAAGCAAATATCACATTATTAGAGCTCGATCTCTCTGATTTTAATTCCATCGATAGATTTACCGATTATATTATTAAAAATAATATCGATATCGATTATTTATATAATAATGCCGGGGTATATCGTCTCCCCTATTCTTTAACTAAAGAAGGGATCGAAATACAAACTGGCACTAATTATATCGGTACACTGTTATTGATGAATAACCTCATTGATTATTTAAGAAAACTGCCACATCAAGTCAAGGTAGGTTTCGTCAACAGTGTCACCACATATTATTACAAATTAGATTTCGACCATTTCTTCCCTAGCCCAAAAGATAAACCGATTCATACATACGCCAATAGCAAGACGATGACGACACATATGTTTTATTATTTCTATAAGAAATACGAAAACACAAATGTCAACTTCTATCTCGCTCATCCGGGTTCCACATACACTCCCCTTATCGCCAAAGGATATAAAAATCATGCTATCAAGCTACTAGGTAGAAAATTTATGAAGATATTCTTCCACCTTCCACCGAAAGCATGTCTTGTCTATGCCAACATGATTAGAAATATCCCTAATGGTTCATATACAGGCCCTAGAGGCCCTCTTCAAATGTCGGGATATCCAAAAATTTATAAAATAAAGCCTAAACAAATTAAAAATTATAAAAAGACTATTGAGATAGGTATAGAGACTATTGACGAACGCCGTCGATAAAATCGTAAATCGCCTTTAAAACAACAGGGTCTTGTTCTAACAATAAATCGTAATTAACTTCGGGAAAATCTTTGACTTTTCCTTTTTTTAATAAATCGTTTAATTCGCGGTAATAATTCTGTGCGGCGACTGTCATCTCTGGTTGATGATAACGATCTTTAACCACATAATATGAGATATTATTTTTACCTTCTAATTTCTTTTTCATCTTCAAGAAATTCTTCTTAAAATCAACAGTGTCATCCTTATCGCCACTCATGAGAAGAACAGGAATATTACTACTTCTTAGTAACTTGATAGAGTTTGCGTTGCCGTATTTACCAAAATAATGCTTTTGCGCCCCTTTTAAAAATGGGACCATAATCTTTAATGGCGGTACGAAAATAGTGAGTATATCGCTGACGCTGATAAAAGCGGACATCGCCACTATTTTATCAACCTTATAACGGAGACCATTGATCGCGGTAAAACCACCCCATGAATGACCAACCACTATTCTTTTTTGTCCTTTTTGATCTTCGTCGTTTTCAAACCATTTAAAGAAGTTTTCTTGATCGATGAGGGAAGAAGAAAAATTCCACCATCCACTACCTTCTGATTCGCCACAACAGGCATTATCATAAGCGTAAATCATATAACCTTGAAGGGCTAAATTATGAATGAATGTTTCATAAGCGGTATGGCCTGCTCCAAGACCGTGATGAAGAATGATCACCGCTTTGATATTTTTCTTATCGATATAATATTTATATCCCTTTAGAAGATTGCCATTTGAATCAAAGGAAAATTTCTCTCCTTTCATATCTGGATAATCTTCTAAAGTAAATAGTTTTAAATATGGACTTCCTTCTTGACGAGAAGGCATAATTTTTTGAAATATTTTCTTTTCTAAAACATAGCACATGATGTTATTTTACATCATTTAGTGATTTTCGTAACAATTAACTTTATAATTATTGCAGTATGAATAAGAAAAAAGTTGTGATTATTGGCGCGGGTCCTGCGGGTTTAGCAGCCGCTTATGAACTCAATAAGACTCATCAATACGACATCACTATTCTCGAAGCAGAAGATGTTGTCGGGGGGATTTCACGCACCGTCAATTATAAAAATAACCGCATGGATTTAGGTGGCCACCGCTTCTTCTCTAAAAACGATAGAGTGAATCATTTATGGCATGAAATCATGTCTGGTCAAAGCGCTCCTGCTCTAGACGATAAATTATTAGAACGCAAAATCGATCTCGATAAAGATGGTTTAGATCCAGAAACTAATGATAATGTCATTCTCAAAAGACACCGCATATCACGAATCTATTTCTTAAAGAAATTCTTTGATTATCCGATCTCTATGAAACCAAGGACCTTTATCAATATGGGTTTTTCTCGCACGATGAAAGCGGGATTTGGTTATATGTATTCTTCCATTCATAAAAGAAAAGAGGAATCATTAGAAGATTTCTATATCAATCGCTTTGGTAAACCCCTATATCAATTATTCTTTGAAAGCTATACGGAGAAATTATGGGGTGTTCATCCTTCAAAATTATCCGCGGATTGGGGAGCCCAAAGAGTTAAAGGCCTTTCCTTATGGAAAGCTTTCACTTCTGCAATCACTAAACCATTTAAAAAGAACAAAAATAAAGTCGAAACATCTTTAATCGAACAATTTGAATATCCTAAATATGGTCCAGGTCAGCTCTACACCTTAATGGCGGATAATTTACAAAAAGATGGAGTTAAAATATATTTCAATAACGAAGTTAATAAAATTGAATTAAAAGACCATAAGATTACTAAAGTAATCACTAAAGATAATAAAGAATATGAAGCTGATTATCTCATCTCTTCTATGCCAATTAAAGACTTATTCACATCACTAGATAAAGATAAAGTCAGTGAAGAGAGCTATCAAATCGCCACTACTTTACCATATCGTGATTTTATTACAGTGGGTCTACTCCTTGATAAACTCGCGATTAAAAATAAAACCAAGATTAAAACTTTAAACGACCTCGTTCCCGATACTTGGATTTATATCCAAGAAAGAGATGTGAAGATGGGACGAATTCAATTGTTCAATAACTGGTCACCCTATATGGTGAATGACCCACTTCATACAGTCTGGATTGGATTAGAATATTTCGCTTCTGAAGGCGATGAATTATGGGAAAAAGACAATCAATCATTCATCGATATGGCTGTTAGTGAACTGATTAAGATGGGTATCATTTCAAGTAAAGATAATGTTTTAGATGCCCATCGCTTAAAAGTGAAAAAAGCTTATCCAGCCTATTTTGGTAGTTATGACCATTTCGATAAAGTGAGAGAAGAACTCGATAAAATCGATAATCTATATTGCATCGGTCGTAACGGCCAACACCGTTACAACAATATGGATCATTCGATGCTCACTGGCATGATTGCTGCTGACTATATCGCTAACAATAATAAAGATAAAACTGCATTATGGAATGTCAATGCAGAAAAGGAATATCACGAATCTAAATAATAACCTACTTAATCTTCAATAGTAATAGATTCAATCACTACATCTTTTAATGGTTTATCGCGGAAATTTGTTTTTGACGCGGCGATTTTATCTACCACTTCAATACCTTCAACAACGTGGCCAAATGCTGCATATTGTCCGTCGAGATGAGGAGCGTCTTGATGCATGATGAAGAATTGACTGCCCGCAGAATCTGGATGCATCGCTCTCGCCATAGAGATCACCCCACGTGTATGCTTGATAGGGTTATTAACTCCATTAGCAGAAAATTCACCTTTAATGGTATATCCAGGTCCACCAGTTCCTGTTCCAAGTGGACATCCACCTTGGATCATAAAGCCTTTGATAACGCGATGAAATATTAAGCCATTATAAAAGCCTTTCTTCGCGAGCTTAACAAAGTTCTCTACTGTGATAGGCGCAGCTTTTTCATCTAATTCTAGTTTGATATTGCCGATATTTTTTACTTTAATTAATGCAAACATCCTTTATTCTCCTTTAAATTATAAATCTAATATTCAACCAACATTTAATGTTGTATAATTATAATAACAAGTTTTATACAAGAGGTCAGTCTTTTATGGAAATAATGAAAACAGAAAAAGGTTATTTAACCATTCTTACAGGAAAAACTGATATGGGCAAAAGCACCATTACAGTTTACGATTACAGCGAATTATTAAAAATCGGAAAGAAGGTCATCTTCTTCTCCTATGAATATCCTCAATCAATCATCTATAACAAACTCATTTCTCACTTTAAAACCAACTGGTCACAACTACTCAATTTAAACATCATTGATGCAAACGGATTAAATCTTTCTTCTCTTGTTAACATCGTGAGAAACAAAAAGGGCAATGTCGACGCTATTTACATCGATTATCTTGACCTACTTAAGAATAGTACTTATCCAAATGAAGATGAGAAGAGTCCTCATGATTTAGAGCATATTCAAGACATCATTCGCGAGCTCGCCGCACTCGCTAAAGAACTCGATATCCCAGTCGTTCTTCTCTCGCAAACAGGTAGTTCCACCAACTTTGAAAAATCCGTGGAAAGACTGAATGCTTTCTGTGAAAAGGTTCCTGATAATAACGTCATCAAGATGTTCATTGGCAAAGGCAACATCATCGATGAAAGAATCGATTACAGCGATATCGTTCACCTCATCCTCGTCGATGGATATAACCTCAAACATTATTCTTCCATCAACATTAAAGAAATCTATAACGATTAATTATATATTCCTCCTTCTAAAAAGCTTCCTTCATCCTGGAAGCTTTTTCATTTGATGATGTCTATTATTTCTAATAAATCTTTGATGATGTGAGTTTCTTTCCCTGTGGGAGTTGCCACATTATTATCGGGTAAATATAAGATGCTTTTAATATGCGCGTTATTCGCGGCGATCATATCGATATTCCTATCTCCCACATAATAAGTATTATTTGGATCAAGATGATATTTATTTAATAAATATAATATTGCTTCAGGTTCTGGTTTTCTTTTATATCCGCTTAAGGAAGTGATGATCTCCACGAAATAATTATGAATACCAGTATTTTTTAGCACTTCTTCAGTTGATACCCCACGGTGAGTGAAGACATAATTATCAATTCCTAACTCTTTAAGCTTATTTAATAATTCTTTCGCATGAGGCATTAATTTAATAAATTTATTATTCTTTCGTGTCACTTCACTGCAACGGTCTTTCATTTCAATGAAAGAAACACCGCTACTTTCCGACAATTCTTCTAAATAATGATTAACGGAATAATCGATGATCTGTTTTTTAATCTTCTTTTCATCATAAGGAAAATGATAATCCTGACATACGGCATATAAGCCGCTTAAAATCACTTCATAAGAATCGAGAAGCGTACCGTCAAGATCCCATATCAAAACTGGTTTATGATGATTAGATTTATTCATGAAATTACTTAATGCTATTAATGACTTTAATCATTTCATCCATATTGTAGAAAAGATTATATTTCAAACCGCCGTCGACACCGACGCCATCTTCCACGCCTTTATAAGTTTTCTTCGCTTCATCTAATAAGATGAGGTGTTCATTAGATGAATGGACAAAACCCATCGCGTTAGAGAGATAATTCTGACCAACAACACATTCACCACCACCGGATTTGCCACCGAAGACTTTTGCTCCGCAGTAGTTCTGCGCGAGAATTGGGAAAGCGTTGCCACACGAGAATGATTTTGGTGAGGTGAGAATATAGAACTTAAAGGTATTACCGTAGCAATCACTATCATCAAACTTACCATCATTATTTGTATCGACGCTGTAAACGCTTTTAATCACAGAATTATTTAAACCATTTAAGAGATAAGTGGTGCCTTGGTTGTTTTTAGAAATAAGGGCGAGCAATCTACCCATCGTATTGACATAACCACCACCGTTAAGGGAATCATCGATGATGACATTCTCGACTCCACCATGATTCTTGATCTCTTTAAGTTTCTCAACAAAATAGAAATAGGAATCGTGTTTAGCTAGTTGTTCATCGCTTTTTGGAGTGCCATCATCTTTAAAGGCTTTATCATAAGCATCAAAACTATCAAAACCAAAATAAGCAGTCTTACCATCACTAGAATAGATAAGAGCGTTATTGATACCATCTTCAAAGCCGTTGGCTTTTAAGAATCTTTCTCTTTGGTCGGTTAAAGCACTGCCAAGCGAATTGCGTTCATTTGTCAAAGTAGAACTAGAAGCACCTGTTACCTCAGCGTTACCATTAGATTCGACCCATGGGTTGTCACCAAGAATAACTCTTCCAGTATGTGAATCGCTGAGCATGAAATATGTCTCCGCATAAGCTGCGCCTCTCACCGCTGAATTTTCATCGATATATTTATCATATAAACCATATAGTTTATAGTAATCGAGCATTGAAGTTACACCCCAAGTCTTCGCTAAGCCATAATAGTTATTCATGATTAAAGTTAATTCAGAACGATGATATTTACGAAGATAAAGCGGCATAAGAGGTCTACCCACGCTATCTTTTTCTTTAATCTTATCTGTGATAAAATCACTCATCTGATCAAAAATAGTATAGACTTTCTCACCTTCGGTGATGTTTGCTTTAGAAATATCATCAATCTCGTTAAATTCATATAAATACGTGTAATTAAAGAAGAAATCATGCCCCGTTATTTCATGATAAAAAGTATGCATCATGCTAAATGGGAAATAATATGTATCGTTTTCTTTAATCACTTCAAATTCTGTATCGGCATAGGAAACAAGCGGTTCTTTTTTGCTTGGTAATTCGATAACTGAATTGACCACTCTGCTACGAATATTAAAGGAATATTTGCTGTAATCTTTTTTACCTTCAATAAATCCTTCGACATCACCAGAATAAGTAAACGTTTTGTTCTTAGTATCGATTATAGAAGTAAAAACAGTCGCGTTATTGTTGACAACTTTCCAAATGTTCTTTTCCCCTTCAATAGTGACGATATTTTTAGTCGCGTTCTTATCTTTATAAAAACGTCCATATAAATCTGATAAGTCATTTAAAGTGATATAAGGAACGAAATATTGCCCTTTGATAAAACTAAAAGAGATATCTCCTAATTTGTATTTATCTTCAGATAAATCAGGATCGAGGTATGAATTGTCTCTATTAAACAAGCGATATACTTTAATTGTCTTTTCTTCTAATCTCTTTTCTGGGGCAATAGAAGAAGATTCACTACTAGGGGTCATGCTTGAAGAAGGTTCTTCACTGCTCGTAGCAGAAGTAGAAGGTTCTATGCTAGAACTAGTAGAACTTGAACTAGTAGGACTAACAACCGCACAAGCAGAGATGACTAGTAAACTAGATACCGCTAGTAAAATTAATCTTTTGCTTTTCATATACCGACCTCCGATACTTTTTTATATTATAAAATATATTATTTTTATATAAAATATCGACTTAATGACACTAAAAAGAACCTGAACTTGTCAATCCCTATTATTGAAAAAAGGAGACAGCTAATCTCCTTTCATGAAATGGCTTTATTATTGTTTATTGATATCGACTTCCGGACCATCGTTATTAATATCAATCTCGTTACCCACTTCTTCTTGGGCTTGATTGTTATTATTAACGTGCTCATTATTAACATCTTGTAATAACGCATCTCTAAAATCTTGTTGAGCTTGATTAACAGGGTCACCACCAGCGAAGCGATATTCTAAGCTAGTTTCAAAATTATTAGTGTTCAACTGTTCAATTCTTTCATCGTAATATTCCTTAGGAATTAAACCTTGGTTATATTCTTTAGAAAGTTGATCCTTCAAGTTATTGACTTCATTTTGACGGACGCGCTTATAATCCTGAGCTTCATTTTGTAATCTTTGATCTTTGTTTTTAATGCCAAGAGCTTGTTTACTGTTCATCGTTTGGGTGAGGTTATCCATGCTCTTATTGAATAATTCATCGCGTTCAAAGATTTCTTTGTTGACAAGGATTTTACCACTATTAGGGTCTAAAACTACTTTCGCATAGTTCGCGTATTTACCGCGTCGATAAGTCCCATTGATTTCATCAGCTTTTTTGCACTCTGCATTATAGACATCTTTAGCTTGGTTGAGTTCACCATTGATGGTGTTGACCGTCTTGATATAACCATCAATCTCGTCAACTAAATTAACGCGAGCTAAATCCTTGCCAGTTAAGTGTTGAATCAATCCGCCATTTTCATCAAGAACGCCATCTCTATGTTTCTCTTGACGGTAAATATCAACATATCTTTTTAAATTTGCAAGTTTAGCAATCTTTTCATCTTCACTAGCAGCCTTATGATAATCTTCTAAGCCACTAAGAATATTTTTGTATCTCGTCGATGTGCCCATAATTGGTTTATTACTCTTAGCGCGTCTAAGGAGATCACCGCTTTCATTAAGCTTCGCTTTTAAGGCATTCTCAGAAATGACGATGTTTTTCTTGAGTTTGGTATTGACCTGCGCTGGTTTAGCCAAATTTTCAGCGAGCGTTTGGACTTTATTAAAAATATTAGTCGAATTATGCGCTAATTTATCAAAAGGAACCTTTTCCCATTGATCCTTTGGGACGATGACAATATATGGCTTTTCGTTATCCGCAGTCGTTTTAATATCATCTTCTTTCTCATAAAGTTTTCCTGTTTTAATCGCTTCTTGTAACTGTTTTGTTCTATTCCAAGCCGCATCGATTTCTTCACTTTTTAAACCATAGCCGATTAATGTCGCTTTTAATGGTCCTTCTTCAAGCGCCATAACGCTTACCGCGGTTTCTTCATCGATAACCCTTAAATGGTTTAAACCTTGCCATTGATTAAGCGTTCCATCCATGTTGACATTTCCTTTAAAGAAGGAGGAATCATTATCGATACCTTGTACGCCGATAAGTTTCTTTGTCTCTGGATCGAAGTTATAGAACATATTTCCTTCGTGACGGTCAACATTGCCACAGATGTAATCCAAGATTTGAAGATTCGCCATCGACTGTTTACCTGTAGGGGTGTCATAGTTTTCTATGCTCATCTCACGCATCTCATCTTTAATCGCTAAATTATCTGGGTCTTTGCCTTTGGCAAATTCCATAAATGTTCCTTCGATTAAGACTTTTTGACCGTTGATTTCTCTTTCAATGGTGATTGGTCGAGCCTTAGCAAGAGAATCATCTTTATCTAATAGGTGAGCAATACCGCTCATCGCACTATTTCTTTTATCGATATTATCTCCATCGGCTAATTGTAAAGTTTCAGTATTGATGAAACGGGAAACATTAAGTGGTTCTAGTTTTTTGACTAATTCACTATAAGCAGCAGTAAAATCTGATTCTCCATGATATTTTTGGAATAATTCCATCGAATCATCTGGAACATAATTTTGTTCTAAGAACGTGTCTAAAGCTTCTTGAGAGAAATTCCCATTTTCAATGAAATCACCAAGGAGAATTCTCATAGTCGCTTCAAAGCCGGCTGGATTATTTAACGATCTAAAATAATCGGCATATTTTGGATATCTTTTCGCGATATCTTCGATGACATTACGATAATCTTGGTTAGGAGTATAGTTAGATGTTGGGGTGAAAACACCATCGACTTTCTCTCCATCAAAATTAAGTGTTAATTTAGTTCTAGAACTCAAATTGCCACCCACTTGTTTCATCTCATCATCAGTCACTGGGATTGGTTTAGAACGGAAATTTTCCATCGCTTCTTCTAAACTGATGTCTTTAGTGATATCAATATTTTGATATTCCACGAAAGCTGGGGTTAAAAAATCATTATTGATATCATCCGCTAAACGACGACGTATACTCGCGAGAGGATCGTTTTCATCTAATGGAAGATCTTTAAACTTGTTATAGCCTTCTATTGATTTAGCAAATAAATGTTCAATTTCTTTATAATCCTTTTCGGAATTTAGCACTTTAAAAGTACCTTCTTTAGTGAGAGTGGTATATTCATCCAAACGATTCACTAATTCACGTAAATTGTCTGAGAACTCTTTCCATTCAGGTGCAGAACTTTGTTTTAAGGTATTAACTAGTGTTTTAATGATCCCTTGATAATAACCGTATTTCATAATATGGCCTCCTATGTCCTACGCAATTATTATAAATAAGTATATGCCACAAATGTGCAACATCAGTAAAAAAATAATAAAAAAACATCCTGGTAATCAGAATGTCGATTAGAAATTAATTTACAAAATTATAACCACATTTAGTGTAGCAACATAAAGCTCTGCCTGAATCTGAGTCAACGAATCTATAATAACTACGCTATATTTTAAAAGTAAAATAATTCTTCAAATTTTTTATCTAGAGCAATGCATAAAAGCAACGCTAATTTGGCTGTTGGTTCATATTGACCAGTCTCAATAGAGCTAATTGTGTTCCTAGAAACACCTACTAGCTTTGCTAGTTCTTGTTGAGACAAACCCTTCTCTTTTCGCACAGTAGCGACATTATTCTTAATTCTTAATTCATCATTCATCAAGACATCACTCCAATTAATTGTAAAATCCACAAGACTAAGAATGCAACAGCGCCTAATCCATAAACTAAAGAAACGAATAATTCATGTCTTTTCTTTAAGTTAACATATTTAACTAAAAATGCCGTAAAAGCCATCGCGAATAACGCCATATTTCCACCATAATTAATATGATGAAATCTAATCCCTTCCACTACATCCCAAATAATGATGAGAAACAATCCTACAAAGTAGGCAATATAAGCGCCCTTTCTCTGCGCGTCTAAATCTGCAACATCTTTCCCTTTGTTTTCTTCCTGCGCTTTCATTAAGATTTCTTCTTTTTCCATATTGATCTCCTTTGCCAAGTTTACTTGTCATAATTATCTTATATTCTGCCAAGTGTACTTGTCAATATAAAGTATAAAAAATCCCCGATGTGTATCAGGGATTAGAAACGATTCTGAAAAGGTTCACATTATTAATACAATTGTTACCCCCATTAAAGAATGCCTACTTTATTTTTTTATAGTTTATACACTCGTTATCTCTACTAGTTTCTATATAGCCAAGTTTTTTATAAAATGCATTAGTTCTTCTATTTACTATAGGTGTATCTAAATAAAAACTATCGATTGTATTATCTAAAGATTCAATCGCGTTCATAATGGCAATGCCGTATCCTTGGTGATGATATAAAGGATCTACAAATATTCTTCCAATATAAATACTATTATTATCTATAAAGATAACTGCTCCACCTATAATTACATTATCAACTTGAAAGGCATATAGGTGACCATCTTTTTGCATATCAAAATGCCACTTTATATCATCATAGCCTGGTGGGCCATCTAGTTTATTTCCTCCCACCAAATAATCAGTATGAAAGGCTGCAATTGAAAGTTCGGTTAATATCTCAACTTCATTTTCATTTGCTTTTCTAAAAACATAATTGCTTTTATTCTTCACAGTTAAGACCACAATAGGCAATTAATACAGGTTTCATAAATTCAAACTACCTCCCCAATATTTTTTGAAGAGCAAGGTACTCTCTTAAATATAACCCTCTCTTTTCTTCAAAATCTTTTATCTCACTATGTTTAGAAAAAATTCCAAGCGCTTCCTCAATCAATATCCATCTAGATTCCAGACCGCCTTTTATCTCTGCTTTCGTAAGATGTGTATCGGTCTTGCCTGTTATTGTTCCAATAAAATACTTACTTATATATCTCACATTTTCGTAATATTCATCGATTTCTAAAACACATTTAGAAGGCACGAATAGATAGCCAGTTTCTTCACAGACTTCTCTAATAACACAGTTTCTATATGTTTCACCTATTTCTTTTCCCCCGCCGGGAAGCATCCAAATATCATTTTTGGTTTCATAGGAAAGAAGAATCTTGCCATCTTTTAAAATAACCGCACGAGATGCTTCTCTTATACAATCGTATTCCCCGAAGTAATTATTGCCTATGATTTCCAAATTGTTCATACCACTATTATAAGAAAAATCCCCGATTTTGTATCAGGGATATTTGGCGATATCGTAGGTGTTTGTATTCAAAGGACAAGTTATAGACATCTTCATTTGTATCTATAATCAACAAATATCTCGTTTGCCACCAATTTATTCTTAAGTCCACACCTTGCTATTCCTAACTCTCTTTTCATAAAATCAGTCTATTTAGTTTCGTCTTTTGACCATTTGTATTTTTGATTTATTTTTCTTTGTTCAGAAAACCATATTAATCTTTCGTTAAACGACATTTGAGTCGGATGTGTTTTGTAATTTGGATCATTTTCAAAACCATTATCTTCCCATCCACAAACTGGGCAAATATCATGACACAAAGAATCTTTAAATTCATATTCTCCGCAAAGTGGACATTTATGTGGTTCAGGCTCTCCTATAAAATCTTGATAATATTCCCAATTTGGGTTTTCTTCTATTTTATTCTTGTACCACTCTTTATATTCATTTAAAGACATTTCATTTGACTCTTTTTTGAGATTTGGATCATCTAGTTGTTCTAAATCATAAAACCAGCCACATCTAGAGCATTGTGTTGTGTTGGGAGTTTCTCCTTCTGCAATTTCATCGTCGTTCAATTCAGAAAAATAAAACTTACCGCAAACCGGGCACAACATTGGTTTTATTTGTTTTAACGTTTTATCCATTTGGTGATTACCTGTCCTTTCTTGTTGGTATATGTGAATTTGTTTCCTGTATGATGATATGACACTACATATCCATCTTTCGTGATTATAGCTAGTCTACCATTTCGCGAATCATATTTATATGTTGAACCATGCTTATCAACGACACTTTTATAATTGGTTCGATCTACTTCGTTTGCAAAATGAACGGCTTTGGCTGCATATTCTTGTTTAGACTTTGCGTTGAATTCTTTTCCATGATCTTTAAAATGTTTATCTAGACCACCTCTGTTAAAATCTTTAGCCCAAGCATAATTAGTGTGTTCTGTGGCCTCGCCACGATGATGGGCGCCATTTGTATTACCATAACGCATACTTGCTCCTTTAGTTGGCATGTAACTTCACCTCCTTATTTCTTTCATCCATAAACGAATCAAAGAGATGAAATTCCACAATATCTTTATAATCATCAATTATATCTTGTGGAAGATGACCAATGACTATAAAACCTTTTGGTTCAAGTTTTTCAATTAGTTCGGCAATCCATAATCTCCATTCATGTTTTTGTTCTTTTAATTGAATAAATCCATGAACCCCTAACGCTATATAAGCATGTTTTGGAAAAGCATTTAGATATTCATCGTTAATGCAATCCGCACCACCGCGGGCGTTAGGATATAATGGAACGCCATTATTTGCAAAATAGAATGAATGGGATAAATTATCATTCAGTTGCGACTTTTGTTTTACAATAGGCATATCGGTATGAACTGAAAAATCAAATCCAACGATTCCCTTGCATCTTTTGAAGAAGTTTAGATACTTTCGTGGGTTTCTTCTTACCCTTTCAAATGTGCCATCAGGAGAATAAAAATAAATCACATATTCACTTAAATCCCCTTGATAAGTAATTGCCTTAAAGAAAGGCATTATCTTGGTTGGTGGGCATTGAGGAACCATATCCTCTCTAATAATAGGATACTCCTCTTCTTTGGTGAAATTCGCTCCATCCACCAAAAACGCTTGGAACGAATCTTCAACTATACCGTTTTTATCTTTGTACATTGTAGTTTTCTCCTTTCTCATCTTAATGATGGTACAAATTTTCGGTGGATATGCTACAATGTACATGTTCGGTATGCACTATAGCATATCATGGCCTTCATCACCGCGAATGATGTTGGCCTTTTTTATAAATGCATTTTGCAATTATAAACTCTTCTTAATCTAATTCAGTATTTTCGTCTTGTGAAATACGATAACTAGCTAACGAATCAGATACTTTGCAAAGAAATCTGATCTTCCTTTTAGACATCCCTTTTGTCTCATCATATGGGACCAGTATTTCTCCAGCTAATGCTTTTGCTTGCCACTCCATTGATATATATCGTGGCTCAATCTCATTATTTTTAAATGCTCTATCAAGAATTGGAGTAAATCCTAAAAGACAAAGAATAGCGTGACACATTTCATGTAATATATGAGCGCGAAATCCTCCAACACCATTACAAGCACCCATATATACACTTTCTCTTACGGCGATATGATAATTGCCTTTCATGTCAGGATTACACGCTGCTGGGACATTCAAATCAGAAATTACATCAATTGAATCGTCATCCACAATTTCAGTTGTTATTTGCGGAAATAAGGAATGTATTCTTTCAAAAGCACCAACAACATCAAATCTAAATTTGTTCTTACATTTGAATTGATGCCTAAACCACCGAGCGATTGCCCTCAAATCCTTTCTACTAATTGGCTTTGTCTTATAATCCATTAAGCGTTCCTCTTCAAAATATCGAGGATTTCATTAGCAGTCTCCTCGTCTAAATCATCAAAAGATCTTTGAAATTGAACCACTAAATCCTTTTGTGTTGGCGTCACATTTTCAATGTTAAATTTAATAGATTTAGCTGATCTATCAATCACATCTCTCAATTCGTTTTGTTGTTTTTCGTTCAAATTGTAATGAGCAACAATTTTTCCATACCACTCTTCAGGAATAGCTTTTTTGCCACATTCAACTGAAGAAATAAAAGCACAAGACACTTCTAAAAATCTCGAAGCATCTTTAAGAACTTCTTTATGTTTGATTCTTAAGATTCTGAAGTATTCGCCAAATTCAGTAAACTTCATAATATTCCTCCTTCGTAGAAATTTTTAGATTATTTCCACAGCATAATTCTTGCACGATAAAGTAACCATGTCAAACCAATTTTGTAAATTTTTTTAACCAATTTTAGTTAAAAGCATTTGCTTTTAAATTGTTATAAAAAATGAGCATTTCTGCCCATTTTTACTACTATGTATCTCTACTTTGTATCAAAGTATGTATACAATTCTGGAAAGGTTTACCTTATTTGATACAATCGTCCCGTAAATGTCAAATTGTCCCCTTTTCTAGTGGAACGGTTTTACTACTAAATAGTAGGATTATCAATATGTCCCACAAATATTGGCGTGCCATTGATATCTCTAATGATATAGATGAATGGTTGATTGAGTTTCACATCAAGAGTGTCGTTCTTCATTGGAGCGGCACTTCCAGCTGCTCCAAACGACGCCATAGTAACACTTTTAACGATTGAACCATCTTCATTAAATTCTACCTCATTCTTCTGTTTAATCTTTTGGATATAGATGTTATAGTCTTCAAGTTTTACATCATCAAAAGCATTTTTGAAGGAATCAATGTTTGGATTATAGATATCTCCGAAGCCTAAATTATCTAAACATTTTTGAAAATCGACATCTGATTTTGTCGTAAATTTTGGAGTCGATAATTTTACCATGATATAACCATATCCTTCGTTTTTGACGATGTTCTCTTCTTTTTCTTCAAAGATATTTACATCCTTAGTGAGATCAAAAATATTATCTTCAACTTTTTTAGGAACTAAATATGTGACCGAAGCTCTACTCGAAGAATAATAGTCTTTCACTGAAATATAGGAACCGTAATCATAATAAGACTGGCTTAAATATGAATGGTTCATATATGTAGCTTTAACTGTTTTATCGCTAGAGAGATAGAAATCGTCTTTGATATTATTTTCAGATAGATATTTGCTCGCCCACGCATTTTTGAAATAAAGAGTCGAGAATAAATATAATTGGGTTTCATCGTTAATTTCTAAGAATTTATCATCAATAAATCCATTAGAATTGACGGCTTGATTCACCCATTCCACCATCTTATTTGCTTCGGATTCAAAGTTAATCTGATAAGCTTCACAATATAGTTTAGTTAAACTATTTACAAATTCTTGGTTATAGTTGAATTCATTATTGAAGAACGCAGAATTTTTAAGTTGAATCGTTGATTCATCACTAGCAAAGGAATTGGCTTTTATGACTTTGTCATAGAAGGCAACCCTACTACTCTCATTGAGCCCTAAAAGGGTGTTGAACTTATCTTTCAATTCTTCTCTACTAGTCGCATTAGTCATCTCATTTATCACTGAATATAATCCCACAACAGAATAAGACATATTGTCCTTTTTAGAAGTATCTACCAAAGCATGATATGTGAGATTTGAAAAGTTGTTGTAGGCCTCTTTTTCTTCTTCCGCTATTCCAATCGGATATGGGGCACTACCATCAGGGTAAGAAACAGTATTTAATTTCTTGAATGTATTTGATTCCGCAATTCTAATCTCATTTAATGAATAACGTCTGTTATACGATTTAACGCTTTCTTTAGTTCTAAAAATGCCAACAGCAAAAGCTCCTCCTATAGCTAATGAAGCAACACCAAGCACCGCGATAGAAGCAACAATAAGCTTCATACGAGGTCTTACCTTATGCTTATCGGCATTACTATTTGGTTCTAACTGAGTCGTATCAAAAGAGAGATCCGTATTACTAGACCCTTCAAAATCTTTTTTAAATTGTTCTTTAAATTCATCCATCGTTATTTACCTCCGTAGTAATCACGAAGTTTCTTAATTCCGCGTTGATACTTTGAGGAAACTTTTGCGGTAGTATAGCCATAAGACTTTGCAATTTCTCTAAAAGAGAATTCATAAATGAGATGAAATACTAAGAATTTGTATTCCTCTTCATCCAAGACGTCTTTAAATTTCTCTAGATAGATTGAAACGCTTTCTTCATCATTTTTCCCTTCGATATCGTCGGAATAAGAGAGATGGTTTTTGGTTTGGTTATAACGGTTGATTGATAGATTCTTTGCGGTGACGAGCAAAAAATATTTAAGCTTGCTTTCACTCATGAAATCCCTTCTTCTCTCATACATCTTGAGGAATGTCTCGTTAACGATATCTTTTGCTTCGTCTTCACTTTTTAATATGTCGAAGGAAACATAATAGACAAGATAACGATATTTCTCAAAAACGAGATTAAAAGCTTTGTTCATCTCCTCTACGGAAGTTGAACATAGTTTTTTTAAGACCGAATAACCAATTCTTTCCATCTCTATTAAATAAAACAATTTAACAAGGCGTTTTTGTCGTTTTTTCTTATTTTATTAATCTATATCTTCAATAATATGACTTTATAATAACGTATACAAAAAGTACATCAATATCAAAATTAGATAATTATAAATAATATACAAATAAAGATCTTTTGATTTTAATTGTCGTTAATTTCTTTAATTAATAACTTCTTAAAACCACTTGCAGGAAGAGGTTTTGATAAATAATAGCCTTGAACATAATCGATATTAAGGGATTTTAAAAAGTCATATTGCGCTTTATTTTCAACCCCTTCACAAACCACTTCAACTTTTAACGATTTAGCGATATCTCTAATTGCCTTAATGATTGATTTTGTTCCAAGTGATGAATCAAAATTCTTCATAAAAATCATGTCGATTTTCAAGACATCAAAAGGAATGACAGAAAGCATATTTAAAGTCGAATAACCGCTCCCGAAATCATCAATCTCGATTTTAAAACCGGCTTTTCTTACTTCATTAATGCGAGCGATTAATTGTCCACTATTTTTAGCATAAGCACTTTCAGTGATTTCAATATTTATTAGTTGGGGATCGATATCGTTTTCTTTTAAAGTATTATTCATCTTTTCAAGTAATAATGGGTCATAAAAATCAACACGTGAAAGATTGACAGATATGTTGGGGGTTTTATCTCCATATATCACTTTTAATTCTTTCAATAATATAGCAACTTGCTTAAAAACATATCTATCAAGTTCTTCAATAAGACCATTATTTTCAAATAGAGGAATAAAATCACCTGGACTAACAAAACCGAATCTAGGTGAATTCCATCTCACTAACGCTTCCGCGTGATCTAAAATTGGTTTTTCATTCTTAATGTTATATTTTGGTTGGAGGTATATTTCAAATTCTTCATTTTTAATGGCTTCATCAAATTCGTTAATTAATTCTTGATTGTATAATTCTTGTTTATGTTGAATTTCATCATAAAACGCTACCGATTCTGTTTCGATATTTAAAATAGAAAGACATGTGTTCATCGCAATTTGAATTAAAGTGTTAATTGTTAATTTTTTATTGATATTTTGATAAACGCCAAGCTTTACTTTAGTTTTTAATTCTTTTAATTCATCAGTGATAATAATTTTACGTATTTGTTGAATAATCCAACTATAGTCTTTTTGAGAAGGAATAATTAGATAAAATAAATCCGCGTGGCTTCTGGCTGCAAAACCACCATTAGATGCAGCAATATCTAATAAAGCGCTAGCCATCCCTTTTAATAACGCATAGCATCTTTCTCGAGGATATAGTTCAGAAAGAATGGAATAATTAGATAACCTTAAGGCAATCATATCATATTCAATATCGTTATTTAGTAGTTCAGATGCATACAAAATGAAGAAATCGGTGTTTAATAAGCCTGTTACTTCATCCTCTCTAGTCTTCTTAATTATTAAGTTTTTGCGGTGCAAAGAGATGACGTTTTCAATTCTTGCTTCAATCACTTTTTCAGATTCAAAAGGTTTAACAATGAAATGAGCGGCTCCTAATGACAAGCATTCAACTTCTAATTGTTTATGTCTAGTGACGATGATGATTGGAATATCTTTAATATCCGGATTATCTTTTTTTGATTGAAGAAATTTAATTCCTTTTTCTGAATTAGAAGCAATATCTAAAATGATAATAGAAATAATATTCTTATTTTTTAACAAAGTTTTATACCCTTTGTCGGTATCTATTTCATTGATGAAGGAATATGAAGAAGGATTAAGGGCGATTTTTAAAAAAGGCAAATCTTCTTTAGATTCGTCCACTACTAAGACTGTGTTTTTAATCTGTTTTTGAATTCTTTCGTCTAAATTATTCGCCATCTTTGATAATATTATTAAATAATTTTTTTATGACGTCCACGATAAAAATGAATAATCACAGGTTCTATCTTTTCGAAATGTCTCCATTTAACCATTTTGATACAATTGCACCCAATCTGGATATTTGCACCCAATTTTAAAGGGCGGGTATGGAGTAGTTGATGGAAATTCTAATATCAACTTTTGGACTTTATTTTTTATATCATAACCACTACCGAGACCATAAATAAAAGCCCACCATTAAGCAAGCCATATACGATTTTGTCTTAATACTCTGTATTAGTTCTTTTCCAAGACACATAACAAGAATTATTTCTCAATGAAAAACCACCCTATTTCTAAGAGTGGTAATCAAGTTAATTAGTGTTTTTGAACTAGGCAATCTTAATTGTGATGGCGGGACGGACGCCATATTTACGGTCCGTATTCTCACCATAGATGCTGCCATCTTTATTAACATGCATGGCGCAAACATAAGTTTCCTCATCAGGAGAACGTGTCCAATAACGTCCACTTGTTTCGTTTGAATACATACTTATTCCTCTTGCCTTTGCCCAATCAGTTGTCGGACACACTCTCTCTCCACATGAAGAATCGGATGATGGGAACCCATAATCATTATTTAAATAATCTTGGTAACTTAGTAAGAACACTTTGTCTTCTGTATTTTCACAAGCGTAAGGATTGGTTTCTGAAGCAGTTGTAGAAGCACTATTATCAATAGTTGTTGGTTGGATGTAGGAATTATCTAAGACGAATGCAGAATTATAAAAGTCGCCATTAATCCAAGATCTAACATAACTATCTTTATATTTATTGTTGTTGGCTGGGGAATAATAATAGCATTGATCTAATACAATGGATGATAACAAAGTATACTCTCCATTATGATTTTCTAAAACATTCCAAGTGATAGGTTCACATTCAAACCAATAAGTTTCGCCATTGGTGAATTCAATTCCGTTTGCAAAAGTATTTGATGCGTAAGTAAATGCATTAGCAACTGTTTTGGCGTAATATTTGTCATTATATAAATAATAACCATTTGCTTCTGGTGAGCCAGATTCAGCCAATTCATCTAAATCGGCAACCAATTCTTCATTATTGTTTACGTTATTGGTTGGGTATAAACCATAAGTTATAGTTTTACCATCTTCAGATAAATTAGGAATTTTACCAATAGAAATATTATATTCTTCGGTGACATTTCTTAAATTATATTGAGCAGTAAAAATTGTAGGAACTTGGATATTTTCTAACGGTTTATCCCATCCGATAAAATCATATACATAATGATCCCCATCTTGAACATATCCGTTTCTAGTTGGCTCTGGTCCATCATAAACAATTGTGCTGCCTTTTTCATAATAGAAAGTGTAAAGCATTGTCCCATCATAGTTATTAAATATTGCGGGAATATATTGAACAGCATCTTGGCCATCATTACCATCAATTCCATCTTGACCGTTTTGACCGTCGATGCCGTCAGAACCTTTGATATTTCCTTTTAAAACCCATGCTACATTTTCTTTAACGTAATAATTCCATGTGGCTATATCAATGTAAGAATCACCATCTTTTCCTAAGTTAGAGGCTGGTTCACCACTTGCAGAAAGCATTGATGTTCCATCTTGACCGTCTTGACCATCTTGACCATCTTTGCCGTCAGAACCTTTGATGTTTCCTTTTAAAACCCAGGATCCATTTTCTTTCACATAATAATTCCATGTATCCAAATCAATATATGAATCACCATCTTTGCCCAAAGAAGCGGCTGGCTCGCCATTGCCTGTCAAAACCGATGTTCCATCTTTCCCGTCAACACCATTCGTGCCATCTTTTCCATCTTGCCCATTTTGTCCAGGAACCCCTTGCTCTCCTTGAGGACCTTGTGGACCAGTGTCACCTTTAGTTCCACAGGAGGTTATAGAGAATGCTAACAATCCGATGAGTGGTAATATAAATCTCTTTTTCATAGTTGTTTCCTTCTTTTTTCTGATTTAATATTTTATCTTATTTTTAATAAAAAACCTATTATTTTAGATGTCACCAGTCTGTCAATGATAAGAATAATCTAAGTCATCGTATTATTACGCCAAAAATAACAAAAAATCCCCGATTTGTATCGGGATTAATCCTATGAGACAATAATAAATTAATGCTTATCTTTGTTTTTAATTTCTTTGATTCTACGCTTAAATTCTTTTTTTAATTCTTCAAATCTTAAATCGCCATATTCTTTGAATTCTTTTAACTTTGAAGCGAGGTGGACCGAATAAGCAAAGTCCACTAATATCGCTCCAATGACCGCTCCAACAAAATATGTATAGATGAGGTTCTCGCTTATCCAAGATATTCCTTCCACTAAAATTGGATTTAATAGGAAATAATATAATGAGCCAAATACTAGCCAAATTAAAGAAAATGAAGGACAAATGATGCCCATGATGTTTCCTTTGCGATCTGAGTAATCCCATAATTTTATCTTGAGACCTTTTATAAATATGAGACCAGCGATAAATTCAATCAACGTCATTCCCACACCGATAATGCCAATGCGAGCGACAATATCCCACGCTTGGATGGTGATCCCTAATGGAATATTACTGACTCCATAAAGAACGATGACTCCAAAACCATAAATTGGTAAATATGGGCCAGTTAAAAAACCAGGATTCATCCATTTCTTTTGTGAGACGAATCTGCGAAAGAAAAGTTCTATCACCCACCCTAATAATGAACCGATAACAAATAAAGTCGATATAATTACTAAATACTTCACCAACCTATTCTAGCAAAGATTATCTGAATTTTTAAATTGTTAATGCAATCTAGACCATATAGATAACCGAATCACCAAACTTTGCTTTTATAAAAGTTGCGATGTTTTCTTGCTTTAAGGCCTTAAGCAAGACACGTATCTTTTCGTTATCTTCTTGGCCGTTTTTAACTATGATGACATTGGCCATCTTTTTAGCAATATAGAATCCTTATTTTCGGTGACAAGACATCTATCCACCACTCCAGCTGATAAAGCATAATTGCCATTAATGACTGCTAAAAATGGGGCTGATAGCTCTGCGATATACTTTCATGTTAAATACCAATCACTTCTTTTATATAATCTAGAGTCTGTTCTTCTTTTTTAACATAGAAAACTAATAATGCATAAGATGCTTCGCTAAAATATATCTTATCTTCTCTTTTTTCTAGAATTTGCATTTTTTCTAATTTCTCATAATCTTTTAAAAACTCTTTTTCTTCTATATTAAAATCTTTTAATTTCTTCAAAAAAGTTTTATACGACTGATCGTATGTATCAGCAAGAGCGAATAGATATGATTTTGTATTTCTTGGTAAAGATTCGGTAATTGATATTATTGGCATATCTTTATAGTAAGCACATTTATGCTGTAGCAAAGACATTGTTAGAGTATCACAATATGTAATAAGCATCTCATAGAAAAGAAAACATTCAAAAAATCCATGCGGACGATAATAATTAATCAAACCTTTTATTGTTTGAAATTGATATTTTTTAAAATACAATTCCTTGCCTATTAAGGCATATAAATAAGGAAATTCATCATATAGTGATTTGAATTCTTTATCTTTTTTAGCAAGATTATCTAAATACAAAATAGCAAACCTTAAGGCGACACTAAAATCATCTGGGCAGTTTTTAACAAAGTCTCTTAACTCATTTATTTTATTTTGCCCAATATAATAAGCCACTAGATGGAATCTTTCTCCTAAATTATCACCCTGATTTAATTCCATCATTTCCTTAATTATTTGATAAGCCTCTTCGACTTTTTTATTTCTTTCATATCTTTCTAATAAGTCCATCAAAATAAACATATATGGTCTAGTGTCGTGGTCATAATATAGGTCTTCGATATCATTAAAATTATCTTCGATAATTTGCCAAGCATCTTCTTTTAATTTTAAAAGTGCGTCAAGTTGTTGCTTTTCTGGAAGCAAATCCACTAAACGATGCATAGAGTCAATATCAGTCGGATTTATTTCAAGAATTTCATTTAGAACACGCCTTTTTTCACTTTTAGTTGTGGCTGTATCATATTTATCATATAGATTTTCTAATTCTTCTAGTCTTGCATCATCAAACATATCAAATACCTCTTTATTTAATTCTATAAATTTTAATGGTACTAAACCACAAAAATTCTTATAAGAATAAAAGTTCCTAACCATTAGCGGATTCGTAGTTGCGTTGTTGGTTACGCAGTGCGAAATTTTAAAAGGTATTTTTTGATGAGTTTTTTACATGAAAATAATATGCCTCAAAATTTTATCGTCATTATTTTTACCCATTAAGGATAAAAAAGACATCCCGATGCAATCGAAATGTCGCTTTTTTTCGTGTGTCTTTAAGCAACGCGATAAATGACAAGATTTTCTTGACATCTATATAAATATAGTATCTAAAATCATCTATTTTGCCATTTTATAAGCAAATGGACTAAACTGCATCATAGACTTTAAACAAAAGTTAATTGATAATTTTATTATGAATAATTCACAAACAAAAATTAGTATTGATTATGGGAAAAGTGAATCCACTATTTCGGATGAAGCTAAAAGAGATTTAGAAAATCTATTTTATGCTTTAGCGGATATTCTATCTAAACCAGTAGATATTCAAATCAATGTTCTTGATTCTATTGATTCTTTTGTTAATCAAGATAGACAAATCGCAGGTGGCAACACCACTTATTTAGGAAAAAATAAATTTTCAGTTGAATTCAATAGAAAATATATCGAGACTTTTGACAATACTGAAGAACACTATCTATACCCAATGGTTCTACATGAATTTGCTCATATCGAAGATAAAATTACTTTTTTAAATAGTGAGAGCAAATTTTTAAAGAAAGTGGAAAACACCCCACGAACATATAAAGAAATATGTCGAAATATTGCTTATGATGTATGGACAGAATTCTTTGCTTATAGATTTACTTTTGTGAATTGCAAAGCATATCAATATCCCACTCTACTATATTTAGTTAATAACTACGAAGACCTTCTAATTACTAAAGAAGGTTTCCTTACTTTGATAAATGATAGAGAACCAACGAATTTAGAAATTGAGCAATATATCAATAGCGTTAACGCTTTTATATACAATCTTGTCATGCATATAGCGGGGATGATTTATGGAATTAGAAAATACTATAAGCCCGTAGATAAAACACGAAATAAAAAATCTTTTAAACGTGTTGATTCTTTTATTTTTAATTTAGCGAAAAGAATCAGTTCATATATAGGAAGTAAAACAATTAAAACTCAAGAAGGCGCCTTTATTAAATTAGGTGAGTACGTTCTAGATGAAATATATGACAAACTAAATATAAATATCTCTAAACATAATAATGTTTATTATTTAGTAATTTATAAATAATGACATAGGGTAGTAAATTAGGGTAGTCAATGGGGTAGTGATAATTTTTATAAACCGCTATTTTTGTTTATTAATACGCACGATAAACAATCAGAAATAGTGCCACCAATCATATATAAAGTTTTCATCATTCGTTATCTGATAATCTCCCAATATCCACCTTTGTCTGATCCTCGATGAACAATAACCCCGCTTTCTTTTAGTTTGTTCAAATGATGCCTTGCACTTCCATCTGTTATTCCAATTGCCATAGCTAAATCGACACGTGACAAATATGGATTAGATTTTAGAAGAGTTATTATCTCTTTTCTGATTATTTCTGGATGTTTTTTGGTCGTTTTACTGGTTGTTTCGTGAAACCCTTGCCTAAGCCTTGGCTACGTAGTTCACGGATCTGAACTTTTAGTGTTGTAGTTATTTTCATTTTTTCTACCTCCACTACCTTCTGTGCAAAACACGCCTTTTGTCCCAGAAAAATAAAAACCCTCCAAGGTTATGACAAGGAGGGCGAATCTGTTTGTTAAAAATGTTTATAAATATGGTTTACTCATGCGTTCTATCATCTACAATAATGACTTGAGCCAATTTAAAGTTTTCAAATACCAATTTTGCAATTTCCTTTTGCCTATATTCAATATATGACTTTCTTTCATTCTTAAATCTATTAAAATCGACTTTATTCATTTCTGTTCCTAATGATAAGTCTTGAGGAATAATTCTATTGTATTCTATTACTTTGTAATCAATGTACTTGTTTTTTATTCTCTTATTAACTTCTTCATTAAGTAATAAATAGTTACCAATATTATGAATCAATTCTCTTTGTTCATCGTAGTTAGTCGGCCAATTCTCAGTTGCCCACTGTGAATCAGGTTTTTGTGGATAAATATGTTCTAAATTGATGGCATCAACATTAACTGTAGATGAAGTATTATTCATAATAACATCAATGATAAGAATTGCTTTTTTTACACCTTGTTTTAAATCAACGTCACCTAGACACTTCTCAAACATAGAATAGTTTATTTTACATATCTCAGGATTATCATTTATAAAACTTGAAATGAATGCACCAATATCCATTTCGTTCTTTCCTTGTTTGACTTTATCAATAATGCCTGAATATAAAGTCTTGATAATACCACCCGGATTAGCTTTCTTCATCGTCATCGAAATGCTCAATAAACAAAGAGGGAACATTACATAGTTTAAATAATTCCTTCTAGCAAACACATCAATCCCTTCCATTCCCATGATATTAAGAATGTCAAACAATTGAGGACGATTAATATAGTTAATAACGGACGTCATAGGATTGCTTGTTAGATTGTTGATAACGTCTAAAGTAGTTGCAAATTTTTGGAATTTCTCTCGCGTTGAAACAACATCGTTTCTCAAAAAGGCCATGACTGAAATTGTATCGAAATCATTAGCACTAGAAGAATATAAATATTTGTAATAAGAAAGAATCATCTTTTTCAATTCTTTTACAGGAGCATTCACTGGAATATGGTAAATCACAGCAAACTGATCAATAGTTGATTTAATCACTTCTTCTTTTGTCAATATCTTGCCCCCAGTGTTTATTTGTTGGAAAAGCAGGAAGGCATCTTCTAAGTTTTCGGTTTCTTTGGTAAAAACATAAATGTTTTCTTTAATTGCCTTAATGATATCTTCTATATAATCTTTGTTGTCATTAACCCAATTGTGAAAATATAGATAATTCTTTTTAAATGGGGCAATTGGGTAATTGTCAAAAGTGTTTGTGTATTTATGCTGATATTGGGGAATATCATATTTAATATTGAACCCCTCTACTCGTTCGATATTCAAATGATTATTGGCAATATAGTCATTGATTGTTTTAATTAGTAGATTAATTGTCACCACTCTTTGTTGGCCATCTGCCAAAATGATTTGGTTATTCTCACTATAGTACGCCAAATCCATCAAATAGATTTGTTTTGAAAAATCATCTTTACAAGATAAAAGGTCATCTAATAAAGCGTCTACTTGTTTCTCTTTCCAATCATAAAAACGTTGGAAAATAGGAATCACTATTTCTTGATCTCTAAGCGAGTAAAGGTTTACATATTTTGGCGATATTGAATTACTCTTAACAAGCATATTATCTTACCCCCTGATAGACGATTTTCTCGCCTTTTCTATCTGGATTAATCTCTTTATAAGCGCTAATTTGTGATTGATTAGCTAAGCCATCAGGGTGGAAAGCATTACTGGTCCACATATTTCTATTTATAACCCTAAATCTTTCCTGCCTGTTTGATCTTAATGTGACTCTAAAATAGGGAGGGATATATGAAACATTCTCACTTAAAATTTTGTAGTAAACTTCAACAGCTATATCACTATCAACTTTTGAAGGATAGATCGCTAATATTTCCTGAACTGCAATATCTCTCAAAATCATCCAAAACGCATCTTTTGCAAGCTTATTTTCAGAAGCATTTTCCAACTGATGCAAATTTCTTTTTAAAACATCTCCGAAAGCCATATCCTATTTCTCCTTTTTGAGCAAAAACAAAAACTCGTTTGTATATATGTTCCTATCTCTAAGATTCCTTGATCCTCTAAAAGTGTTATATTTGATTCTTTTTTCAGTAACTATTCCGAATTCTGAAAGCATATTTTTCATCTCATCAAAAGAAATGAAACCTTCATTGTTGTATGAAATGAGCACATATTTAGAATCCAGTTTAGACACAATATCTCTCATCCCATTTAAGGCAGTTTGTTTTTTGTTATAAACTGAGTGGTTCCAATCATCAGGAATACCAGAAACACGACTCATTTTTCCATCAATTTTATTCTTTAGAATAATATTCAACATAAAATAATTAGACCCATACGGATGCTGGTTATATGGCGGATCTAAATATGCGACGTCAATTCCTTTTAATTTATTAACTAATTCGTTGGCATCTTCTTGAAAAACTTCATATTCAGTTTCATGGTTGCTCAGAATCGGTCTTTGAATATTGATTTCACCCTTAATTCTCGTTAATGCGTTTTCAGCTTTTCCACCAAATCTTCCTATGCCCGTATCAGTATCTTTATAAAAGCCCTTAAAAACTCCACATGTATTAACGTGAATTGATGCTTCAGTAATCAATAAAGCTAAGAAATATTTCTTGTAATTGTCTGGCACCACTACGTCAATATAATGGCGAAAACTATCAATATATGTAGCATTCTCATTTGTGTAGAAAACGCGGTCATCTTTAACAATTCTTTTATCGTTTTTTGGGGAATAGTTTTTTCTGATTATTCCTTTGATTGGCTTCTCTGATATTTTTTTATTGATTTCGTTTAGATAGCTATCAAATTGATTGAAATCGATTTCGCTTTTATTTGACAGAAAACAATCATTGATAATCTTCGAGTACAATTCGAGGTCATTAGCAATAATCTTTGAACTATGTTGTTTTAACATTCTGGCAACTATTCCACTACCAGAAAATAGATCTAAACAGACTAGTTTATCTTTACCGAGTTCATTGGATACGAAAATAACAGCTTCTTCTATTTCTTTTAGGAGCTCTCTCTTATTCCCTATGTAAGTGACAATTTGTTTTGTCAAATAGTCTTCCGATTCCAAATCCCAATCCCCTACAAGAAACCTTTTAACTTTCTTCTACCAACAAAGGTTTCCTTGATTTGGAATTCATTTTACAAAGTTTTACTTGATTTTACTACTATATAAATCAAGGTTTCTTTGATTATTACCCTAAGAGGATATAAAAATGAGACTTAGAGAATTAAGAAATAAAAGCGGTCTCACCCAAAACGAAATCGCTTCCAAATTAAAAGTATCTGGTCAAACAATACTTAACTGGGAAAATGGTATATATGAGCCAAAAATCAATCAGCTAATTGAATTGGCTGATTTATTTAATGTTTCAATAGATTATTTAGTTGAAAGAAAAAACAACGAAAAAACTATAAACGACATTTGCAAAGAATTAGAAAAAATATCCAAAGAAGAAATGATTTCATTTATTAGACAAAGCCTAATGAATAAGTAATCAATCGTCCATCTTGATTATTCCAATGTTTATCATAACGATTAGAGGATATATAAATTATTTCACTAGTTCGAGTCTGAAAATCTTTTACTCTTACGCGTATTTGTTAATCAATAATTGCAAAAAGTTAGGTTTATTGAACGTTTGGATTTGCAAAAAAATCCCCGTTTTGTATCAGGGATTAAAACCGACTCTGTCACCATTTACCCATTTTGATACAATTGCACCCCACCAAGGTGAATTGCACCCCACTCATTAAACGAGAGAAACTTCATTAAAAATCTAAATGAATTCGGTTATCAATTTCAAAAGATCCGTCGTTGATAAAATTAAGTCTTTCAGTTAATTGTTTGATTAATTCAACTAATTCGAGCTTGTGCTCTTTCGCAACATCAACATCAAAGGAACAAGAATCTTTGTCAAAATTATAAAATGAACTATATAAACTCATAATTTTGCTGTTCAATTCATCAATTATTTCATCGTTATCAACTATAGCAACACCAGTTACTAGTTCATTTTTCTCAGCGTTAAAAACATCTTTGATAATTGGGCCAATTAAAAAATCTAATTCTAGTTTAATTGTGGCCATTCTATTTCCCTCCCTTGATTGGATATATAGAAACAATATATCCATTTGTTCCAATCGCTCCAAGAGTATAATACTTGCCTTTATAAGAATAAATCTTTTCATACCCTATCTTTCCGTTAGATAAAGGTATTTCTCTTGTTCTCACAATCGTTCCTTTCGAAACAACATTTTTCAAATGTGATGGTAAGCGTTTAGAACTGATGTTGTGTTTTGCTGCAAAATCACTACCGTGTCTACTAACAATATGTTGCAAACCGCTGTTGCTGTTTCCTTTTTCAAGCCAAACAAGTTGTCCACTTTTGTCTTTTGCTGTAAAAACAACATCTTTAATATTTATTTTAGCACCACTATCAACAATTTGCTTTAAAATAGGGTCTTTGGCTATAATTTTGTTTTCTTGCTTTTGATTAAGTATCTATATTCCTCATCATTCTTCGCTCCAGCTTGATGAGTCCTAATTGCCCACCTAAATTGTTTGACGCTTTTGATCCAATCATGGAATCCGTTTTTATCTTTTCTAAAAATAAATCTTTTCATGTGTCTATCAATCGCATATGAAAATTTTGTTTTCAAGTCATTTTCAAATAAAGGTTTCTATATAGGTATCGAGACCCATCAAGAAAAAGGGACAAAATGGCAAAAATCTGGCAAAAACGATGGCAAAAATGGCAAAAATGGCAAAAATCGACGAAAAAAAAGCATTTCTTGGTGCGAAATGCCATTTTTGACTTAATGGGGCGAGTAATCAGGATCGAACTGACGAATGCCTGGTTCACAGCCAGGTGTGTTAACCACTTCACCATACTCGCCAAGTGCCTATATATAATAAATTATAAGATAGACATTTTTCAAGTATAACTTAAGCTTTTAAGAACGCTTGATATCCTTTATAAGCTTCGTATAAATCGACTTTGGAGATTATTTCCATTGGTGCGTGCATATTGTGCACTGGGATACCCGCGTCGATAACATCCATATTGTAGTTACCTAAGATGTAGGCAATTGTGCCTCCACCACCTTGGTCGACTTTGCCGAGTTCACTGTTTTGCCAGTTCACTTCCGCCTCATCAAGAGCTTTTCTGACAAAGGCATAGAATTCTGGGTTAGAATCGTTAGATCCACCTTTACCACCTCTACCAGTGTATTTATTGATCACTAAGCCTTGGCCGAAATAAGCCGCGTTCTTTGGATCATTCACTTGTGGGTATAATGGGTCAAAACCCGCGGAGACATCAGATGATAACATTTTTGTGTGTTCAAAGACTTCTCTGACTCCGTATAATGGGTTCTTATCACCGCTTAATTCTAACAATTTTGCGATTGTGTTTTCAAAGAAAACAGATTGCGCGCCTGTCGCGCCGACAGAGCCGATTTCTTCTTTATCCACTAAGATGCAGCAACCAGTGTATTCCACTTCATCTGTATCTAATAAAGCTTGCAAAGAAGAATAGGCACAGCATCTATCATCATGGCCGTATCCAGCAATCATACTTCTATCTAAGCCGTAGTCTCTCGCTGGTCCGGCTGGAGTGACTTCGATTTCGGCAGATAAGAAATCTTCTTCTTCAACATCATATTTTTCTTTGATGATTCTTAAGACATTAGCCTTTACTGCATCTTTTTCGTTTTCATCCACTGGAATGGAGCCTAAAGAGACATCTAAATCTTCGCCTTCAATACCTTTGGCTAAAGATTTTTGCATTTGATCAGCAGAAAGGTGAATTAATAAATCAGTGATACCAACGATTGGATCCTTTGGATCTTCACCGATATTCACTTCCACTTTGCTGCCATCTTTACGGCAAACCACACCGTGAAGAGCGAGAGGGATTGTCACCCATTGATATTTCTTAATACCACCATAATAATGAGTATCGGCTAAAGCGAAGTCATTCTTTTGGTAAATTGGGTGTTCTTTGAAGTCGAGTCTTGGGGAGTCGATATGCGCTCCTAAAACTCTAATTCCTTCTCTAAGTGGACGTTTACCAATTAAATAAGCGGCGACGTTTTTATTCTTATTCACAAAATAGACTTTATCGCCAGGTTTAAGGGATTTAGCCTTATAGCCATCCACATAATCAGCTTTCTTTAAAGCTTCCACGGCTTCTTTAGTGACGAGTCTTTCTGTTTTACCGAAAGTGATGAAATCCTTATACCCTTCGGCGAAGTCCATCACAGCCTTCATATTATCTTTGTTTTTAATCCATGCATTTTTACGGTACATAAATCATTCCTCTTTTCTATTACAAAAAGCATACTACTTTTTGGTAAAAATGATAACTATTAGAATCACAAATTATAATTTAGATCATAAAGAGATAGAATAATGTGCTTGAAGAGAGGAATAATCCCATAATTAATAATATGCTAAAGGCATAATATTTCTTCCATCCTTCACCCTTAATAAGTCTATCAAATGCTAATACATCTAATGATATATAGCCAATTATGATTGGCACAATATATCGGAAATCCATCGTGCAGCCATAAGGCATCTTGATATTGAAATAGAGTTGGGCAATGAGTTGACTGATCACTAATGAGCCCATAATAATCTTTGTATATAAATGCTCTTTTTTAGAGACGATCAAATAGATGATGATCAAAACTGCAGAACCATAAGTAAATAGATAATGGAAGATTAAAGTGAACAAAGCCATCGCATCCGCATGCATAAAACTATATTCACCAAATAAGGCAGATTTAATGAGGAAATTAGGGAGATTATAATTCATAAATGTATTCGCCCAGAACGTTTGTGACATATCGTAGAAATCAAAGATGTTGATGAACCTTTCAAAGGCGTTATGATCACCGACGTATAATTTGCTAGTGAGGTTAGAAAAGACAAAGCCAAATGGTTGGTTAAATCTCACCGCCGCATAGATGTGGAACCATAAGCCAAGAGGTAAAACAAGTAAGGCGATAACTCCCGCTTGGAATAGATGATGTTTATACGTTTCTTTATTTCTAATTCGTTTAATCAAATCGACGAGATAGATGATAAAAGCAGGGAGAATGATTAACGCTCCAGAGAGTTTAGCAAACATTGCTAGTCCCGTGAATAAACCAATCATTGCCGCGTTAAAATAAGAATGATCATCCTTCCACTTCAAAGTGAAATACATAACGATGAAACAGTTCATGATGCATAAAGGATCATTGTTCTCTTGTCCCGCTAAAATGAATAAGGCTGGGAAGAGAGAAATAAATAAAGAACCAGCCACCCTATAAGGCTTATCAACATGGAGTAAATTAATCGTTTTAATACCAAAATAAATGGAGATATTCATGTAAAAACACGACAAAATCTCACTGGTTTGGAAAAGTGAATGCATTTCATCTGGGTTATAATAACTACCACCTGTCATCCCGTTATACATATACATAAAGGGCTTAAAGATGTGCATCATCATCGCCTGCATCAACGCGTTAAAAGGAGGATGATAGAACTGATAATCGAGGTGTCCTTGGCTATCAAGTTGACTTGGTAATTGACCAGTGGAATAGATCGTCCAAGCATAGCCTTCATGGCCCGCATTAGAAGAAGAGAAGACATCGTGTTGACGATAATTATATGGGGTGACAAGCATATAATTTAGCTGCATCACCACTCCTACAAGGAAGATTAAAAATAAGAGGCGATGAAAAGTTAATTTCCCTCTAAATTTTAAAACTATACCAGTAATTACTATCGCAAATAAGAGCAGATAAATATAGACCCTGACCACTACTCCATCACTGCTCATTTTAATTGGAAGAGAGGATTTTGAGTAAAGTGGTTTAAAGATTAAGTAGGATAAAAATACAAAGAGGAAAATAGTGACTAATACAAGAATATCAATCAATAATTTCTTATGATTATTTATCCAAGTTTTCATCTTAACGGAGAATCCATTTCAATAATTCTTCAATGACGCTTGACCAAGCGGATTCATGATGGATTTTGCTCACATCTTTTAAATAATAAAGATTATCATCAGTGAATCCTACTTCATGCATCATCTTCAATATTTTTTCGCAGTTAGTTGTTAATTTTCTTTCAAGTGGATCGGCCCCACCCATATAAAACGCCCAACGATTTTCGGTATGGCCATCCAAATGATAATTATCAAAGAACTGTCTTAATGTCGCATTTGTATAGCATTCAAAACATGGGGATAAAGGTAAAACGAATTTAAAGATACCTGGATATCTCGCTCCCATATGGAAAGAGAATAATCCACCCATCGATGAACCGAGGAATCCGACTAATTCGTGTTCGACATTAAAAGTTTCATCGATCAATGGTTTAATTTCATTAACGATAAATTCGCCAAAAGCTTCGCCATAGCAAGGGTTGGTCTTGTCCCACCCCTTCTTATCCATATCTAATGGGGTATATTCTCTCGCTCTTGGAATATGATTATGAGGACAGTCGATGCCAACGATAATAAAACGTGGATAGCCTTCTTTTTCTAAATTATAGAGATGGTCTTCCATATCCCATTCACCATATGCTGTTAAATTATGGTCAACCGCGTTTTGTCCGTCCACCATATAGATGACCCCAATCTTTTCATCTCTAGTAAAATTACCAGGTACCCAGACTCTTAACATTCTTTGTCGGAATCTTCTTCCCGCAAAAGGGATTTCGATCATGCGATCAAATAATTTTCCATAATGCATTGTCCTTGGGGAGCAACGATGAAACCTAAAACCGGGAATATATAATCTCTGCATATAACTGCCTACTTTCACTTACTGATAATTTTACTGGTTTTATCTTTATTATTAAAGATGAATATGATTAATTAATAAATAGGAGCAAATTCATATGCGAAACGAAAAATTCAAAGATCTCGTCTTTTATGAGATATATCCCACTTCTTTTTATGATGCAAATAACGACGGCATCGGTGATTTAAAAGGAATCACAGAAAAATTAGAATACGTTAAAGACCTTGGCTGCAATGCTATTTGGTTTAATCCTTTCTTCGTTTCTCCATTTAAAGATGGAGGCTATGATATCAAAGATTTCTTTGACATCGATCCAAAATTTGGAAATATGAAAGACTTTGAAGAAATGGTCGATAAAGCCCATAAACTAGGTATTAAAGTCATCGTCGACTGTGTCGCTGGCCACGCAAGCGAAGAAAATAAAGAATTCTTAATGTCCGGGGAAGAAAATAGAAACGAATATTCTGATTTATTCATCTGGACAGAATCAGTTTGGAATAACGACCCAAAATATAAATTAATCGCAGGAAGACATCCACGAAACGGCAATTATCTCGTCAACTTCTTCTCTGTCCAACCTGCCTTCAATTATGGTTTCAACCATATCGATGATCCAAAATGGCAGATGCATTATACCGACAAAAGAACATATCAAGCTCGTGACTATTTAATTAAAATCATCATGTTTTGGTTAGATAAAGGAGTTGATGGCTTCCGTGTTGATATGGCCGACTCCCTTGTAAAAAACGATGATGATAAAGAAGCCACTATTGAGGTGTGGCATTATGTCTTTGATAAAGTGAAGAAAGTCTATCCAGACGCCTTTTTCGTCTCTGAATGGTGCAATCCCTATCAATCCTTTAAAGCAGGCTTTGACGCCGACTTTGTACTCGACCACTGGGATACCTACTATCATCACTTCATTAGAAGCGGAGATTATTCTATCGGGCCATCAATCCTAAACGGTAATAACTTTGACTATTTCATAAAAGATTTAAAAGAAAGAACCGATATCGCGAAAAAGTTAGGAGGATATCTCGCTCCTATTTCTGGTAACCATGATGTCACTAGACTCGCTAATTATACGGATGAAGCGGGACTTAGATTATATTATCTATTGATGTTTGCACTTCCTGGAATCCCTTTCATCTATTATGGTGATGAAATTGGCATGAAATACGTCAACTTACCAAATAAAGATGGCGGCTATCAGCGAGTTGGAAGCAGAACCCCAATGCAGTGGGATCATTCTTTGAATGATGGTTTCTCTAATGCCAAAGAATTATATCTCCCTGTTAACACTGCTAGTGAAATCACTGTCGAAGATAATCTTAAAGATTCTCATTCCCTATATCACTTCCTACAAAAGCTCATCAAGATTAGAAAAGATAACCCTGATTTACAAAGCGATGAAATCGATATCGGAGAAGATAAAAGAGTCTTATGTATCAAAAGAGGATCCACTATTCTTCTCATCAATCTCTCTAACGAAGATGTTGAATATCAAGCTAGTGAGGTACTCTTATCCACCACTGATAAAAACTATCTTCCACCGCGAAATGGTGTAATCTACAAAATATAAGAAAAAAGCACGACACTGTCGTGCATTTCTTTTTCTTTTAATCTCTTATTTTCTTAATCCGAGATCGTTGATTAAACGGAAGTAAGCTTCTCTATCAGTCTTGATTAAGTAATTTAATAAACTTCTTCTTTGACCGACTAAGATTTGTAAGCTACGTTTGCTCGCCGCGTCCTTATGGTTTGCTTTTAAGTGAGCAGTTAAGGCTTTGATTTGTTCAGTGAGTAAGGCAACTTGGACTTGGACTGAACCAGTGTCTTTTTCGTTTTTGCCAAACTTCTTAACGAGTTCCGCTTTTCTTTCTTTAGTTAATGCCATATTAACTTTTCCCCTTTCTTTTTTTCTTAGCTTATTCTCGGGAAAGCGTTAGGGACTCGCTATCCTAAGGATAAGTCGCAATAAGTAATATATATTATTTATCGTTATCTTGCAAATGTTTAATGATATATTCTTTGTCTTTTGCTAATTGTTTGATCAAATCCTCTGGTGAATCGAATTTGACAATATCTCTAATTCTTTCCGTGAAATCAACATATATGGTATTTCCATATAACATTCCCGAGAAATCGATGATGTGCACTTCGATAATCGGTCTTGAAAGTTGATTTAATGTCGGATGAGTGGAGATTGAGATCATCGCTTTATATTTCTTACTGAAAGCTTCGCAGTACCCCATATAAACCCCTTCTTTAGGCATCACATATGGGAAATCTAAAGAGAGGTTCGCGGTTGGAAAGCCAATCTTCGTGCCTTGATGAAGACCGTTTTTCACTTCTCCAACGATGCGATATGGATGGCCGAGAAGAGAAACAGCTTTATGAATCTCGCCATTGAGGACGTATTCTCTGATATCTTTTGAAGATATCTTCATCCCGTTTTTCGATAATAATGGGGTCACTTCCACATCGAAATGCTGCTTTAAGAACTTCGCATCTCCTAAAGCATCTTTCCCGAAGCGGAAATCTTCTCCACAGTATATTTTATTCGGTTTAAATTTCTTTAAGACCCAATCCACGAAATCAAGACGATAAATGTTTCTCGTCACCTCATCAAAAGTGAGAATGAACATATAGGAAACGCCGAGTTCATCGAGATATTCGGCTTTTTCATCAATGGAAGTCAAACAACGTTTATTACTAATTTGTCCTGTCACAAAATGAGGAGGAATATCAAAGGTAAGAACTCCTACTGGATGACCCTCTTCCACTGCCGCTTTAATCATCTTTTGATGTCCGAGATGAACCCCATCAAAAAAGCCGAGGCATAGATTGATATTGCTATATTCCTCAGGAACGTCATTGATGTCAAATTCGATGATACGCATTAGAGAAGTCCTCTCAAACATTTATAATATTTTTGATGATCGTGATGATACATCGCAATCGCGTTACCATCCGCATCAAGCACTAGTATTTTATCATTATTTCCATTTATATCAAATGGAATAGTCATTCCGTGTTTCGCTTTATTGAGTTCATCACCACAAAGGACAATTTGTGGAATATCTTTTAATAATTCTCTAATTGGGATAAAATCTTCTTTTTTCACCTCATCAAGAGTCTTCGCCATTGAGATAGAAGCGCTACCAATACGGGTTCTTCTTAACATAGTTAAGTGACCAACATTATTAATGTTAGAAGCGATATCTTCCCCCAACACTCTAATATATGTACCCTTGCTAACAACTGCTTTAAAAGTGATAGAGTCATTCGTCGATGAAATGAATTCTAACTTTTTTACTTCCACTTCTCTAAAGGGTCTATCCACTTCAATTCCTTTATGGAGATATTGATATAATTTAACCCCGTTAACATGAACGGCAGAAGTCATTGGTATCTGTTGCTTAATCGTTCCAGTTAATGCTTTTAAAGCATTATCGATATCTTCTTTAGTAAATGGCACTATTTCTTTTTCTTCCACCACTTCGCCAGTTAAATCACCAGTACTTGTCTTCTTTCCTAAACTTAAAGTCGCGATATATTCCTTTTCATCATCATTAAAAAATGTTCCCGCTTTTGTGCCAGAACCAACGCAGACGATTAATAAACCTGTCGCGAAAGGATCAAGAGTTCCAATATGACCAACTTTTGGGAGATTAAAGATTTTCTGCACTTTGTTGCAGACATCTCGACTCGTCCAGTCCGATTGTTTATCGATGTAAAAAAAGCCGTTCATACTATTTCTTATCGGTTTTTATTTCTAGCGCTTTTCTGTCAGAAGCATTTAGTGGTGAAACGGCCGATATCCCCGTTTCCTTTTCAAAATTATGACGAGCATCTTTTGCAACCTTTCCACCACGTCTTGCGACATTTTTATTTTCATTGAATGATTTTGGTTGTTCTTGTCTTGAAATAGCGGTTGTTGTAACTTCTGCAAGCATGTTTAAAACCAATTCAATATTCGTCATGTTATCTCTAAGATTCTCTTTTTTGAGACCTTTTAAGTCTTTGTAATCTTTAACTGATAAACCACTCCACGCTTTAGTCATTTCATTGGTCAAAATCGCATAATCTTTTTCTTGTTCTATTCCGCGATTTTTCCATTCATCAGTCAATTCTTTTCTTATTTCTATTGTTTGTAGACGTTGGTTGATCCATTTTTCGCTATATCCTTTGGCTCTATAAAAATCAGCGCCTCTCAATATTGCTTTTTCAGGATCAGCAATCTCATCCAATCTTTCACTTCCAACCTGTGCAAGCCACATTTTAAAAGGCTCTGCTTTAGGAGATGGGATAGATTGAATTAGGCGCAAAACACCTTTGGTGTCTAAGCAATCAGTATCACGCATTTTCCCGTCAAATGCTTTTAATTTCAACTGGTAACAAAATGATACCAGTTCGCTTTTTTCAGCTTTTAGACGTCCTTTGAGCACCTTCCAATATTTACGGGCTGCATCATATTCTTTATCAGTCAAAATACCAACGATATCAACAACGGAAAAAAACCATTCTTCATTTTCATCATTCCATAAAGTTCGTACTTGTTTATTTTCGAATAGTTTTATTTTATTCTCCATAAGCGGCACTCCTCTCCTTGTTTTTTTCCAACAATAAATGAGCTATATATTATTATAATTATACCAAATTATACTATGTATTTCAGTATATAATTATTATTTTTATTACACATTATCTTTATACGGAACAACGATAAAATAAACTATTTTTTAATGATATGTTAAAATGATGACCATGAAAGCAATTCGTACCGTTTTAGCCTGTATCCGTAAAGCGGATAATACCTATAATCTCATCAACCATGGGGATAAGATTGTGATTGGGCTTTCTGGTGGCAAAGATTCAGTATCGTTATTATACTGTTTATCCTTATATCAGAAATTCTCACATACCGATTTTATCGTTCAACCAGTGATGTTAGATTTAGGCTTTGATAATTTTGATCCATCTAAAATGGAGGCTTTCTGCACTTCACTTGGCTATAAGCTCATCGTTCACGATAGCAAAGAAGTCTATAAAATCTTAAAAATCAAACAAGAAGGTAGTCATCTCCCCTGCTCCATCTGTAGCAGAATGAAGAAAGCCGCGATCAATAAAGTGGCAAAAGAACTGGGCTTTAATAAAGTTGCCTTTGCCCATCACGCGGATGATGCGGTGGAAACATTATTGATGAACGAAATCTATGGAGCGAGAATTGCCACATTCTCCCCAAAGATGCATTTAGAAAACGCTGATATCGATTTTATCCGTCCTTTCACTTTAGTGAGAGAAAAAGATATCATTCGTCTTGTTAAAGAAGAAAATCTTCCCGTTTCCCTTTCCACTTGTCCCGCGGATAAACATACGAGAAGAGAAGACATTAAACAATTATTAAACGATATTTATAAAGCTTATCCTGAGAGCAAAGACAATTTTTTAACAATGCTCTCTAATTACACGAAAGAAGACTTATGGGGCAAAGAAATCTATTATCAAATCAATAATGATGGATTATCTTTAAAGCCTGTCATCTCTAAAGATGATTTCGTCGAAGTCCTTAAAATTAGAAAAACTGTCTATATCGATGAGCAACATATCTCCTATGAAGATGAATTTGAACTCGATAAAGAAAGTGAGACGAACACCTTCCTTATATATTTATATAGAGAACCGATTGGAACGATTAGATATCGTCAAACTGGAGATAGAGAGTTCAAACTTGAAAGATTTGCAGTGATCACCAAATATCGACATAAAGGATATGGGAAAGAAGCATTTAATTTTCTCGTTAATAAAATCGCTGGAGAATATAACCCTTGCTATATCTATTTCCACGCGCAGTATTCGTTATTGAATTATTATCAAAACCTTGGTTTTTCTCCTAATGGAGAAATATTTGATGATGCAAATATCCCCCATATCAAAATGGAGAAATATTTCTAGTCATATAAGGTACTATTTTTTCAAATTCTGCTTCGTTTTCAATTTTCGCATTTCTTAAATCAATATCGTTTTGAATATTCATAAAATACATATCAGTTAATCCAAAAAATATTCCTAATCTAATCGAAGTGTCGATTGTTATTTTTCTTCTATCATGGAGAATATCTTGAACTCTTGATACAGGCACTCCAATTGAATGAGCAAGTTTATATGCTGAAAGATGAAGAGGTTTCATAAACTCCTCTAATAATATCTCGCTGATTTTTGGTGTCTCTATTCTATCCATACATTTTTTCCTCAATGCAACTCTTTGAATCTCTGTCGGCAGTTTTTTTGAAAACGTTTGATTATAATTTTTTATAGTTTCTTTATCGCGAAAGTATATTATCACTTTAAATATACCTCCATTACGTGTACACGTCAATTATTCATAATTTTTGTTATTATGAAAAAAGACCCTATATATAAAGAGGGTAAAAAACACATTTTTCGACGATTTTTTTATATGAAAAATCTATACACTGTATAAAATTGTAAATTTAAATTATTAATAATTTACTCCACGCAAAAGAAAAGCCCCAAAATGACGGGGCATATATTTTAATTATTTTCCTCTTTTTAAAGCTTCATCGATTCGGGCAACTTTATCAAAGCCATCATCGAGGACGAAGTTGATATCAGGACATCTTCTGATATCGAGAGTTTTCGATAATTCACTTCTGATAAATCCTTTAGCCTTATCTAATGTCTTCATTCCAATTTCTTTATCTTTATCTAAGAAGAACGAGACATAGACTTTCGCGTGAGAGAAATCTTTAGAAACCTTCACCTCAGTAATGGTCAGAAAACCGAGATGTGGATCATTTAATTTCAAAGAAATTATCTCCGTGATATTTTTCTTAATAATCGTTTCGATACGCTTTTGTCTATCTGGCATTATTTTTCCTCAACAATCTCGTATCCTTCAATGATATCGCCTTCTTTTTCATCGTTATAGCCTTCGATAGTAAGACCGCATTCAAAACCCGCTTTTACTTCTTTAACGGAATCCTTTTCTCTTTGTAAAGAGCCGAGCTTACCTTCATAGATGACGATACCTTCTCTCATTAATCTAATTAATGAATTGTTCTTGATTACACCATCGGTAACCATACAACCAGCGATGGTGCCAATTTTAGAAACCTTGAATAATTTTCTGATTTCCGCTTGGCCAGTAATCTTTTCCACCATTGTTGGAGCAAGCATACCTTTCATCGCGGCTTGAATCTCTTCAATTAAAGCGTAGATGATGCGGTGTAATCTAATTTCCACTTTCTCTTCTTCAGCTTTCGCTCTTGTAAGAGCGTCTGGTCTAACGTTGAAACCATAGATGATCGCGTTAGAGGCACTTGCTAAGAGGACATCGGATTGAGTGATTGCACCTGAAGTCGCTCTCACGACATTGATCTTAATATCATCTGTAGATAATTTCTCTAAAGAAGCTTTAACCGCTTCTGCTGAGCCTGTTGAATCCGCTTTAATGATAACATTAAGTCTTTGGATACTACCTTCTTTAGCGAGATTGAATAAGTCTTCTAATGAAGCTGCACTAGTCGCATTTCTCGTCTTGCTTTCTTTAATTAAGCGACGTTTATTCGCGATTTCACGAGCTTCTGATTCATCAGAGAAAGCCATAAATCTATCACCAGCTTCTGGCACTTCGCTTAAACCGATAACCGAGACTGGTGTGGATGGAGTAGCTTCCTTAAGGACTTTATTATGTTCATTAGTCATTCTACGCGCTTTACCGTAACTAGTACCCACAACGAGGTAGTCGCCCGCTTTTAAAGTACCATTTTGAATGAGTAATGTGGCTTTTGGACCTTCATTCTTATCAAGTTTTGCTTCAAGAACTGTACCCAATGCATAACGATCTGGGTTAGCCTTGAGCTCTTGCATTTCACTGACTAAGATGATGGCTTCTAATAAACCTTCAATGTTCTTTTTCTGCTTTGCAGAAATTTCCACACAAATATTAGATCCACCATATTCTTCAGCGATGATATCGTGTTGCATAAGTTCAGTCTTCACACGATCAGGATCCGCTCCTGGTTTATCCATCTTGTTGATGGCAACAATGACTGGAACATTAGCAGCTTTGGCATGGTCAATGGCTTCAATTGTCTGTGGCATAACACCATCATCAGCAGCCACCACTAAGACAACGATATCAGTGACAGAGGCACCACGGGAACGCATCGCTGTAAAAGCTTCGTGCCCTGGAGTGTCAATAAATGTAATCTTCTTACCATTAATCTCTTTTTGGTAAGCACCGATTTCTTGAGAGATACCACCAACTTCACCAGCGACAAGATTAGAATTTCTAATCGCATCGATAAGAGTCGTCTTACCATGGTCAACGTGACCCATGATGGTGACCACTGGTGGTCTTTCTTTAAGTTTAGAAGGGTCATCATTGATTTCCACTTCTTCAAAATTTTCCGCTTCGACGATATGTTTCTTTTGAAAATCGAAGCCGAACTGTAAACAGACTGTACCGATTAATTCATCATCGAGGATGGTATTAATGGTAATCATCTTTCCTTGCATGAAAAGGAATTTGATAATGTCGCTGACAGGAATATTGAGCGTTTCAGCAAGTTCAGCAGTCGTTAAGGCTCTTGTATAAACAAACACCCCACCTTTATTGATCTTGCTTTTCATCTTATCGGCGTTCACTTTAGTAGAAACGTTTGTTTCTCTTTGTGGGCCTTTATAATTCTTGTTTTTTCCCATAGTTCAATTACTCTCCTTTCAATAGATTAATTAACTCATCGTAGATCGATTGATCTACTTTATGACGTAAAGCGCGAGAGAGCATATCTTTACTTTTTGCTTTATTGATCACTTCTATATCTTTAAGAATATAGGCACCTCTACCTTGTTTATTGTAGGATAAGTCAATAGAGATGTTTCCCTCCTTGTCTTTCACCACTTTAAATAAGTTAGTGCGATCAGTATAAAGATGAGTAAGGATGCATCTACGCTTAACTAACATCGACTATTTATCCTCGTCGTAATAATCGTCGTATTCGTCGTAGTCGATATCGTCTTCTTCGTATTCTTCTTCCGCTTCTTCTTCCTCTTTGAGCTTAGCGAGTTCTTCTTCAGTATAAATAGACATCGCGTTAGTTGGTTCTGTCTTAGTAAGAGGGGCTTCTTCTTCGACTTCTTCGACTTTCTTTTTCTTCTTGTAATTGGATTTTTTATTATTTTCCTTGTTAGATTGCGCTTCTAATGAGGATTCGAGATCGCTTAAAGAAGTTGTAGTCTTAACGACAATTTGCTCCGCGACTGGAGCTGGTTCTTCTTCTTTAACTTCTGGAGCTGGTTCTTCAACTTTAATTTCTTCTTTAACTGTAGTTGGAGTGATATCCTCTTCATCAGCTTCTTCTTGAAGAGCTTCATCAAGATCAGTTTGTTCATTTTCATAAACTCTTTCTTGAGGAGCCACATAGCCTTCTGGTAAGCCAGGTAAGACTGTTTCGACAGTTGCTGCTGCTTCTTTTTGAGCGGCAGAAATTCTTTCCGCTTTAAGCGCTAAAGCGATGCTTTCTAATTCTTCACTTGTAGTGTAAGTGATTTCATCTTCAGCAGCTTGAGATTCAGTGATGACATCAATCTTAATACCAGTTAATTTAGAAGCGAGTCTGACGTTAACACCTTTCTTACCAATCGCTAGAGATAAGGAGTCATCTCTGACGATGGCTGTGCATTCATCTTTCACTTCTTCATCATAACTAATACCGATTACTTTGGCTGGTTTAAGAGCTTCGGAAACGAAGATCATTGGGTTTTCAGAATAAGCGATAACATCGACTTTTTCTTTATTTGAACCATTGCCTAATTCACCGACAATCTTTTGAATTCTATTACCATTAGGACCAATACATGCGCCTGCTGGATCCACGTTTGGATCGCTTGAATAAACAGCAATCTTACTTCTTTCACCAGCTTGTCTAGCAGCGGCCTTGATTTGAATTGTGCCATTATAAATCTCACTGATGTCTTCAGTGAATAAAGCTTTTAAAAATCCTTCACTTGCACGAGAGACTGCAATGTGGGAATTTTTAGTATTGCCAACATCAGAGATGAATAACTTGATTGGATCACCAGTGTTGAACTTTTCATCTCCAATCATCTCTTTATGTGGGAGGAAGACACTAGTTCTTCCGATATTAACAGAGGCACCACGATCATCGAATGTTTCCACTCTACCAGTAATCATCGTTCCAATCTTATCTTTAAAGGCTTCATAGAGAATACCTCTTTCCGCTTCTGCGAACTTTTGTTTCATCGTGGATTTGATGGACATTAAAGTTGCATTTCTGAAGAAGCTGAGAGAAGGTTCTTCGATGAATTCATCGCCTTCAATATACTTTTTGCCTCTAGATTCTTTACTTTTCTTTTCTTCCGCTTTGATTTCTGCTTGCGCGTCTTCTTTGGTGATTTCAAGATAATCATCTTGAACATCTTCAACAATCTTACGGACATGCTTCATGTCGATGATGCCTTTTTCTAAATCAAAGGTCACACGGACATCCGCGGAATCCATATCACTGACTTCGCCGCCTAATTCTCTCCTATAGGCTCTAGTCATGGCTTCTGTAAGAGCGTTAATCACTGTCTCTTTAGAAATACCTTTTTGGTTTTCAATCGCCTCAATGGCGGCATTGAATTCCTCAACATTAATTTTCATAGCTTTTACTCCTTAAAATTTAACCGCTAATCGAATGTTATATATATTATTAAATAATATATCAATATCTTTGACTCTCGTCTTGATTCTAATGGTGAGAACTAATCCATTATCATTAACGGATTTAATTTCCCCTTCATAGATGTTTTCTCCATCAATTGGATTAATTAAATGGACATTAACATATCTACCGACATAGAGATGTAATTGCTCAACCTTAAGTGGCTTTTCTGCCCCTAAAGAGGAGACATCTAATGTATAGACATCATCACTATTATCAATTTCATCTAGATATGCAGAAATCTTTTCGCTGATATCGACAATCGCATTCATATCGATTGGTTCAACGCGATCAACAACCACTGCTAAAACAAATTTGCCCATCTCTTTTTTATAAGTTAATGAACAAAGTTCATAACCCCAAGATGGAAGTTTTTCATTTAGCTTATTTTGGATGAGATTGATGTCCATAATACCCCCATTAAAACAAAGAGTGACCATAAGGCCACTCTATATAAACTAGAGTCACGTTAATTGCTTAACGCATTAATATATTAATACATATTAAATATATGTCAAATAAAAAGTGATGCCGAAGCACCACTTAATATGCATTTTAATCGATTAGATTAGGAATGTGCACCAATGTAGATTTGGTCAGCTTGGTATTTGAACTTCAAGTAGATATCGTAGCTACCGGATTCAGTACAGACTAACTCATCACCTTGGACTTCAAAACCAACGGAAGCGCTATCTAAGTTAGTGATTGTCCAGACTGGTGTGTTTTCAGCTTCGTTATCTCTGAGAGCAATCCTTTGTCCTTCTTGAACCGCGACATCTAACGCGTAGTATTCATCGAAGGATGGATCTAATGGTGAGGTATTGTGTGTGACTTCAACTTCAGTGTCATCAACTAAGATTGTGTATTTCTCACCAGTAGTTTGACCGCCTTCGCCGCCTTCGCCGCCTTCACCACCGGAACCGCCACCAGTGATCCAAATACCATATGAACCATCTTGGTATTCGTTGAGGTAGATGTTCCAGCAACCTGTATTAGTCACAGTGACGCTTTCAAATTGTTCGGAACCACCTTTTCTCTCATCGTAGTTAGGAATATTGTTCTCATCACCTTCGGCCCACACACCAATGGCTTCGCCATCTTTATAAGGAATGACAATATCGCCAGCTTCGAGGTCTAAGTCCTCAATGGAGTAAGTGGCTTCGTAAAGGGATTCAGCTTCCGCAGAAAGCTCGAAGTATAAATCACCGACTTTGATGGAAAGACCTTCCGCCGCTGGAGCATCTTGTCCTCTATCATCTGGTTCCGCTTCGCTGCTGGACTCTTCTGCAGATGAAGTATCCCCTGCCGCAGATGATGTGCCAGCTGCAGATGATGATTGAGCCGCTGAAGAAGACGACGCTGGTCTGTTCGCACCGCTACAAGCCGCTACAAGAAATGCTAATGGTAATAACGTAAGTAATAGTCTTTTTTTCATAATTTTCCTCCTTATTATTTACGATATGGATTTACCTGTATTGCTCCGTCAACGCACGAAACAATACTTGTACCGGCTTTGCTAAGCCAGTTAGAACCTCTTTTGATTTTTCGCCACTGCTCTTTACGACCAGCGTAGACGATTCTTTCTAACCCTTTGCAGTTAAAGAAGGCGTTATAGCCAATCTCTTTAACGGAAGCAGGAATCGTCGCGATTTTTAAATTCACACAGTTAGCAAATGCGGAAGGACCAATCTTTTCAACCCCTTCTGGAATAGTCGCGGATTGAAGATGAACATTCTTCGCATATGCATGCCCGGAAATAAATTTTAAATTTGGATCAACTTCAGTAGCGTGAACCTTTTTCACCTTAGTGATGACACGTGTTTCCACGACCTTTTCTGGCTGTGGAGCGGCATTAACAACCACTTGTGGTTGTCCACCATTTTCACTTTTGCTAGGTTCTGCTGTATTGTTGTTGATGATAATAGGTTGAGGAGTATAACTTGCCGAATTAGATAAGCCATGATTCATCTGTTGAATATAATTGTCTAAATATTCTTTATTAGGAATAAATTCTCTTCCTTTAAATCCTGCAGCATAGATGATTCCTAAAATAATTGTGGAACCAAGCATCGCACTTAAATAGATGATGGAATACATACAGCCTAACTTAAATGATGCCATACTAGAAATAGATGGGAATTTGAAATTTAAGAAATATGTTAATCCGATAATACCACCGAAATAAATAAAACCAAAAATGGTCGCTACAATGCTGAGTTTAAATGGTCCTCCCCAGTGGAAGAATCTTCCAGAAAGAAGTCCCACTAAGAAGAAAATCACTAAGATGACATCGAAAAGCGCAACTAACATTCCAGCGATTGGTAGGACATAGACAACGGCAATTTCTAAAATCATACCTTTGACTTTGCTAGCGGCTTTAATTGGAGCGACAACTTGTTCAACAAATACCGCAAAATTCGCGCTTGGTTGTTTGAATAAATTCATCACGATATCTTTGGAGGTGATGACGAGATCGCTACCATTATTAAATGTAAAAGCTTGTAAAAATACTGATAGGACCAAAGGAGCAACCACTACAGCGATGAAAAGAAGAGTAAACCAAAGAGGTAGACTCCATCGGTATAACAATTTCGTGTTATATACTTTTTTAATCTTTTTAGCCATAAACGCCTCTATTATTTGATTTTAAATCTGGCTTTTTTAAGTTGATCAAAACTCTTGAGTCTCCATGCCCAGTTTGGATGGCCACATGTTCCTGGGAGATTGAGTCTCGCTTTCCCATCGAGTTTTAATAAATCTTGAAGTGGGAAAATGGTCATGAAACTTGGTAATGATAAGACATGATCAATAATCTTTTTATATAATTGATGAGGTTTACAGTTAAATTTGTTAGTTAAGAATGCTAATTCTTCTGGTTTTAAATCTTTGATCCATCCATAGAGAGTGTTGTTATCGTGTGTACCAGTATAGACGATCATGTTTTCACCAGCTTGGGCATTAGGTTCAAATAATTTGAATTCTTCGATATACATGCCTGGTAAACCAAGACGATCGCGAAGTTCGATAACAGATGGGAATAAGTCGCCTAAATCTTCAGCGATGATTTTAATATTTGGATATTTTTGTTTAAGGATATGGAAGAATTCATCGCGTGGGCCAACTTTCCATTCGCCGATACGCGCATCTTTCGCATCACCAGGAATGACATAATAAGTGTCGAAAGCTCTGAAGTGATCGATTCTTAAATAATCGCACATCTCGCCGAGATAGCCGGTTCTCTCCACTAATAATTTGTATCCATCTTCTTTCATCTTATCGAATAGATAGATTGGAGAACCCCATAGTTGTCCAGATTCAGAGAAAGCATCTGGTGGACAGCCACCAACGAGAGTTTGTTTGTTATTTTTATCGAAAGCGAATAAATCTTTATTGAGCCAGCATTCCATGGAATCAAAGCCGACGTAGAAAGGCATATCGTCGATAATCTTGACGTTCTTACTTCTCGCATAGGAAAGGAGACGGTGCCATTGATTATGGGCTAAATATTGTTTAAAAACAATATAATCGATTTCTTTTAAATATCTCTTTGGAGGATTGTTATGATTTTCATAATAATGAATTTCTTCATCGCTCCAGCAGTTCCATGGGGTGAAATTATTGTGTCTCTTAAATGTTTCATAAGTCGCGTACTGCATCACCCATGGATGACGTGTTTTAAATTTCTTAAGCGCGTCCATCTTACCCTTACGGTAATTTAAATATGCTTTATAAATCCATTTGTCTTTGAAAGAATCGACTTTCTCATAATTGATATATGGAGAATTTTCACGATAATGAGGGACATTAGAAATGAGTCCTTGCTTTTCAAGAACTTCGAGAGAAATATAACGGTAGTCTAAAGCAATCGAACAAGTCGACATATATGGTGAGTTACCAAATCCAAGTGGGTTTAATGGAAGGACTTGCCAATAACGGTAATGATGTTTGCTAAGCCAATCGATAAAGCGATAGGCGTTAGGGCCAAAATCACCAATTCCATACTCACTCGGTAAAGATGCTACCGGGAGCAATATACCTACATTTTGTCTCATTTATGATTTAATTATAACTTTTATAGTTAGAGATACAATATCAAATTCATCTTTTTCCATCTTGAAGAAAGAAAAAACTGCTCATTTTTATCGCGATGAGCAGTTATCTTTATATTTATATAAGGATTTATTTGACCTTGTTTTCAATATATCCTTTAACTTTGTCGATATTAACTTTAGTGAGAGAAGAGACAAAGAAATAATCATCATCGATTCCCATTTCTTTAATGTGCTTCAATAATGCTGCTTTTTCTTTCTGATTGATCTTGTCACATTTCGTGAAGAGGATGAGCAAATCGATTTTCTGCTCATGGAGATAATTAATTATCTCAACATCATTTTCACCGAGTTCTCTACGACTATCTAAAAGAACGATCACTAATTTAAGACGCGGATTTTTAAAATATTCATCCATCATCTTTCCAAATAAAGCGTCGAGGTCCACTCCTTTCGCTGCATAGCCATATCCAGGCGCGTCAACGATATATAATGAATTATCGATATTGTAATAATTGAGCAACTGAGTATGACCAGGTTTAGAAGATGTATACGCTAATTTTTTCTTATTAGTGATGTTGTTGAGGAAAGTTGATTTACCGACATTGGATTTGCCAACGAGTAAAACCTCTCCCATATGTAGGGAGGGGATTTCACTTAATTTCGTCGCGCTTTTGACGAATGAGGCGTTAGCAAAATTAATCATTTTATTCAGTTAAACAGACGGCAATTGCATCTTCCACTTTCTTCATATAGACAATCTTGAGATTATCTTTGACTTCTTGTGGAAGCTCTTCAACGTCTTTTTTGTTGTCATAAGGGACAATGATGGTTTTGATACCACTTCTAAGAGCCGCTAATGATTTTTCTCTAAGTCCACCGATTGGTAAGGCATTACCGCGCAATGTCACTTCTCCAGTCATTGCCACATCAGGATTAACCGGACGTCCACTTAAACAAGAGATGATCGCGCATGTGATCGCGACACCGGCAGAAGGACCATCTTTTGGCACTGCTCCTTCAGGAACGTGGATATGGATATCGTTATTCGCGAAGATATCTGGATCGACTTTAAACTTCTCCGCGTTAGCTTTGACATAGTCAAGGGCGATACTCGCGCTTTCCTTCATCACATCGCCAAGCTTACCAGTTAAAACTAAGCCACCTTTACCTTTAAAGTAATTAACTTCAATTGGAAGGATGTCGCCACCAAACTGGGTATAGGCTAAACCAGTGACCACACCGATTTGTTTTTCGGCTTCTTTCTTACCGTTATCGAATATTTCAATACCGAGATATTCTCTGACTTTATCTTTGGTGATTTGGACGTGTTCAATGGAAGGATCTTTGACGATAGAGACCGCAACCTTTCTTAAACAAGAGGAAATCTTTCTTTCGAGTTCACGAACACCACTTTCACGAGTGTATCTTTGAATGATATACATAATCGCATCATCATCAAATGTCGCTTGTTCAAGGGTTAAACCATTGATTTCTGTTTGTTTCTTGACCAAGTGGTTCTTCGCGATTTGGAGTTTCTCAAGTTCAGTATAAGAAGAGAGCTCGATTAGTTCTAATCTATCTCTAAGAGGTCCTGGAACATTTTCTAAATAGTTCGCTGTGCAGATGAATAAGACATCGCTTAAATCATATGGTTCTTCAACGTAGTTATCATTGAAGGCACTATTTTGTTCTGGATCCAAGACTTCAAGCAAAGCAGAAGCTGGGTCACCTTTATAAGAAGAAGCTAATTTATCCACCTCATCTAATAAGAAGACTGGGTTAGAAACACCCGCTTTTCTCATGCCTTGAATGATTCTTCCTGGCATAGAGCCGACATAAGTACGTCTATGACCTCTAATCTCCGCTTCATCAGAGATGCCACCTAAAGAACATTTGAAGAATTTTCTTCCTAAGGCTCTCGCGATGGATTTGCCTAAAGAAGTCTTACCTGTTCCAGGCGGACCGTAGAAACAGAGAATTGGGGATTTTAAGTTGCCAGTTAATTTCTTGACCGCTAAATATTCAACGATTCTCTTCTTTGGAGTATCTAGACCGTAATGATCTTCATCTAAAATGCGTTCCACATTTGTTAAATCGTTATCATCTTCGGTCTTTTGATACCAAGGGATGTTCATAAGAACATCGACATAGCTTTGAATCAAAGCCGCTTCTAAAGAACCTTGTGGCATCATCTCAAACTTCTTGAGTTCGGATTTCACCTTTTTCTTTACATTTTCTGGATATGGTTCTTTTTCAAGCTTTTCTAAGACGGCATCTGGAGAAGAGTTATCATCAGGATCTTCCCCTAATTCCTTCTTGATGGCTTTGAGTTTTTCTCTTAAATAATATTCTTTTTGTGCTTTATCGGATTGCTTTCTCACCGCTTCATTGATATCGGATTCAATCTTGCTCTTAGTCTCTTCGCCTTTAACGAGGCTCATCACCGCAGTAAAAAGAGTTGGAGTATCGTTGATCTCTAATAATTCTTGCTTTTGGTTTGGAGAAGCATCGACGAACGCCGCTAAAGAATATAAGACAGCGATTAAATCATCGCTTTTGCTGATTTGATTGATTAATGCCTTTGGCATATTCGCCACTACAGAAGGGAGAGAATCTAGTGTTGAAGTAATCGCATCTAAATAAGCGCTTTCCACTTCTGGATCGTTATTTTCCGGATTTTCTAATGAATGGCCAGTCGCGATAAACGATTTGATAGTTTCATCGTAATGGACGTCTTCAAATTTCACTCTTTCAATGACTTCAATTCTCACCTTGACCGCATTTTCTCTTTCAGTGATGGAAAGGATACGGCATAATGTACCAACATTATAAACATCTTCCGATCCTGGATTTTCCACCCCAGCGTTTTTCTGGGCAGTGAGGAATATTAAGGAATCGCTACGCGCCTCATTAACGGCATTAATGGAGAATTTTCTTCCCGCTTCCACTAGTTTTTGGTTGCCAGGAAAAACAATCATCCCCCTGGTAATGATTAGTGGAAGAGTGAGGGTTTTTACTTTACCCATAGGACTACCTCCTTTAATTATTTATTGTTTTCAATTAAGAAATTTTCAATTCTACCCATCACGACTTGGTTCTTGAATTGACCAAGATTTGGAGTGAGGGCCTTTTTCACATCTTCGAGTTTCATGCCGTATTGTTCAGCTAATTTAGAGAACTCGAATTCGAGATCTTCATCAGTTAAAGTATTTAATTTTTCCGCTCTACCAATTTCTTCGAGAACTAAATAGTTAGTAACTTCTCTAGTCGCGTTAGCTCTGAGTTGTTTGTTTAAATCTTCTTCGCTTTGTCCGATGATTTGTAAGTATTGTTCTTTAGTGATGCCAGATTGAGCCATTCTACCTTCGAATTCTTCTTTTCTAGATTGGAATTGAGAGTCAATGATTTCTTCTGGGATTTCAAGTTTGCTATCTTTGACAATCGCATCGATCAATTTATTGAAATATTCGCTTCTCGCATTCGCTTTCTTAGATTCTAATAAAGCATTCTTTTGGTGCTCTTTGAGTTGATCGATTGTTTCCACACCCTTAATGCCTTGATCTTTGACGAATTCTTCATCTAAAGTGGCTGGTTTTCTGCTCTTCACTTCGTGAATATCACAGGCGAAGACGGCATCTTTACCTTTTAATTCTTCAGTATATTGTTCTGGGAATTTGACTTTGACATCAACGTGAGCACCGGCTTCATAACCGACTAATTGATCTTCAAATCCTGGGATGAAAGCGTTGCTACCTAAAACTAACTCATAGTTTTCCGCGCTGCCACCTTCAAATTCTTCACCGTTTACAGTGCCTTTGAAATCGAAGACGACTGTATCACCTTTTTCAGATTTGCCTTCTTTGACAACTAAAGTACCACTATTATCTAATAAACGTTTCATATCGGCTTCTAATTCTTCATCAGTGACACTGACTTCTGTCTTACCGATTTCTAAACCTTTATATTTGCCTAATTTCACTTCTGGGGAAACTGTGATTGTGAATTTCACTTCAAGTTCAGTTTCGCTTAATTTAGTGACATCAACTTTTGGTTGGGCATATGGTTCAATTTTTTCTTCTTCCAAGATGGCTTTATATAATTTTGGGAGGACGGCGTTAATCGCTTCATCAAAGACTTGTCCTGGATTGACTTTACCACGGACTAAATTCTCTGGAGCTTTTCCTTTTCTAAAGCCTGGAATCTCCACTTTCGCGGCTAATTTCTTAAATGCTGCTTCCTGTGCGTCTTTCCAAGTTTTTTCATCAACTGGGCAAATGACTTCAACATGGGCATTTGGTAATTTGTTAACTGTTCTGCTCATAATATTTACCTCCTATAAGCGTTAGCAAGATAAATTATAAACAAGTTTATAGAACATATCAATTTAAATGACTTGAATTGTATTTTTTGTTTCAATTCCCTATTTTATATCATTATTTACTCGATATTATGTATTTATTTCCCTACAAATAAAAAAGAAATGACCTTATTATTGAATCATTTCCCTTCCTAATTCTTTTTTATAGCTAGAAATCGTTTAAAATCTCACTGATTTCTTTAAGTTTATCCCCAATTGCCTTAGATGGAATCGAAGTATCAATCTGCAAATATTCGCATGATAGATGATATAAAGCATCCACCAGAGTATCGTCGTTTAAATCTTCTGTCTTTGGATAAATATATATTAGATAAGAAGATAATAAAGAAATCGCGTTTTGAGTGATAGATGGGTCTTTATATTCTTCCTCCATCCTTTTAATCATCTTTTCAAAATCGTCGCCGACAAAAGGTGGTTTTAATAAAGAAGGATTGACTTCAATTATTTCACCCATATTATTGAATTTAAAAGTCTTGTTCACCGCGCGCTGCACGAGTAAAAGAAGAGCGAATGAACGGATTGCCTGTTTTGGATATGAAGTGAGTATCTTTTGTAAAAAGATATAATATGGGACTAAATCTTTATCTCTTAATGCATCTAAAGAGGCTAACACGTCGTCAGAATTAGAACTGGATAAGCCTTTAATAATTTCTTCTTTTTCCATTCCTAAGTGGGCTTTGCTCGTCTCGTATTCTCTGATAATTTTTGGTAGTGACTTCAACACTTCTTCGCTCTCTTGGGAATCATATGGAAGATTTTCGTAATACTTGACTTCATCAAACGCTTCGTCGAATCGGCCATCTAAACATAATAGTTCGATATGTAGACGCATGAGCCAAGGAAGATTATCTTGCAAAACTGTGCGGTGATCTTCGATGCAGTTAATCGCGTCTTTAAGCTTGCCTAAAGCCATCATCGCCGATAAACGGAAAAAGAGTTCTTCTGATTTTGTCGAATGCTTTGTTAAATCGAGAACTTCTTCAAACTTTCTTTGTTCTAATAATTTTCTTAAATCTTCCATCTTTATGTATTATACATTTAATGTATTAGTTAGGCCAAACAAAAGTATTATTCAAATCTTTTTCCCCATTATCGATGAAGAAATCTTGGCCTGACGCTGATTTATTGGTAAGGGTTAAAAAGATCACCCAGTCACACACTTCTTCTAAATTCATCCATTTCTTTAATGGAGTTACTTCCATAATCTTATTCCATAGAGCAGGGTCATCCATCACTTCTTTATTTGAATCAGTCACCACTCCTCCTAAGGATATAGAATTCACAGTTATTCCACGAGAAGCGAGACGAGAAGCGACGTTTTTCATATAGCTAATCACTCCTCCTTTGCTCGCTGCATAGGCTGGGAATTCAAACCCTGTATGGGCAGAAGCAGAAGCATTAAACAAGACTGATTTTAATTGAGGAGAATCAATATATTTTTCGGTGACATTAATCGTTCCAACTAAATTAGTTGAGATATCATCTCCACTATTTTGAACACTAGCATTATTAAAAATAATATCGATATCAGATATATCAGGTAACTGCTCTTTTTTTGAAATATCACAAACAAAATGGCAATATTTTTTATTTTCTATACTAGATAGGAGGATATCTAAGCCCACGACATCATGACCTAAAGATAAATATCTTAAAGCGACCGCTTGGCCGATTCCTCTACTAGTTCCTGTAATCAATATTTTCATTGCTGTTCTCCTTTAAATATAAGAAATAAGATTCACCCACTCCTTCTCTTTTCCATCTCGCGGATGTCATATAGCCTAGAGGCGAGAAAATGATTTCCATTAATAATTCAAATACCGCGCCGGTAATAGAGCACATCAACACTTGAATGAATGTCCAACTAAAACCGTCCCAGAATATTGGGGCAAAAACCATAAAAGTTAAGATTGAGAAGATGAAGTTATCGACGAATTGACCGATGAAAGTTGAGATATAACATCTCGTCACAAAGGCGAGTTTGCCGTCTGGATTCTTCTTAAAGAGTTTTCCTGTACTATAATTTAAAAAATTATTTAAGATCCCACTAGCGATAAACGCCACTGTGGATGAGAGTAAGATGAACCATGTGCCTCCCACTATCTGATTGAAAATCGAATAATCATCTTTTGTGGGGATGATGCTTACGATGAAGAATATCAAACTAGTTAATAAGTTGACTAAGACTGCAAATAAAGTCATCTTATTCGCCGCATGTGGACCAAAGTGCTTGGTGACGACATCCATGCATAAGAATGATAACCACGAGATCAATATTCCACCATCTAAAGCAATCCAGGTTTCATTGACAATAGTTTTATTTGCGAGCAAATTCATCGCGATAACCGAGACAACAAAAAAAGCCACGACATATGAGGGAATGCTTCTAAATAAGAGCTTGCTCTCTTTAGCCTGACGACTTATATAGCGCTTAAACGCGCCTTTTTCAATTTTTGACATAAAATCTCCTTGGTTTTAATTTATTAAACGGAGGTTTGAGAGTAACGTACTCCGTTAACAACATTATCTATACTACTCTTTATTATCTTCTTTGTCTTCAGTTTTCTCTTCAATCTTTTTAATTTCTTTTTCTGGAGAGTCACCTTTTGTTTCGTTATAGAAGTTGACGATGATCGATGTGATTAAAGCAACAACGATGATACCGTAGACACCTAAAATGACTGAAAGAATTCTACCGATAATGGAGGTGGCAACGATATCACCAAACCCAATCGTTGTGACGATAGCAAAGCAATACCATAACGCATCACCGATTGACATATTCTCTTCCATAATCGACAAAACTAAAGCTGTCGCGACGATTAAAACAACTAAACCGATTAAGATTTCTACGGAATATGTTTTTCTTATAATATTGACAATCGTGCCGCTTCTCACTCCTGAGAAAACAGTGACCATCGCATGGACAAAGGCGATTAACGCGATGAATAATGGGACTAAAATAAAGACCGTTTGAAATGGAACATCGGGATGGCTATAAGCAAGGATAAACACAAATGCCAATAATATTGAAAGTATATATTCAAGTAAAGAGAGCACGATGTGACGAATCTTATGTTTCATCACTAAATGGATTGTAATATCAAAAACAATTGAGCCAATAAATATCATCGTTAACACAAAATAAAATACTACACCGATAAGGAAGCATAAACATATTGCCATCATCACGAGGTAGAAACCCATTAATCCAAGGTTTCTGATATCATAAAGCTTATTGTTTTTTTCTTTTCTAAAGAATTCGAAAAAATAAACAATCGCCATAAAAAAGCATGAGATAGAAACGAGTATTATGCCTATATTATTCTTATCCAACAAATAGCCAATGCTCAAAATGGAAAAGAATAAAGATACGGTTGATAGTAAACCATCGGTAATTAATTTAGCTAATCTTTTTTGATATGGGGTGAGTTCTTTCTTCATGTTTTATATTATAAACACATTAATCGTTAGAGATAAGAGTAAAAATTCCTGAGCCAGAATAATCACCATATTTTTCATACGAATTGGTGAAATGCATTGTTGTATCGGTAAAGCGAGTTAATGAACAGCTGTAATCACCATTCGCGTGAGGAATCTTAATGAGGATGCCACCGACATTGTATTGACGTTTGTAATTAGTGATAGAGCATAAAGGGGCTTCACCATGGCTTGTTGCATTATCACTAGCGTATAATTCCGCTTTTGTCTCACTGATTCTTAAGAAGAGATAGAAATCTTCTTTTTGATATCCACCTTCACCAGTTGGGATGCGTTTACCTTCTCCATCAACCTTATCCTGGGTTAATTTACCAGAAACGTATTCCCCATATTTTGGAAGAGAGAAAGTAGATGGGAAAAGCGAAATGGTTTCATGAGAAACATAATTGTCACTAATAGAGGCTAATGTATAAGAATTATTGACTTTATAGATGAGCTCTTCTTTGCCTTCATTTTGGAAATAGATGGCGTTTTTGCCCTCATATAGAACAAATTGTATGGCTTTTTCAAAAACAGTCGTACCTTGATTGGCAATATATTTATCGTAATCGGACTCATAATCAATCGCTGTGATCTTTTTATTCTCTTTATCGATGTTGTAGACAAGTCTACTGACGATATATTTCCCGCTTGCTACTTCTGGAACGTCATCGATAATTAGATATGGTTGTTTGCTACTCGAGTAGGAAATGGGAACGATCGATTGATCATTTGAGCTAGTAGCCTCACCACTAGGAGTGCTACATCCAGCAAGGAGCATAGGGAATAAGCCTAAAAATAAAAACGCCTTATTAATTTTCATAATTAAAACCTCTTATTTGCATTGTATATGATTAGACATCATTGTTCAACAAAGGTGAAATATAAACAAAACCCCCGTAAATTCGGGGGAATATTGCTTTCTGGTGCCGACTACCGGACTCGAACCAGTCACCTATTCATTACTAGTGAATTGCTCTACCAGATGAGCTAAGTCGGCAGGTTGAATATTTTCAACGCTAAAATATTATAACAAACTTTTTACTTCTTACAATAAATTATTGCACTTCTTCACCAAGAAGGTCATAGACATAGCTATCAACAATTTTCACTTTTACTTCATCGCTGATGGCTAATTTATGGTCGCTCTTGATATAAATCTTTCCGTCGATATCATCAGGAGCGTTCCAGTAGCTTCTACCCACATAATAATTATCTTCTCTTCCAGTGATGAGAACATCCATCACTTCTCCGACATGTTTCTTGTTGACTTGATAAGAGATTCTCTGTTGTGTTTTCATGAGTTGATCTAATCTCTTGTTCTTAATTTCTTCAGGGATTTGGTCAGGATAATCATAGGAAGGAGTGTCTTCTTCTTGAGAATAAGCAAACGCTCCAAGGTGATCAAATTTCATCTCTTTAATAAAAGCTAATAGATTATTATAATCTTCCTCGCTTTCACCAGGGAAGCCAACCATGATCGTTGTGCGGAGAACAGCACATGGAACTTTTTCTCTAATTTTATTCATCAAATTAATGAGCAATTTTTTATCGCCACGACGATTCATTCTTCTTAAAATAGAATCCTCACTATGTTGGATTGGAATATCAAAATATGGGTAAATTACAGGGTTTTTGGCAATGAAATCGATTAATTCATCGTTGATTTCATCAGGATATAGATATAATAATCTAATATGTTCAATACCCTGGATATTCACTAGTTTTTCTAAGAGGGTGACAAGAGTTGTTCCATCTTTAAAATCCGAACCATATTTGCTCGTATCTTGTTCCAATAAAGTGATTTCTTTTTTTCCAATTTTGGCTAAGGAAATCGCTTCATTAACAATGTCTTCTAATGGGCGAGAAACGTATTCGCCACGGATAAGAGGAATCGCGCAATATGTGCAGTGATTGGAACAACCTTCACCAATGCGGAGATAAGCAGTGTTTTTCTGCGTGGTAAATAAACGATCGCGATAATCTAATTCATTCATGACGTTATCGTTTTCGCTGATGGTCATAAAATGTTTGTTGAAATCTTTATAATCGTGAATCGGGATCCATAATGACACTTCTGGTATCTCTTTTTTAAGCTCATCAAGATATCTTTCCACCAAACAACCAGTGGCCACTACTTTCTTATTTAAAGAGACGATTTCAAGGATGGTATTGATGCTTTCTCTTTTGCTTTTTTCAATAAAACCACATGTATTGACAACGATGATGTCAGCTTGATCAATCTTCGAGACGATTTGATAACCATTAGTCGAAAGCAAGCCCAAAATGAGCTCGCTATCAACGCGGTTTTTGTCACATCCTAAAGATATCAAACCAACTTTATTCACTTCTAAGAGCCTCGACTGGATCTTGTCTAGCCGCATTTCTTGAAGGAATGAAGCCGGAGATGACATTTAAGAAGATGGCAAGAGCAACCATAATAATGGCAATCCACCATGGTAAAACCGCAATCGCTGGCACCTTGAAGAAGGATACCGCAATATTGATGATTAAACTTAATAAGTAAGTAACGGCGATACCGAATAAACCACTTGCTAAACCGGTGATTAAGTTCTCGGCTGTAAATAAACGAGAGACATCTTTCTTTCGTCCACCAAGAGAACGGATAACACCGATTTCCTTGACTCTTTCGACCACCGATATATAAGTGATAACTGCAATCATAAAGCAGGACACTACTAGTGATAGCGATGTGAAGGCAATCAATGCCGTTGTTACGATATTGATTAATGAATTAATCACAGAGATGATTACTTCAACCGTGTCAGTATATGATAAGTCAGTTCTTTCTGTACGTGGAAGTTCTTTTCCGTTAATCGTTAATGTATCATCGGAATTCCAACGATTTAGATAGCTGGTAATCTTGTCTTTGTTATTGAAATCCTTTGGATAGATTTTCATGCTTTGTGGGATTTTATCAAAGTGATAATCGCCACCGTTTGTATAGGCTTTTAAACCAGAAAGCGCTCTTAAAGCGGTCTGATTTTTGCCAATTGTTTCATTGCCGAGCATACCGCTGAATAAACCGCTTACTCCACTGCTGCCATTGATGGCATTTGCGTAGCCACCATCAACCATCACTGGATTCTGTTCATTACTATTATCGAGATAGGAATAAGTGACATAAGCTTTGTAACGGTCTTTTTCCGCTTTGCCGGTAGCAAAAGATTGTTTGATACCATATTCTGGATTATTGATAATCTTGCTATCGCTAGCGTTAGCATCGGCCATAAAGCGTTCGGTAAAGGCTGGGGTATAATAAACACCGCGAGATAATGAGCCAAATCTTGTCGTGGATTTTGCTCTTAAAATACCAGTGACCTTCATTTTCATTCCTTTGCCTTCATCAATCCACGCTTGTTTGGCAACTGCTGGATAATTGTATCCTTCAACAAGTCCACTTTCATGAACATCTTTTACGACATTAGGGAACATTTGTTGAACGCCACCTACATTCACAATCGCTCCAGTTTCACTGATGATCAATCCTTCTGTCGAACTGATTGCGTGCGTTGGATCAGTGATAGCCTTAGTGACATCCGCATAGGCCCATGGTCCAAGAAGGAATGTATCTGGATTTCTATTAGAAGAAGCTTGTCTTACAAAGTAATTAAGATTATTTAAGTCGATTGGTTGACCAGGAGCAATCTTCACTCCAGCGAGGATATCTAAGTCATTTCCAAGTAAATTTTGAGTGGATAAAGTGAAGTAATATAAATACCCATCATTATTGGAAAGGAACAATGTGCCTTCCATTGTGGTAGAGGTAGAAACATTGCCGTATTCCCATAAAGCGGAATGTGGGAAATAATAGAATTCCGTACCTATTAAATCAGGATAATCATTAAAAACTGTGCGATATGGATAATCTGTATCGAGTTGTTTAACACTGTCTTCATAAGCTTTTTTCTCCTCGGCAGTATGTGTTGGTTTTTCATTATATGCCGTTGTGAGTTCATTATATTTAACAGCTTTCTTACCGATATTGATGAACTCGTCGTGTTCATAAAAACCCATCTGAGCTAAGGTAAAGTCGGTGAGAGTTGTATTGCTATCCACTACTATCATGATTTCATTTTCAGCAGTCGCGAATTTGGAATTTTCGCCAACCAAATCGTATTGATTGAGAATATATTCTTCATTGCCTGGATATTGTTTCATGAAGTTTGTGAATAAATCGACATAAGAAGCATAAGCAGCGAAGCCTTCAACCGTTTTGAGTTCAGAAATATATCTTTGAGTTAAACCATTGAGAGAGATGTTATATCTCGTATAATCTTCTTGTTTTGATGATTTCCAGTTCGTGAAGATGTTGTTTGTAACATCAATGCCGTATTCATCTTTAATAGTCGCGTATGTGTCTACTGGCATATCATGGACATACGCCACTAAGTCTTCATTGATATCGTTGGTCTTAATGTTTGTGATATCTGAATATCTCCTCATTAAGTAAGAGATCATCGAATCCATACCAACTTGAGTGGTTGCATCAAACTGCGCCAACTCTCTTTTCTCATCAGAAGATAAACCGCTCATAAGTGAGGTGAGATCAACGGAAGCTTCGCTTATCTCCAAAGGATAGGAAGATAACATATCATCTTGCATGCCGTTGATATAATTAGTAACGCCATATGAGACAGATAAAACTGTCGAAACACCGATAATGCCAATACTAGAAGCAATCGCGACTAATATTGTTCTTTTTCTCTTACTGACGAGGTTTTTGAAAGATAACTTCAACGCTGTCAAAAAGCCCATTTTGGCCTTAGTCTCTTTTTCTTCCTCTTCATAGTTTTCTTCAGCAACTAATGGATTTGAATCATCACTGATTTTTCCGTCTAATAAACGGATGATACGGGAAGAATATTCTTCCGCTAATTCTGGGTTATGAGTAACCATGATGACCAAACGATCTTTAGCAATCTCGGCAATTAAATCCATGATTTGCTTGCTGGTCTTTGTGTCTAAGGCACCTGTAGGTTCATCTGCTAATAATATTTCTGGGTTATTGACTAAGGCACGCGCAATCGCCACTCTTTGGCATTGCCCACCCGATAATTGGTTAGGTTTCTTATTGATTTGGTCGCCTAAGCCAACTTTAGTAAGTGCTTCAATCGCTCTTTGTTTTCTCTCTTCTTTGCCAACGCCAGAAATCGTTAAAGCGAGTTCAACGTTAGCGAGAACGCTTTGGTGAGGAATTAAATTATAGCTTTGGAAGATGAAACCAACGCGCAAGTTACGATATTTATCCCAATCTCTGTCTTTATATTGTTTGGTCGACTTCCCAGCAATGATTAAATCACCTGAAGTATAATGATCAAGTCCGCCAATAATATTTAATAACGTTGTCTTACCACTACCTGATGGACCAAGTATGGAAACGAATTCATTTTTACGAAAATTAAGTGAGACACCATCAACGGCTCTTACTTTGTTATTACCTGCTTGATAGACTTTGACGATATCTACTAATCTGAGCATCACATTATCCTTAGCCATTTTTCTTCCTCCTTTTATTTAATATAAAAAGTCATTATGTACTATACATAAGAAAAATTGATTTGTAAAACAAAACGATTATTTTTAAGAATAAAGTTTAAAGCATCGGAGCAAACAATCTTAAAATTGCAACGATAAAACGATATGCGGGAGTGAATTCCTTGTCCATTACTTCAAGAGTATATTCTTTAGAAACCATGAATGTTGTCTCGAAATCTTTCTTGATGTCTTTTATGGATTTTGTCTTATATAGGAATACACCATTTTCACTGTGAAGGAACAAGGAACGGTAGTCCAAATTAATCGTTCCAACAGTCGCCATTTCATCATCAGCGATAAATGTTTTGGCATGCACGAAACCAGGAACATATTCATAGATACGGACACCAGCTTCAACTAGTTGACGGTAGAAGCTTCTTGTGATGCCAAAAACGATTTTCTTATCTGGGATATGAGGTGTTAATAACCTTACATCAACGCCATTTTTCGCGGCCATTTTAATCGCGTTCATCATTTCATCATTGAGGATGAGATAAGGTGTAGAAATATATAAATATTTTTTCGCTCTAAAAATGATGTCTTGATAGACATTTAAACCAATCGTTTCAAAAGTATAAGGAATGGAACCATATGCTTGAACGAATCCATCGCTTTTAAAGGAAGTGGTTTCATCTAGATATTTAGTGGATAAATACTGATTGAAATCCACTACTTCTTCATTTTTTAATCTCGACCAAGTTTCAAGGAAAAGAGATGTCAAACCGAACACGCCGTTTCCATGCAACATAATCGCATTATCTTTCCATTTTCCGAAACGTATTTTTTCGTTAATATATTCATCAGCGATATTGATGCCACCTGTAAATCCAGTGTGCCCATCGATGACGAGTATTTTACGGTGATCACGGTTATTCATTCTGATGTCTAAGAATGGTCTAATTGGTGCGAACACACAGCATTTAATGCCAACTGATTCTAAATACTGATCATAATCATTTGGCAAAGTATTCATACAACCAAGGTCATCATACATCACTCGTACATCAAGCCCGGCCTTCGCTTTTTCGATCAATATATCTAATATTGAATTCCAGAAATGCCCTTGTTCAATGATAAAATATTCCATGAAGATATAGTGTTTGGCGTTTCTAAGTTTCTCAAGCATCACAGGGAAGACATCTTCTCCCCATGGATAATATGTTGTTTCCGTGTTATCAAAGATGTTAGTGCGACCATTAGAATGGATATAACGCGCAATATTATATGCGTTTGGCTCTTTATCAGGGTCGATTTTCTTTAAAACACCTTTAGAGGAATAGGACATGAATTTATCGAGTTCCTTATGAACATTTCCAACGCTTTTCTTCTCTTTTTTCGAGAATTTCTTATTTGCAAATAATAAGTATAATGTCGCGCCTAAAACAGGGACTAAAACCATGACCACTAGCCAAATGATTTTATAGGCTGCATCCATTCTGCTATTGACGATTGGAATGAGAACAAGCCAACATAATGCGCGGATAATCCAATAAATCCAGATATAATTACCATTCGCGAAATACCTTAATAGGATGATACCAGTTATAAGGGTTGCAACTTCGAGAAATAGGATAATACCAGCAACCAACTTTTTATTTAAATAAAAAGGGGTGATAACTGGTTCTTGGATTCTTTGGGTTTTTTCTCTTTTTGTTTTTTCTTTGTTTTTATTAGCCATCATTACTCCTCCAATTGTTTTTTGATTTCCTTCAAAGAAGATAATATTAGTATATTTTTACTATCAAAATGATAACGAACGTATGTATAAACGGCGATAAGAGGGAGCAAAATAAACGCTGGAAGCATAAAAGATAAAAAATATATAAGTTTATCTCCCCCGCCTTTAAAAGTAAAAACGAGAAATAGGGTGGCAAGAACGAGGATTAATAAACAGGCAATAGCGACAGGATAAAAAGTTAAAAATGGATAAAGTCGATATTTCCCTTCAACTTCTCTCACTTTTTTATCAACATCTTCGCGGCTAAAAGATAACTTTATACGCGAAAAATGAAGATTTTTAATCCCCTCAAAGTTATAGCCAAATAAAGTGTAATAATCGATAATTTGATCCTTAAATTGATAGGAACAACAGCAATTGATTCTTTCCATATTCATAAGTATAACTTATATTTTTTAAAATAATAAGTTTTATAAGTACGTTACAGTTGTCACAGTTAGTTTAGATTGGTACAATGTCATTATGAAAAGCAAAAAAGCAAAGAGCAAAAAGCTGATTCAATTAGCAATCTATGAACTTCTTTTGAAAAAGGATTTCGATAACATATCAATTAAAGAGATTTGTGAAAAGGCCGGTGTTTCACGCATGTCTTTCTACCGTTACTATTCAACTAAGGAAGATATTTTTATCGTCTTTTGCGATGAAACGTTTGATGCGTTCTTCCAAGAAATCTCACATTCACCGACTCTCACGGTGAAAGATATGTTTATTATGTTCTTCGCCAATCTTAAAAAATATCATCGCGAAATCGATATGCTTAAAAAATCACAAAGAGATACGATTCTTCTCGCTCAATTTGAGCAATATTCATCATATATAGCGTCAAAAATGAATTTGGGTAACATACTTAATCCATTTGATATCCCATTTTTCTCTGGAGGATTATTTAATGTTGTCATCCGATGGAGCAACAGAAATTATATCGACACTCCAGAAGATATGGCGAATGCAATGATGGGTTTTATTAAAAATAAAATTTAGTTGCTTTGTAAATCTTCATCAAACTGTAGTTGATATAACTTATAGTATTCACCTTTTTGAGAAAGTAATGATTGATGGTTGCCTCTTTCTAAAAGCACTCCATCCTTAAGAACAAATATTTGATCACATTTTTGGATAGTAGATAATCTATGAGCAACGATAAGCATTGTGCCGATAGATTTCATTTTTTCTAAACTTTCTTGAATCAAAACTTCAGTTTCGGTATCGATATTCGCAGTGGCTTCATCAAGTATTAATATTTGTGGTTGATGCAAAACAGTACGTGCGAATGATAAGAGCTGTCTTTCACCTTGGGAGAAGTTCTCACCGCGTTCAATCACTTCTTCTTCGAGTTTATTTGGAAGTTTATTGATAAATCTATCCGCGTTAACATAAACGCATGCTTCCTCGATTTGTTCCTGGGTAAACGATTCATCATGTAGGGTAATATTAGTTTTGATTGTTCCTGAGAACAAGAAAACATCTTGTAGCATCTGGCCAATCGCTTTACGTAAAGAATTTATCTTGATCTTTTTAATATCGATATCGTCGATTAAAATCTGCCCTTTTGCAATCTCATAATTACGAACAATTAAAGAGAGAATTGTTGTTTTGCCACTTCCAGTTGCTCCAATAAATGCAATAGATTGTTTAGGTTCGATGACAAAATTGATGCCTTTTAATATCCACTCATTAGGTTTATAAGCAAACCACACATCACGGAATTCAATCTTGCCTTCGAAATGATCGATATCGATCGCATCAGGAGCGTCGAGCACCTCTGGTTCAACCTCTAATAAATTGAACAATCTTTCAGAGGCGGTTCTTGCTCTTTGAAGGTTATTTAATTGATCTGCTAAATTCTGAACTGGATTGAAGAAACGAGAGAGATATAAATAGAAGGCAACAACTCCACCAGCGGATAAACCAATCCAAGGTTGAATACCAACCATAAAGGTCACAGCAATTGCAGCAAAATATAAGAATGAAATTGATGGACGATAAATTGCGAAAGCCTTCATGACTTTGATACGAGCCTTATAATAAGCCGTGTTCTTCGCATCAAATTCCTCTACTTTTCTTTCTTCCTGATTAAAGATTTGAATGATCTTCATTCCACCAAGATTCTCGTTTAAGAATGTATTGAGGTCGGATAAACATCCTCTTTCAATTCTAAATCTCTTAGAAATTGTGTTTCTAAAGATGAAAGAAATAATGAAAACAACAATCACAAAGCCAAATAATATCAGTGATAATAATGGCGATAAGGTAATCATGATAATATAGACGCCAACAATGGTGAATATATTCCTTACCATCGCCACTAATGTCGTCGTAAATAAATCAGACATATTAGTCGTATAGTTTGCGACACGAGTGACTAGTGAGCCAACTGGCATATCATTAAATTGGTTCTGCGACATATTTTCAATATGAGTGAACACTTCCATTCTTAATTCATAGATGATGGCTTGTCCTGTACGTTGGAGGAGCATCGCTTCTAAATATAAAATGATTTGATTTCCTAAGCAGAGAACGAAATAGCCAACTGAGAATGAAACGATATAAAGCACGGTGGAATTAATCGTCGCTGTTGATAAATAATCAGTAATCGCCCTGACGAACAATGGGGTAATGATATCAAGGGCAACATTGACGGTGATCAAAATGAACGCTAAAAGGAATCTGCTCCAATATTTGGAGACATATTTAACCAATCTTTTCACCAGAGTTCTTGTAGGGATATGGTGATCGCCCTTTAATCTCATTAATTCTTCTTCCATGGCGCTACACTTCCTACTTCTTTCTCTAATCTTTGCAAATAAACCATCTTTTGGTATGTTGGTGAAATCTTTGATAATTCTTTTGGCGAAGCAAAAGCTTCAATCTTCCCATCGTTAATCACCATGATTTTATCCATATGAGCAACAGTTGATACACGAGAAGCAATCACTAATGTGGTCTTACCTTTTCGTTGCTCTTTAATATTCTTTAAAATCTTTTCCTCTGTTTTTAAGTCAACCGCAGAAACAGAGTCATCCAATATTAGAATTGGCGCGTTTTTCGCATACGCTCTCGCTAATGAGATACGTTGTTTTTGCCCACCAGAAAGAGTAACACCTCTTTCACCAGAGATTGTTTGATATTGGTCCTTAAATTCCACAATATTATCGTGAACATCAGCAAACTGGGCTGCTTCAATAGCCTCATCTAAACTACGTGTGCGATCAGAGAAATTAATATTTTTCTCAATTGTATCAGAGAAGAGGAAATTATCTTGTGGAACAATCGCAATATTATCTCTCACACAAGATATTTTCATATCCATGATATCAACATCATCGATAAACACTGACCTTGGAGCGAGATTATATAGTCTTAATAAGGAATTAACTATTGTGGATTTACCGCTTCCAATCTTTCCGATAATACCAACTGTTTCGCCAGCTTCAATGGTTAAATTGACATCTGTCAATGTTTCATTTTTACTTTCTGGATAAGTGAAAAAGAAATGATTGAAAGAGATTTTGCCTTTGACATCAAATTCGACAGCGTCTTCTTTATCATGTATTTCTTCCTCTGTTTCCATATATTCAGAGATACGTTTCACACTTGCTTTTCCTCTAGCGCGCATTGTGACGATCTGTCCTAAGGCAATAAGAGGCCAAATCATTGAATCAAAATATCCGGTGAATTCTACTAACTTACCGGCGCTTAAATATATTTCATGACCGAGTATTACTATTGGGTTACCTTGTACAGCTGCTAAAACAAACCATCCGCCAAAGCCTAAAATAACTGCAAAACATAAAGCTATAATTACTTCAATTGCGACATCAAAGCCCACTGACACTCTTGCTGCATCGACCTCGATCTTTTGACTGCGGCGGGCTACTTTAGAGAAAGCCAATATCTCTTGGTTCTCCTTAACGAAAGCTTTAATTACTCTAATTCCCGTGAAGTTTTCTTGTGAATAATCATAGATGTCATCAAAACTCTTCTGTCTCAATTCCCACTTCTCTGACATCACTTTTTCCACTAATGCACCCCATAAAACAATTAAGGCCACTGGGATAATAGAAATGAGAGTCAAAGATGGGTCAAGTACAATCATCTTGACCAATGAGAACATCAATAAGAATGTGCTATCAACAATCATGACTGTGCCGAAGCCGAAACATTCTTCAATGGTTTCTAGGTCGTTGGTAAACCAAGCCATAATCGCTCCAACTTTATTATTATGATAATAATTAACAGAAAGCTTCTCAGCTTTTAAAAACATATCTCTTCTTAGTTCACCTTCAATTTTTCTCGCAGTGAAAAGAATTGATATTCTCCACAAAATACGGCCGACAAACATTCCAAAAGCAATCAATAAAATCCATAGCACTTCCAAACTAATTGCGGAAATATCTTCGTCGGTCACAAAACCGTCAGCGAGTCGATCAACGACATCGCCTGTAAACTGTGGAATATATAACTGTATCCAGTCAACCGCGATTAAAACAAGTACTCCAAAGAGGAACATGTACCAATATTTTTTATAGAATTTATTGATATACTTACCTGTAATCATATAGTCATTATAAATGAATTGATAATAATTCCAAGAACTATGAATAAAAATAAAAAAACGGATTGTATTTATCCGTTTTCATTAATGCTGATTGTTATCTATTCTTCAGATTCTTTTTCTTCTCTTTCGCCATCGAGTTCGCCAGGAAGAAGTTCTTCAAGTAATCCAGGAATCATTAATAATGAGCCAACTTCTAATAAAGGAATAATAGCGTTAGTCCAACCATATCCATTGGCCGCATAGACGATGCCAAATATCCAAGCCACAACTCCAAAGATTAAAGAGAGGAAAAAGCTCGCTTTTAAAATGATAACCACCATTTTCACTTTAAATAAGTAAACGAGAAGGATACAGACTAAGAAACAGCCAAGGGCGATCGCATAAATCAAAGAAAATACCCATCTTAAAACATAGGTAGTGTCTGCTTGGCCTAAAGCGCTTGCACCGAATGTAGCACCTACCACACTACCCTGCGCTAATAAAACAAGAAATGCGATAAATGCGAAGAATAAAAGAGGTTCTTTGTTTCGATAATGGCCAACGATAAGGCCAACGATAATAAGAGCTTGGAAAGCAAGAAGAACAATATAATAAAATGCTTCGCTGCCAAGTGAGCTCACTCCACCAATAAATGTAAACAAAGCGTTTAATCCAAGGGAAGCAATGCCAGCTAGAATAAACCACTTATTCAGTCTTGAAGCAAATAAATCATAGGTTTTATCTAACAAATTTTTCATAATCAAAAACCATCCTTTTTTTCTATTATAACCAGTTTGTTATTTTTAAATATACATATATTTTAAAAAAGTAGGTTTTGAGGCCTACTTTCTTAATTTATATTACTTTGATGTCCTTGATCATCACATCTTTACCAGTAGTGAGATATGTATTCGGAGAATGGCAGTATGGACATTCTTTACCATATTTCACCGTCTGATATGTATGTTTACAGTCTTGACAATATGTGATTGCTTGAATGGTAATATAATTGAGTTTACATTCCTTCATATATTCCGATCTTTTTGCTGCCCAATTAAAGGCATCGACGAAATATTCTTTAACAACCCCACTGACCTCGCCGACTTCAAGAGTCACTTCTAATGCTTTTGTCGCATTATTCTTTTTGACGAGTTCCTCGACTTGTTTGACAACGTGGACAACGATTCCAAGTTCGTGCATTATTCTACTGCGTTACCTGTCCAAGGTTTTTCTTTCTTGGCAGTTTTGTAGTATTTGTTCCACTCCTTGCGTTTCTTTCTCATCATGCGAGCTTCTTTGCTACCGGAATGGAGCAAGATTTTAACTTCGCGTTTGAGAGCGTATTTGAGGAGAGTGCCAACTTTATCTTCGGCACGTTTCATATTGGAACATTCTGGGTGATCTCTCACCAAGTGGATGGCGTCGAACTTACATTTAGTTGTACAAACACCACAACCGATACATTTGTTGAAGTCAACATGGGCGGCACCACAGGAGAGACATCTGCTTGTCTCGATGTGAACTTGTTCTTCAGTAAGAGTCTTATGGGCATCTTTGAAGGAGTTCTTGTGGTCAATCTTTTCGTCCATACCAGCTTCTTGTCTACCAGCTTCATCATAACCTGGAAGAGTAATATCATCTTTATTAAGAGGAGTGAATCCACGTCTATTAAAGGCGATAGTTGGATGGGCATTTGGTCTAACATGTCTAGCGAGAGCATCGGCAACTTCGTGACCAGCAGCAATCGCGTTGATGACGAATTTTGGACCAGTGAAGACATCACCACCGACGAAGATATCATCGTCAGCAGTTTGATAAGTTAACTTATCAGCGAGTGGATAATTACCATGCCAGAATGTGACTTTGCTTCCTTCTAAGAGGTTACCCCATTCAATAGCTTGGCCAATTGCGAAGATTACTTTATCGGCTTTCACAGTCATGATTTCGGATTCATCATATTGTGGATTGAATTTGCCATCTTTGTCCAATGTGGCAGTACATTTTTTGAAGACGATTTCAGTGACTTCACCTTTGGCGTTGACTTTAAGTTCTTTTGGACCCCAACCATTGTTGATGAGAATTCCTTCATCGAGTGTTTCAGAAATTTCTTCTTTAGAAGCTGGCATTGTTTCTCTTGATTCAAGAGCGAACATTTGCACATTCTTGCTTCCTAATCTATGAGCTGTTCTCACACAGTCAATAGCAACGTTACCACCACCGACGACAACGACATCACCAGTGAATTTAACTTGTTTGCCAAGAGCTCCCTTTAAGTAGCTGACGGCAATATCAGTGCCTTTTGCAGTATCATTTGGAACATTTGGTCTTCTGCCACCTTGGCAACCGATTGCGATATAGAAGGCTTTATAGCCTTGTTCTTTAAGTTGAGCGATTGTTACATCTTTACCGACTTCCACACCACACTTGATTTCAGCCCCCATCTTTCTGATGATATCAATTTCATCTTCAATGACGTCTTTTTCAAGTTTGTATGATGGAATGCCGTACATCATCATACCGCCAGGTTTTTCATTCTTTTCAAAGACTGTTGGTTTGAAGCCCATTTCACATAAGTAATAGGCCGCAGATAAACCAGCTGGACCAGCACCGATGATAGCGATCTTTTCTGGGAAGCCTTCTTCGTGTAAAGTCGCCATAATCTTTTCTGGGATATAACGATCTTTTTGGCTTCTCTCGAAGTCTGCGACGAATTTCTTGACAGCATCAATAGAAACTGGTGCGTCAACTTTTCCTCTAGTACAAGCTTCTTCACATTTTTTGTTACAGACACGACCACAAACTGCTGGGAATGGGTTTTGAGTCTTAATTAACGCTAAAGCTTCGACATATTTGCCTTCTTTGGCTTTTTGTAAATATCCTTGGACTGGGACGTGAGCTGGACAAGCAACCTTACATGGAGCTGTACCAGTAGCCCAAGTATCACTCTTACGGGCAGTATCACGGTAATTTTCATCCCATGCATATTTGCCCCATTTAATTTTATCTGGTAAGACGGAGAGAGGATATTCTTGCTCTTTGCCGTCACCCTTACATAATTTTTGACCTAATTTAACAGCACCAGCTGGACAATTGGAGACACATTGACCACATGCCACACATTTGGTCTTATCAACCTTTGCAGAATAAGCACTTCTTTCAAGGTATGGAGTGTTGAATAATAATGCTGTTCTTAAAGCATTACAAATCTTGACGTCACAGTTACAGATATCGAAGATTTTGTTTTCACCGTCGATGTTAGTGATTTGGTGAACGAAACCATTCTTTTCTGCAGCTTGGAAAATCTCAAGCGCTCTTTCCTTTGTAATATAATGCGCACGATTAGTTTCAACAGTATAATCGGCCATATCACCGAATTGAACACACCAATCATCGACATCATCGATACATCCATCGCCGATCATCGCTCTGGAGGCACGACATGAACAAATACCTGCGGAAATATGACCTTCGTATTTATCCATCCAGTGAGAAATCTTTTCAACATCGATGGCTTCTTGGTTATTTTCAATGGCTTTTTCCACTGGGATGACGTGCATACCAACACCACCTCCACCAGGAGGAAGCATTTCAGTCACACCGGCAAGCGGAACGAATGTCATTCTTTCAAAGAAAGATGCAACGGCTGGATTTTTAGCAATACGGTCAACGGAAGAGTTCATCAACTCTGCACTGCCAGGAACGAAATAAGAGAGCATATATCTCTTAATCTTTGGTTTATCTTCTAATGGGTGATCCCATGCATAATTATCACCATAGTCATATTCGATAATACCGATAACGGACATATCGTCGAATAATTTTTGAAGCTTAGCTGGTTCAATCTCGGGGAATTTCTTCACCAAATCTTCAAATGTGTAATGTTTTCTTTGTTTTAATTTGAGTAAAACATCAATCATTTCCTCAGTTAAAACTTCTCTAAGACCGAAATATTCTGGGTCATTAGTTGTCATTCCAAATAACTTGTGTGGAACAACGTCAGTAATCTTACGGCAGAGTTTGATCAATTTCTTTTCGTAAGAGTAGCCTTGTTCACCTTGGAATGGCGGTTTTTGTTTGTAATATTGTTCTGGCATTATTTATTTCTCCTTCCAGTTCTTAATGATATTACTAAAATATTCTGCAACTTTATCAATGTTCTCCCCAGTTAAACCACTAATAGGAATAATCGTTGCGTGAGGATTTCTTCGAAGTATCGCTTGTTTACACTTGTCGATATCAAAGTTGAAATATGATATAGTGTCAATCTTATTGATGAGAACGAGATCACATTTCTCAAATACGAGTGGATATTTTAACGGCTTATCATCGCCTTCTGGAATGGAAAGGATCATCATGTCCATACTCGCTCCAGTGTCGAATTCCGCTGGGCAAACGAGATTACCTACGTTTTCTAAGAACACAAGGTCAAGATCGCTGATATCAATACTGTCAAGTCCACTTTTCGTCATTCCTGCATCAAGGTGGCACATTCCTGAAGTATGAATCTGAATCGATTTTACTCCTGTATTCTTTGCGATAGAAATGGCGTCGACATCACTATCGATATCCGCTTCCATCACGCCAATGCGAAATTGCTTTTTCAAGACATTTATCAAAGCTATTAACGTTGTAGTCTTACCCGCGCCAGGCGAAGACATGAGATTCACAAGAAAAGTTCCTTTGCTCTTGAGATACTCTCTCAATAAATTTGCTTCCTCGTCATTGTCCGCATAAGCTGAACGATTTACTGTGATAGTCTTGATTTCACTCATTGCTAATTTCTTAACGTATTTATTGTAAACTATGTTTAATAATAAAACTACTAATTATTTTATGATATTATGTATGAGAGGTAATTATTATATGGAATATCAGGTGGTAAAAGTTAAAGAAGACATTCTTGTTGAGAATAATGAAAAGGCAAAAGAGGTGAGAAAAATGCTTAAAGAAAAAGGCATTTTCTTCCTTAACGTAATGGCTTCACCAGGAAGTGGCAAAACCACTCTATTAACAAATATCATCAATAAATTAAAGAAAAAGTACAAAATTGGCGTGATGGAAGCGGACATTGATGGAGAAGTTGATGCGGAAAGAATATCCTCTGCTACTGGCGTTAAGTCAATTCAAATTCACACCTCAGGAGCATGTCATCTAACCGCACAGATGGTTAATGATGCAATAAATGAGTTTAATGTTGAAGGATTAGATATTTTAATACTCGAAAACATTGGCAACCTTGTATGCCCCGCTGAATTTGATACAGGCAGTAACATCAATATGATGCTTTTGTCCGTGCCTGAAGGTGACGATAAACCTCTTAAATACCCTTTAATGTTCCAAGTTAGTGATATAGCGGTTATAACAAAAATTGATACTCTACCCGTCTTCAACTTTGACTTTAAAAAATGTGAAGCAAATATCCATAAAAGAAATCCAAATGCTAAAGTTTTCAAAGTTAGTTCGATTAAAGATGAAGGCACTGATGAGCTTGCGGACTACTTAGACTCTCTTTTCTCTTATCGATAAATCGATAAAAGTATTTTATAGACAAAAAAATAATCAAAAAAATAAATTTCTGCGTCGAAATTTCGCGTTTTTGCCCTCTTTATATATAGGAGGGTTTTTGTTTAGCCTCCAGAAAGGAGGGAGTTTATGAAGTATAACCACGGCGAATTAAAAGAGTCACAAATGGTCGCTGAACTGAATGAAAAACCAGTGTCACTACTATCGCTTAATTTGCAGAATATTGTCCGCTTTGTTTTTCCTAATTGTCACGATGGCGATATCGTTTATGCCAAACAAATTGAAGGAACAATGAAGCCTGATTTTTCCATTACCATAAATGATGAAACTCATTATATTTCGATGAAAAGCGGTATCAATAACATTGTTCATCAAGAATACATTAAAAATTTTATTAATCTGCTTAGAGATTATGGTTTCCACGATTATTTGCTCAAAACAATTCTTTTTTTCCAATTTGGAGACGGAACATATGATGGTTCCGGAAAAGAGAGAATGAGCTATCCTGCTCTAAGAAAAAAACTCGAGAAACCATTCATTCTTGGCAACAGAGAACTAAATGCTAATCGCAGATTTGTTGTTGATATGGTTGATCGTTTTTTATTTAAGGGTTCACAAGAAGATTACATTTCTGCAGATTATCTATATCACGGCGATGTCAATATCGGTGTAATCATTTCTCGCACTCAGGTTTTAAAATATCTTGAAAGCAAAGACTGGGACTTTATCGAAGCACTTCATATTGGGCCAATTTTATTTAGGCCTCATGCTAGGTACTACAAGACCAAAATTAAAAACGAATCTTATCGAAGAAGAGTTGAATTCTATTGGCCTAATATTCTCGAGAACATGAATTATATCAGCACTCATTACTTGCCATAAACAAGATTTTGGTATCAAAAACTAAAGCAATGACTTTGTCATTGTTTTGGTCGTGCGCCTAAGGCGTTAACTGATTGGTCGTGGGTGTGTAGGTGCCAACTGGTGTTGAGAAGAGCTTAACCATTCATGGTTCGCATACAGTCACAACAAAAAAACAGCCGAAGCTGTATTTTTTGGGTTGGTGACCTGTATGGGATTCGAACCCATGAATGCCACCGTGAAAGGGTGGTGAGTTAAGCCGCTTCTCCAACAGGCCAGTTGTGGCGCCTACCGAGGGACTCGAACCCACGACCGATCGGTTAACAGCCGATAGCTCTACCGACTGAGCTAGGTAGGCAAGCGCAACAACGATAATATCACAAAGATTTTAACGAAACAAGATTTTATGCTAATTTAGCATTAATCAAATCAATTACACTTTGAATTGTAGTCAAATTTGTAATCTCTTCACTTGTGAATTCAATATGGAGAGCATATTCAATTTCAAGCATAACTTCAACTAGATCTAAAGAGTCTAAACCAAGTGATGGCAAAGTATCCTCAGGCTTAAGTTTAGTTACATCAACACGCTTAGCTAAAATTACTTTAATGGTATTAACAACATCCATTTTGAGGCCTCATAAAAATATTGTATTGTTTTTGCCTCGAGGAAGAAAGCAAAAAGTATTATTTCTAATAGGAAAGATAATCGTCAATTTGGTAAACACTCTTTTTTGATGACGAATTAGTTATTTCTGTTACTTGGTCTTCGACACTCTTTGTAAGTTTATTAAATACAACCACCATTGCTGCCGACACCGCACCAAAAACCATTAAAACGAGAATTATTCCTAATAGTTGTCCTTTGATCTCTGACATACTTACCCTCCTTTCTACCCATAATAGCCAATAATCGCTTCTCTAGAGATAGATACAACCATCTCTGAGCTAGATATCACCAATGGGTTAAATGTATCTCTAATCGTGAATCTAACAACGTCTCCATAATCAACTGATTGTTTTTGATCTGCGATTATTTCAACTTCGTATTTATTCGATAAATAAGAAATAAAATCGTTATCAATTCTGCCATTTTTGCTTATGTAATAAGAAATAGTTATTCCTTTAGAATCGAGCGATGAATAGCAATATTGAAGGCATAATAAATCAGTCCCAAAAAGGAAAAACATGACTACAAATAACATCGATAAAATCGTTCCAATTTTAGAAGACATTTATCATACCTCCAATGCTTGAAACAATACTAATAGTAAGAGTCACAGTAATGATCCCACTTCCAAATAGAGGAAAAGAAGCCAGAATATCTAAGGACCTTTTCTTTTTCTCCATTTTCCGACGTATATTCGATTCATTCACCTCGTTAAATAAGAAAGTGAACTCATTGCTCTTTTCTAAGCTTTCTCCCTCATCAATCATTTGGTACAAAGAAATGCACAAAGATTCAAAAACTAGATTTTGAAAGTTTTTGCTAAAACGTATAAAAGGCTGCACTGTTTTGTCATTGTCAATTTCTTTAAGTAAAAGATTTATCTTTTCTTTCATCCAGTCACTTGAATAAGCAAGCAAATTTGTAAATGCCGAATAGACCGGAATATGATTCGATATAAAAACTTTAAAATATGAAAACAAAGCAATTAATTCATCGTCGTGCTGATAAATCATCTGCTGGTAACGACTAGAATAAGAACTAATGAAAAAATAATTTGCAAGCAATAAAAACACCACGACCACTATGTAATAGTATTTTTCTAACTTTAAACAAAAAACGAGGACTCCTAAAGCGATGAAAAAGACGTTAATCAATGCTAATTTAAACATCTCTTTTGAAAATGAAAGACCTTGTTCTTCAATTATTCTTCTTAATTTATTCATATTCATCCCACCCCTTTACTTCTTTACTCGTAACTTTTCTCACAAGAATATCGATGCTTATTAGAAAGAAGAGGAAGAATGCAGTTAATCCAACCTGATAGACTATATTGTTAACAATATGTGTGAAAAACTGGTTTAAGGAAACACGCATCACGACAAGATTAACCAAGGCAAAAACCCATAAGACTACAAATTCCATCGTCCTTGTGAGATGTGAGTCTTGACAGTATCTTAAATATTCCTCACTTTTTCTTCCCTCTTCTAATAAATGGGACGACATAGATAAAATATCTCCACCTTGTTCTTGCCAAAGATTTATTATTTTTATAAATAAGCCATAGTAATGGAAAGGGAAATATTTCTGCAAATAAGTGATTTTATCTTCACTTTTGTTTGACTCTATGCCTTCATAAACAGCTTGATATGATTTACTCATTGTCGGGTTTATTGAGGAAAAAGCGCCGTTTAATGATCCGCGTATATCAATGCTCACAATAAATGAGTTAACAAAGTGAAAACACTCATGATATCGGCTATATGTTGAATTACTTTTTTCAATCTTTTTTACTAACATTATTTGAGGATAAATAAGAAATACGACCCCTACCCCAATCGTGATATAAAGATTCTCACTCGCAAAAAAGCAAACACCAGAAGCGATTAAAGCGATAATAACAAAATAAAGGCGATAACTATTCATTTACATCTCCTATAAAACTTCTTATGAAAGAAGTCTGATTCTTTTTAATTTTTAACAATAACAACGATTCTCTATCAATTTTTCCATATCTAATCTTTTGCAAATCGTTATTATATATTTCAATCGCTTCACCTTTAGGAGTTAAATGCAATATTGAAGAGATATATCTTTTTATTACACCTGAGGAATCTTTTTCTCTTTTTAAATAAACGAAATAACGAAAGTGATATTTTATATCATTTAAAACATCTTCATAACGACTGTTTTCCTGATTTTGCATTACCATTCTTGCCATTCTAATGACTATGCTATGAACATCGTAAGCGTGCAAAGTAGTAATAATCGGTAACCCCGTCACCGCCGAATTAAGAATATCAAGCATTTCTTTTCCTCTTCCTTCGGCTAAAATGAGCCAATCTGGCATATTTCTTAACGCTTCTTTAATTAGCAAAGGCAACGATGCATTCGGATTGTTCTCGTTATACTGCCACATCGTTAAATCGTAATTGATATATTCTCTAATCGTTTCAAGCTCTAGGACGTTGTCCACAACAATTGCTCTTTGATCTTTAGCAAGTCTCGTCAATAAATATTTTTGAAGTTCCGTTTTTCCAGACCCAGGTAACCCGCCTAGTACAATAGACTGATGAGATACCATCAAAACATCGAATAATTCTTTTATTTCTTCGGTCAAAAAATCCTCATCATCATAGATGCGTATTTTTTTAGAAGCTATACGTATTGAAAAAGTCACAGCTTGTTCGTCTTTAACTCTTCCAATTGATTGATGCATTGCGTTAATACGGAATTTGTCAATCGTAACATCAAGTCTAGGCGATGTCATTGAAAACTGTTTTTCACATATATTCGCTATTTGACGAATAAAATCGCGCGCTTCATCTTGGCTAAAGGCGATATCGCTTTTTATTCTTCCTGCATTATTATCGACATAAAAAATATCAATACCATTATACGAAATATCGGTAATATTGTCCTTTTTAAAATATGGAGATAATTTCGTAGAATATAAGAAATCTAAACCTTGCTTCTTATCCATTTTGCACCTCGCTTATTTCATAAAACATCGTTCGCGAATACTCAAAAGAAAAGGTAATAATCGAAGTTATATTAACTTCCACTCCTTCGCATTTTTCCTCGCATAGCCCTCCTGTTACAGGGTAATAAAAACGAAATGATAAATCATAGCTATTAACATATTGATAAATATTGTCATCAAGATATGCTTTGTAGCGTTTCTTGATATTATCTTGTTCGTAATATGGGTTCCCACTATCATTAACAACTACACCATATTCAAAAATCGTCCTCGGCGCGTTGATAATTAAACGATTAATGCCATGTGCAGCAAAAGAAAACGAAAACAAAGAATAACCCATTAATAAAAACATCAAAGATATGAATAAAATGATCATTTTTTCACCCCTCCAACTATGCAGTAGTCTGAATCGATACAATCACCGAGGAAAAAAGGTGAAATTGATAATTCTAAACAATGTGAAAAGCTAGTTTTGTTAATCCCTAACCCAGTAGCCTCAATGATGAATTCATATTTCTCTATCTTTTTGCTTTTTCCTTTAGGAACATATAGATATTTTGTTTTATTTCCCTTCCCTTTATCGTTAGGGACTAAACTGAGTGGATCATAATAAATGGAAGGGATAAGAATTTTAACTATTCCATCTTGATCATCTAAAACAATATTGATGCTTCGATAACCATCGCCATCTAAAGATAGGCTTGAAAAAATGTTTTCTGGGTCAAGGAATTTTACCCTCGCGTTTTTATAAAGAAGTTTTAATGGGTAGTTGTATCTAAAAGTAAGATTAGATAACAATAGACGATTATACTGATCGCATTCCACATAATCGCGATATTCGTCAAATAAAAAGCTCTCATTCACCTCAACATCTTTAAGATAAAATGATCTATCTTTAATAACATATGGAGAAGACCTATAATCAAGCGGATTAATAGTTTTACTACTGATTGGTTTTATAGTTTTTTCAATTATAGATAAATAGCTCCCTCCATACTGAACACCAACTTTAATAACAAGGCCTGATTCAGTGTTAAATCTTTGGGGTGGAATCTTATATGAATAAGATAGATTCTGTTTAGCACCTATAGCTAAAGAATGTTTACTAACCCTTTTGCTCAATAAAGGGGAAGAGGAATAAGAGGGACAACTAACAATGAAATAATCATTGACAGAGCTATAATTAGTTCCCGAAACATTTCTATACGACCATTTAAATGTAATTTCTTCTCCTCCTTTATATGGACCATAAAGTGTCGAACTAGTGAAAAGAATGGGGGACGATGCACTTCTACGCTTAAGGTGATTTATAGGAGAATTATCACCGAAAGCAAAAAAGCAACTAAATAGAATTAGTAGAAGAACAGGCAATGCTTTTTTGATATGGAGGAATAGATTAATCATAAAAATGCATCAAAAATGAACTCACAGACGAATACCTTAATTTCAGGTATTGCTCGTTCGTATAAAATGGTTCCCACCAATGTGGGGAATCGGCGTCCAAAAAATCATTATTGATTAATTCACGTTCTTCTTCATTTAGTGCGTTAAATGCCTCTTGTACTCGATGGATGTAAAATAGATTAATTTTTGGGATTGAGGAATTGTTGTTTTCATCGATAACAGACAAGATGTTTTTCGCATAAATTGACATGATGACGCCGACTTCATCTTCCATTTTTACCATGCTTTTAAGTGAGTTCATAAAAAGTCCCCCTATATATAAAGAGTGTAAAAATCGCAATTTTCGTCGCAGAAATTTTTTGCGAAAAAAAAGCCTATCTAAATAGATAGGCTAAATTTTTAATTTTTTTTAATTTTTTTCAGTTTTATTAGAATTTGCGATTTGCGAATGCTTTCACACCGACGAATTCTGCACTGTCACCGAGCTCTTCTTCAATTCTAAGGAGTTGGTTATATTTGGCCATACGATCTGTACGGGAAGCAGAACCAGTTTTGATTTGTCCAGCATTGACCGCGACCGCTAAGTCAGCGATAGTTGCATCTTCAGTTTCACCACTTCTATGGGAGACCATGCAAGTATAGCCATTAGTTTGTGCTAATCTAATCGCATCTAATGTTTCAGTTAATGTACCGATTTGGTTAACTTTGATTAAGACGGAGTTAGCAACGTGGTTGACAATACCTTTTCTAACGAAGTCTGGGTTAGTAACGAATAAGTCATCACCAACGAGTTGGATTTTGCCACCTAAACGACGAGTGAGTTCAGCCCAACCTTCCCAGTCAGATTCAGCAAGACCATCTTCGATAGTAACGATTGCTGGGTAATCTTTAACGAGCTTTTCTAAGAATTGAATCATCTCTTCAGTGGATTTCTTGCCTTCGCCAGATTTGACGAGGTTGTATTGACCATTACCTTCATAGAATTCAGAAGAAGCAACGTCCATACCTAAGAAGATTTGTTCGCCAAGTTTGTAACCGGCATTCTTAACTGCTTCAGCAATTAAGGCTAATGGTTCTTCATTACCTTCGCGGCATGATGGGGCAAATCCACCTTCATCACCGACACCAGTTTCATAGCCTTTTTCTTTAACAACTTTCTTTAAAGCGTGGAAGACTTCAGTACCAGCACGTAAGGCTTCTCTGAATGTTGGGAAACCAGCTGGAATGATGAAGAATTCTTGGAAATCAACAGTGGATTGCGCGTGAGCACCACCATTGATAACGTTCATACATGGAGTTGGAATAACTTTTCCGTTTGTACCACCAATGTAACGATAAAGTGGCATATGTAATGATTCAGCGGCAGCTCTTGCAACAGCAAGGGAAACACCAAGAATCGCGTTAGCACCTAAATTCTTTTTGAATGGAGTGCCATCTAATTTTAACATTGTGCGATCAACGAGAACTTGATCAGTTGCTTCTAAGCCTTCGACAGCTGGAGCAATTTTAGTATTAACATTTTCAACAGCTTTAAGAACACCTTTTCCTAAGTATCTGCTCTTATCGCCATCTCTTAATTCAAGAGCTTCACTTTCACCAGTGGAAGCACCTGAAGGAACAATCGCGCGTGCTCTAACACCATCATCTAAAGTAACTTCAACTTCAACAGTTGGATTACCACGGGAGTCAAGAACTTCACGACCATGAACTTTGACAATTTTAGCCATATATTTAACTATCTCCTTTAATTGACTATTCCATTATAAATAAAAAAAGAAACTATTTACATACTTTCTTAATTTTTTAAGAAAACTATTCTCGTTTCGATATACTATTGTCTCAAAAGAAAAAACAGGTTTATAATTTTAAAAAGGTTAAAAACTATGATTGTATTAAGCGGTCCAAGCGCAAGCGGGAAAACCGAAGTAGCCAAACTTTTAATGAATGAATACGGCATTAAGCGCGTGATAACTACGACCACGCGCCCTATGCGAAAAGGCGAAGTCGATGGAGTCGACTATTATTTCGTTAGCAAAGAAAGATTTAAAGAAATGATTAATGAAGGTTTATTTGTTGAATATACAGAATATAACGGAAACCTCTATGGATCCCTAAAAAGTGAAATTGCCGATAACAAGGTAATCGCGATTGAACCAAATGGAATGCGCGCCTATATCGCGTTAAACGACCCACATATTATTGTTTTCTATCTCGATGTCTGCGAAAAAGTGAGAAGAGAAAGAATGCTTATGCGCGGAGATTTGCCTGAAAATGTTGAACAAAGGTTAATCGAAGACAAGGTTAGGTTTGGTAAAGACAACATCCCTGAAGTCGACGTAATTGTCGATAGTCAAAATTATAACCAAGACGAAGTAACTAAATACATTTTCAATAAGTATCGTAAAATACTAGATCAAAGAGAGGCTAATTAATTAGTCTTTTTATATACGCGACACGCTTTGACCTGAATAACACTATATCGGTCTGCTTTTGTGATAGTAATTTTATAATTTCCAATATGGAAAGAGTCGCCAACATTAGGAAAATCTTCGAAGAATTCCTGGCACAATCCACCAACTGTTGAATAATTTGTGTCGAAATCATCGTGATAATCAATAAGTTCAAAGAAGTCATCAATATTCATCATTCCGCTGATGAGATAGATGCCTTTCCTCACTTTTTTGACCTCTTCCACCACTTCATCAGTCTCGTCAAAAATATCGCCCACTATTTCTTCGATAATGTCTTCCATTGTGACAATTCCATCTGTGCCACCATATTCATCCTTAACGATAGCGATATGTATTCTGTCTTTTCTAAAATCGTCGAGAAGTTTCACGATTTGATAATTACGTGGGATGTAAAGTGGCCTATATAACAAAGAACGAACATCTATTTCACCGCCACTAAGAAGAAGCCTTGCTAACGTTTTTACTGGAATAATGCCGATGATATTGTCGATCGTGTTTTCATAAACAGGTATTCTTGAATGTTTTAATAATTCCGATATTTCATATTTTTCTTTAATGTTCTCATCGACATCAACCGCGAACACATCAACACGCGGTGTCATGATTTCATAAGCCTCTATATCGATGAGATCAACCGCACCACGGACAAGTTCAGCTTCGTCTTTTTCAAGTTCGCCACTCTCTTCAATTTCATCGATCATCTCATCTAATTCTTCTTCACCGATTTCCTCCTCTTCTTTAGCCTTTTTAGTAAACAATTTTCCAATCAATTGGAACATTTTAGAAATAGGCCAGACAAAGACAAAGAATAAAGCCGAGAAGAAAAACACCGGATAAGCGAAAGCTAACGATAGGGTATAATTAAATCTTTTTGCAATTGCCTTAGGTAAAAATTCTGCAAAAATGATCAAGATAACAGTGAAGATGATAGCTCCAATTGAAGCCCCCATATCCCCATATGCACTAGTACCCACAATAGTGATAATAGATGAAGCAAGGATATTCACTAAATTGTTACCAAAAAGAATAGAAGATATTGAAAATTCATATCTATCTACAAGCTTTAATGCGATAGCGGCTAATTTGCTAGTTTCAGCTTTTTTCACCAACCGATTTCTATCCACTGAACCGTAGGCCATATCAGCCGCAGAGAAAAAGGCACTCATGAGGAGTAAAACAGCTAAAATGAGCCAATATTCCCAACTCATAATCTCGCACTCCTTTTAATGCGGTTTGGCTCACTGATATCTTCAACAAGCACTTCTAAAACATCCTCTAAAGTAACCATGCCAATCACTTGGTCTTCTTTTTTAACTAAAGCAAGATGTGTGTATGACTTTTTAAAGCCATCAAGCAATTCGACTAAGTCGATGTTACTTGGAACGAAAAATGGTTTTTGCAGGTATTTTTCAATAGGTAAATGTGGGTCTTCTAAATAAGTTTCCACGAACGATTTTACATGTAAAATACCAATAAAATTATTATCATCACCTTGATAAATCGGGATTCTTGAATAAGTTGTTTCTTTTATAATGGTGATCAATTTATCAGAATCGAGATCATCGATATTTAAAGCATACATCTTATCTTTATACGTAATGACATCTTTTAAAGGGGTATCGATAAAATCAAACGCAGAACGAATAATCTCACTGTTCTCTTCTTCAATCATTCCCTCTTCTTCAATTTTGTCGACCACATTTTCAAAATCTTCTTGGGTAAAAGTTTGATCATCATCGACCCTGAACATCTTTTCGATTAATTTCATCAGCCATTCAAAAACGATAGTAATAGGAAACAAGATGATAGTAAAAAAGTAAATCGGATAAATGAAAATAAGAGATAACGTATCAGGTATCGCTTTAGCGATTGTCTTTGGAAGAGTATCGGCAAAGATATAAACAACAAAAGTGAAAATGATTGAAGATATGATAGAGACATATTGCACTAAATCTGTCCCTGCAAGATAGTTATAAAATAGAAGCGTGGCAATTGTAGAAATGCCAACAGCAAAGATATTGTTACCGATTAATATTGTGGTCAAAGCGCGATCGAACTTCTCCACCACTTTAATCACTAGTTTCGCTGATTTGCTGCCTTCTTCAGCTAGTACATTCATACGAAAACGATTGCACGATGCTAATGCTGTTTCAGACGCAGAAAAGAAGAAGTGCCCAAGAAGGCACAATGAGATTAAGATCCACGATAGATAATCAGGCATATTCAGCAATATAAATATTAACATAAACAAAAAAGGTATGAAAGAACATACCTTTTCGTTTTGTTTTCAAAATGGATTATTTTTTGGCTTTTTGTTCAGCTTGTAATTCTTTAACCCAGTTGACAGTGCCAACTTCTTCTTGAGTTAAGCCATCCTTTTCACAAGCATCTTTGATGAGCTGTTTAGCTCTTCTAATGGATAAGCCGCTCTTGACTTTGAAGACAAGTGGAATATCGACATATAAGCCTTTTTCAGACGCATCTTGAATTGGAAGAGTAGAATCTGCATAATCAGCTGGATCAAGGGCTAAATATAATTTGATGCTCTTACCAGCAACAGTTACTTTACAGTATGTCTTTGTATGGAGACGGAAGGCATCACCGCTATTGCTCACTCTAGAATGGAGACCCCAGGAAAGAAGTTCATTCTTTAATTCATTATAGATGTCCTTGACATCTTGTTCTGAACCGAGAAGTCTTTCAGTGAATGGAATTCTAATGATTTGATTCTTTGGTTTTTCTTCCACAACTGGTCCTGAAACAGGTTCCACAGCTTGAGGTGCTGGTTCTTCAGCTGGTTTTGGCTCTTCTTTTGGTTGAGGTTCTTCAGCTGGTTTTGGCTCTTCTTTTGGTTCTTCTTTTGGGGCTGGGGCTGGGGCTGGTGCAGGTGCTGGAGCAACAGCAGGTTCAGCTGGTCCATTAATACCACCGTTAAAATATTGAACCACTAATGGTCCGCCGAATGTCGCACCAGTGACTGATGGGAATCCACCATTGCCATTGAATTGTGGTCTTTCTTCTTTCTTTTCTTCTTCTTTATCAGCGTTAGCACGAGCGATTTCGTCTCTGACGATATCTCTAACGACATCTTTCAAGATAGAAGCTAAATCTTGTCTTGTGACAGGTGTCTTTTCAGGATCTGTTTCTTGTGGAACTTCTTCAACAACAACTTCTTCTGGTTGAGCTGGAAGTTCTTCTGGTTCAACAGCGAAGTCAGCTAATGGTTGTTCTTCTGGTTGTTCTTCTTCCTTAACTTCTTCGACAGCTTGAGCTTCATTATTAACAGCCGCTAAGGCGAAGTCTTCACCTTCATCTTCAAGAGGTGCTTCGTTATTCTCTTCTGGTTGTTCTTCAATTTGGGCTGGTTGTTCTTCGACTGGAGCAGCTTCTTCTTCAGCAGCTTTTCTTAACGCTTTAGCGTGGGCTAAGCCTAAGAAATAAACTAAGAAGTGCGAGCCATAAGCAATGGCTGCAGAAGCAACAATCGCCACCATGTAGAAGATACCGAGACCTGCTAAATGTTTGCCGGCAAAAGTTTGATTAAAAATAGCTCTGTAATAAATGCCTGCGTTAGCAAAGAAATCGATTGCAGCAGCAATAGATAATAAGAAAGAAAGGATATAGAAAATGTATCTCTTGCGCTTTCTAGTAATTGATAAGACGATACCAACAATGAGCATGATCACACCAATTGCAGCGATGGCAATAAGAACATAAATCTTCCAGTTTGCAAAATTGTGTTTAGTAAACACATTGAGTATTGGGTTTACATGAGCCCCCATTAAGAAATCTTGCACAAAGTTAGCATAAAGGCCTGATGTTAAACCAAAAACAACAAGGACTGCCACCCACGCAAGAAGAAAAATCGTATTTAAAACTAAAAACACGATTGCGGGCTTTTTGAATTTACTTTCCATACAAAAGTCTCCTTATATAGTAATTTCATTATATTCTATGCACACGCGAATGCAAAAAGAATTTTGTAAAAAATATGCAAAATTAAATTATTTTATGCAAAAACTAATTATTTTATAGGTGTTTGACAAGATAATAGTTCTTCTTACCTCTTCTTAAAACAGTATATGTTTCAAATAAAGAATCCTTTTTTGCAATGATTTTGTTTGGATCAGTTTCTTTATTTCCGTTCACTAATACAGAATTGCCACGTGCAAATTCACGAGCTTCTCTTTTACTTGATGCTGCTCCAACTTTGATGAGAAGGTCTTCTAACATTAAGTCGCCTTCCACTTCCACAGTTAAATCTCCAAACACTTCTTCAATTTGTTTCTTGTTCAAAGATGAAATATCACCTTTAAATAAAACTTCGCTCATCATTTTCGCTTCATCAGCCTTATCTTTTCCATGAATGGTGCTAGTAACTGCATAAGCTAATTCTTTTTGCCCAACTCTCGCGCCTGGATTTGCGATATGATCTAATTCAATTATATTAATTTCTTCTGGGGATAAGAAGGTTAATACTTTCAAGTATTTAACCGCATCAGCATCAGTGACATTATAGAAATATTGATATAGTTGATATGGGCTAGTGAGTTCAGGATTGAGGAACAAAGCTCCTTTTTCACTCTTACCGAATTTCTTACCATCGCTTCTAAGCAATAAGTGGCAAGTCATCGCTTCTGCTTCTGCTTCAGAACCTTCAGCTTTTCTAATGAGTTCAAGACCACTAGTGAGGTTGCCCCATTGATCACTACCACCAACTTGCATGCGACATCCTTCAGAACGATATAAATGTAAGAAGTCAATTGCTTGAAGGATATTGTATGTGAATTCAGTGAAAGATAAACCACTTTCCAAACGATTGGCGATGATATCTTTTGCTAACAAGTAGTTAATTGAGAAATGTTTGCCATAATCTCTTAATAAATCAAGGATATTTAATGTACCAAGCCATTCATAATTGTTTAAAATGATACCTTTTTTCGGATCGCTTAAATCAATAAATCTCTCAAGTTGTTCTTTAATTTTGCGAGTGTTTTCGGCAAGTGTTTCTTTTGTTTGAAGATTTCTCTCTGCACTTTTACCACTTGGATCACCAATCATACCAGTCGCACCACCCACGACGGCGATAATGCGATGTCCCGCTCTTTGTAAACGCATCAAAAGGGAAATCATCACGAAATTACCCATATGCAAAGATGAAGCGCTTGGATCAAATCCACAATATATTGTTGTTGGACTGCTTAATAGCTTTTCAACAGCTTCCTGATTTGAATAATCTTTAATTAATCCACGATATTTTAATTCTTCTACGATATTCATTTTATTAAACCTCCTTGCATATCGAGTAATCTACTTTTTGTAATCTATTAGTAGGGTAATTGCTTCTACCCTCTTTCGCTTCGTTTCTTCCATCTAACACCACTAGGTCACCTGTGAAACCACATGTCATATTATTAACGAATGATGTTCCGACGCCATATAGGTCCACAGGAACATTATCCTTTTTCCACTGTTTAATCTTATCCGCACCAAATCCGGAACTGACAACAATGTTTACATAAGTAAACCCTTCGTCATCTAAAGCTTTCCTTAAAGCAAAGATAAGCTCTTTACAAACCCCGTGTGGATCAAACCCTGATGTGTCTTTATCATCGAAATAATGATCGATTAAGCTCATCGATGTATCAACCCTAACAGCTTTTAAATTCTCTTTTAAATGTCTCGCTAACTTCAATGCATCAACGGTGACGTTATTATGATAATCCACTAAGGCAGTAATTTTTTCATTTGGATATGACTGGCGATAAATATCAGCAGCACGACATAAGTCACCACCACAAATTTGAATTAAAGCATGTGGCATTGTTCCCATGCCTTTACCACCCCACCACAATCCTTGGGCATCAGTGGAAATTCTATTGATACCCGCAACATATGTTGCGTATCCATCACCGACTTGAGTCAAATAATCATCTTGACGATCTGCCATAGAAAACACAGGTGTATCGCCAGCAACATCAAGAACTCTTTTTACGTTTGTAGCAACCGAAGTACGTCTAGCTAAAACTCCATCAATAACGCTTTCTAAAAAACCAAAATCTTCATATTTTCCAGTAACTTTTAGAACTGGTTCATTTGCTTCAATAAGATCGCCATCATTTAATGCCTCAATTAATAAATCCTGAGGATTGTCGGCAAATGTATGTAAAATTGCAATCGCTTCATCGATTCCACAAAGCATCGCGCCTTTAGTTCTTTGAAACCACTGCATAGTGACGATATGGTTTGGTTCGTTTTCTCTAACAATCTTACGACTTTTTAAAAAATAGCAGGCAGAATAGAATCCATCTTTCATTCTTTCGTCAAATTTAAAAGTGCGATTTGTTAATCGTTTAATCTTTCCTTCTTCTTTTAATTTAATCTCAAGCATCGCTTTCCCTTCTTTCTACTTTAAAAAAGTCATCTCCGTTTTTATTATCTCCTTCAACAATGATCGGGAAGAATTCCTCTAGAGGGGCAACGATGAGGTCTTGGTTAGAACAGATGCGACCATCGCTTTTGATCCCTCCTTGAATATCGAATGAATTTACCATCATCCCTGGCATCAAATATGTGCCGTTAAGGGCGATGACTACTTTCTCCCCTTTGTCGAGGTCAAATGTTGATTCAACATTAATTTTTCTATCGATGTCTATCTCATAAAGATAGGATTTTTTTAATGGTTTTTTATCAATTATTTCTCCAATTACAAACCCAGAATGATCGTAATAGTCAATCGCATTAAGTCCAGCGTTAACTAAAATGTCATTGAGCAAGTCCACTATTTCATCATTAGGAAGGAAAATAGGACCTGACACATGGATTTTGCAATAACTAGAAAAATTATGAATGAGATAGCCAATTAAAGTATCCTTATTGAACAATTTATCAACACCTTCGCCTTTTTCATTACGTGTGGTCGGTAAATTGCCGCCGAAATATACAATCAGGCTATCCCCTAAGTTAGGATCGCTTTTTGGAGGGAAATAGTACAGACAATATTTATTCATATCTCACCCCTAAACGATAAATTGGCTCGTTTTCTTTTCGGAAATCAATTTCATATTCTGTTAAAGCATCGTTATTTTCATCAAGCTGGTAGTCGAGATCTTCAAACATCAAAGAAAAACCGTTTGCAAGAAAATTTTCTTTTGAAAAATCAAATAATTCTTTGTTGTCGGTTTTTAAGATAATCTCTCCACCTTTCGCCATCACCTTTTGATATAAAGGGATAAACCTTTCTGAAGTTAAACGACGTTTATTATGTCTTTTCTTTGGCCATGGATCAGAAAAATTAAGGAAGACATGCTTTAAAGAATTCTCTTTTAATTCTCCCAAAAGTTTTTCGGCATCCATAAAACAAAGCTTTGCGTTTTTCACTTCCCCTTCAACAATCTTTTTAGCAAGATAGCCAGCACAGGTCACGTTTCTTTCCACGCCGACATAATTTCTTTCAGGGAATTTGTTTGCCATAGTCACTAAATATAAGCCCTTACCAGAACCAATTTCTAAATATAAGTTATCGATATTTTGCAAAGCAAAAGCATCAACACAAATGTCTTGATGTTCATTGATATAAGGTTCGGCCCAAGCTTTAAATTTAGTTCTCATTTTCTATTAATTGTCCTAAATAATGAATTGCCCTTGCATAAATTGCCATGCCTTGATTAAGGGCTTCAACTTTAATCTGTTCACCCACAGAGTGCATTTTTGAATCCCAACCTGGGTATTCTAAACCAAACGCCACTGTGTTAGTTGTTTCTTTTGCGTATGTGCCACCACCGATAGCAAGAGGTTCATTTTCATAATCCCCTGTCTCCGCACGATAAGCGTTGACCAAAGTTTTAATAAGAGGACTATCTTTTTTGAAATAAAGAATTGGCATTGCTTCTGAAAATTTCACCGTTAATGGACGAGACGCAGTTGTTATATTGCTCTTTAAATCAGCGACGTTACATGTTTCCACGAAACGGAAGTTGACAATGAGTGATATTTCTCCATCTTTGTAATCTAATAAGCCAACGTTAAGAGAGTTTTGACCCATATCATGTGAATATCCATTTGCTTTACAGCCTTTTCCATAGACATCGGAATAGCATTCCACAATCTTTAATAGATCTTTATTTTGGGTATAATCCGCTAAACATTTAATGGCTTTCATACCTGCGTTAACTCCGAGTTGTGGCATCGAACCATGAGCGGCCTTCCCGTGGAAAGTTACATTAACAACATCATCCCTAGTATAGATTTCCACATCTGGATAATTCTTAACCAAGAATGGAACGATATCATCGTTGATTTCAATCTGCATAGTAGCAAGTTCGATTACTGAGTTAGGAGCTGTACCACCTTTAAGGGAAATCAATCCAGGAATATTAACCTTCTTTTTCACTTCAAAATTCATGATGCCCTTCTCAGCAAAAACAACTGGGAAATTACTATCAGGAGAAAAACCATATGTTGGTTCTTCTTTCTTCAAAGTATGGAAATAATGTTCCATACAAGCAGAACCGCTTTCTTCGTTTCCGCCTACTAAGAATCTCACGCGGTATTTGCCTAAAAGGTTATTCTCCTTCAAGGCTAATAAGCCGTAATAGCATGAGAGCAATGGTCCTTTGTCATCGGCGACTCCACGACCATAAACGACGCCTTTCTTTTCCACAACTTCAAATGGGTTTTGTGACCATCCAGTTCCTTCTGGAACAATATCAGCGTGTGCTAAGATAGTAATATTCTTCTCACCCTCACCCACAATTGCTTCCACGACTTTGTTATCATAGTTAGTGACTTTAAAACCATCTTTTTTAGCGAGTTCTTCGAAATATTTGAGAGCTTTAGTAACACCTTTTCCAAACGGATCAGTCTTGCTTACAGTTGCCTCATCATATTTTGAATCAATGGCCACAAAATCTTTTAAGCTTTCCATCAAAGTCTTTTCATACTTTTTTGTTAATTTTACATATTTGACTTCAGTTTTCATAAAAATCTCCTCATTTTGCATTGATATTCAATAGTTCAATTAGTCCATACAGCACTAGATCATAATTAACTACATAATCGTCTTTTAAAAATTGTTCAATATTGTGAGTTGCCCCACCAGTAATCACATGTTTGCACTTATAGCCAAGTGCTTTTTCATATCTATTAAACAAACCGTCGACCATTTCAAGATGGCCATACACAATTCCACCCTTCATTGCATCAATGGTGTTATTGCATTTATTAATCGGTTTTACGTCATCTAATCCAACAGAAGGTAACAGAGCGGCTTTATTTGATAAAAGGGAAGCAGAAATATCCATTCCAGGAATGATCAAACAGGTCGTAAATTCACCCTTGTCATTTAAGGAGAGAATCTTTGTAGCAGTTCCAAGATCAGCAATCAAGGTTGGGTAGCCATATAATTTATAAGCTCCTTCAAGTCCTGCAAGCAAATCCCCACCGATTTCTTCTTTGTTTTGAACATTGATAACAAAATCGGTTTTTAATTGAGGGTTAGTAACGATAACTTCTGCATTAATAAATAGTTCTTTGATTGCCCCTCTAAGAGCTTCATCAACTTGAGGAACAACCGAACAATAGATTATTTTATTAACCTCTTTGCGATCGATGTTTTTCTCTTTTAATAAAGGAGAAAGAAGAAGGAAAAAATCATCCTGGGCTTTATTGATATCTGTTGAAACAATAATCTTTTCAACGAGAGAATCATTAAATAAGCCAAAGGCAATTGTCGTATTTCCAACGTCCACTGCAAGTTTCATATTAAATAGCCACAATATTCACAATCTTATTCTTCACGACGATAATTTTCTTGATCGTCTTGCCTTCAGTGTGACGTTTAATCGCTTCACTTTGAAGGGCAATTTGTTCCACTTCTGCATTATCTAAATCAAGAGCTACTTCGATGGTATCTCTTAATTTTCCGTTAACAGAAACAGCCATCTTGACTGTCGACTTAACGAGTTTGGATTCATCACATTTAGGCCATGGTTCATACGCAATAGTATGGTTATGACCAAGTTTTTCCCACATCTCTTCACCGAGGTGAGGAACAATTGGATAGATGAGTTTAACAAACCCTTCAGCGTATTTTCTATTAATTTTATTAATACGATATACTTCATTGATAAAAACCATCATTTGGCTGATCGCAGTGTTAAAGTTAAGCGATTCAAAATCATCTGTCACTTTCTTCACAGTCTGGTTATAGATGAAATCGAGTTCTGGAGTTGCCTCATCAGTCACTGCATCAGATTCAACAATAATACGATAAACGCGATCTAAATATCGATGCGCGCCTTCTACGCCTTGATCGCTCCAAGGTTTGCTCGCCTCAAGTGGGCCCATAAACATTTCGTATATGCGTAATGAATCCGCACCATGTTCATGAACAACATCAGTAGGATTAACAACGAATTCTGGATATCTTTTGCCCATTTTAATGTTGTTCGCCCCTAGTATCATTCCTTGGTGAACGAGTTTTTTGAAAGGCTCATCAGTAGAGATGTAACCTTTCTTATGTAAGTATTTAGTCCAAATACGTGAATAGATGAGATGGCCAACCGCATGTTCTGGTCCACCGATGTATAAGTCGACTGGTAGCCAGTGATCCGCTAATTTCTTATCACAGAAAATTTTGTCGTTATGTGGATCGATATATCTGAGGAAATACCAAGAGCTACCAGCACTGCCTGGCATTGTGGAAGTTTCTCTCACACCATGCTTTCCTTGATAAGTGTATTCTTTCCACTGCTCTGCATTCTCTAAAGGAGCTTTCCCGTTTCTTGATTTGTAGTCATCTAAAACTGGAAGGACAAGAGGCAATTCACTATCGTCTAAAACATGAATTGAACCGTCGTCCATATGAACAACAGGGACTGGTTCTCCCCAATAACGTTGTCTCGCGAATACCCATTCTCTAAATTTATAATTAATTTTTTGTTTTCCAATTCCTTTTTCCATAAGGAAAGCAATCATTGCGTTAATCGCGTCTTGCTTATTTAAACCATTGAGGAATCCGGAATTGATATGAAGACCATCACCTTCATAAGCTTCCTTAGAAATATCTCCACCGTCTAAAACTTGAATGATGTCTAAACCAAATTTTTTCGCGAACGCATAATCGCGTGAATCATGGGCAGGTACAGCCATAATCGCCCCTGTGCCATAACTGGATAAAACATAATCGCTAATGTAGATAGGCATTTCTTTATTGTTGACTGGATTAATCGCATATGCCCCAGTGAAAACACCAGTTTTCTCTTTATTCGAAGTTCTTTCAAGTTCACTCTTACGAGCCGCCATTTTCACATATTCATCAACTTCAACTCTTTGTTTGTCACTTGTGATCTCTTTCACTAATTCATGTTCGGGAGAAAGGACGCAGTATGTCGCTCCAAACAAAGTGTCACATCTAGTGGTAAAAACAGTTAATGTTTTATTTTGCCCTTTGATTTGGAAATCGATGGAAGCACCGATGCTTTTTCCAATCCAGTTTCTTTGAATCTCCTTTGTGGATTCTGGCCAATCAATCTTATCTAAGCCTGAAAGCAATTCTTCTGCGAACTGCACTTGGTCAATAACCCATTGTTTCAAATATTTACGAACAACCGGATATCCACCTCTTTCACTCTTACCATCGATAACTTCATCGTTTGATAAGACAGTGCCTAATTCTTCACACCAGTTAACTGGCATCTCCATGTATTTAGCGTATCCATCAAGATAGAGGTTTTTAAAAATCCATTGGGTCCATTTATAAAACTCAGGATCACTTGTCGCAATCACTTTATCCCAGTCATAATCAAAACCAAGTTCATCGAGTTGACTTTGAAAATACTTGATATTTTCTTTAGTAAATATGGCAGGATTATTACCTGTTTGAATCGCATATTGTTCCGCAGGGAGTCCAAAAGAATCGTATCCCATTGGGTGAAGAACATTATATCCTTGCATTCTTTTCATACGGGAAACGATATCGGTTGCCGTATATCCTTCTGGGTGACCAACATGAAGACCGACCCCACTTGGATATGGAAACATGTCAAGGGCGTAAAATTTAGGTTTAGAAAAATCGTAGACATCAGTCTTGAACGTTTGGTTTTCTTTCCAATATTTTTGCCATTTCTTTTCAATGTTAGTAAAATCGTATCCCATAAATAAAACCCCAATTAGAATTATTCTATCTAATTGAGGTAATTAATCAAGTTTAAGTTTGTATTAATACAAAATGACTTGTGGTTATTTCTTGATACTCTTATACACTTCGATGTACTTATCCGCACTCTTTTTCCAAGAATTATCGGTTTCCATCGCGTTTTTGATGAGTTTCTTTCTTACTGGTAAATTCCAATAATTATCGAATGCCCAGTTGCACACTTTGATGAGTTCATCGGAATTATTGTCTGCAAAGCCGAATCCGTTTGCGACATCGAGGTTATTACCATCATAACAAACAACCGAATCTCTAAGTCCACCAGTGAGACGAACGATTGGAAGAGTACCATAGGCTTCAGAAATCATCTGGCTAAGTCCACATGGTTCAAATAACGATGGCATTAGGAAGAAGTCACTACCCGCATAAATTAAGTGAGCAATCTCATCATTATATCCAATATAGATTCCAACTTTATCAGGGAATTCACGATGGAGTTGTTCAAAGCCCTGTTCGTGTCCGTATTCACCGCTTCCGAGGAAGACGAAAACGCATCCACGAGGGGCTAATGTTCTAACCAAAGGATAGATATGATCAATGCCTTTTTGCCAAGTTAAACGAGAGACTAATCCAAAGACTGGAAGGCCTAAATTCTTTAAACCAAATTTCGCGAGAAGGGCTTCTTTATCGATGAGTTTCCTCTCATAGAAGTTTTTAGAATTGTAGGTTGCAGCAATCTTCTTGTCATGTTCAGGTGAAAACTCTTGATTATCAATACCGTTTAAAATACCGACGAAATCTTTTTCACGAAGCTTTAATACGAAATCGAGATTCATACTGCCTTCTCTAGTAAGAAGTTCTTCACGATGAGTTGGAGAAACAGTAGTCACTTTATCGGAATAAACTATACCTGCTTTTAAAGTAGAGCACTGTCCAAACATTTCGATGTTACCGTTTGTGTAACATTCACGTGGTACTCCATAGAATGAAAGGATGAAGTCCGAACTATAAATGCCTTGGAAAGCAGGGTTATGAATTGTATAAACGAACTTTGTTTTGGCAAAATATGGGTCGTTGTTCTCTTTGACAACACATGGGAACATACCAACTTGCCAGTCGTGTAAATGGATGATGTCAGATTTGATGTTGTAGCGTTTAATAACTTCAATACACGCCATTGTGAAGAAAGCAAATCTCTCACCATCATCGCCTTCACCATAAATCTGTGAACGACTAAAATATTGATCATTTTCCACAAAATAGTAAGTAATTCCGTGGTATTTTCCGACACAAAGCTTCACTTCAACTTCTTTCCATGAAAGCATCATTCTGAAGGAACCAAGGTATTCGAGATTGATAAAGATTGAATTCTTAATCTTGGAATAAAACGGGATGATGATATTGACTTCGTGCTTGTCGATAACATATTGCTCACTTAGAGAATAGACGACATCTGCTAATCCACCTGTTTTAATAAATGGATTTGCTTCACTAGCAATAAATGTGATCTTCATTAGATCTTAGCTCCCTTAGAAATAAGCAAGTAATCCTCTTCATCACCGGATAACTTCTTAACATCATTAATCACAACATTCTTATCTGTAACTGTATGTTTTAATGTAACTCTTTGACCAATATAAGTATTAGTGAATAAGATACAGTTCTCCACAACTGCTCCTTCATCGATCACTACATCACGAGAAATGATGCAGTTCTTCACTGTACCTTTGATATAAGAGCCATTGGCAACAAAGCAGTTATTAACAACTGCGTTATCACCATATCTAGTTGGTGGAGTGTTGTGTGTTGTAGTATAAATTGGCCATTCAGGATTGAATAATTGCTTACGATTCTTATTGGCCAATAATTTAAATGATTCATCAACGTATTGATTTAAGGAGAGGATTGGCACGACCATACCTTTGAATTCATAACCCTTAACGGAAGTCATATGGTTATTAGCGTATAATTCGACCATTTTTCTAATCGTGGTTTTGGTATTAGAAATCTCTCTTGAGAATCTTAATAAGCCGATAAAGACATCTTTAGAGAAGACATAGGATTCCACTGGTACGCATAATTCTTCATCTTCACTATCACCAGCTTTATTGAAGCGACGGACAAAACCATCTTTATCAATAGTGAGATTATCGCATCCTTGGAAACGGTCTTTCTCTTTAGTTTTTGTATAAACAACAGTAATACCTGCGCCAGTATCGCCATGTTGTCTTAAAACATCACGGTAATCGATTGACATCAAGAATTGTGGGGAAGCAACGACGACATAATCTTCACTGATTGCATCAGCTGGAATATTTTCCATGATGTTAGCGATATCAGTGTTGTTATATGAATGCAATTCCTTTTCATTTAATACTGGTCTAATAAAACCAGTTTTTGTGTTAGTAACCCAAATGTTACCATTTGAGATATGGCTACGAACCGAGTCATAATAGCCTTCAACTAAGATTTCAGTCTTGTTGATATCTGAATTACAGAAGTTTGATAATGCGAAGTCCATAAGGGCATATCTACCGAGGAAAGTCACAGTACCAAAAGTTCTACCTTCGGTTAATTTTCCAAGGGATGGATTGCCGTGTAAATTTAAAAATCCAATTGCTGTTTTCATATTAGCTCACCAAAACAATCGCGTTGCTATCAGTATTGACCTTGGCTTTTTCTTCAATAACCGCACCAGGTCCAACAATTGCATTATGCACAACCGCGCCTTTCTTAATAATCGCACCAGCCATCACGACAGCGTGATCGACCTTTGCGCCTTTTTCAATCAGTACTTCGTTGGAGATGACACAAGCATCACAATCTCCTAAGACAATTGCGCCTTGGTTGACGACAGAATTAGTAATCAACGCACCACTACCAACGTACTGAGGCATACTATATGTATCTTCAGTATAAATTCTTGTTTTCATATTGTTCTCGAATAGATTGATATTCTCTCTATTGAGTGCAACGTCCATATTTGCCGCATGTAAAGAAGCTAATGTACCAACATCTCTCCAATAGCCTTGGAATTGATAAGCCATAAGCTTTTTCTTGTTTTTAAGCATCTGTGGGATGATATCGTTACCAAAGTCATGTGATGAATTTGGATTCTTCATATCCTTCACAAGGTAATCTCTTAAAGTAGACCAAGTAAAGCAATAGACACCCATACTTGCTAATGTGCTAGTTGGGTTCTTTGGTTTCTCTTCGAATTTGGTAATGTTACCTTTTGCATCAGTGGTCATAATACCAAAACGAGAAGCTTCCTTCTTATCGACTTCAATAACAGAAATTGTGCAATCCGCTTTATTGTTGATATGAAGCGAAATCATTTCGTTATAAGTTGTGCGATAAATGTGGTCGCCAGAAAGAATGACGACATAATCTGGTTTTTGCTGGTCTAGCCAATAAATGTTTTGGGCAATCGCATCAGCAGTGCCACTATACCATGCAGCACCTTCTTCGGTTTGTCTTGGGGCCAAAGAACTCATTAAACAGCGGACGCCATTTAATCCCCACTTCTCGCCATTGCCGATATAGCTATCAAGGAAGGTGGACTCATATTGAGTCAAAATGCCAATCGTGTTGATGCCACTATTCGCGCAGTTGGAAATTGGAAAATCGATAATACGGTACTTCGCAGCAAAAGAGACAGCTGGTTTTGCATTCTTTTTTGTCAAGTTCTGTAATCTAGTTCCTTTTCCTCCGGCAAGAATCATTGCTACTACTTTGTTCTCCATAGCGTAAAGATTCCTCCTAATTAATTAATGAACTAAAAAGTTGCTAAATAAATTATACATAATAATTTCTTTTAATGCGACATTCTTTTTATATAAAATATAGAAAGAGGTGCAACAAATGAATAAAGCAAATATTTCATGGGATGAATACTTCATGGGCCTCGCCCATTTATCCGCTCTTAGAAGCAAAGACCCCAACACAAAAGTCGGCGCGTGTATCGCTGATAAAAATCACAAAGTTGTCTCAATTGGATATAACGGTATGCCAACAGGCATTCCTGATGATCAACTCACATGGAACAAAGGTGAAGGGTTAGATAGCAAATACCTTTACGTCTGCCATGCTGAATTCAACGCAATTTTAAATACCAAAGACCGCGTATCACTACAAGGTTGTACCCTTTATGTCACTTTATTCCCTTGCAATGAATGTGCTAAAGCTGTCATACAAACCGGCATCAGTGAAATCGTTTATGCCGATAACAAATACAAAGACACCATTGGGGTTCAAGCATCGATGAAAATGTTCGACCTCGCTGGCATCAAATATAGACAATACGGAGAAAGGATTCCACATATCGATTATGATTATAAAAGAATACGTTAATTACAAAAAAGAATCTTTAAAGGCGGAAATCGCTTCTTTAAATCCAAAGCCACACTTCGTCATCATTCAAGTCAATGAAGATGAAGCTTCTAACGCCTACGTTAGAGGAAAGATTAAAGACGCCACTGAAGTCGGCATCATCTGTGACCTCGTCAAATTACCAGTGACAGTTAGTCAAGAGGATTTACTCAAGAAAATTGATGAAATCAATAATGATAGTAACATCGATGGCTTAATCGTCCAAATGCCCCTTCCACGTCAAATCGATGAAGAAGCGGTCAAGCTCGCAGTTGACCCAAAGAAAGATATCGATGGATTCCACCCACTCACAAAACTTGATCCATGCACTCCAAAAGGCATCATCAATTATTTAAAGAATGAAAACGTCGCGCTCTCTGGCAAAAACGCTCTTGTCATCGGTAGAAGCAATATCGTTGGTAAGCCAATGGCGAGACTTCTCCTCGCGGAAAACTGCAACGTCACTACTGTCCATTCAAAAACCACTAAAGAAGATATGAAGTTCTACATTGAACACGCTGATATCATCGTCATTGCCATAGGCAAAGCAGGATTCTTAGACCATTCATATAACTATAAACCTGATGCTGTCATCGTCGATGTTGGCATCAATAGAATCGAAGGCAAATTACACGGCGATGCAGAAAGAGATTTACCTGTCAAATTACAAACACCGGTTCCAGGAGGAGTTGGATTATTGACGAGATTAACCCTTCTCACCAACCTCATGGAAGCATATAATGCGCAACATAAATAATAAATTTATTGCACATAACCTTACTTTGTGATAAGTTAATTTAGGCTTAATTAAGGAGGAAGAAAGATGGCTAGAAAATGTCCATTTACTGGTAAAGGTCCTGTAAGCGGAAACAATCGTTCACATTCTGTTAGAGCTACACGTCGTAAATGGAACGTCAATCTCCAAACTTATACTATTGACGGACAACGCGTGAGAATGTCAACCCGCGCTTACCGCACCCTTAATAAAACAAGTGCTAGTAAATAAGTAAAAACATTCAAAAATAAAAATACAACCCTTGGGTTGTTTTTTTATATCGTTCCCACTAAGAAGGAAGTCAGCGACAATAAATAGAGGAACATCATCGCCCATTCACTATAGGCGAGAGGGAACCATTTCGGTCTCACATTCACCAGGGTTCCATCCTCTTTTTTCTCAACATCCATCTCCGCCCACCTCGATAAGCGAGGATTGAGAATCAAGATGACAAAGATTAAAGTCACGACAATCGAAATGATGAGAGAGACCAAGGAAGGAATACTGCTCGTTTCTTTAAATTTATTAAAACTCGAAAGAACAATCGCGAAAGAAAAACCGATCGAGAAAACAAAAGAAAATGCGACATCGATCATATGCAGCCTCAATTGGTCAATCGGTATATAAATTAAAGCTGTTAAAGATATAAGCGTTAATCCACCTGCGACTAAAGCAAATATCAAATATCCATTAAACGATACATCTTTAAAGAAAACGAAGAAAACCACTATCGCAATAAAATATAGAATGTAAATCAAGTTGCCATAAATATTGTCTTTAAATTTCCCATGATAATTTAATTCATAAGGAAAGTGACTGCGAAAATGATAACTCTTTTTAAACCTTGCTTTGTAATTAAATATCGAAGCAAGAAGGAAACATACAAAGAGAAAAACTGCGATGATTAAAACGCTAAGCTGAGTAATAGGCATTATTTTTTAAGTTGCTCCACTGTCATTTTAAAATCTTCGGCTTTAAATAAATAACTGCCAGACACTAAGACATCACATCCCGCTTGTTTAGCAAGAGGCGCGGTCTTACCGTTAATTCCACCATCGATGGAGATAAGAGTATTCTTAATTTCGTGCTTTTCCATATATTTCTTTAAAGCCACGACTTTTTCTAATGCTGAATCATCAAAAGGTTGTCCTCCATAACCTGGTTCAACCGACATGATGAGAACTAAATCAAGAGAGTTTAAAAATGGATAGACGACTTCAACAGGAGTTTTTGGATTGATTGATAGCCCTGCTTTACTGCCACATTGATGGATGTCATCAATGATTTGGAAGACCTGCTTATCGCTTTTGCAAGCCTCGTAATGGAAAGTGAGACTATCAGCGCCTAAACGACAGAATCTACGAGCGTATAAAAAGGGGTTATCAATCATGATATGAACATCGCATAAAAGATTATGATGCTTTTTACTCTGTTCAATGAAAGCAAAACCAAATGTGATATTATCAACAAAGTGGCCATCCATCACATCGTAATGGATCCAGTCAACTCCGTTTTCCTCACATTTTCTCACTTCCTTTTCGATGTTTGAAAAATCCGCTGATAGAAGTGATGCTGATAGAAGTGTTTTTCCCATATTATTTTTTCTCCTCTTCGATTTCTTTTAATTGTTGTAAGTAACTGTCATAGACAATTTTATGTAATTTGCCAGATGCTAAATCCTCTTTGATTGCACACTGTTTCTCCCCGAGATGAAGGCAGTTAGAGAAATAGCAATCTTGGTTGCGGATATACATTCCTGGATAAAACTTCGCGAGTTCCTCTTTTTTTAAATTGAGCTGCAGAGCATAAAACCCAGGAGTATCCACTAAATAACCAGATTCATAAGGAAGAAGAATTACTTCCTTAGTTTGGTGTTTTCCGCCTTTAAGAGAATAAGAATAATCCCCCTCTTTTCTATTATATAAAGGATTTATCGCATTGAGTAATGTTGATTTGCCAACTCCACTTGTTCCAATCAAGGCCACGATATGATGCGAGAATATTTTTTTCACTTCCTCAATACCTTCGCCCTTCTTGCTATTTACAAAGTAAACTGGAACATCAATTGAACGAAATACTTCTAAAATACCCTGCAAATCATCCTTATTTTCGCATTTATCGATTTTGCTAATCACCACGCTTGATTTAATTCCGTTCATATTAGCGTACGTTAAATATTTAAAGATGAGACCAAAAGAAAAAGCTGGTTCAAGATAAGAATGAACAATGATGAGATGATCTATATTTGCAACATTTGGTCTAATTAAGCTAGAGCGGCGTGGAAGTATCTCATTGATTACTAAAAGCTTTTCATCAATCACGACATCATCACCGACAAGAGGTTTGATTCCACTTTTACGAAAAGCACCTTTTGCGGTGCATTCGTATTCCTCGTTGTTCGCGAGAATCTTATATTTGCCTGCTATTGATGAAGTGATGATACCATTCATTATTTAAAGCCAAATAGTTTTGCGAAGAAACCTTTCTTTGGTTGAAGGTTTTCGATATTAATTTTTATCTTTCTTAATTCCTGATTGAATTCGTTCATATCCGCATAGCGGTAATTCGGATCTTTATTTGTGGCTTTAGCGATAATCTTTTCAACCTCTTTTGGACAATCAGGAACATAATTTCTAACCGATGGGAATTTGTCCTTGATGTGCATCACGGCGATATTCACCGCGGAATCGTTTTCAAAAGGTGGATGGGCAGTGAGCATTTCAAAGAATGCTACCCCAACCGCATACATATCGCTTTTAAAAGTCGCTTTTTTGCCTTTGGCAATCTCTGGAGCCATATAATAAACAGAACCGATAATCTCATTAGTTTTTGTGAGATGGTTATCTAAGCCTTCGGCTTGGGCAATGCCAAAGTCCCCTAATTTAATTGTGCCATCAGGCATCACAAAGATGTTCTCTGGTTTGACATCGCGGTGAACGATATTGTGTTGGTGGGCAAAATATAAAGCATCGGTAAGTTGGATCATATAATCCACCGCTTCTTCAAGAGGCAAAGCTCCTCTAAAATCGATAACTTCCTTCAAGGTTTGTCCTTTGACATATTCGTTAGCAATGTATGGCACGCCCGCGATTGTGCCATGGTTATAAACTTTTACGATGTTTGGGTGATTTAAACTTGCGGCAATCAGCGCTTCATTTTCAAAGCGCTTGAGGTTTGTTGAATCAAGCATCACATCATCTCTAATCATTTTAATGGCGACAGTATTCTTTTTGATAATATCCGTTGCTTCATAAATATCTGCCATTCCACCATGACCGATTTTCGCTGTTACGCGATATCGACCGTCGATCAATGTTCCAATTTTAATCTGCATAATTACTCTCCCATATCACTACTGCAATATTGTCTGAGCCGCCGTTATTGTTAGCGATAGCAATGAGTTCGTTAACTTTCTCTTCAGGCGTGTCTTTGTTAGATAAGACTGAACAAATAGTTGTCTCGTTTGCGTTGTTATATAAGCCATCACTGCATAAGAGCAATGATTCGTTTTCATATTTTTTAATTTTGATGTCGATGTTTAAAGCTGGATAAACACCTAAAGCGTTCATCAGCATATGGCGTTTTGGATGAGTGGCCATTTCCTCTTTGCTGATCTGCCCAGTGCGGTAAAGATAACCGACATAGGTTTGATCTTCTGTTAACTGCACCATTTCTTTGCTCTTCAAAGAATAGATTCTTGAATCACCGACTTGGCCAGTAAATAATTTCTTCTTATGAATGATCGCGATGGATAAAGTCGTACCCATACCTTGATATATTGGATTTCTAATCGATTCAGAATAGATTTGACTATTCGCATTACGACATGTTTGATTTAACCAATAATAAACATGAAGGGAGGTCAAGAAACGATTGACTTTCTTAAACTCATCGACGATGTATGAGACCGCTAAAGCGGAGGCATAGTCACCTTTATTCTGTCCACCCATTCCATCACAGACGATGAGCAAAACAGTTCCATAGGCATTGACTAAGGCACAGGCTTGATCTTCATTGGACATCCTCACCCTTCCGACATCGGTATGGAAGGCGAATTGTCCGTTATTAATTCTCTCCTCTTTCCTCATTGTCTCTCTCCTTAGCTCTTAACTGTCCACAGGCAGCATCGATATCGCTACCGAATTCTTTTCTAATCGTCGCCGTAACTCCACCTTTAGTGAGGTAGTCAAGGAAATTATGTATGCGATTACCACTTGGACGTTTATAAGGCAAAATATTAGTCTCATTATAAGGAATGAGATTAACATATCCCTTTGTATCTTTGATTAAATTAATCAATTCTTCAGCGTTTTCCTTGCTATCGTTGATTCCATCGATAAGAAGGTATTCATAAGTCACTCTTCTTCCGGCAATCTCTTCATATTGCTTAACGGCTTCAATCACCTGTTCTACAGGGAAAGCTTTATTGACCTTCATCAAAGAGTTACGAATTTCATTATTAGGCGCGTGTAAAGAAATAGCAAGGTTAGTTTGCAATCCTTCACCTGCATATTTGATGATTTTATCAGGGATGCCACATGTTGAAACGGTGATATGTCTCGCTCCAATAGAAAGTCCTTTTTGGTTATTGATGATACGGATGAAATCCATGACGTTATCATAATTATCAAATGGTTCACCTGTTCCCATCACTACGACGTGGGTGATATGTTGACCTTTGCCCTCTTCTTGAAGAAGATTGTTTAAAACAAGAACTTGACCCACTATTTCTTCAGGTAAAAGATTTCTCTTCTTTCCTAATAATCCAGAAGCGCAGAATGAACATCCCATATTGCAACCAACTTGTGAAGACACACAAGCACTATAGCCATAGTTATAACGCATTAAAACCGTCTCTACTTTGCTATTATCTTCAAGCTTCAATAATAATTTAATCGTCCCATCAGAACTGACTTGTTTTTTATCGATAACCGGAATGGAAAGGCAATATTTCTCTTTAAGAACTTCGCGAAAAGTCTTGGAAATGTCGGTCATTTCATCAAAATCTGTCGCTTTTTTCTCGTACATCCAAATATAGAGTTGAGTGGCCCGATATTTCTTCTGGCCTTCTTGTATCATCAACTCCTCTAATTTATGTAAAGGTTGTCCGTATAAATTAATCATATTTATGGTTTGTCTTAATCATCTTGACGTAATACATGAGAGATTCGCCATCTTCAAAAGGCATATAATGTTTCTCTTCCACTAAAGACATATCGCGGTGAATCAATAAGAAGTCCTTGATTAACAACGAAGTTTCTTTCTTGTTAAGAGTTGGAATCATATATAGAAGCTGACCGCCGACATTTAAAGCGTTATAAGCTTCTTCTAATGAATATCTTTGTTCATTGATTAAAGGATCGAGTTTTTGGTTCTTGCATTGAAGGAAATAATCCGGCATGCGATTGAAGTTTTCAAAATTTGTATTTCTCGCGAGAAGGAAGAATAAATCAACCGGTTCAGAGAGGCAGGATTCAATGACATTTGCCTTCGCATCATATAACTGCACATTGTTGAGCTTGAATTGATGGACATCATTTTTCAAAGCTACATAATCGCGATATTCAGGAACGATGACATCAATCTTTGTCTGCGGTGATTTTAAAAAGATGTAATCAAGCAATAAATTATTAGTATATCCAGAAAGAATTGCCACCTTATTAAATGGATCGCATTCTAATCTATTGATGATGTCGATATATGGCATCTTCTCTAAATAAACGTTATGGTATTTTGAATAATTAGTGCTTCTAAGCACTTCTTTACCCGTATAGATCAAACAATTGTCGATACCAGATGGAGCAAAATTGCCGCTTTCCAATAATTTGTCTTTAGAAGTTACTAATGTATTAATTCCACAGGTGATTTTGCTCGTTTTGCTATTGCCCTTAAGAACTTTAAAAGTTGTGGTTCTCCCATACTGTTTGTCCCACATCTTCACTAACCAAAGAGGAGTATTAAATCTTAAAGAGAGATATTCTAAAGATCCTTCTTGAACATTGCTTGGAATGATTTTTTCTTTGGCTTTAAGCTCGTTGATATATGCGGTTAAATCCTTCGCTGGTTTATCCGACATCTTCGCGGCGTTTAACACGATTTGATTAAAATCAAAACGATGATAATAAAGCTCGTTAGTTAATAATAAGAAAATCGGAATATATTTTTCTTCCTCTTCTTTGGTATAACCAAATTTCTCTTTTAATAAGCTTCTAAAAAGAAGGTGATGTCTTAATTCACATCCGACAAGCCCAGTAATTAAAGCGCGTGATTCCTTACTCACTTCATTTTTAGTAAACACTTCCTTCAAAGAGATGGAAAAGGGAATCTCTTTAAGAAGAATATCTGTAAGTGCAGCAGAGGCTAATTCAAAATTGTTCATAATTATTTGTTAAAATCCTTAAAAATATCACCGGTGAAAATCTGGTCATCGCCTTCACCTTCTTCAATGTCCTCGCTATATTCCTCTTCAAAATTCACAAGGTTCTCATTTTCGATAAAACGTGGATAATCTGGATTAAGACTTTCGTAGAAATTATCTTGAGAGAAATAAGAGAAAATGACCTGAACATTGATCGTTGGGCCTTTGACCAAACTAGTGATGAGTTTAGCAGCGTCTTCTTGAAGAACAGCAACTTTCTTTGGAGCCTCCACTTTAACCACTGCATTCCAGCTCGTCTGTTCCACCCCATTATGGAAAACCATGGATTCCGGAGCGATGAAGATTATTTCTTCCTTATCGCACTCATAAAGATCCGCTAAAGCGGAAGTCATTTCGTGGGACAATTTCCCGACGACGAATTGGTCTAAGCCATAAATAGTTAATGAAATCATAATACGCACCTTTCAATATTATATACTACATTTCTTAGAAATTGTAGGGGTCTATATTAACCGATAATTTGACCGATGATTTCAGTCTAAATCTCTCGATTATTTCTAATAGTTTTTCTCGCACTTTCTTCTCATCGCGATATTTGAGTAAAACGGAACGAATAAAATGGCCTTTCTCAGTCGCGATATATGGAGTGACTGGACCAAGTACCACTCTGCGTTCATCGTCAATCTCTTTTAATAAATCTGCAAGAAGGAATCCAGACTCTATTACTTTATCTTCATTTTTACCACTGACAGTCAAACTCACTAAATAAGAATAAGGCGGGTAATATTGTTGATTCCTTTGACGCATTTCTATTTTATAGAACTGTTCATAATCCTGTCTTGCCGCCATCGTGATCGCATAATGACTAGGCGAATATGTTTGAACATAAGCTTTACCCATTTTGTCTTTTCTACCTGCACGGCCAATTGCCTGGGTAATAAGTTGGAAAGTGCGTTCACTATTGCGGTAATTCGGCATGTTTAAACCGATATCAGCAAGAACAATTCCCACCAGTGTCACAAGAGGAAAATCATGTCCTTTAGCAATCATCTGTGTACCGATTAAAATATCAGCATCATGCTCGCGGAACTGCTCAATGATTTTACCAACTCTAGTTCTCACCTTCGCGGAATCGCTATCAAGGCGAAGAGTTCTCGCTTCTGGAAATAATCTCTTCACTTCATCTTCCACCCTTTCACATCCAAATCCTGTCTTCATGAGATAAGGGGAATCGCATTCTGGGCAAGCATCGGGCATCTTTTCCACATGGTTGCAGTGATGACATTTAAGAAGCCCATCTTCTTTATGGAATGTTAAAGGGATGCCACATTCTGGGCAACGAAAAACATAGCCACAACTGCGGCACGACACATTAGTGGAAAACCCTCTTCTATTTAATAGAAGAATAATCTGTTCTTTTCTATTTAATGTCTCCGCTATTTCTCTTCTCAACTGTTTAGAAAAGATATAGGAATCGCGGTCGATATTGCTATGATTAAGCATATTGATCACATATGTTGAAGGGAGCTCTTGTTTATTCACTCTTTCTGGTAATGTGAGGAGATGATAAATCCCTTTTTGCGCTCTCGCTCTTGAATCTAATGAAGGGGTGGCACTACCTAAAAGCACTTTCCCTTTATGTCTTTTCATTCTCATGATTGCCACTTCGCGAGCGTGGTAATATGGGAGACTATCCTGCTTATATGATTCGACGTGCTCCTCATCTAAAATGATAAGCCCAATGTTATCAAGTGGAGCGAATATCGCACTTCTCGCTCCGACGACTATCTGACATTCACCACGAGCGATTTTACGATATTCGTCATATTTTTCGGCTGGAGTAAGCTCGCTATGTAGAACGGCAACTTTTCCCTCAAATCTCTTTAAGAAATATTCCACCATCATCGGGGTTAAAGAAATCTCAGGAACGAGCATTAAAACGGTTTTGCCCTCTTTTAAAATCTCTTCAGAAATCGATAAATAGACTTCGCTTTTCCCACTACCAGTAACACCCTCTAATAAATATACTTGGTCGCTACTAGAAAGGAATTCATCTTTAACTTCCTGTTGTTTCTTAGTCAAAGTCTTTGCTTCTTCCAGATCAAAAGAAGGCATCTCTAATCGAGTTTTCTCTTTATAAATAATTTCTATTCTTTCTAATTCAATTAAACGTTTAACAATGGAAGGAGATCTCACTTCTTTTTTCAGCACTTCTCCTTCTTTTTGAACTAGTTTTAATATTTCAATTTGTTTACCAGTTAAATCTGATTCATCGTATTTTTTAATCTTTAAATATTGGTCATAGGCAATTTTCGGGGCTTTTAAAGAAGACCTTCTCGGAGATAAAGAAGGTGGAAGCATGCTTTGTAAAACCGATATCTTGCTCGCTAAATAATAGGAAGAAATCTCTTCTGCTAATAATAAGAGATCTTCATTTAATAACGGAGATTCATCGATAACATCGATAATTTCATTTAATTGATACCCCGTTTCTTGTTCTAATTGTTCTTTGTTAAGCTCTGTATCTTTACAAGAGGTGACATATCCCACTAATTCTTGATGATGAAAATCGATGAGAACACGAACACCATTAACAATGTTTTTATCCCCATTATAGATATAGGTAAAAGGACGATTTAACGTCAAAGAGTTATGCTCAATTAAAAGTTCAATTACTTTCAACTAATCTTCCTCTTTATTTTCCTTAATCTTGTTAAGGATGATGTCCATGATCTTTTGGCTCGCGTTTTCAACTCTGTCATTGATGACCACATAGTCATACATTCCAGCTAATTGAATTTCACGACGTCCTTTTTCTAATCTTTTTTCGATGATTTCTTTTGGTTCAGTCTTGCGACCTTTGATACGATTCTCTAATGCTCGGAGAGAAGGCGGCATGAGGAAAATAGAAACAACGCCTGGTTCTTTGTGATTAGTGAGCACTTGGGTAGCACCATTAACTTCAATCTCTAAGAAGACATGTTTGCCCTCATTACGTAACGCTTCGACTTTATCTTTAGGCGTGCCGTATGAATGTCCCACAAAGGAAGCGTGTTCTAAGAAATTATTGTTTTGGACGTTTCTTTGAAATTCTTCATCAGAAACAAAATAATAATCCTTACCGTCAACTTCACCATTACGAGGTTCTCTTGTTGTCATCGAAACAGAATAAACAAAGGGGAGATTGCTATGAGAAAATATGTATTCTCTAACCGTCCCTTTGCCAACACCTGATGGACCACTAAGAATGATTAATAAACCTTTTTTCATATTATGTTTATTTTCTAAAATAATTTTAGAAGTGTCAATAATATGATAAAATTTGTTTGATATGGACAACGCCTTGATTAAACACTTAGTGAATAGATTAAAGGAAACTGCTGTTTCTAATTTCATCATGAAAACCACTGTGATCAATAAGACGGATTTTCTTCTCACCTTTTCCTTTTATCGAAACGAACAATTATTCGTCTCATTAAATCACAATAATCCATTTGTCTATCTCGTTAATAAAGTTGAGGATATAGTAACGGAAAACGGCAATCTCAACGAACAATTAAAACAACGCGTTAGAAATACATATATCGAAGAAATAGAACAATTAAACGATGACCGCATTATTCAATTTAAATTGAGTTTTTCCAGCGATTTTAATGTAAAAGGCCATTATTTTTTGATTATTGAACTCATTCCACATCATCCAAACCTATTGATATTAGATGGAGATAATACCATCCTTTTCGCTAATCATTACACCGATTTAACGGTCGATCGACTCATCATTAGAAACGGTAAATACCAACTCCCAGAAAAGCATGAATCAAAAAGCGGTCAACAATCTATCGAGGCTTTCTCTTCCTATGTTAATGATTATCTAAGTAAAGTCCTTAATAACAAAAAGCTAAGCCCTTATTCTAAATTGATTACCTATATTGAAAAAGAGATTAAGAAATGCTCCCGTAAAGAGGAAGTGCTTTTAAAAGAAATGGAAAGCTGTTCTTCTTATAACGATTATAAAGAAAGAGGAGAATATATCCTCACTTATCAATATGATAAAGAGGATTTAGATAATTATATTAAAGATAATAATATCGATTACGACTATAACCTTTCCATTATTGATAACGCGAATAAACAATTCAAATTATATCGAAAGAAAAAATCGACGATCAGTCATGATCAGGAAGAAATAGATAAAAACAAGCAAAGAGAAAAACAGTTAAAAGAGGATTTAGAGATAATCAAATCCCTCGATATTTATAAAATAAATGCTTTGCAGTCCCGTTATCCAAAATTTATTAAAAAACAAAAAATCGTCATCAATCCAAAATACCCATTCTTTGTTGTTATTAATAATACGAAATACGGCTTTGGAAGAAATGCGATGCAGAACGATTATCTCACTTTCCGCTTAGCAGAAAAAGACCACTATTTCTTCCACATCAAAGATTATTCTGGAGCCCATGTTATCCTCATGAAAGATAATCCGAGCCAAGAAGAGATCAAAATCGCTAGTCAAATCGCTATCTATGTGAGCAAAAAGGATATCGGTGAAGTTAGCTATGCGAAAGTATCGACCATTAAAAAAGGCCAAAAGGCCGGAGAAGTAATATTATCGAATTACTCTTCTTATGTTGTAAAAAACATTGAAGAAGACATTAAACTAAAAGTTAAAAACGCTTCAAGATTTATATAATTCTTTCGTCAAGAAATCTTCACCTTTAATCGCCTCACTAGTCGAGAGGTCATTAAATTTTTGTTGTCTCAATATTTCATAGACCACTATCGCAACACAGTTAGAGAGATTTAAGCTACGCGCGTTTGCAACCATCGGTAAGCGAAGGACTCTATCCATATTGTCTCTTAAAATATCGTGAGGAATGCCGGTTGATTCTCGACCAAACATCACATAAATATCCTTGACCACATCGGAGAAATCTTCGTTGCTATATACTTTACTTCCATATCGAGAGATATAGAATATGTTGATACCTTGATGTTTATTATTAAATTCCTCAATATTTTCATAATAGTCATAATCGAGGGTTTCAATATAATCAAGTCCGGCGCGTTTTAAATCTTTTTCCGCTAACGAAAAAGTGATTGGACCAATGATATGGAGCTTGGCTTTAACAGCCATACAGGTTCTCATTATGTTTCCAGTATTGAGTGGTTTTTCGGGACGAAACAAGATGACGTGGATCATTATTTTTTAGCTAAAGTTGGAAGGATATCTCTTTCGTAATTAACAAGACATTGGGCGATGATTTTCTTCGCTGCATCCTTGCCTTCAAAAGTTTGAATGAAAGTCGATTTTCCTTCTAATGTTTTATAAACGGAGAAGAAGTGAATGATTTCATCTCTAATATGTTGAGGAAGTTCATCGATCTCTTCATAAGAAGAATAGAATGGGTCATGCATTGGTACGGCGATAATCTTTTCATCGTTCATACCGCTATCTTTCATTCTCATCACTCCTAATGGTTTGCACTGGACAAAAGCCATTGGAAGAATTGGTTCAGAACAGATCACAAGAACATCGAGTGGGTCATGGTCATCTGCATAAGTTAATGGGATAAATCCGTAATTATGTGGATAGTGAGTGGAAGTAAACAAAACACGGTCAAGAATTAATTTGCCAGTAGCTTTATCTAATTCATATTTATTCTTACTACCTTTTGAAATTTCAATAAAAGCAAGGAAAGAATCTGGTGTAACTCTTTCTTTTGCGACATCATGCCAAACGTTCATTAATCTACCCTCCTATTATTATTTTTTGAGATTGATACGTACAGTTGCTCTTAAAAGAGCAAGTTGGGCTCTTTCAACATCTAAATTTTCTAATTTTTCTTCTAATCTCGCCATCGCGCGTTGTTTTGCTCGTTCAGCGCGTGGGAAATCGATTTCATCTTGACTTTCAATTGAATTAACCATCAAAGTCGCAACATTGTCTTTAATGGATAATAATCCCCCACCAACAGCAAATAGTATTTCTTTTCCTTCTTCATCCCTAATGCTCATATCACATATCTTTACAGTGGTAATAAGAGGCGCGTGATGAGGAAGAATACCTAAAACAGCATCATCATTACGAATCTGCATAAAGGTGATATCTTTGCTCATATATTTTTTATATGGGGTCAATATGTCGAGATGAAATGTATTCATTATTTTAAAGTCTCTGCTTTCTTTCTTGCATCTTCAATCGTGCCGACATATAAGAAGGCAGCTTCTGGAAGATCGTCAGCTTTACCGTCTAAAATAGCTTTAAAACTTCTCACAGTATCAGGAATCTTGACGAATATTCCTTCGATACCATTGAATTGGCTAGCGACGTGGAATGGTTGAGAGAGGAAGTTACGAATTCTTCTCGCTCTCGCCACCGTCTTTTTATCTTCTTCGGATAATTCATCCATACCTAAGATAGCGATGATATCACTTAATTCTTTATAACGTTCAAGAATTTCAATTACTTTTCTTGCCACTTGATAATGTTCTTCGCCAACAACGCTGACTTCAAGAGCAGTTGAAGAAGATGCTAATGGGTCAACAGCCGGATAAATACCTAAAGCCGCTGTGCCTCTATCGAGAACAGTCTTTGCATCGAGGTGTGAAAATGTTGTCGCAGGAGCTGGGTCAGTAAGGTCATCAGCCGGAACATAAATTGCTTGGACAGAAGTAATAGAACCATCTTTAGTAGAAGTAATTCTTTCCTGTAATTGGCCCATTTCCGTTGCCAATGTTGGTTGATAACCGACAGCGCTTGGCATACGACCAAGAAGCGCGGACACTTCGCTACCTGCTTGAGTAAATCTAAATATATTATCGATAAAGAGTAAGACGTCGGAATGTTTATAATCGCGGAAATACTCTGCCATTGTTAACCCACTTAATCCAACTCTCATTCTTGCTCCTGGCGGTTCATTCATCTGGCCGAAAACAAGGGCAGTTTTGGCAAGAACACCACTGTTTTTCATTTCATAATAAAGGTCATTACCCTCTCTACTTCTTTCGCCAACACCAGCGAAAACAGAGATGCCACCTTTTTCTGTAGCGATGTTATTCATAAGCTCTTGAATGAGAACTGTTTTACCAACACCAGCACCACCGAAAAGGCCAATCTTACCACCTCTAACATATGGGCAAAGAAGGTCGATGACTTTAATGCCTGTTTCAAACACTTCAGTCTTCACTGATTGATCTTTGAACTTTGGAGCTTCGCGGTGAATTGGTAATCTCTTCGCGTCTTTTAAACCCTTATCACCGAGTTCATCAATCGGTTCACCAAGGACGTTAAACATTCTTCCTAATGTCGGTTCGCCAACTGGAACTTCAATTGGTTTTCCTGTAGAAATCACCGTCATTCCGCGGATTAATCCTTCAGTTGGTCCCATGGAAACACATCTGACCACATCATCACCGATATGTTGTGCAACTTCGACGACAAGCTTTTGGCCTTCACCACGATCAACCTCTAACGCTGTTAATAGTTCAGGGAGATGTTGATTGCGGAATTGGACGTCGATAATCGGTCCGACAACTTGAATAATCTTTCCATTTTCTTCACTCATAACTGGTCCTCCTAGAGCGATTCTGCCGCTCCAACAATTTCTATAAGTTCTTGCGTAATAGCGCCTTGACGGGCCTTCGCAAATTCGATTTGTAATTGATCTAATAATTCCTCAGCGTTATTTGTCGCATTTTCCATCGCATTGCTACGTGAGGCTTGTTCGCATACTTCACTTTCAAGTAAATAGGAATATAAACGATTCTCTAAATAGAAAGGAGTAAGAGTATCAAATAGTTGTTGCTTGTTTGGTTCTAATAGAGGTGGATAACCTACATATCCTTCATCTCTATTCAATGATAAAGGTAAGAAATTCACATCAGTAGGAATAAAAGTAATCGGGTTTTTATATGACGTATAAATGAGATGTATCTGTCGATATTCACCCTTAGAATATTCCTCAACAAGGAAGTGAACCATTCTTCTAATCGCTCCCCTATCTCTCGCATTCATATAATCAGTGAATTTATCTAATACAGTGAATGCTCCATTCTTATAATGAACAAAACCTTTCTTTCCTAAGATGATTGCCTCATCATTAGGATTCACTGTCTCATCAGCAAGTTTAAAGATATTCGTGTTATATGAACCACATAAACCAAGAGAAGAAGAAACGATCACATATAAGTTCTTATTTGCCTTTTCATTGCTCTCTAATAATGGGGAAGAAACGTGATCAATGTATTTGAAAACCTGGTCACTAGCTTGGTTCACCGCTTCTGTAAATTCTTTATTTGCAAGCATGCGATATCGCCAAGTCTTAAGTTTGACCGAGCTGACGAGCTTCATCGCACTGGTAACTTTATAAGCACCAGTCACTGAACTCATACGAGATTTAATTTTGTTAATGTTTTGTCCCATTATTCTCTTAAATAATCTTTCGCATATACTTTGAAGAACTCTTCAATAAGCTTCTTCAATTTTTCATCATTTTCTTTAGAGATGACCTTATCTTTTCTGATATCGTAGAAAATCGCATCATCTTTGTTTTTGACATATTCATAGCATTTCGCTAATGATTCTTTGACTTTATCTAATTTCACATTGTCTAAAAATCCAAATTTAGCCGCGAATAATTCAAAGATCTCTCTTTCCATCTCATAAGGAGCGTATTGTCCTTGTCTGAGCACTTGAAGCAAAACTTCACCATGGTTAAGAATCTTTTGTGTAGAAGCATCTAAGTCACTACCAAACTGGGCGAATGATTTCATTTCATTGAAGTTCGCTAAATCGATCTTTAAAGAACTAGCGACTTGCTTCATCGCTTTTGTTTGGGCCGCTCCACCAACACGAGAAACGGATAAACCAGCGTCGATGGCTGGTCTTTGACCAGCGTTGAATAAATCCGTCACTAAGAAAATCTGTCCATCTGTGATGGAGATAACATTAGTTGGAATATAAGCGGAAATATCGCCAGCTTGTGTTTCAACAATTGGTAATGCAGTGATTGAACCACCACCATTTTCATCGTTGAGTTTGCACGCTCTTTCTAATAAACGGCTATGGAGATAGAAGACATCACCTGGATAAGCTTCTCTTCCTGGAGAGCGTTTTAATAATAATGATAAAGCACGATAGCTGACCGCGTGTTTACTTAAATCATCATAAACAATCAAGACATCTTTGCCTTGGTTCATGAAATATTCGGCCATCGCCACTCCAGTATATGGGGCGATATAAAGCATTGGGGCTGGCTCACTAGCTGTCGCCGCCACCACGATAGTATAATCCATCGCTCCATGAGCTTTTAATTTATCGACGATTTGGGCAACTGATGAATTCTTTTGTCCAATAGCAACATATATACAGAGCACATCTTTGCCTTTTTGATTGATAATCGCATCAATCGCAATCGCTGTTTTACCAGTTTGTCTATCACCGATGATGAGTTCTCTTTGCCCTCTACCAATCGGGGTAATGGCATCGATCATTGTAATACCAGTCTCAAGAGGTGTATCCACGCTTTTACGTTTCATGACCCCCGGAGCGATAATTTCAATCGGTCTTCTAAACTTGGAATCAATTGGGGCTAATCCGTCAATCGGTTGACCTAATGAATTGACCACTCTACCGAGCATCTGTTCACCAACGGGCACCTCCATGACGCGTTTCGTTCTTTTAACTTCGTCACCTTCTTTAATTAAAGAGTCGTTACCTAATAAGACAACACCGACATGGTCTCTTTCTAAGTTCATCACTAGTCCATAGACATCGTGTGGGAACATCAAAAGCTCGTTGTTCATCGCGTTATCTAAACCATAGACTAAAGCGATTCCATCTCCTAAAGAGATGACGGTACCAACATCGCTGCTATCAATCTTAGTTTTATAAGATTTGATTTGTTCTTTAATTAAAGAAGATATCTCATTGGCGTTAATTTTCATAATTTAGCCCTCATTTCTTAATAATTTACGTTTCATTCTTTCGATTTGTGAAACGATTGATGAATCGTAGATATGATCGTTGATCAATATACGAACCCCACCAATAAGGGTTTGGTCAATAATCAGCTTGAGATAGATTTTGCATCCTTCTTTCTTGCTGATCGCTTGTTCCATACGACTAATCGTCTTTTTATCAAGCGGAATGGAAGAATAAAGTAGACCTTCTTTAACTCCTCGATAGCTATTAGCGTCACTGATGAACGCTTGGAATATCTCCTTCAAATACCTTGTGCGGTGATTAGCAATGACAATATTAACCAACGCTAAAATGTCATCATCAACACCTTTCAATACTTGTTTAGCGATATCTTGTCTTTCCCCAATGGTTAGGAATTCATTAGATAAAAGCAAAAGGAAATCCTCGTTATCATTTAAGATATCGAGTAACTGTTTGGCTTGGTCTTCTCTTTCAAGAAGATTATCTTTCTCTAAAGAGAGGGAATATAAAGCCTTAGCGTATCGAGAAGAAATTTCGTTCATTAATCTTCAATACTCCTGATAAAATCCTCTGCAATTCTCGCATTATCTTTCTCGTTAACTTCTCTTTTTAAGATTTCAGAAGAAGCTGAAAGAGCGAGGTCAATCATTTCTTTTCTAATAGCGTCCTTCGCATCAAGGGTTGCTTGCTCAATATCCTTTTGAGCATCATCTTTCATTTTGGCAATTAATTGATTTGTTTCATCGACCATGCGATTTCTTTCATCTAAAGATGCTTTACGCGCATCTTCCACTAATTGGTCAGCCTTCTTTTGGCTAGCAATCACCATTTCTTCAGATTGCTTAGCATTTTGAGCGGCAATTAACTTATCAGCCTCGGACTGTTTGATATTGTTTTCAATATATTCTTGTCTTTGGGTAATAATCTTCTTCACTGGTTTATAAGCGAAGAAAATGACGACCGCAATCAAAACGAGAAGGGCGGCTAACTGTGCAACAAAAGATATCCAGTTTGGAATCAACTTAGAGACGAAATCATCACTGGTAGGCAATGTGATGCCTGTATCTTCGTAAATCATAAATTACCTCCCTTCTTATTAAGCAGCGGGTGCCATACTTGGCGCGACGAATAAACATAAGATTGCAATTAATAATGCGTAAATGGCTGTAGTTTCGACTAACGCACAAGCGAGAATCATGTTACTACGTAATTTGCCAAACATTTCTGGGTTTCTAGACATACCTTCGATGGACTTGCAACAGACAAGACCTTCACCGATAGCGGAACAACCAACAGAGACCATTGCAATCGCAGCAGCTAAAGCGTACATATTATTTACCTCCTTCCTTTGCTAAATCATCTATTTCATCTGGCACTTCGTTAGAGATATTGATCATCGTTAAGAAGAGGAATATCACCGTCTGGATAAGGCCAGAAAATAAATCAAAATAAACGTGTAATACTGGGGTGATGAGTGGAGCGATAAACACTTGATTCCACGGACTATTCATAAAAGAGAATATCATCGAGGACAAATTGCCAAGGGCCCAATAGATAATGCTCATCAAAGTCCAACCCGCTAATGCATTACCAAATAAACGAAGGGTCATCGATAATAATGGAGCCCACATCGAGATGAGGTTGATTGGTAGCATCACTGGAAAAGGGTCGACATAACGTTTGAAATATCTCCATTTCGTATATTTCACGCTTGTCGCATGGATGAGAATAAAGGTGATGAGGGCTAATGATAACGGTACCGACAAATTAGTGACCGGGGATGGTAAGCCCGTTAATCCAAAGATAAAAGAGATGAATAAATAAACAGCAATTGCCATCACAAAACCACCAAAACCTTTGAAATGAATGCCCATCATCTCTCCGACGAGTCTATCGAAGAAATTAACACCCGTCTCTGCGATGAACAAAAGACCTTTTGGTTTTTTAAGCGGATCAGCAAAATGCGCCATTATGGCAATGATGATGCATAAAATGATGATGATGCCGACGACGATCAACGAGGAAATGACTTCTGGAGCTAAGCCAGAAGAGATATCAGTGAATCCATCAAAAATCCCTGCGTAAATCATTTTCTCTCCCTTAGATGTAAAACTATAAATAGTACCTCAGATATAAAATATCCACCTGCAATCGCAATCACATTAAATACGTGAACATTACCTTTATAATAAAGTAGGGCCATACCAACCATAAAACCGATTAAGAGAATCAATCTGGTAAATATAAAGGCCACTGATAAACGGTATCCTTGATGTTGTTCAATTATTCCGTTAATCATATAAATGATTGTACCAAATAATAGTCCAAGTATTAACCCTAAAATAATTTCACTTTGCCCGATGAAGAATAAAAACATCAATGCAAGTGTTAAAACCACTCCCACAAATAAGGAGAGGAGAGCGGTTTTATAATAAACATTTAATTTATTAAAAGAAGTTATCATCAATCGACATGGACTTTTTTAAAGTTAGAAACTTTAGCAATTCCATTTTCATAGATAAGGTTCACTTCACCTTGCACTAATGGTCTTAAATATTTTCTAAATTCATCAGACATTCTAGTCTTATCTAAGAACATAGAAGCTGGGATTTTGCTTTCAGCATTGGCGATATGGCTTAAATCATAGAGATCGAAGTCGATTTGATATGGCTCATCGCTCTTTCTCTTGAAGATGATCATTTCGCCAGTATGGCCTTCAAGAGCTGCTTTGACCGCTAATTGACCAGTCTTAATCGCTTCATCTCTGTCGACTTGGGATATAAACATTGGGCAGGCTCTTTGTAATAAAGAGAATTCAATCGCTCTTGTTGGAAGATTTAAATTTGTTTCGATGAGGTCGCATAAGAATGTGGCAGCACCACCTAATTGAGCGTGACCGAAGCCATCGACACGAGCGTTAGTTGTATCTCTTTTAATATTTAGACCTTCAGAGATAGCGATAATGCCATATCCTTTACGGTCATGTAATTCTTGGACATCTTTTAAGAATTCTTGAGTATTGAAATCAAATTCTGGGAAATAGAATAAATCTGGACGAGTATCTTCTGGTAATAAATCTGGTGCGGCAGTTAACCAACCAGCATTTCTACCCATGATTTCCACGACGTGAATCTTACCGACTTTGAAGCATTGAGCGTCTTTCGCGAATTCGTTAATGGTATTGATAACGTATTTCGCCGCACTTGGATAACCAAGTGAGTGATCAGTACAAGCTAAGTCGTTATCGATAGTCTTTGGAACACCTAAGACTTTGATATCAAGATTTAATTCTTTCGCGAGTAAAGATAATTTATAGCAAGTATCCATCGTGTCGTTGCCACCATTGACAAAGACATAACCGATATTGTGTTTCTTTAAATTAGAAATAATTTTCATATACACTTCATCGTGAATATCCTTTGGAAGCTTACGACGAGTGGTTCCTAAAATACTACCTGGTGTTTGTAATAATAATTCGATTTGTTCGTCATCTTCTTGTTCGATATCGATTAAATCATCATAGATTAAACCTTCAACACCATGGATTGAGCCATAGATATGACCGATAACATCGTGATGTTTCTGTGCTTCTCTAATCGCCCCATAAAGTGAGGAATTGATGACGGAAGTCGGTCCTCCTGATTGTATATAGACCATGTTTTTCATATAATAATTCTCCTTTAGTCCCGTTAAATATATTAATTAATATTTAATTTTTATTCAACACAATAAATGCAAATTGTATAATATAGCTAGAGGTATCTATATATGGAATTCAAAGTTACATATCAAAATAACACTTTTTACTTTGACGAACCGGTCACTGTTTTAGACATCGTAGGACACGATAAAAAGATTAAAGCCGCTCTTGTTGATAACTGTGTGAAAGAGCTCACATATCTCGTCAATAAGGATTGTTCAATTACCGCACTTACGACTGTTGACCGTGAAGCTAGAGGTATCTATGAAGCCTCGCTTCGTTATCTTGTCGCGATGGCGATGAAAAGAATCTATCCCGACTTAAGAATCAAATTCCTCTATAGTATTTCCCGCACCTTCTATATGCATATTTTCGCCAACGAAATCGACCTTGACGAAATCATCAAAAATTTAGATGCAGAAATGAAGAAAATTATCAAAGCGGACTACCCATTAGAAAGAAAGAAAATGTCGAAAAATAATGCGGTAAGATTGCTCCGTGAATCAAAGGATTATGACAAGATTGAATTATATCGTTATCGTCCTGAAAAAAGATGCCACCTCTATTTCTGCGATGGCTATTACAACTACATGTATTACCGCATGGTCCCATCAACTGGCTATATTTCAGATTATAAGCTTCTAAAATACGGTAAAGGCATCATCATTCAATATCCACGTCCAGATTTCAACGGACAGATTCCAAATTTTGAAGACTCACCAGCGTATAGACAGTGTCTCGCTCATGCATATGAACAAGCCCGTTTAATCGGATGCAATACCGTTGTCGGAATCAATAAAAGAATCCTAAACGATGGAGAATTAGATGTGATTTCCCTTGCAGAAGCCAATCATTCTCGTCAATTAAGCGATTTAGGTTATCGCATCAATAAGGATAAAACTCGTATTAAAATGATCTGTATTGCTGGACCTTCTTCAAGCGGTAAAACAACATTCGCGAATAGATTAAGAATCGAATTATTATCAAGAGGGATTCATCCACTTAGACTATCTCTTGATGACTTCTTCAAAGACCATAACATCGATAATGGGGTGGATATTGAAAGCGTTGAAGCCATCGATATCGAACTCTTCAACAAATGCGTTATTGAATTATTCGAAGGTAAAGAAGTTCTTCTTCCAGTCTTCAATTTTTCAAAGCGAGAAAAGGAATTTACGCGCAAGGAAAAGATCAAACCAAATCAACCTATTATCGTTGAAGGAATTCACGCTTTAAACGAAGAAGTTACAAAGGACATTCCTCGTGAAAATAAGTTCAAAATTTTCATCGAACCAGACTCTCAAATTTCCCTTGATAACCATAACCCATTATCGCTTACTGATTTACGTCTATTAAGAAGAATAGTCCGCGATCATCATAAGCGTGATACATCCGCGGAAACCACTATTACGATGTGGGAAAGTATTAGAAGAGGAGAATTCAAATGGCTCTATAAAACTCAAGAAGACGCTGATTTTAAATTCAACTCTGCCCTCTTCTATGAAATCCCATTAATGAAGAAATATGCGATGCCGTTATTAAAGAATATCGACCGCGAAAATAAAATCTTCCCGATCGCGGAAAGATTGATAAGAATGATGAAGCACTTTGTTGATATCTCGGATACATGGGTCCCATTTAACTCTATCTTAAGAGAGTTTATCGGGGGATCATGTTACGAAGATGTTTGATCTCGTCTCTTTATAATATTGAAATAAGTTTTACTTTCTCTTTGATGAATCGCGATGAGCTGAGAATAATAAACGCTCTGCATTTTCTTATAGCTGTCAAACTGTTCTTGATTTACTCTTGATGCAAACAAAGAGACAAACACTCTTTCCAACCTAAAGAATGATTCATAGAGATTGAGCAAAGTCATATAGTAGAAATATTGTTTATCGGAATAGACGAGAAGAGGTGTGCTATGAATGATTTCACTGCTCATCACGTAGACCTTATTATAATGTTCTAATCCCGCTAATTTTTGTAATCCATCTCTGAAATTGAGTTTTAGCTCAGTTTGAGAAACACCTGGAACTGCATATAACCATCCATATTCGATGAATTTCTTCATATCTTTGCTCTTTAAATCGTGGGTCTTCATCTCACCTTTTAATTTCTCGAATGTCGCGTCCACTGTGTTTTTATCTTTAACTGCACCAGAATACGCTAACGCATACTGCATATGTTTTAAATACGAATTGATCATTGGTTCACCGTATTTTTCTAAAAGAACTAACGTGCATTCACATTCGTGAAGCGTTCTCCATAAAGCAAAAGCTTCTGTTTCGTAGCCATCGACAAGAAGAGATAAAACACAACGAGCAATCGAGACTGATTTATTGAGCAAATCAGTGATAAGAGTTGAAACTGGATCATTCTTCTTATAATTGTTGAGAATATTGAGAATGAAATTTAAATATAGATTTAGCGAGGAAATCGAAGGGAGATATTTATTAGTAAACGCTCCTTCGTCATGAGAGAAATATGAAAGAGATAAAAATTTATCTGCCACTACTGATGAAATATGCCCATTTTCGTTTTCTAATTCAATGATATGAGCTTTGAGCTTTTCATCTGTACCACCAAAAGTATAAATGTATTCACCAATGCAGTAACTTATAAGTTCCACTTGGTTGATGTTACGTAGACTCGCTAATGCATCATTCTCGTTGAATTGATTGATAATATCAATGCATGTATCATAAACAGAATATAAAAACTCACGGTCTACATAGCTAGGAGCTTGTAAAATATCGAGAACTTTATTAAAGATAGAGACTTCTAATTTTTGGTTCATGGTTTAAATACTCTTGTCGCCTTCACTGCAAGTTTCCAACCACTATATTTCTTTTTCACCACTGATGATTTCATCTTTGGTTCATATATCGCTTGGAAAGAATGGATTGATTTAATCTCTTCAATAGAAGAATAATATCCGGTGCATAAACCCGCTAAATAGGCAGCACCTAAAGCTGTTGTTTCTAAACATTTTGGTAATTTGATAGTGATACCGCAAATATCGCTTTGGAATTGAAGTAAATATTTATTCTTTGTCGCCCCACCATCGACTTGCAATCTCTTGATTGGAGCGTCACATTCTTTTTTCATCACCTCAAAGACATCCTTAAACTGATAGGCAATACTTTCAATCGCTGCTCTCACAAATTCATCTCTAGTCGTGCCTCTAGTTAAACCAAAGACAGCACCACGAGCTTCATTATCCCAGTATGGAGTCGCTAAACCGACGAAAGCAGGAACAATGTAAACATTGTTTTCTTTATCTAAAGAGTGATAAGCACATTTTTCACTAGCGGCAGAATCAGGGATCATCTTCATCTCATCGCGCAACCATTGAATGACCGCACCACCGATAAAGATTGAACCTTCTAAAGCATAAGTCACTTCCTTACCGATTTGCCAAGCCACTGTAGTCAAAAGACCAGATTTAGAAAATGTTGGTTTATTACCAGTATTTAAAAGCATAAAGCAACCTGTGCCATATGTGTTTTTACAGTCGCCTTTATCAAAACAAGTTTGTCCAAACAAAGCAGCTTGTTGGTCACCAGCAACACCAGTGATTGGGATTTTCTTTCCCTTATATTCAAAATTCCCATACTTATAAGAAGATGGATAAACTTTTGGAAGCATCTTTTGAGGAACGCGGAATAATTTACATAATTCATCATCCCATTTCATCGTATTGATGTTGAAGAGCATTGTTCTTGAAGCATTGCTCACATCAGTCGCATGCACTTCATGGTTAGTGAGCTTATAAATGAGCCAACTATCGATTGTACCGCAGATGAGTTCGCCTCTTTCCGCTCTGGCTTGGCCGTTAGGAACATGGTCTAACAAATATCTAATTTTACTAGCGGAGAAGTATGGGTTAATGATTAAACCAGTTTTCTCTCTAATCAAATCTTTATCTTTTTCATGAGCATCACAAATCGAGGCAGTTTGACGAGATTGCCAGACGATTGCGTTGCAGACAGGAAGCCCAGTTCCTTTATCCCACATTACTGTTGTTTCTCTTTGGTTAGTGATACCGATACATTCAATCGCCGCAGGAGTGATATCCGCTTTTTCAAATAGCTCATTAATCACATCAATCGCGCTTTGATAAATCTCTTGCGCATCCACTTCTACCCATCCTGGATTTGGGAAAATACAATTGACTTCTTTTTGAGTAATGCAAAGACATTGTCCATAATGGTCAAAGAGAATTGCTCTCGTTGAAGTTGTGCCTTGGTCAATTGATAAAATGAACTTTTCCATAAATTATCCCCTTGTTTTGAAGAGTTTTTCGATATCTTCCACTTCTTTTGGAATATCGCGTGAAAGAACATCGTTCACCGAACCCGTGATCAAAACGTCATCTTCAATTCTGACACCGACACCGTGTTTAGCAAAATATAAACCTGGTTCTACAGTAACGACATTACCAACTTCGTATGGTTTATTTCTATCTTGTGAATCATGAGTGTCTAAACCTAAGGAATGAGAGACTCCGTGATAATAATATTTAACGATATCTTCATCCTCAGTCATTAAACCTACTCTGACACATTCATTCTTTAAGAATTCTTTAGTGAAATCCTGGGCATCTTTATTGGTGATACCTGGATGTAAATATTCGATAACCGCCTTGTTGCAGTTAAGGACAGTTTCATAGATGAGTTTTGCCACACCCTCAAACTTTCCATTGACTGGGAAAGTACGAGAGATGTCTGCTGAATAACCACCATAGTTATAGCCGAGGTCGAAAAGGATCAATCCGCTTTCACCAACTTTATCTGTTTGTTGAGGATAATGTAAGCAAGTGGCGTTTTTACCATAGGCGACAATCGTATCAAAAGCTAAACCTTCGCGATTAAGAGTGCGGCCATACATTTCAAAATCATCCGCCACTTCGTATTCATATTTGCCTGGTCTTAAGTTGTTTATGGTATAGATGATTCCACGATGAGTTAAGGCGATAGCTTTTCTTAAGCAATCAACTTCATATTCACTTTTCACCATTCGTAGAGTGATCATAAATGGATTAAGATTTTCTATCTTAATATGAGGGAATTTTTCCTCTGCAGAATGAGAGAAATCAATGGTATCATATCTCTCTTTGATTCTAATCTCTGGAGTGAGGTCAACATATAATTTGGCAATCGCACCATATTGATTATTATCTTTTGCTAAAGCAAGAGAAATAAATGAATCCAAATCATTAGTAGAATGAACAGAATCGATATTTGATAGTTCACGAGCTTCATCAAATGTTAATCTTTTACCTGTCCACTTCTCCTTAAGTTCTGAATATTCGTCAACAAATAGATAAGCTTTATGCCCACTTAATCCTTTGACGAGAAGGAGAACAGAATTCTCCTGTTTAATATTGGTGAGATAGAAGAAGTTTGTATTCACTTTAAAGGGATACGCTTCATCAGCGGTCGCAATCTTGCTAGTACCCGCGAAGACGATAGCCACCGAATTCTCCTCCATCAAATTAAATAATCTTTCTCTTCTTAAAACATTTTCTTGCATATATTAACTATTCTCCTCTAATTTGTTAATAACATTAACACCAGCTTGGACATAGGTTCTAAGTAATCTACCTGCACCTAATTTTGTCCCTCCAAAATATCTTACAACAATTAAGGCACTATTATTGATATCTTTTTTCAAAAGAAGTTCTAATAATGGTCTTCCTGCTGTTCCTTTTGGTTCACCATCATCGTTGGATTTATAACTCTGACCCAAACGATAAGCATAGACAACATGTCTCGCTTTGCGGTGCTCTTTACGGATGTCTTTAAGTATATTTTTGAACTCTTCTTCATCTTTGATAGGCATTAAAAGAGCGATGAATTTTGATTTCATCACTTCTGTTAAAGCTTCATACTTACCTTCTACTATCATTGATGACATTCTTCTTTTTTATATTGTATAATCTTAAATAGGATATTTAAAGATGGCAAAAGAAAAGCATACGGTTTGTCCTAATTGTGGAAAGAATTATTATATCTATCTTTCACGTTGTCCAGACTGTCATTCTCCAAATAACGAAAGACCAAACACGAGAATGACTTTTCTCCCTATTCCTCATCAGGTATCCCTATTTGCCATCGGTTTAGTTGGTTTTAATCTATTGGCAGCGTTGATCACTATCTTTGTCTCTACATCAATTAAAGACCAACCCGCATTATCAGCTTTATTAATCAATTCCATCAGCTATTCCATCATCATCCTTGCCGATATCATCTTGATATGGAAGTATCTACCAGAACTTTTCTCCTTTTTTAAAAAAGGGAGGACATACCTCGCTGGTTTAGTTGGTTTTGCTGTTGTTCTTGGCGGATCAATGATCATCAATTTAATCATGTCTAGCTTAATCCCATCGGCAGGAACAGGAGAAAACCAATCCGTCGCGGAGATGATGGTCCTCGCTAATCCTTTTGTCAGCGTATTAATCCTTGGTCTAATCGGTCCAATTGTTGAAGAGTTCACCTATCGCGTTGGTTTATTCACTCTTTGTAAAAGAGCGCATACCGCTCTTGCATATGTTATCTCTATTGCGGTGTTTACCGTTATTCACCTCAATTTCACTTCAAGCACCATCATTAACGAATTAGCAGTACTACCTGACTATTTATTCGCGGGAGCGATGTTTGCTTTGATATATCACTTTGAAGGTTTTGGAGCAAGTTTATTAGCCCATGCTGGTAATAACATCTTCTCGATGATATTAATATTAATTAAAGCGGGGATGAAGTAATGGAAGGCAGTAAGATTCTTAAAATATCCAGTTTTATCCTTAAAATCATCGCGATTTTGTCGATGACTGTTGACCACCTTGGAGTGATCATCAATAGTTTTTATCCTGACTTGAACACTTTATACACCGTCTGTCGTTATATCGGTAGATTAGCCCTACCTTTATTCTGTTTCATGATCGTTGAAGGTGTAATTCACACTAAAGACATAAAAAAATATGTGATTAGACTAGGAATCATGGCAGTTGTTATCGCTATTATATTAGCGGTATTCGAGTACGTACCTTCCTTAGGATTAAAAGAATTATCATTCCAAGGAAACATCTTCATGGATCTCCTTTTAGGGGCGTTGATGCTTTGGGCCTTAAGTCAAAAAGAAAACAAAAAACTACGCTTTCTTGCCCTTATCCCAATTGCAATATCAATATTATCCTTTGTCGCGAAAGGAATTGAAACATCATCGTATTATACGATGGAAGCATATTGGTACCCACAATTCTTAAGACTTCAATACGACTGGTTATCAGTATTAATGATATTAGGTTTCTATGGAGCGAGTTATTTCGCTGATACATATTTTGAATATCAAAGCCAATATTCCGGACTAGAATTAGACCAAGTGAAAGGCACAGCCACATATCGTCTCGCTGTCAATCTCATCTCAATGACGGTCGTCATGGGATTAAACATCGTTTATTATCTATTTAAATATTTTGCCCCTACTATTGTTTTCTGGGCCCCGAATGTTCAAATCGCTGGGATGGCCGCTGGAATTCTCCTCATCTTCTATAACGGAAAAAGAGGGTATAACGGAAAATGGTTCCAATATGGAAGCTATTTATATTATCCAATACACATCTTGCTTTTATATGGCATCGTTTATTTGATATCATTACTCTAAGGAGGATAAATATATGATTTATCATGTTGAATCTGTAAAAGAATTTGATGAGTTAATTAGCCAAGGTGAATGCCTTGTTGACTTTTTTGCCACTTGGTGTGGCCCATGCAAAATGATTGCCCCAGTCTTAGAAGGATTAGATAAAACTGGCGAACTCAAAGAAGTGAAAATCATCAAAGTTGATGTTGATGAACTTCCACCTCTCGCGGAAAGATATGGAGTCCAAGCCATCCCAACTCTTCTCTATCTCAAAGATGGAAAGATTGTGAGACAACAACTCGGTTTCTTAAACAAAAATCAAATCATTTCTTTTGTTGATAAAAACTAAAGGAAGGGCTATAATCATTCTTGCCCTGCAGGTGTAGTTTAATGGTAGAGCATCAGCCTTCCAAGCTGATTACGCGGGTTCGATTCCCGTCACCTGCTCCAAATGATTCTAACAGTGCTCGGCACTGTTTTTTATTTAAATATAAAAAGCATTATGTAATAATAACTTAGTTATGAAAATAGTCCTCGCCTCTTCAAACAAAAATAAAGTTAGAGAAATCAAAGAAATATTCTCCCCTTTTAATATTGAAATCATTGGAATGGATGAAGTCGTTCCAGAACCCTTAGATATTGAAGAGACAGGAAAGTCATACTATGAAAACGCGCTCATCAAAGTCAAAGCGGTCTCTAAATACACTTCTCTCCCTATCATGTCAGATGATTCTGGATTAGAAGTAAAAGCTTTAGATAATATGCCTGGCATATATTCCGCCCGCTATGCCGAAAAAGAAGGTGGCTATATCCCAGCCATGAAGAAAATAATCGATATTTGCAAAGAAAAAGGTGAATTTGACGCAAAATTCATCTGCTGTATCGTTTTATTAAACCTTGAAAAAGAACCATTAAAATTTGAAGGGATTGTTCCTGGAAAGATCACGACAACCATTCACGAAGGAAACGGTTTTGGTTACGATCCATTCTTCATCCCTAATGAACTTGAAAAAACATTTGCTGAATATCCAAGTGAAATAAAGAATCAATATTCTCATCGCGCGAGAGCATTACAAGCGATGATAAAGTATTTAAAGGAGAGATAAAATGTATTCCAAAAAGTATATTGTTGGTCCATCGGATGCTGACCAAAACCTCAATGCGAAATTATCCACGTTATTCGTCTATATGCAAGATATTGCGATGGAACACGCTGAAGTATTAAACATCGGTAAATCCTCCACTATGGATAAAGGGCTAATGTGGGTCATCACTCGTTATTCATTAACAATCAAACGACTTCCAAGATATTTAGAAGAAATCACCGTATCCACTTATCCCGGTGATGATATGAAATTCCTCTTCCCACGTTATTTTGAAATGAGAGACGAAAAAGGCAACCTTCTCCTCACCGCTTCTAGCACTTGGGCCGTTCTCAACCAAGCTGATCACCACATTAACTTCACACCATTTCCAGGTATTACTTTGCCTACTGAACACCATGATTATGAAGAACCACTACCTGGGAAAATTGCCCCTCAAGATGCTTCCTTAATCGACACTCGTCATGTTAGAAATTCCGATGTCGACATCAATAAGCATCTCAACAATACCCGTTATATCGAATATCTCACCGATAGTCACGATTATGACTTCTATCGCTCAAACCTCATCAAACATGTCGCTTTAGAATATAAAAAAGAAATAAAAATCAACCAACAGGTTGACATCTATTCCAATAATTCTAACCCCGAATATATTCAGGTAAAGGTTGGGGAAGATACCTGCTTTATCGCAGAAATCTGTTATTATTAGTTGAGTTCTATTAGATGTTTAACCATTTCACTAACCACTTCTACACAGTGGTTTTTGTTTTCTCCATCCGTCTCATTAAAAGCTGGAACGTGAATGAATATCACTTTGCTCTCTTTAGCTTTAGATAAGGCTAGATAATAAGAGCAATTGCATAAATATTGGCCTGCATCATAAGAGATCATAAATGTATCATCGCTGATAAATGTTGTATTTAGAGTGTCTAATCCTTCAGGAACAATCTTCTCTAAATATTTCTCTACACCCTTATTATCTTTCCCTTTAGAGATGTTATGGGCTTCAAGTTCTAATCTTGGTTCGCTAATTGAACCAGCTTCACCTAATAAAAATAAATAATCCGGTTCATCGGTAAATATCTCATCTAATCTACTATTAATATCATTCCAGGAAACAGGTAAACCAATCTTATCCGCGTCGATATCTAAACCCATAACCGTGGCTTTCGAAGCATTAAAGTCTCTTCCTCCAAATGGTTCAAAATAAGTGAGCACAATCTTCATATTATTTACGTTTTTTAAACTCTATATCTAATTTAAGCGTTCCCTTATCAATCAAAGTTTTTAATTCTTCATAAGGGAGAGGTTTGCCGTATAAATAGCCTTGTAATCTTTGACAGCCAATCGATTCAAGATAGTCCGCTTCTTCTTTAGTTTCCACACCTTCAGAAAGGGTATTCATCCCCACTTGTTTCGCCATTGAAATAACGGACTGTATCACGAGCTTAGCTTTTTCATTCTTATCAAAATCGGAAAGGAATCCCATATCGAGTTTAAGCATATCAAATGGGAAAGCTTTTAAGATGTTAAAGGAGGAATAACCACTACCAAAGTCATCAAGCCATACTGAATAACCAAGGTCATGGAGTTTGTTGATTGAACTGAGTAGCAATTCCTTATCCCCTGTTAATGCAGATTCGGTAATCTCGACATGGATATATTCTTTAGGAATATTGTATTGCTTCATCGTCTCGTCGATGATGGAAACGATATCCACGACTTTAAAGTCGATTCTAGAGAAATTGATTGAAACAGGGATAACCGGTTCTCCTTTATCAAAATTCTCTCTCATCTGTTTACAGACAATTGTAAGCATCGCGATATCGAGTTTATAGATAAGTTGAGCGTCTTCTAAAACTGGGACGAACATCCCTGGAGACATGAAACCATATTTTGGATCAATCCATCTCGCGAGAGCTTCTGCTCCACATAAAGAACGTCCGGAAGAATAGACAACTGGTTGGTAATAAGCTTTAAGATATCCGTTAGAAATCGCTTCATCGATGTGATTGACCACATATTGACCCATGCGGTAATTGTCATGCATGAATTTGTCATATTCGAGATATAAAGATGGGTTATGACTATGCTCAAGGACAGAACAAGCATAACGCGCTTTTTCCACCGCATGATGTGGATCCTCTGTTTTATCTTGATAATGATATCCACCAACTTTAACGCCTGGTCTGATATCCGTATCCTGTGCTTCTGTCATCTCATTAAGTCTATTGATCTTTTCAATGATATCTTCATTTTTGGTAAAGACCACAAAGTGATCATCGGATTGACGAGTAATCAAATCATCAACGAAAACCTCATGGAGTAAACCACCGAATACCTTTAAGAATTTATTGCCTTCATCAAAACCTCTTTGATCGTTATAAATCTTGAAATTAGTGATGTTGAAAAATAAATAGATATAATCGCCTTCTTTAGGTTTATCATCATCTAATTTCTTCTTTAATAAGGATAAACAATATTCAAATCCCCATAATCCCGTCAAAGTATCTTTCGTCGCTAGTTCGACAAGCTCTTCATCTTTCTTCGCTTCCGAAACACGTTGGTTATAAATAGAAATACAAATCATCGTCAAGGAGATAAAGAAGGTAATGTAATTCACGATATCGCCTTCAGGGATTCTTCTTCCTCCGATATAGGTGAGTTGATCAAGGATGATATAAAAGCCAAGGAAGATTGTTCCTAAAATGCCAATAGAAACGTATGGCTTCCAAATCAAAAGACAACCAACATACATCGACATCATCAAGAAACAAATTATCTGTTTATGTTCATAGGCGTATGAACCTACTGCATCTTCAATAATGACAGGATTACCATACGCATCAGTAAATACTTTAGTGCTTGAGAAATCGCCATAGGAGATCATTAATCCGAACGACAAACAAACTAAAGCAAATAAGACGATGACCACCACTGATGATTTAGGTGCTTTTCCACTTTTACCGTAATATCTCTGTAATCCAGCAATAATCACCCAAATGTTAAAGAGCATGATTACCGTATAGAAAATGATTTTGAATATTGCACGATAAGCATTGATTTGGGAAGTGAATTTAATTGAACCGAAGATGAATTCAAAAGGAAGGAAACAAGCAAAGACAAAAGAAATAGAAGCAAAGACAATGGAAGTGATCAATAATCTTTTGCTTTTTTTCTCTCTCATATATTGCAAACAATATACGAACATCGCTACGCCTAAAGAAAAGAGCAAGAAATATGACCACAAGTTCTGGAATATAGCTTGGAAAAAAGGCGTCCCATCAGCGATTGCCTTAATGACGTATTTACTAGTCTGACGAATGATGAGCCATACCTCAAGAATGATGATGATAAGCGACATGAAAAGACCAGAACGGATGTTAGCCTCATTCAGATATTCTTTAACATATGAGGAGTTTTTACGAAGACCAAAAAAGTCTCGTGTCTTACCCCAAAATACTTTCAAAAAGTTTTTCATTCTAAATATAGAATACCACTATTTACAAAAGATGTTAATTTTATCAAATTAGAAGAAAAATAGGGAGAAAGCGATGACAAATTGAGCCCCATAATAAGTGAGGTAATTGAGGATTAAATCAATCGGTCTCTCCTTCCCTTCACCGAAATATGTGCCGCTTAATACTAAATCGGATATCGCAAATAAGATGCCACCGACAAAAATCATCACTAATGTTGGTTTGCTCCACCCTGTTAATATCGCTAATGAAAGGGCGGTGAAAGGAGTCATAAATAAGCAAAATGCATAAATGCATACCGTTAATCTCATCTCTCCAAAATTAAGCTTCATCGGCTTCTCTAAAAATAGGTTAATCAAAGAAGCGATTAAAGCACCGACAATTGGAATGAGGATATATAAGAAATGAGCGTCTCGAAAATACTGTAAGAGCATGCCAATCACAAACATGATATGGCCAACTCCAAAACAGAGGAATCCCGCATAGGTATAGACTTTATCATCTTTTGGGTAGACATATTTTAAATCGAGCCATATGTCGCCTAATAAGCCAAGGATTAAACCAAAAGTGACAAAAGTATTGATTGCATGACCTTGATTGACATAGGAACAGAATATCGCCAAAGAGAGGAAGAATGAGGATACGACTGTCTTAATTAAGACTGCACGCACCGAATAACGCTTAACTTTTTCCAATAAATAAACGACTAAAGTCAACGCCCCACAAACGATAAAAGTAATACATATCCCGAGATACATAGTTCCCTCCAAATAATTTATTCTTCTTAATAATATTATACACCAACAAAAAAGAAGCCGTCATAGCTTCTTCATTGTCTTTTAGAAATCAACCTTCTCTAATAGGTTAGAGGAAATGCGATATACCAGGAAATGGAAGGCGATATATATAATAAGGGCTCCACCTAATAAAGCAAACTGTATACCGATATTTTCATTTTCTAAAAATGATTTATAGCCTTCACCAATCACTGGTAAATATGGAATAGCGATTGTAAAGATTGATAGATAAACGATAAAACCGATAATCATTAATAAAGTAGAAAGCACAATCGATCTTCCTTTGCGGTAATAAATTGGGAAAAAGATGAGATCTGCTATAGAAAAACCGATAATCGCAATGGCAACAATGGATACGTAACCATTTAAACTAATCCCTGGAACTTCAACAGGTGTCCCTGATCTAGAGGTCATATTGCCTGATAAATATCGCGCAAGAGGGACAAGCGCACTCATCAATAAAACGAAGACGAGCTGCATCAATGCCACCGTGATTATCCTTGCTAAAACGATATCTTTTTTACGAACTGGTAACAAAGTGGAATAAAGCAAATCATTTGATTGTTGACCTTTATTCGCCCCTAAAAAGAGAATTGGGTAACAAGTTAAAACATAGATGAATCCGATTGCAAGTGGATAAGAAGGGATGAGAATCATAAATGGGAAAAGGAGGATAAAGACATAGCAGATAGGATGCATCGCTAAGCGTAGTTCCTTATAGAGCAAAGCTTTCATTGTTATGACTCCTTTCTAGATAGATCATAATCTGTTCAAGATCAGGTTCTACTGGATTGATGTTGTTTTTAACAAACAAATCTTTTTTACTAATATCTATTAGACCTTCAATGTGATCATCTAATTCTTTATAGGCGATATATTCGTTGATTAAATCTTTATTCTTCGATTTATCGTTAACAAATAGATAAGAATCGACAAATTGTTTCTTCTCACCCGTAAAGATGATTGAACCATTATGAATATAAGTGATGTTAGTCGCACATTTATCTAAGTCAGAGGTGATATGCGTGGAGAACAAAATCGCCCTATCACCATTTTTCACAATGCTTCTAAAGATATCTAATATCTCATCGCGTGAAACAGGATCTAATCCAGAAGTTGGTTCATCAAGAATTAATAATTCTGCTTTATGAGAAAGAGCAATCGCCACAGAATATTTGACTTTCATACCACTACTTAGTTCTTCTAACTTCTTATTGACATCAAGGTTAAATAAATTACAAACCTCGTTGAATTTCTTTTCGTCGAAATTTTTATAGAATCTCTTTGTCACATTCATCAGTTGACGGATGCTTTTATTCGGATAATAGTTAAGTTCGCTTAAAGCGAAACCGATTCTTTGTTTATTCTCAAGCTCAAATTCTGTCATATCCTTATCAAAAGCTTTAATCTCACCATTTTCGTAATGAACAAGATTCATAATGCTTTTAAGAGTTGTGGTTTTACCCGCACCATTACGACCGATAAAGCCCATGATTTGGCCAGGCTTAATATCGAAAGAAACATCTTTAAGCGAAAAGGATGGATAATCTTTACATAGATGAGAAACTGATAATATTGTTTCCATTATTTATTTCCCTCCATAATATTGTAGAACAAATCTGCTTTTAATAAAGCAATGCCTCTAGATTTATCTCCCATCACCATCAAGGTATCACCTTCTTTTATATCAAACATCTTTCGCGCTTCTACAGGAATGGTGATTTGACCTTTAGGACCGACCTTAACAGAGACGATAAATCTTTCTTCTTTATCTTCCATATTCTTACTATTCTTACCTTTCTTACTATAATCTATCACTATCTTGTTAATAATAAAAGAGATATCGTGTATAATATTTAATCGAATGGAATTATTTAAACAATTTTTAATTCAAAACTTTTTTCTCTTTTGTTTAGCTTTGGCTGTTATTTTTATGGTCCTTAGAAGCTACCGTAGTAAGAGAATTATCGTTTTATTACCAATTCTTGTTGTCTCTCTTGCAGTATTATTATCTGTCATCTATTTCATCGAACAACTATGTCGCTACGATAATAATCTCGTTTTCATCGCCACATTATGCTGTTCGCTTGGCTTTATCTTACGTCCACTAGTCCTCTATCTATTCATGAAGATGACAATCACTAAACGATATATTCTTGTCACCGCTTGGGTATTAATGGGTATCAACGCCATCGTATATATTCTCGCCTTATTCCTATTTGCCCCTGGATTAACTCATGTCATCTTCTATTATGAAAACGGGGAAGCAATACTCGGCCCACTATTCTATACTTGCCATGTCCTCATCGGTATCATGACTATCTATTTTGTCGGCTATTCAGTCTATTCATTAAAAGGAAGACATAAATACGATGCATTAGCCTGTCTCATATGTGGTTTATTCGTCGGTATCGCCGTTATCTTAGAAAGTTTAAAAGTCGCAGAATATCTCCTAAATACAACCATCGCTATTTCTTGTTTATTCTATGTCGTGCATCTATATCAACAAGCATCAATAAGAGATGCCTTAACAGGTTTATTTGATCGACGCGCGTATTATTACGATGTATCTAAATTAGAAAATAAGGTTACTGGCATCATCTCTATCGACATGAATTCCTTAAAGTGGATCAATGATAACAAAGGCCATTTAGAAGGCGACCTCGCCATTCAGACGATTGGTAAAATCATCTATGACGCGATTGATTATAACCACATGGATGCCTATCGTATGGGTGGAGATGAATTCTGCATCCTCATCACCTCTTCTAACGATAACGCGATTAATAGAACTATCGCAAAAATTAAAGAGGAACTATCTAAAACGTCATATTCAGCCGCCATCGGATTTGCAACACGAGAAAGCCCAACTCAAAGCGTTGATGAGATGAGCAAAATCGCAGAAAAGATGATGTACGACGATAAATCTAGTTATTATAAAACGTGTGGAATCGATAGACGTAGAAATTAAAAATCTCGCGAAATTGCGAGATTTTTTATGCAAAACTATATTATTTTGCCTTATTTCTTGAGCATCATTGGAATTAATGAAGAGACAAGACCATATGTTGTAGTTGGGAAAGAGAAGATCATCTTAGATAAGTCTCTAGCCTTTAATTTAAGGTTGATAATAATAGTTAAGATATCGAGGAATTCACCAGCTTGATCGCTATAAATAGCAGCACCGACGAGTTCGTTTTTCTTATTGAAGACGAAGGTGATATTTTCTTCAACCGCATTCTTATTAGCCCAAGCCATCGTTTGTCCAATCGCCACTTCTTCTACTCTGTAGCTCTCTTTATCTTTATTAGCTTCCGCAAGGCTAACACCGACTTGACCAATGCGTGGGAGAGTGAAGACGAGATTTGGGACAACTGGATAGTTGATTGGCTTTCTCATGAATTTTGGTAAGAGAATATCAAGGGCGATATAGTTTGATTCAAATTCCGCTGTTGGAGTGAGTTTTGGAACCCTCTTATCAATCGCATCACCAGAGACATAGATATTCTTCACACTAGTTCTCAAATGATTGTCGACTTTAATGCCACGCGCACTATAGCTAATGCCAAGTTTATCCAAATTGAGGTTATCAACATTTGCTTTTCTACCCACAGCGACAAGGACATAATTAGCTTTAACTTCGTCCCCTTCACTAGTCTTTAAGATATAGCTATCTTCACCTTTCTTTTCTAAAGAAGCAACGTGTCTACTAAATAAGAAGTTCGCACCTTGCTCTTTCATCTTATTAGTAACTAAAGAAACATATTTTTCTGGGTATTGTTTTAAAGGTGCATCCGCTAAATCGATAACAGTGACCTTCTTACCTAAAGATAAGCATATAGAAGCGAATTCCATACCGATGATACCCGCGCCGACAAAGACGGAATGCTCTGGGATATTATCTAAAGATAAGAAATCGCGAGAATCCTTGAAATACTCTTTGCCTGGAATATCAAGTGGAATATATGTTTGACCAGTGCCTATCACGAAGTTAGTGGCTTCATATTGTTCACCGTTCACTTCGATATGATTCTTATCGACAAACTTCGCTTCGCCTTTGATTAAATCAAATCCGAACTGGGCAAACATTCCTTCTAATGCCGCAGGGAAAGCTCCGATCACTTGTTTCTTATAAGCCATAAGCTTATTCCATTCGACATCAATCTTTTGATTGATACCAATGCCTTTATATCTTTCTAAAGCTTCTTTAAGTTCAATTGGGGAATCGAGCAAAATCTTTGCATCACAACCATAGTTTGTGCATGTACCACCATTGAGTTCTCTTTCCACAAGAGCAACGCTTTTACCAAGTGTTCTTAAGATCAATGCCCCGTGCCAGCAGGCATGACCACTACCGATGAATATCACATCATATTTTTTCATACTTATTCGTTCTCCTTTTCATAATCAAGAATTTTATAGAGTATACGATACATAACCGAGGCTTCTTCTTCGCTTAAATTGAATTCTTCAACTATTGAGGCGGGAACATCTTTAGCCTTCTCTTTCAAGTCTTCCCCCTCTTTGGTTAAGGTGATGACGATATTTCTTTTGTCCTCTTTATCTTTAGCGATAGAGAGATAACCCTTCTGCTGTAGTCTTTTAAGTAAAGGGGCTAATGTATTGCTATTAAGCCACAAAGCTTTAGTCAAATCTTTTTCATTAACCATCTTTTTCTCCCACATGACGAGCATCACGATATATTGGGTATAGGTGAGATCGAGCTTATCTAATAACGGTTTATATTTTCTTAAAATCTTATTAGACACCGCGTATGTAGGAAAGCAGAGTTGATTCTTTAATAAGAGTGAATCATCACTATTCATTATTATTTAACGACCTCTTCTAAGAAGGCGTCTAATCTTTTGAAATCATCCTCATTTGGACGACCTTTATTTAAGAATATCCAAGAAGCAACCGTGTGGAATTCCTTATCTGAGATTGGAATATTGTATTCATCACAGGCTTTCTTCACCACTTTATATGTCGAGGCACCAGAAGCTGCACTATTGACGTTGATCACGCATTTGATGTTATCCTTATTCTCTTTTAAGAACTGTTTCACTTCTTTATCAATATTTGCAGCATACATCGCATTGACTAAGATGAGAGTATCAGCAACTTCCGTTAATGGATGTGTGACATCAAGAGCCTCCACGTTGATTTTATTTTCGATGTGTTTAGCAATCTTTTCCGTATTGCCTTTCTTACTTTTTGTATAGTATCTAATCGCTACCATATTTATTTCCTCCTGATAAAAATATATCGCACGCGACATAATTAATCAAATAATACGCTTATTGTTTGTTAAAAAATATTTATTTATGCCTTAATATAAGTTCCAGTTTTCCAATATCCTTCTTTGAAGGAAGGTGCATTTTTTAAAATATCAAAACTATTTATCTTAAAATAATTATTGTTCTCATCAACCTCAAAATCACCGTGAACATTTAAGTCAGGTGGGTAATATAAAGAGAATGTCGTATCATATTTCTCTTTATCCTCTCTTGTCACCTTTTGATAGATATCGTGACTGATATAAAAATACATGCTCTTCTTATCATCGCTGACGTTATAGATACCTTCATAAGTCACTTCATTATTCGAATACACAAATAAAGCCGCTCTTCTTTTCTTTGTATAAAAAGAGGTGAAATAAGTATCTTCACCTAAATAATAAGTGCCGTTAGGAATAAAATATTTATCCGCATAAGCATATTCATCTTTTTCTACTTGATATTGTTTATCTTCTCTAACATAAGTTCCCATCTTATAAGGAAGTTCGCTATATCGATAGGTGTGAAAATCGATTAATCTATCGCTATTAACATATTTCTTTTCAACTTCCATAATCGTGAATTGAGTGAATGATTCAACGCTAGAAAAATCATCGCTATAACAATATAGGATATCTTCTTTCTCTCCATCTTTTTTATCAAATGCATAGGAGAAACAATACGTTCTATCCTTCCCCTTTTCTTCAGGAATTATCACTCTAAAGGTGCCATCTATTTTCTTATTGCCACCTTCATAATAGCTAAAAGACATCTTTCCTTTAGAGCCATCAAATAGGAAATAATTATCAGTCGCTTTCTTCTCTTCGTCTAGCAAAAAGAATTTCCCTGTAGTTGCTTCATATTCTACGCTAGCGGAAGTATTACCGCTAGAAAATAGACCACATCCAGTTAACGATAAACTAATAAGTGATAACGATATTAATTTAAGAGTTTTGATCATAAATACAATATAACACAAAAAAACTCGCCATTCGACGAGTTATATATCCTTAATTATATTAGTAAACCAAAGTTAAAGGGGGCATGGATATCCCTCCAAAGTTAAAGGGGGCCTAGAAATCAAGTCCCAAAGTTAAAGGGGGCAATCCAAACGGATGCCTTCTTTTCTTTGTCGGCTTTCTTTTCCCGCCGGGTGTAATTCTTTATTTTAATTGCTATTAATTTATTCAAAATCTTTGCCGTCAATATTTGTTACCTATCTCAAATAAT
>SVBE01000012.1 GCA_015059065.1 Erysipelotrichaceae bacterium | reverse complement strand
AAAAATATGATTTACCATTTTAAAAACAGCACCTTAATCCATTATGGAGGCGGGTGCTTTTCCTAAATAATTTGAAGGATTGAAGTCCAAATATTTTGGCGAATAACAATTATTATTATAAATCATTTTCCTTTTATCGATAATGATATCAAAACTAATTCCTTATATAATATAAGTAATATGAAAACGGAAACTAAAAATAAATTAGATTATCTAATCAATTTATCATTCTTTTTGTATTTTCTTATTTTACTTACTGAAAGAATAATCAGTGTAGTCCTTTCTTTTGTTAACGGCGTTAATATTTATGGACACGGCTTTTTAGGTTACATCTATACCTTAGTGTTTGTTTCCATTGTTTCTTTCTTTATCTATTTATTAATTAAATGCCGTAACAATATTAAATATATTTTTAAAAAAGAAAATGGTGATGTTGACTATAAAGATTTATGTATCGCCTCGGGGATATTGCTTATCTCTGGAATGGTTCATACCGAATATACAACCCCTGTGATACAGTTTGTTTCTTATGGAATCCTTATTATCGGCATTTTATTAAAGGTAGTGGTCAATGTTACTAGGGGTGGTAATAAAGTCCTCCATTGGCTCTCTTTTGCTTATTTAGTGGCTTTTTCAATGGCGATTCCAGTGATGTATCGTTCCTATATTGAATTCAGTGTTTTATTTCATTTCCTCGAAGGGGTTGCTTCCTTATTCTTAACCGTGACGTTTACGATATTACTGATATTAGTTTTTGATCAAAATGATGATTTATTTTTGCTTCCAACAGTCGCTCTAGTAATCGCCTTTGACGTTCCTCTTATTGTTTTAAGGTGGAGCGAGGAGATTAACTATTTTGTCTTGATCTTTGTTTCCCTGTCATTTGTTTTATTCTTCGTTGGATATATTTATAAAAAAGCAATTAAGAAAAGAGGTAAAAAATGAAGAGCATCCTAAAACTATTATTTTCAGCATTTTCGTTATCTTTGGTAGCGCCTTTCCTTTTTGGATGTAGCAATAATGGATATGAAAATATTGTCGTCGTCTATACTACGGATGTTCATTGTGGTATTGAAGATAACATAGGATATGCTTCATTGGCCTCATATGTTAAACAAGAAAAGAAGGTTAATAAGAGTTTTACGCTTATCGACGCAGGTGATGCGATTCAAGGAGCGTTAGTTGGTTCTTTATCAAACGGAAAATATATCATCGAAATCATGAATGATCTCGGTTATGACATCTACACGCTTGGCAACCATGAATTTGATTATGGGATGGATGCTATAAAAGAAGTGGTCGATGAATTTTCTGGCGATGTAATCTCTTGCAATGTTTCTTATACTGGCAAAAAAGAGAATAAATTAAAAGAGGTAAAGCCATATTCTATTGTTGATTATGGATTTGCAAAAGTTGGGTATGTTGGGGTAACTACTCCATCGACTATTGTGACTTCCGCGCCTTCGACATTTAAAGAAGATGGGGAGATTGTATATTCGTTTTCTGCTGATAATTTATTTGAAAAAGTGCAGCAAAACATCGATGAATGCAAAAATAAAGGCTGTAAATATGTTGTTTTAGTTTCACATCTAGGAAGTACGGACAATTATAAACCATATACATCTGTAGAATTAATTAATAACACGAGCGGCGCGATAGCAGTGCTTGATGGTCATTCTCATCAAGTCATTGACTGTAGTTATTATCCAAATAAAGATGGTATAAATATTCCTTTATGCACAGCTGGATATAAGATGAATGCTTTTGGAAGAATGACGATTGCTCCTAATGGGGATGTTCACCTCGGACTAATTTCTAAATATGACGATAAAGATGTATCGACACTACAAACGATCGAAACAATTGAAAAGAAGATTGAGGAAGACACTAAAAAAGTAGTGGCAACTAGCGATTTAGCTTTATCTATTTATGATGAAAGTGGGATAAGAATTGTTCGCAGCAGGGAGACTGGTTTAGGTGATCTTTCAACAGATGCGTTTAGAGAAGTTGGAGATACGGATATCGCGATTATAAATGGTGGTGGAATACGAGATAACCTTAAAGATGGCGACCTTACTTTTGGCGATATTAAAACAGTATTCCCATTTGGTAATAATCTTTGCACTATCAAAGCAAACGGGCAAACGATATTAGATTATCTAGAATTTACTTCAAGAAAAACGGAGAAAGAATATAGCAAGGATGGTCGAGCATTTGGTGAAAATGGCGCCTTTGCCCAAGTCTCAGGACTTAAGTATACAATCGATACCTCTATTCCTTCTTCTGTAGTGACAACTGATGATGGGATATTTATTAAAATTGATGGTCCTAGAAGAGTAAAAGATGTGCTTATTCTTGACGGAGATCAATATGTACCTATCGACATCAATAAGTTCTATACAATAACTTCTCTTAATTTCGTCCTTATTCAGGGTGGTGATGGAGCGAACATGTTTATGAAATGTGAAGTGTTAAACCCAAATATTATGCTTGATAACGAAGCTTTGACTTATTACATTGTCAACGTATTGAAAGGCCACCTCAAGGATATCTATTCAACGACAGGGGATAGAATTACTGTTCTATAATAATAATGAAAAAAGTTGATGTGATAAAAATTAATTTGAATGAGGTTGATATCAACTCTCTTTTTTGTAGTCCATATCTTTCTAACGAAGAGAGAAAAAGCTTTGAAAAATATACTCATCCAGAAGTGAAAAAAGAGAGGATTGCCTCTTTATACTTGAAGAAAAAATATATCGGCGAATATTACATAGATGAAAACGGCAAACCAAAATCAAAAGACAAATATTATAATATTTCGCACTCTCACGGATTAGTGGTTCTTGTCATAGACAGTGTAGAAGTTGGTGTCGATGTGGAATTGATTAGAAAAAGCGATGACGGATTGAAAGATTTCATTTCTTCTAAAGAAGAGAGGGAATATATTAATGACGATCAGACATTTTTTGAGGTTTGGACGAATAAAGAATCGCTTGTTAAAGCATATGGAATAGGGCTCAGAGATGATATTAAAAATATTCCTTCTTTACCTCTAAACGGGACAAGGGTTTATAAATCTAACTTTTACATGAATAAGACAATTTTGTATAATAATTACATTATTACTGTTTCTCGACAATCTATAGAGGATTTCGAGATAAATCTTATTGGAGATTAGATTTATGGAACGTAAATATTTCCCTTTGTCAAAGTCTGAAGAAGGACTTTATATTTCATCGTTGTCAGGAGGAGATGCTTATAACCTTGCCAACTTGGTGAATTTAGGTAAGGATTATTCTCTTCAAGATATCGAAAATGCTTTAAAGAAAATATTTGAAGCCCACCCATATTTATTCACCGTTTTATCCACTGATGATAACGGCAATGTTGTTAAATCTATACTTCCTGAAGATATCGTTTTAAAAGAAGAGGTGGTTAAAGAGGTCAAGGTCGCCTCTTTACCATACGAATTATTAGATAATCACCTATATCGATTCAAAGTCTTTAATAAAGATGGAGAACGCATCTTATATTTTGATTTCCACCATATCTTGATGGATGGTACTTCGATTAAAATCTTTATCGATGATTTATTTGCTGCATTAAAAGGGCAACAACTAGAAAAAGAAAAAGAAAACGCGAATGATTATTCTTTAAAAGAAGAAGAGATAATTAATAAAAAGACTTATCAAGCTAGCAAAGAATATTTTGAAAAACTTGTTGGCGATGTTGAAACGGATTCGACAATCGTTGAAGACAAGACCGATGAACAAATTTCATATGGTAATATCAGAAGAAAATTAGCAATTAAAAACGAGCAAGTTAAAAAGGTTACTAAGGGTTTGGGCATTAAAACCTCATCTTATTTCCTCGGCGCGTTTGCTTATTTGCTCGCGAAATTCAATATGGATAATGAAGCCTTATTCCTAACTGTTAACAATGCGAGAACAGAAGGGGTAAGACATAGTTTTGGTAGTTATGTTAAAACTTATCCATTCTTCCTTCACTTTGAAGAGGAAACTGTCTCTGATTTATTGAAAAAGACGAATGAAGAGAACATTGAAAGCGTCAAACATCTTGATTATCCATTCTCCATGCTTATGAAAGATTTTGGCCTTTCTGCAGAGATTTTGTTTGCATATCAAGGAGATTATTTCTATAAAGGCGAGCTAAATAATAGAGAAGTGGAAGTCACTCCTCTACTTAGAAAAGATGGCAAAGAGAAGCTCGCTATTGAACTTCATAGACTCAATGATGAGTATGTCATTTGGCTTGAATACCGTTCTGATTTATATGAAGAATCAACGATGGAACAAATCATCAAAATCTATGAGCAAATCCTTTTAGAATTCTTGAATAAAAAGAACCTTAATGACATCAATCTCGTCGATGAAAAAGAAGAAGAACTCCTTGAATCATTTAATGTTATCGACGCTCCTTATATCGGCGATGGTCGTACAGTGTTAGATGAATTCTTGGACTGTGTGAAAAAATACCCTGACAATCTTGCTGTGGTATTTAAAGACCATAAATACACTTATAAACAAGTTGATGAAATCACAACAAGAATCGCGAATGAACTCATTAAAAGAGGTGCAGGAAAAGAAAAAGTTGTCTCAATTTTAATCAATAAGTCTGAATACATTGTTTTAGCTTCTTTGGCAGTTGTTAAGTCCGGAGCAGGATATCAACCACTCGATCCATCTTATCCGCAGGAAAGACTTAACTTCATGGTTAACGATTCCAGTGCGATCATTTTAATTAGAGATGATAATTTAGATGGCATCATTACTGAATTTAAAGGCCAAGAAATATTGGTCAGTGAATTATTATCTTTTAAAGATGATACTCCAATTAAAAATAAGCCATCACCAGATGATTTATTCATCATGTTATATACATCAGGTTCAACAGGTCTCCCAAAAGGAGTGATGCTTGAACATGGCAACATTCATACATTCTGCAAATATTATCAACGCGAGATGGAGCTAAATGAAAAAAGCAGAGTGTCAGCCTATGCTTCTTATGGCTTTGATGCGGATATGATGGATTTATATCCGACTCTCACTATCGGGGCGTGTGTTTATGTCATTCCTGATGAGATGAGACTCAACCTCATGGAACTTGGAGAATATTTCAACGAGAATAAAATTACTCATTCGTTTATCACAACCCAAGTTGGTAGACAGTTCGCGAGCGAAGTGGAGGCTAAATCACTCACTCATTTTGCTGTTGGGGGAGAAAAGCTTGTTCCAATCGCACCTCCAAAAGGTTATAACTTCTATAACTTATATGGTCCAACTGAAGGAACTGTATTCTGTACACTTCAACCGGTCAAAAAATTCTATCACCGCGTTCCAATTGGACCAACTTTACCAACATATAAAGCCTATGTTTTAGACAAGAATAAAAAAAGACTCCCAACTTTAGTAAACGGTGAATTATATATTTCTGGTCCACAGGTGGCAAGAGGCTATTTAAATAGAGAAAAAGAACATAAAGAAGCATTCTTAACAAACTGGTTCACTGATGATCCTAACTTTAAAAGATTATATAAGACAGGCGACATCGTGAGATTCCTTCCTGATGGAACGATTGATTTCATCGGTCGTAAAGACGGACAAGTAAAGATTAGAGGGTTCCGTATCGAACTCAGCGAAGTGGAGAAAGTGATTCGTGAGTATCCAGGCATTAAAGACGCGACGGTTAAAGATTTCACAGATCCTAGTGGTGTGAAATTCATCGTTGCTTATGTCGTCAGTGATGAAACAGTTTCTGTTGAAGGATTAAACGAATTTATCAGAAGCAAAAAGCCACCTTATATGGTTCCTGCTTACACGATGCAACTCGATAAGATTCCACTTAATCAAAACCAAAAGGTCAATAAGCGTGCCTTACCGATGCCAGAGATTAAACAAGAAGAAAAAATCGATCCAAGAAACGATGATGAAAAGGCTATATTTGATATCGTTAAAGATGTCATTGGACATGATCAATTCGGTGTCACTAACAATATCTTCGATGTTGGTTTAACTTCCGTTTCTTCCATCAGATTAACGATACTTTTATCGAAAAAGTACGGCAAATCCGTGGAAAATTCTGATTTAAAAGAATATCCAACTATTGAAAAATTAGCGAATTTCCTCGTCAATAAAACTGAGGAAGAAGAGAACTTTGAACTATTGGATGAATATCCTCTTAGCAAGACTCAAGAAGGTATCTTTGTCGAATGCGTTTCTAAAGCTAATTCTACAAATTACAATATTCCATATCTCTTTAAATTAGATAAGAAACTAGATTTAGAAAAACTTAAATCCGCTCTTATTAAAGTAGTGGATGCCCATCCATATTTAAAGACTACTTTACGTATGAATGATGATGGAGATATCGTCGCGAGAAGAAAAGATACTCCAACAGTGGTGAGCCTTATTAAAGGTGATATCGATGTCTCTAAACTAGTGAGACCTTTTACGATTTTAGATAATCCTTTATATCGCATTGAATTATATGAAGGAAAAGATAATTATTTATTCTTAGATTTCCATCACATCATCTGTGACGGTACTTCTGAAGCCATTATTTTAAATGATTTAAATAAAGCCTATCTAGGCGAAGAGATACCATTAGAAACATACACTGGTTTTGAAGTGGCTTTAAAAGAAAAGAACGATTTAGCGACAGACAAATTAGATAAAGCTAAAGCGTTCTATCAAAATGTATTAAAAGATGTGGACGGCAAATACACTTTAAAACAAGATTTAAAAGTTAATAAGGAATCGAAACTAAAATCTGTTGATTACTATCTTGCTTTAGATAATGAATCGATCAAGAAATACGTCGCGGATAATAAAGTGACAAACAATGCCTTGTTCAACTTTGCTTTTGCTTTCACTCTTTCAAAATTCTTATATAAGAACGATTCTTTATATACAACTATTTATAACGGTAGAAAATCATCTAAGATGATGAATACAGTATCGATGTTAGTTAAGACATTACCTGTCTATCTCAAATATGAAGATAATAGTGACATCTTATCTAAAGTGAAAGAGATGAAACAATTATTAGAAGGATTAGAAGAAAACGATTTATATTCCTTTGGTGATATCGTTAACGATTATGATATATCCGCGGATATCATCTTTGCTTATCAAGGCGATAATTTCACTTTTGATACGATTGGAGGATATAAAGTTGATTCCATCCTTCTTGAAAGCGACACTCCGAAGAGCGACTTTGGTTTAGATATCTTCTTAGAGAACGGCAAATATCGCGCTCACTATGAATGGGACCAAGCAATTTATAATGAATTTAGCATTGCCTCCTTCAACCGTTTATTTGAGCTCGTTTTATCTCAATTAACTAATAAGAAAAATCTTGCTGACATCAATCTTTTACCAAAAGAAGATGAAGAGAAACTCAAAGAGATTAATAACACTCATGTCGATGTTGAAGATGTGACTGTCAATGTTCTTCTCGAAAGACAAGCTCTTAAAAATAAAGACAAGGTTGCAGTTATAGGCTGTAACGGTCAATTCACTTATGATGAATTCAATAAAGCGGCGAATAAAGTAGCGCATGCTTTACTTGATAAAGGCGTTAAACTTGGGCAACCAGTTGTCATGTTTATGCCGCGTATTAAAGAAGCATATGTGGTGAGACAAGGTATTGTTAAATCTGGTGGAGCATTTGTCCCAATCGATCCAAAATACCCTGATGATCGTGTTGAATACATCATCACTGATAGCAACAGCAAAATCTTGCTTTCTACACGTGAAATCATTGCAAATCGTCAAGATTTAATTAATAAAACCGGTATTATTCCTTTAGCGATTGAAGATGTTTTAACTTCAAGTAAAGATGATAATCCAAATGTGAAGATACCATCATCTTCTCTTGCTTATATGATTTATACATCTGGTTCAACTGGCAAACCAAAAGGCGTGATGATCGCTCATCATAACCTCATGAACTATGTCTGTGATGGTACAAACTTAGCAACGAGAGAATATCGTGAAATTGGCGATGAGTGCGTCGCTTGTTCCTTTGCTTCCTTCTCCTTTGATGCTTCCTTACAAGAAGAGTTTGTGGTGCTAACACACGGCTATACAGCAGTCATTGCTAGCGAGGAAGAAATTGAAAATCCTCTCTTACTTGCTAAGACGCTTAAGAAGAACAAAGTGAATGTGATGTTTATGACTCCATCATTCGTTTCTAACTTTGTTGATATGGATGAATTCATCGATGCATTAAGAGGATTTAAACAACTCGATATGGGCGCGGAGAATGTTCCTATTGAATTATGTAATAAATTAAGAGCCTTAGGTGTTAATGCGACAATCAATAATGGATATGGTCCAACAGAGACTACTATCACATGTACTTATTCTCTTGTGAGAGATGAATATATGACTATTGGTAAGCCAGTCGCGAATACGAAAGTCTATATTTTAGATAAAGCAGGCCATATCTTACCAACTAACGCGATTGGTGATTTAACAATCGCTGGTGATTCTGTTGGTCTTGGATACTATGGCATGCCTGAAAAAACTAAAGCCGCCTTTATCGAAGTTAATGGCGATAGAGCATACCGCACTGGCGACTTAGCGAGAATCAATAATGATGGCAACGTCGAATTCTTTGGCCGACTTGATAATCAAGTGAAATTAAGGGGTTTAAGAGTTGAGCTCGACGAGATTGAAAAGGTCCTCAATTCTTATCCAAGCATTTCTAATAGCGTCATCTTAGTGAAGACTAATCCAACTGATGGTGACTATTTAGCCGCATATTTCGCAGCATCTAAAGAAGTGGATAAAGATGATTTAACCGCTCATATGGCTAAATCATTAACTCCATATATGATTCCAAAAGTGATGATGCAGTTGGAGAAAATTCCTCTTACTCCAAACGGCAAAATCGATAAGAAAGCACTTCCTGAACCAGAGATTAAGGAAGATAATAAAGAACTTAAAGGTGCTTCTAATGAATTAGAAGAAAAGCTTCTCGCGATCTTTAAGAAAGTGTTGGGCACTGATAAAGTCGGTGTTGATGATGACTTCTTTGAAAAAGGTGGTACAAGCTTAAGCGTCTCTAAAGTCGCGATGTTCGCGCTTAACGCAAATCTTCCAATTGCATACGGCGATGTCTTTGATTATCCAACTGTTCTTGAACTTGAAAAACATATCAATGAGATAAACGGCAAAAACGAAAATAAAGTCGAAGAAAAGAAAGAGGAAGCTGTTGAAAGTAAAGCTCTTCTCCATAACGTCGTCGATGAAGTTAACGATGTTGTCGTAGATCATAATATTAATAAAGTCCTCTTAACTGGGGCGACAGGTTTCCTAGGTATTCATATCCTTAGAGAATTAATGAGACAAAACATCAAAGTGGTCGCATTAATTAGAGGTAACAAAGAACTGACATCAACAGAAAGGCTATCTGCCTTATTGGCTTATTATTTCGACTCTCCACTTGATAAAGAAGTAAAAGAACTTGTCGAAGTAGTAGACGGGGATGTCACCGATAAGACGCTTATTGAAAAACTTGAACATTACGATTTTGATACAATCATCAACTCTGCTGCGATCGTTAAGCATTTCTCCAATGACGATATCATTGAAAGAGTTAATGTTGGCGGTGTGACTAACTTAATTGAAGTAGCGAAAGAGAAAAAGTGTCGTATCGTACAAATCTCTACTCTCTCAGTAGCTGGCGAAAACATCGATAATAAATTCCCATCTTCCTTCAGGATGAAAGAGAATATGCTCGACTTTGGACAAGATGTTTCCAATAAATATGTGCATTCTAAATTTAATGCTGAAAAAGCTATTTTAGAAGCGGCAGAAAATGGTGTAGATGCGATGGTGGTTCGCGTTGGTAATTTGATGGGTCGTAATAGCGATGGTGAGTTCCAAGCTAATTCCATCACTAATGGCTTTATGCGTGACTTAAAAGGATACGCGACATTACATAAATTCCCTGTTAATTCGATGGATATCACCGTTGACTTCTCACCGATTGATGAAGTGGCAAAAACTATCATTTTATTATCAAAAACACCGCAAAAATTCACTATTTTCCATTCTGCAAACTCACATATGGTCGAGATGGGCGATATCATTTATGTCTTAAATGAGCTCGGTTTTGAAATCGAAGTAGTGAGTGATGAAGAGTTCCTTGATTCGATGAAAAAGATGATGATGGATGACACTAAGAGCATGCTTGTTTCCTCCCTCATTTCCTATTCATCTAGCGATATGCATACACACTCCTTCATCATGTCAGATAATGAATTTACAAATAAGGCTTTATACCATCTTGGATATAAGTGGCCAATCACTGATTATCAATATTTAAGAAATGCGATTGAAGCGCTTGAAACACTTGGCTTCTTTGAAAGGACAGATATATGAGTTTAGAGAGAAATTCAAAGTTAATTAATCGTAAATTCATCACGTATCTCATCCCATCGATATTGATGATCTTTGCTATGCAGTTTGGTTCACTTGTCGACGGTATATTAATTGGCAATATGATTAGCAATGAAGCTCTTAGTGCTTCTTCTCTTGTCATTCCGATTCTATATGTCGTCCAGATGCCTGGATTTGCTTTAGGGGTTGGTGGCTCAATTGTTGTCGCCAATCAACTAGGCAAAAGAGATGTCGATGGAGCGAAGAGAACTTTCTCATTCACCATGGTAGTGGGAATGGCTATCTCCATTGTTTTTGCTTTATTATCATTCTTCGTATCTCGCCCATTAGCGGCTCTCTTTGGGGAGGCTTCTCTTGAATTCTCTTATCCATATGTCTACATATTTTTATTAACTGACCCAGTAATCACCTTTGCTTTATTGATTGGTTCCTTTATGGCTGTGGATAACAATCCGAAATTATCATCCCTTTTTTATATCGTATCTAACGCGGCGAAAGTCGGACTTGAAGTCTTATTTATCGCTGTCTTTAAGATGGGGATGTGGGGTGCAGCCCTATCTACTGGTGCTGGTTATGCTATTGGTCTTATCGTTGTAATCTTTTATTTCATTAATAAGAAGAGATTGCTCTCATTAACCTTTAAGCTTAAAGGAAGCAAGATCAAAGATGTGAGCAAAGCATCTGCAACTTCTGCGGTTAATTTATTATTAACGGCTGTCCAGATGTTAGTTGTTAACATATTTATTGGCATGCTTCTCTCCGACTTAGATTTAGTGATATTCGGACTTATTTCTAATATGGTCTTCCTCTTTGATTTGCTTTGTGGAGGCGTCCTTAATATCATCCCTAATCTGTGCGGGATATTTTATGGAGAAAAGGATTATTATTCGTTGCGGTCAATCGCAAAGAAGATTTATATCGTCAATGTGGCGATTACCGTTTTGATATCCCTCTTCGTTTTGATATTCCCGAATGCATATTGCTCGATATTTGGTTATTCCAATGTTGGTAACACCGATTATGTCAATAAACTCATTTGGGTCTATCTCATCTCCTTTATCCCATATGAAATCAACAAGTTCTCGATGAACTATTATCCAACTGTCGATAAGAGCATTGTTTCGATGGTCACAGTCATACTAAGAGAATTAGTGATTGTTTTACCGTTAACATTAGTTCTTCTTCATACGAATGGATTAATGGGTTATAGCATCGCCTCAGCAGTTAATGAAATCGTGACAGTAATCATTACCTATATATTTATATATTTCTACAATAGAAAGAAGGGTTATAAAGGCTTATTCATGCTTGAAAAACTCGACGCTGAATCCTTTGATGTTTCCATTGATAATAAAGAGAGCAATGCATCCGTGGTTTCTGAGCAGATTGTAGAATTTGCCAAAAAACATAATGTTCCAGAAAGGGAAAGCCAAATCGTCGGTTTAGCCGCTGAAGAGATGGTGGCAAACATCATCACTTATGGTTATAAAAAGGAAAGAAGCAGTTATATCGATGTCAATCTCAAGCTCTATGCGGATAACTTATTATTAAGAATTAGAGATGATGGCGTGCCTTTTGATCCGACCAAATATGAGGAGCATGAGGAGGAAGAATATTCCACAAGTGGCATTAAACTTATCAAAAGTCTTACCGATAAGATGACATATATGCGTATACTTAATTTGAACAACACAATATTTGAAATGAAATTAAACGGAGGTATTAATAATGGAAATTAACATTACTCACGGAGAACAGATGGTCGTCAGTCTCAATGGTAGACTTGATACGGTTACCTCTGTCGACTTCACAAAGAGGATGCAAGAGGAGAAAGTGGAGGAGAAGCTTGTCATCATCGATATGACAAATCTTGAATACATCTCTTCTGCTGGTTTACGTGCGCTCCTTGCGCTTAAAAAGACATTAGCGCTAGAAGGCAAAGAACTTGAAGTTCATAACCTCTCTCCAATTTGCCAAGAAGTATTTAAAGTTACAGGATTTAAAAATATTTTAACTGTTAAATAGTTTTTTATGAAAAAGAAGCGCTTTTATTTTCCGATTCTTTTAAAGGTTTTACTTTTAGGTATTATCACCGCTTTAATCACCTCAACAACCGCGATTATCGTTAATTATAATTATTCGATTAATAAAGCGACTGATGATTTAAATGAATCTGCGAACGAAGCTTTGATATATGCGAGCAAACAACTCGATTCGACGACTGAAACTTATGTCAACGTCAATTCCTTTGTTTATGTTAAAGATTATGTGATGAATATCTATCAAAACGCTCCTGAAGTCCATAATGCAAAGATGCAAGATTATACGGATTTTAAAGAATATGAAAAAGTCTTTTCAAATAATCTCCCATATTTCTATGCCGATGGAATATTCATGACTCGTGATTACCCAACTTTTAAAGAGAATTACAATGCGATAAACCAAATTTTATTGAACGCTTCATTTTATAGTGATCAAGTCTCCTTCTTCGCGGTGAAAGATCCAAACGATCCAACGCGTCTTGTCTTCATCTGTGATTCACGAATTGGGACGAGCAAAACAAAAGGGGTGTATTATCACTGCCCCGCTAGCTATTATCAAATAAAAGATACTGATGTCATTTATGATATTGGCCAAGAGATTATCAAAGGTTATTCGTTAGGAAATTATAATACTCGCTTTATCGAGATTAAAAATTTGAACGATGAAACCCAGGAACAAGAAGTTATTGGCTATATGTTTGTTGAATATGAGACATCGCGTGTATATGAACAATTCCGTCCAGTTTTAATCAATGAATTATTGATTATGTTATTTACTAGTTTAGCGATTATCTTGTTATATGCGCTTCTTTCCTATCTCGTCTTTGTGAAGAATATCAACCGTTTGAATAAAGCAGCTCTATCCGTTAGCGATAAATTAGGAAGTGACGAACATTTTGAGGTTATCGATCCAAATGTCCGTTCAAGAGATGAAATCATGACTCTAAGCAATTCCTTTGTGGCGATGGAAAATCAAATCGCGAATTACATAGAGACGATTAAAGCAAGTATGAGAGAAAAAGAGAGAATGAATGCTGAGCTGGAAATCGCGAGCAAGATTCAATTAGAGGCCTTACCAAAAGCAGCGTTTGATGATAAACGCATCTCCATTCGTTCCTTTATCAAACCGGCGAAAGAAGTGGGCGGTGACTTCTATGATTATTTCTATCTCAACGATAAAGAACTAGCGCTCATCATTTCCGATGTCTCTGGTAAAGGTATCCCTGCTTCATTATTTATGATGAAGAGTAAAGAACTAATCAAATCCAAGTTAATAAGCGGGTCTTCATTACCTGATGTTATAAAAGAGGTCAATGAACTCCTTTCAAATAATAATGACGAATGCTTATTTGTCACCTCCTTTATCGGCGTGATTAATTTCGAAAAAGAAGAGATTAAATTTATTAATGCTGGTCATGAAAAACCATATATCATCTCGGATAAAGAGATCATCAAACTCGATGGCGAATCTAACTATGTGTTAGGGGCTATCCCAGGAGTAAGCTTCATCGAGGAGAAACATAGTTTCCATAAAGGAGAAGCGATCTTCATGTTTACTGATGGATTAAATGAATCCATTAATGATAAGAATGAAGAATTCTCCTATTCAAGAATTGAAGAGACATTAAAATCATCTAACGGCTCATCTATCGACGATTATCTCAATCATATGAATGAAACTTTATCTAACTTCACCAGCGGTCAAGAACCATTCGATGATGTGACGATGATGATAGTGCGTTTTAACGATGGCACATTAAAGCTCACTTATGAAGAGAAAGATCCAAAAATCATCGTTGATATGGTTGATAAATTCAATGATGCTTATTCTTATCTCGATAATGAAATAAAACCAAAAGTTGGAGTTATCCTTGATGAATTGATCAACAACTCCATTTCTTATGAAGATAGAGAAGACTTAAAAATCGAAGTTACTTTCTCTTATAAAAGCAATACATTATCTATTCAAATCGTCACTAATGGGCATGATTATAACCCCTTTAAAGAAGGGAAAGATAAATATTTAGAAGAATATAACCATGATATTGTAGAAGGTGGGTTTGGCATCGCGATCGTCAAAGATTTGGCGAAAACCACCTCCTATGAATATAAGGATGGTCATAGCATTATCATCATTGAACTTTAAACAGTTTATTTATTATGGATCAAAAAGCAATTTTTAACGCGACAGTCTGTATATTAGGTGTTCTAATCCTTTTACTCCATATCGTTAACATTTTGTTAAAGAAAAACAGAAGAAAGGACGAGAATTCTTTACTTTCTTTCTTTATTTTTACCGCGATTCATTTCGCGACTTATTTCACTTTTGTTTTGATTAAAGAATTCTATACCAGCGATTCATTCATCATTGCTTTCTATACGGTTTTCTACATCATGAACAATATCGAAGTCATATTGTTTTATAATTACATGTCGATATATTCTAATGTGCATTCAAAAGCCAAAAGAATAGTGGATATCGTTAATATTGTTTTATTCAGTGCATTTATCATTTCCGATATCGTCAACATCTTTACCCATATATACTTCACTTCCGTAAATGGCGTATATACGAGATCGAGTTTAATGATTCTTTCCCAAGGTTATCAATTCGTCGTTCTTCTTTCTTCTTTCATCATTATTGTGATGACTAAGTCACTTAGCATTCGCGAAAAGATTGCTTTTGGCTTTTACTGCATCTTACCCGCAGTATCAATCATCATCCAGAATGCCTTACCAGGATATGCGATTGCCTATCTCGCTTTATTTATTTCCATTGAAATATTGTTCTTGTTCCTCAATGTTGAGAAAAATATCAGGCTTGAAGAAGATGAAAAGAAGCTCCACGAAGCGAATATTCGCATCATGATGTCACAGATTCAACCACATTTTATTTATAACACCTTATCTTCCATCTCCACATTGATAACAATGAACCCATATGACGCGCAGAAAGCTTTGGATGATTTCACCGATTATTTACGAGCAAATTTCTCCGCGTTAACACAGACCAAATTAGTGTCTTTTAGAGATGAACTGATGCACATTAAGACCTACGCTAATTTAGAGAAGCATCGTTTCAATGACCGTTTGAATATGGTTTACGATATTCAGGTAATAGATTTTCCAGTTCCTCCTTTAACTATTCAGCCACTTGTAGAAAATGCGATTAAACACGGCATCCTAAAGAAAATAGAAGGTGGGACAGTGACTTTAAGAACATATGAGGATGAAAATGCTTATTATGTGGAAATAGAAGACGATGGAGTAGGCTTCGACATGGAAAAAATCGATTTTAGTAACAATAAACATATCGGATTAAATAATGTCAGACATCGACTTAAATCAATGTGCAAGGGTGATATTGTTTTTTCTAGTCAAGTTGGTAAAGGGACAAAAGTGGTGGTTACTTTTGAAAAGTAAGATGTTGCAATTAATTATGAATTTAGGTGTAATATAAATATATGCGAGTCATATTGGTTGAAGATGAGCAATTACAGCTTCTCAGACTTGAAAAAGAAGCGAAGAAAGTCCTACCTGCAGATGCAGAGATCTTTTCCTACGAAAATCCATTACAAGCCTTAAAAGATAATAAGAATGAAAAGGTCGATATTGCTTTCCTTGACATTGAAATGCCAGGGATGAACGGCATCCAACTCGCCAAGGAACTTAAAAAGATCTATCCACTTACCAATATCATCTTCGTCACTGCTTATGAAAATTATGCTTTAGATGCTTATAAATTACATGCCTCTGGTTATTTATCTAAACCAGTGAAAGCAGAACGCATTAAAGAAGAAATCGAATTATTACGTCATCCAATTGAATTAAAAGGCAACAACAAGATACAGGTTAAGTGTTTTGGTAATTTTGAAGTATTCGCGGATGGTCAACCTCTTAAATTCCAAAGAAGCAAATCCAAAGAGCTCTTTGCTTATCTCGTCGATAGAGAAGGTTCCGCGGCAACAATTAACGAATTAAACGCGGTTCTGTGGGAAGAAGATCATAAGTCATATTTACGTAATTTGATCGCTGACATCCAGCAAACTTTAAAGGATGTCGGAGCGAGTGATGTCTTTATCAAACGTCATAATGAATGTTGCATTAATCCTACTTTAATCGACTGCGATGCTTACGATTATAAGAAGAACATTCCTGAGGCGGTTAGAGCCTATCGCGGGGAATATATGATCCAATATTCATGGCCTATTTTCTCCAGCAATTACGACTACGATTTTGATTAATATCATACTCGTTATTAAAACGTTTTTGATGAAGTCCTAAAATGGACTTTTTTCTTATTTTTAGTCATAAAAATGATATGATTTATGTACAGTATTAGAGTGCAGTTTAACTTGTTTTATTAGGATGTTACAAAAAACGGAAATTACAAATGTAAAGTCCGAATTAAATTATATATGTTTACCTAAAGGTAATATATAATGATAATTATTTGGTTTTTCAGCTCAAAGTGAGAATTAAATTTTGTATTTGTTTTTCGCGCATATATAATGCTAGTATCCAAGCAATAATTTGTGTATAAGAAAATACAATCCGATAGTTGGAAATAAAAATTATTAAAATATGAGAAAAAGATTCAGAACTTTCCTAGCCGCAATACTACTTTCCTTTAGTAGTTTATTCGCTACGTCTTGTACGGGTGGTTCTTCCATCGCTGGTATTCGTATGGCTAGTGAAGAAGTGATCGATGTTCCGTTTGGTAATTTTTCATATGACGGAATCAAGGTTACTGTTCTTTTTGAAAACGGTGGAAATACAGAAATTGATTTAACAGAAGATATGATTTCTGATGTTGAACAATTAAAGTTCTTCAAGATGGGTGAACAAGATATAAATGTTGTTTTCCGTGATACTTTCAAAACCACGATGAAAGTTAATGTCGTGATGAATGAATTCAATGATATTTATGAATTAGTTGGTTATACATGTGTTTATGATGGCAACCCTCATGAAGTTAAATTAAATCATGAATTACCTGAAGGAGCATCTATCGTTTATCCAAAAGGGAATGTTTTTACTAATCAAGGCACATATGAAGTGGTTGGTGTTATTACAAAAAGCGGCTATGCAACCAAAACATTGACTACCACTTTAAAGATTTTAATGAATGAGCACGATGAAGAAAACATCGTCTTTGAAGATAAGACAGTACCATTTAATGGTGAAGCTCAGACCATTGTTGCAGAAAACGTGCCAGAGGGTGTATCTGTTACCTACACTTTATATGACGAAACAAAAACCACTCAACTCAACAAAGCTTACTATGCGGGCAAATACTGCGTTGTCGCGCATTTCACTAATGAGGATCCAAACTACAAACAAATAGAGGATAAAGAAGCGTTTTTAACGATTACTAAAATCGATTACGACTTATCTGAAATCAAATTCCTCAATGTCATTAAATTCTATGATGGCCAATCTTATCAACCTTCCATACTTAATAAAGAGTTGTTACCACAAGGCTTAACTGTCCATTATGAAGTTTACAATAGCGAAGGAAAACTAGTTAATGATAACAGTCCTTCTGGCGTATATACGATGAGAGCCGTCTTCAAGGGTGGGGATAATAACCATAATCCAATCGAACCTATGGAAGCGACCTTAACAGTTGCTAAGAAGATTATTTATATTAAGGATACTCTTGAATTTGCAGGTGTAGATGTGGCCTTTACAGGAGAGGCTGTCAGCGTTGCTGATCCAACTGGATTACCAAATGGTGTGAACTTCGCCATTGACCAAAATGACTTTACCTATGTTGGCGAATATCCAGTCGTCGCGACATTTACAGCGGTAGATCCTAATGAAACTGTTGATATAGAGTCTATGACTGTATACGCGCTTATAAAACCTTCTTATACTAAAGTGCGCGTGTTTGATGGTTTAACAAATGAAGATGAACCTCTTTATCATGATTTCACTTTCGCGGATATCAAAATTAACGTAGAGGAAAACACTGCGACTATCAACACCGAAAAACTAAGATTAGGTGAAGGTTTTGAAAATATTGAATGCGGCATTGTCATCGATAACGAGAATGAACCTCTTTCGTTCTTCCAAATCGTTACTGATTCTACTACTTCTCAAGAATTATATATTAAAGTTGAGCCAAAGGATTTTGTTGTTGGTGAAACATACAAATTTTCAGTTGGATTTAGATTAACTAATGATGATGCAGATATCGAAGCTAAGCTCAATGAAAGTTTATCAGTTGTTCCTTGCTCTGGTATGTTCAAATACGGCAAAGTTAATACAAAGAGTGATGAATATAAATATGACAGTGATTTTACTGCGAGCAATATTTCAATCCAAGATAATGAAGCTTGTATCGTCAATGTGCAAACAGGTGTAACCGCTAAATCGATTAAATTCTATGATCCATTGACAGGCCTTGAAATCCCTGATGATGAATTAGTGGTGAAGAATGACCCATATCAATACAAAGTGTCATTTAATGAACAAGAATCGTTCTTATTTGTCGATGAAACTGGATACTTCACTTATAAAAATGTAAAAGTTAAAAATAGTGGTGGTCAATACGTTGATCCATTCGCTACACATAATTTGTTAATCCTCGATGGAGTTGCTTCGACTCTTGATGCTGAGGATGGCGCTGATATTGAATCACTTGTCCTCGTTGACCAAGCTGATTCTAGCGTGGTGAAAGTGAGTGATATCGAGGTCGATCATACTTATGACTACAAAGCATTCTTTACTGGCATCAGTGAAATTGGCTCTACTCCAGGCACAGTCTGGCATCAAGAAAATGGCTCATTCACTTTTGATAGAGTCAAAGATTTATCAACTTTACAACCAATTACTTATAAGAACATTTCCATTGAAGCTGATGAGGCTAACATCATCAATATCGACCCATCTATTAAAGTTAATTATATTAAATTCTATACAGGTGCTACAGAAGTAGCGGTCTCTGATTTAGTGGCTGGTCAATCATATAATTACGCTGTCTCTTTCGTAAGTGGCGATTCCACTGTTTATATGTTAGAAACAGGCTCTTTAAGAGTGGGTGGACCAGTGATGGGATTAGGAACTGGTTCTGAATATAATGTTCCATTCTCTCTTTCCAATCTTTTAATCACTAGAGAAGGTGTCGCGGATTATGATTATACTGCTAAGGTTATCGATATAAATCCAGATAACCATGTTAGATTCATCAAATTCTATGATGATAATGGTGATGAAGTTCTTGATCTTAACAATATTGTTTTAAATAATCTATATTCTTATAAAGTGTTCTTCGCGAATGATGATGGTTATAACTGGTAAACCGCGAAAGGTGAATTTATGTTTAAACGCTTTATGAATGGTGCAGCCTACTTTAACGCGGCTAGCAACCTTAGATTTAAAAATGGAGAAGCTTATTTAATCAATTTCGCTGCAGGAACAGAGGTTGTTTCTATTAAGATTTACGATAAAGAAAGCAAGAATGAAGTTACTGATTTAACAACGATGGAAGAAGGTAGTTTCTATTATTATAGAGTTACGTTTAGAAGTAATGATGGTCGCATCTATCAAGAAGAAATGGGTGACTTCAAATATACAACTGATTATATAGGGGCGTAATTATGAAGAAGAGATATATCCTTTACATCGTTATCGCAGTTGCACTTGCTCTAGGTGGCGCTTTTGCTGGCCTCATGGCTTTAGGTGGTTTCTTTGACAATTATGGAGCGGGCTTCTCGTTTAGACAGTTCATCGCTTTCTTTATCTTCTTCTCCGTGACGTTCTTTGCATTAGCAAGCATCATCATTTCCGTGAGATATACGACTGGCAAGTTACAAGAAGTGTTATTCGTGTTATTTGCCATACTTGATATCACAGTGATCTTTGCCTATTTGATTTACGCGGTTATCGACTGCCGTTTTGAAGTGGCGATTATCGACTGGATTGGCACTTTGGTCAATATGCCAAGCTCTTGGATCTATTTCCTCGTCTTTGGCTTTGTCTATATCGGCTTATTCCTCTTATATTCTTTTGTGATTAACAAAGGGTTCTTAAGCGTCTTTGGCAAGAACAGTGGAGAGCTCAAACAAATCAAAGGTTCCAACTTAGAGAATTCTCACTGGATGACGGATAAAGAAAAAGCCAGATTATTTAAGAAATACAAATTTAGCGAACTCGGCAACGTGGAAAAAGATGGTGTTCCAGTCGTTGCAACATTAGATAGAAATGAAAAAGATATGGTTGTCGCATTCAACCCTCCATGTCACTCCATCATCATCGGTTCCACTGGTAGTGGTAAAACAACGACATTCGTCACCCCAATGATTCAAATCCTCGCCTCGACAAAAGCGGGTTCCTCGATGGTCATCACCGACCCTAAAGGTGAACTTTTCCAAATGCATTCTAAATATCTAAAGGAAAGAGGATACGATGTTAAAGTTATCGACTTAAGAGATACATATTCATCCTATAGATGGAATCCTCTTGACGCTATTTGGGATAATTTTTCCGATTACATGCATGCGCATGAAAAAGCCTTTAAGAGAGATGATGATATCCTCGAGAGTGGTCTTAAACTCGATCAACCAGTGGAAGATTCTTTAGATATTGAAGAATGGTATGAATTTGAAGGAAAAGCCTTCATCAATTACCAACGTCTCATCAATGCGGTGAAAGTCTATAAGAAGAAGATTTATGACGAAGTCTATGAAGATTTGAACGACTTGGTCACTGTCCTCATCCCAGTGGAAAATGAAAAAGACCCATTATGGGAAAAAGGCGCCCGTTCTATCACTTTAGCAGTTCTCCTTGCCATGCTTGAAGATGCACAACTTCCAAACAGCACAATGAACAAGGGCAAATTCAACTTCTTCAACCTCGCCAAGATTCTTCAAAATTCCAATAACGACTATCAAGACTTAAGAGATTATTTCAAAGGACGTAGTTCTCTTTCTAGAGCTTATTCCTTATCTAAACAAGTCTGTGATGCCGCGCAGTCTACTAGAGCCTCATATATGTCCATCGTTTATGATAAATTGACATTATTTAACGACGCTGGTGTCTGTGCTTTAACTAGTTCCAGTGACTTTACGGCTGGCGCTTTAGCGGATCACCCAACAGCCTTATTCTTAAAGATTCCTGATGAAAAAGATACGAGACATAACTTAGCGGCAATCTTCATCTTAAATATTTACAAAACACTCATTAAAGTGGCTTCAGCAACAGAAGAATTATCTTTACCACGCAACGTCTACTTCATCATGGATGAATTTGGTAATATGCCAAAGATTTCCAAATTCGATAAATTCATCACTGTTGGTCGTAGTAGAAAGATTTGGTTCCAAATGATCGTTCAATCCTACGCCCAGCTCAATAACGTGTACGGCGATAATGTTGCGGATATCCTTAAAGGTAACTGTGGTATCAAGATGTTCATCGGTTCTAACGATATGCAGACATGTAAAGAATATAGTGAACTCTGTGGTAATATCACCATCGCTTCAACATCAAGCAGTGGTACCGCTCATAGTGAGACGAGCTATTCCACATCTTATCAAACTAGACCACTTATCTATCCATCTGAATTACAAAGACTTAATAAACCGGGTGATATTGGTCACTCTATCATCGTCACCTTTGGTAACTATCCTCTTAAGACATATTTCACCCCATCATTTAAAGTGCCTTTATATAAATTTGGGGAAATGGATCAAAGCGAACTTGAGGATCGTTTATTCAATGAGCAAGAAGCATTCTATGATATTAGAATGAGAAATAAAGAATTGCTTGAAAAAGCAGAAGAAAAAGCAGTGGAAAAAGAAACGAAGAAAAAGACTACCAAGAAAGGTAGCGTTCTCGAATCTTTCACTCAAGCCGAATTATTAGAAGAATTCCTCAAATATCAACAGTCCAACCCGGGCATGACATTTAAAGAATTCTGTGAAAGAGTGGCTAAAGGCGACATCGAAATTACTAGGGAGGCCAAAAAGTGATGAAAAAGAAAATATTTAAAAAATTGGCTTTATGGCTGAACGCATTCTTTGCGGGTGCTTTAGTTGTTCCTGGCATCGTCACCATTTGTACCGATATCAATGGTGGTTTATCTTCTTATATTGAAACACGCGCGGAAGATGAAGAACCTTTCTACTACGCGGAATTCAATAACAAAGTTGAAGCAAATCCAGCGGAGACTGGTAGTGGTGATATTGTTTATGCATTTATCAAAGCAAAAGCGAAAAAGAAATGTAAAATCTATGTCGATTACCAATCATATAGTGTTAATGCGATTGAATCAATCGACTATGTTGGCATGAGCGGGACAGAAGAAATCAATTTTGATGTCGCCGGTGAACAAGTTGTTCCAATTGGCTTTAAGAGTTTATTAACAAACGAAACTAAAGAAGTCCTCGCTACTAAAAATGATGAAGCAGGCAGGCCTTGGGGAAGTTCTAACGATGAAGAAGATGGTGGCTATTATAGCCGTCACTTTAAAGTGAAAATTCTGAAGATTGTAGTGAGAAATCCTGATAGCAGTGTCGAAGCGGAAATCGTTCCTGAAACTGATGAAGATTATTCTAAATCACAATATACAACGCTTGTATATCTTCCATATTTATACCGTGATGATGTGTATTTTAATAACGCGACTAGTAGAAAATATGGTGGCGAAAGAAACGACGCTAAATATAAAGCATATTATGATATTGCCTCTACTGGATCTGGAGAGGATATCGGTGAAGGCGGCTCAGATATCGACGGTAAAAAGAACTGGAGAAGCTGGGCTTGCTCAGGCAAATTTGATGGGCGTACTGCGTCTTTGTATGATGATTATGTAATGAAATATATTGATACTGGATTTGCAAAGGCATATGGCACAGTATTAGTAAAATCAATTGATAACTCAACCGCTCATTCCAACACCAGAATCCACGTATTCTGGGGAAATGAACCATTTTTTAAGGATCATTACAATAATTTTGGCGAAACTAAAAAGAATGACTGGAATAAAAATTATCCAGATTTAGATAAATATTTATCGATGTATATTAAAGTCAACCCTGATGTTAAAGGTGGCTATCGAATGGATGGTACGGCGGTCAATTATTTGGCGCAAGGTATTAACCCAAGTGATAAAGAAGATAGGCTTGTTCACGTTGATGATGGACCAACATATCAAGGTAGTGATAGAAGAAAGCTCAACTTTAGATTAGGTTATAGTGCTGATTATTGGGTTGGAAACAGTGGAGCTTTATATAACACGACATTTTATAGAATGTATCCTTATAATGGTCAAATCCAAATTGGCATCGCTCTTTATAATGCGAACAAAGAATATGACGTTGATTTAACTATGCCATATTCAAAAATCATTCTTGTCGACGATGTTGCTCCATATATCACTAATGAATGGGCAGAATATGATAAAGAAGGCAATTTAAGACTATATATTCGTTTCTCTGAAGCGGTTTGCCCGGTTTATGAAAAACCATTTATGGTTCTTCTTAATGATGTCGGTTATCAAGCGCGTTTTAAATATGGTTATATGAGCGATACTTTAGTCTATGAAGTTTCCGCTGATCAATTAGCCAATAACCATCAAAAGATTACATCTATTTCTTATGAACTCCCTGATAATGATATCGCTGATTTAGCGTGGAATCTTGATCGATATGGAGAAGGAACAAGAAACTATTTAGAAAACACTGATCAACAAAGAACTTCTCATATTATTGGGGATATCATCGATCTATCCATCCCTCATTTAGGTGTTGATACTGACCATTCAGAGGCTTATCAAAATTCTTATGATATCATCCTTTCTGCCAATAGTACTCCGCAAAGCAAATACTTCACAGATGGCACTGTATATTATTCATGGGATAAATTAAACACTTGGCCAGAAGAAAAAGCCAAAGATCCTAGTAAATATGATCATGTTCACGTTTTAACTGAAGAAGAACAAGGCTCTTTCCAAGTGACTTTAGCCAATGTTTCTCCTGGCGCCTATTATCTTCATGCTTTAGCGGTTCCAAACAAAGGTGGCAAGCACTCCGAAATAGACTTTAGGAGCTTCGGACCATATAATTTCGATAACACAAGCTTCCCTGCCTCGTTGTCCTTGTCTACTAAAACGGGTGAAGAAAGCGACCTTAAAACCAAATATTTAACGCTTAATATCACTCCAAAAACTGAAACTGGTTCTCCTTTAAACCAAATTGATTTAGTAATGGATTTGACCGACGCACAAGGAAATTCATTTACGGAAACGAGAACAATCTTTGCAGATGGTGCAGTTGTTTCTTCTTTAGACGGCACAGTCGTTAAGCAAGAGGATTATCTATTCACTTATATTTCAAACATTAATAGTGATAAATCTACTCCAATTGATCCGCTTATTAGCGCTCATCTCAGCGATACGATGTTTAGAGTAGATGGTGTCGCAAGATTTGTCGTTACTGATAGAGCGGGCAATAAGACAATCACCAATGATTTAAGCCTATCTTATGACGTTAGAAGTACGTTCCCAGAAAAGGTGTCTTTCCCCGCTGGATATGAAAAACAACCAGCTTTTGAAGGTATTTCTTATGATGTTTATAAATTTGAGAACCTTGAGTCGATCACTTTTGAAATCGATCCAAGCGATACAACTACTCGTGATTATGTCATCAACCAGAAAGCACAGTATTCCATCACTATTAATGGTGAAGAATATAAAGCTGGGGCTGGCCAATGCTCTATATCTATTAAATTAGAACCTGGTATTTATAGTGTTGTTCCACGCGTTTATGGTGGCGATGCTGCTGTTGATTTAGTTTCTCCAAATATCAATTTCTGTCTCACTAAAGGTTTGGATGATATGACTATCAATAGAGAGAAGACACAACATGATTTAGTCTTAACTAATGAAACATATCAATTAAATGATGTGAAATATTATTACTATAACAATGCGACTAACACAGTTAATTCGATGAACTATGGAGCGGAAATCAACCCTTCAACTGGTAAATATGAAGGCGGATCTTCTTATCCAACTTTCTCTAGTAGCAACGCGGCAAAAGTCTATGTCAAATATTTGGAAAGACAAGATCTTTGCTTAATCGAAATAACCGATTTAATTGCTAACTCCCTCAATAGTGGTTCTGGCTCTACTACTTATGTCAAAGCCCCTGGCGAAACAACATATGCACAACCAGGTCAACTTTGGATTAGATATAAGAAGAATACTTGGAACAATACTTCTGATCCATATAGCTGGGCGTTCTATTATTATAAAGCGAGCGGCAAGGTTGAAAACGGTATTAATATCACCGAATTATCCACTTTGCTTGAAAGTGCCCTCAACACGATTACTAACCGTATTGTGAGCAATGGCAGCACTACTTATTTAGTGGAAGAGGGTACTTTATCTTCTTCTACTAATGCGCCTTATTTAAGACCATCACAAATGCATCCATATGTCGAGACTGCGGTTAAGACGATGAATGGTAACACATATGTCAGCGATTTAAGATATGCTGGTGATAGTGCTATTTATCAAAACAATGTCACTATCTTTGACACTAAATACCCACTTGCTACTAATATGGTCGTGACTGTGAGCACATATACTTCTTTATTCTATCAATATTGGGGCACTCCAAATCCTGATTCTGAACCAACTTCTTGGACGAGATTAAATGCTCGCGATGGTGATTTATTAGGACTACTATTTGGCGATAGAGGTATTTATAGAATTAAAGAATACGATGAAAAAGGTGTTTCAACTTTCGATGTTTATATCGACCATGAACAACCGATTATCTCCGTCTACTTTAACGATGATACTGATAACCCAATGGATCTCCCAGATAGCAGTGGTTCAACTAGCTTCTCACCAAAGAAATTTACAATTACCAAATTAACTGATACTGACAACTTAGCGTATATCGCCGTATTCACTTACCCATACCGCGATTTAAAAGCTGTTTATTACGCAAGCGATTTTGAAAATAACAAAAAGGTTGTTTTAACCAATGGTAACTTCTACGTTCAAGTTGGTGATCGTTCAGGTAATATCACTACTTATACAGTCATCACTTCTGAAACAGAATTTAATGTTGAAGCAGCCGAAAATGCTTCAGGAACAGGTGTATTAGTTAAAGTTGTTAATAGAGACGAAAAAGAAATCTATTCTTATGAAGTCTATATTAATGGCGAATTAAAGTACAACACATTCCAACAAGAAGCCTTCTATCGTGAAACAGGTATTTACCGCATTGTTGTCACCGATATCTATGGTAACACCATTAGTAAAACAGTCATTCACGAAGCGCCTACTCCAGAAATCGTTTGGTATTATTACGTCGATGATGATACTCCTGAGAAATATGATCCAGACCATATCTCTCGTATGAAACTCATCGTTGATGAGACCAACCCAAGAATTACTTATGTTAATTCTTCTGCTAGAGTAAGAGCATTATTCAACGATAATAATGAAAGCGCGGAAGTAATCTATGAAGTGACTGGCATTTCTGCAGACGAATATTCATATAATGAATTCCGTAAAATGTTGACATTCAATACGATGAAGTCTTGGACTTTAAGAGTCTGGTATTCTTCTAATCCAGAAAGCGATAGAATCTATAAATTCTCTGCGGATAATTATGCCCCACGTTATAGTGCCTCATTTATGGGATATTCCTTCCTTCCTGAAGTCATCTATGACGATGATGGCAATATCATCAGCACGGCGAGCTTTGACGCCATCGACTGGAACAAATATCCAAAAGCGGGAGATATTATTACCCTTGATACATTAAATTTTGAGACAGGTGAAATCACTTCCTTGCCGTTTAGTGATGGCGATACTATTTCTGGTAGCCAAATCACAGTGCTCGTCAGTGATGAAACAGGCGTGAAGAGCGTTTCTGCGACTAGAGATGGAGTGGCGATTACTGACCTCAAATACGATTCAGATACTGGCAATCTTCCATTAAGTGGATATGGGGAATTTGTCATCACCGCTGTCGACGAATTAAACAATGTTTCAACATTCAGATTCAAAAACATTGAAACTGGTCTTGCAAGCGGATTTGTTGATGATAACACTGAAGAAATCAAAGATAACGTTCTCAACTATGCCCATGATGCTCTTATCACTAAGACATTTGCGACTGGTTCAACTCTCGTCTTAATCAAATATGACGACGAATCTTACACATATGAACTCAACTTCGATGGTAGCACTCTCACATATGGTCGTTATCAAAGATTTGATGAAATCACTTATGATGAAAACATTCCACCTCAAATAATTTCAACTGAAATTACTGCTGAATATGTGGAATCAATCGGTTATTCACTCAACGTTGACGACGCCTTGAGAAATAGATGGTATCCAGTGATCTCAACTTTACAGTTCACTTTGGAAGCTTCTTTCGATAACGAAGGAAACATCTCTTATAAGATTAGCTCCATTGAGAAGGATTTATTAGTCGAAACACTGTTCTCAGTCGGTAAGAAAAAACTTCCTGCTCACTTTAAAGTCGCATTATCTAAGAAGGTTTCTGAAGTTACCTTATATAGCGGTGAGTATGAAGTGGAAGAAGGCAGCAGCTTCTATATCCATATTTCTGATACATTAACTATTAAAACTACAGAGACTGATCAAGATATCGTTGAAGTTAAATATAGTTATGGTCAATATGCGATTAGCCATGACTTTGTCACTATTTATGACGGCACGACTTGGACGAGTTTTGAAGGTGAAGAAAAAGGTTATTATCAAATCGTTGTCACTAACAAATATAACAACGTAAGAACATATAATATCATGAAGATTGATACATTTGGATTCGTCATCATGATTCACGTTATGGATGGTAGTGATGTCTATTATGAAGACCAACGTCACGAAGCCTATTCTAACCACTCCATTCAATTGATAGTCATGTCTGACGCGGTGTCATTCTTAGTCAATGGTGAAGAAAGAGGCGGTATTTACCGTCAAGATTCCACAGTCTTAACCATCGAAAGAGAAGGTACTTATGAAGTGGTTATCGTTGGTGATAACGGCATTAGAGAGTATTTCTATTTCGAAATCAAAAACGATGAGACATTCGTCTATCAAGAAGACTGGATTACTGGCTTCAACGACAAAGCTTTATTAGCTGACGAATGCTATACGAACACTAAATGTACAATCCATCCAGGTGAAGGAGTCATCTATATTGATGTCTCAATCAACGGTGAACTCCACAAACTATACGATGCGATCAACGCTCAACCAGAAAAAGAATTAGAAAGCATGGTGGATGCGATTGGTAGATATGGAAACGGCACTTATATCGTTGGCTTTAGAAATAGATATGGTGATTTAATCTTAAAGACTGTCTATTATAGCAATACCCCATCATTAGTCCTCGATCGTAAAACAACTAATGATCCAAATAATTATGTCAGTTACGATTTAAGCACAGCGCTTGATAGAGGCTTCTATTCTAACTATGTCTTACGTTTCTCCACTACGAGCAAGAAATATGTCTTCAAATTAAATGGTGAAGAATATAGCTTAGATGAACCACGCGTTCTTGAATTCTCCAATATCAGCGGTACTGGTTCCTTCTCCTATACGATTAACTTCCTTGATGAATATGGTAATGATGTGACTTTTGAAGCGATTCTTTACCGCGAAGATATCTCAATGGATTTATCGGCGATGAAGATCGTCACAGTGAACAACGAAGCCTATACAAAGGATGATATCGTCGTCAACTTCGCAGATAACTTAAACGGTGTTGTGAGCATCAATAACGGTGAATTAAAAACTTATATCTCCGGTTATGCTTTCTATGCTGACGGTAGATATACGTTCACAGTTAGCGATATCGCTGGTAACCGCGCGACTTATACAATCAACCATAAGAGCGTGAACCATTACACATTAACCGATCCATCAAAGAACGATAATGAAATCATCACTGACGGTGTCGTTAACAATTCCAGCGTCAACTTCACTTCTTATGATGAAAGCCGCATTAGAAAAGTCTTTAAGGACAGCAAATTAATCACCGGTTATGAAAGCCAGACATTTAATACAACTGGTCACTGGGAATTGATCATTGAAGATGCGATTGGCAATCAATCTTATGAAAGCTTCTACATTTTAAACAATGAACTTGAAAGCTTTGATTATACCGCTCCATATGAATATGAAGTGACAGAGGTTTGGAGAGTGGAAAGCGAAGATTCGCGTACATTACTTCCAATTTCTGGCCGCACTATCCGCTTAGATGAAAATGGTAATTATGCGGTAGTGGTCACTAGTAACAAAACAACTTCTAGCTTCAACTTCACAGTGGCGATTAACGATACTCCTCCATCCGCTAAATTAGTTGGTGCAGACAATGGTGGAGTGACCGCTAGAGATGTCACATTGACAGGACTTAAATCTGGCGACGTTGTTAAAGTCTATAAAAATGGCGAGCTTATTCAAACTACTACTGTTGGCATTTCTAGCAACAGTCCAGTTATTTCTACAAGTGGTACTTACCGCATCGAAATCACTAACCTCCAAGGAGTGACAGCGGTATATACATTCACTCGTAAACCTATTGCATCCGCACCTGCTAGCGTGTTCATCGTTATCAGCTGTGTGATCGCTATGGCGGGTTTGACATTTGGTCTTATCCACCACACTAAGTTAAAGACTGATGAATAATCAGGATTTATAAATTAATGACATTTTGAAAGGAGAAAGATTATGAAAAATTTAATCTACGCAATGTCACAAAAGGATCTCGAAAACATCGTTAAGCCTCTTACAGATGTGCTTGGTGTTTTAGTTCCTGTACTCTTAGGAGTAGTGGGTTCTGTTGGAGCCATCTGGGTCATCTTCCTCGGTGTTAAGTTCGCGAAAGCCGAAGAACCACAAGACCACGAGAAAGCCAAAAACAATTTGAGAAACGCAATCATCGGTTTCGTCCTCATCTTCGTTTTATTAGTGGCTTTACAAATCGCCCTCACTATCTTCACTAACTGGTACAAGACATACGACGTCAACACTTTATAATTGATTGAGTAATTTATGACCAAGAAGAAATTCTTACTAGGACTACTATTAGTACCATCGCTACTTCTTTCCGCATGTTCTTTTGATTTAGGGCCAGCATTCGAAAAGAGTGATAATTACAAAACGTATTATGATTCTTTCGCGGACGTAAGAGCGAAGTATGATGCCGGTCTAGGTGAGGGTGCAGAAGATACCTATAACATTAAAAATAGTTTGTTTAATGATTATACGGTTAATAATATGGGCTGGGACAAGGATGAATATAAAGTAGTTGAAAGACAGTACGTATATATCATCGTTACTTTTAAAGAAGTATTAAAGGTCGAATCTTTATCTTTGTATTTCAGAGCAACCGAAGATAATAGATCGAGAATCAGCGCATTTTATTATGTGAGTGATGATCTCGCACCTAAAAAAATTATGTATCTCTCTTCCCCTACTGAAGACCCTGAAACTGATCCGCCTACACCTATTGTTTATGATGATCCATTAATTAGTGATGCAAATGTGTCATTTGAAGTTGGGTTTGAAAAAGACGCATGGAAATTTGTTACTTTTGAAAAATTTAAACAAGAAGGATATAAGGATGGTCTTTTGCATACGGGCAGCAATAGTGTCTTATACATAAGAGTAGAGAATAATTCTGGTCGTGACAGGGGTACTACAGAACCTGTTAATTTTTCTTTCATCAACTTATTAGTAAGAGCAATTGAATAGTGTGTGGCACATTTGTGGCATACGTGCTCTTATAATGGTGGTGTACAAACAAGGAGGACACACTTATGTTTGATTGGGTTTGGGAAATGCTCTATGGAATCTCTAAGTCAATGTTTTCCATCATTGATAACCTTTTGGCTTGTGCCAACATGTTATGTGGCATTCAACCAATTACTTATAAAGGTGAGGAGATGGACTTCATCGGATTCTTGTTGAACAATAGAGCAATTACGTTTGCATTCGTTGCCGCGGTTTTAATCGGCGTATTCCTCGTCTTTGTCTTTGGAATATTCGCGATACTTAGAACAATGGCATCAGAAAAGGTGGAGAAAACACCAGCGCAAGTTGGAATTCAAATCGGAAAGACTCTTCTTATCTTCTTATTTATTCCTGTCGCGTTTTCCGTGTTGATGTTCTTCACTAATACGATTATGAAGGTTTTATATTCCGCGACATTAGGTGGTTCACCTGATGGACTTGGAAGATTCCTTGCCGGTGCATTCGCGCAGAATGCATTAAATTCAGATACCCCTTCTGACTTCTATTTAATCCCAACCTTCAATTACCGCAGTACATCAAGCATGAGACAATATGTAAATCTTAAAGATTACGATTTCTTCTTCAGCTGGATTACCGGTATCGTCCTTCTCATCTCTGTCGGTGGGGCATTACTCATCTTCGTCGATAGAGCTATCTCAATCGTTGTCTTATTCATCTTGTCCCCAATCTCTTTATCCACAACTGTCTTAGATGATGGTGCAAGATTCAAACTCTGGAGAGATCAATTCATCGTTAAGCTGCTCACTGGTTATGGTTGTATTATCGCGATCAACATCTATGCCTTGATCGTCGGTGCAATTACTCAAAACAGTTTAGTGTTCTTTGAAAATACTATTCTCAATAACATGATGAAACTTGTGATTATCGTTGGTGGTGGTGTCTCCATGAACCGTATGATGTCCTTAATTGGTAACTTAGTCTCTCAAGGTGCTGGTAGCAATGAAATGCGTGATAACGCGATTGCTTCCATGGGCTTTGGTAGAGCGATCAGCGGTGCAGTTGGCGCAGTTGGTATGCCGTTTAGAGCTACTAGAAGTGCTTTCAACTTCGCTAGAGACACAGCTAACTTAGGTGTCGGTACTACTGTCGGTAGAAGATTAGGTTTCAAGACTGCTAGAGATTATAAGATGGAACAAGGCCAAGTCAACTTAAACAAATTAGGCGGTTCCGGTTCTGCAAATAACAATGCCGGAAAAGGTTCTTCCGCTCTTAATAACGGCAAATCAGGTGCTGTTCAAAACGCAATCATAGGTGGCGGAAACAAACAAGGTGGCAACGGTTCTAATGCCAATAACTTCGGTGGTAATGCCGGTGGCAATAAGAACTCAAATGGAGTGAATCCTCCAGGAAAAAACATGATTGATAATTCCGTCAACAAAGCATTAAATGGCGATAACAAGAAAAAGTAGGAGGAATAGCAAATGAGAATTATTCCAAAAACGACAAAAATCAAAGTACAATTCTTTAGAAACATTTCGATTCTTGATGTTATCATCGCCTTCGTCTTTCTAGGCTTGATCGTCTTGCTTCTCATCTCTAACTTAGGAATCGCAAGATTCATCATGGCGTTCGTTGTACTTGTCATTGGGGTGATGTTCTTCATCCCTTTTGAAGGTGATAAGTTCTATATGTTTTTAGTGCAGTCTATCACTTATATCTTTACAGTGAAGAAATATTCTAAAGACAACACTAAAGCGCAGACAAATATCGACAACTTCATGCCATTTAAAGATATTAAAGATAATTACATCATTTATAACGAGTACTTTGCTGGAGTACTCCAAATTGATCCGCGTGAATTCTCTTTGTTATCTGAATATCGTCAGAACCAAATGATCGATGAGAACTTTGGTAAAATCATTAGAGAAATCTCTAATAAGACGAGAGCCTCATTAGTGAAAATTGACCGTAAATTATCATTCGAAAAATACATTGTCGAAGAAGAGAAGAAAAAAGAAGATTTATATCGCCTATTCGAAAATAGTGAACTGAGTAAAAAAGAACTCGATGCACGTACAAAGATCATCAATGACCGCATTCGTACTTACAAAACATTAACTGATGATACCCCAATTACTAAACCAACTTATTATCTCGTCATTTATGATGAAAATAGAAACACGATTGATTCGATTTTAACTGATGCGATTACTACATTCCAAGGAATTGGAATGACTTCGCATATTTTAAACGATAATGAGCTTGCGATTTTCATCAAATACAATTACACTTCTAACTTCAATGAAAAAGATACAGAAGTTCTTTCTCCTCAAGAATTGATGAGTTGGATTTATCCTCAAAACGTGGAATTTAAACCGCGTTCGACACTTGTGGATGGTGAAGAATGTTACACCTTATCGGTGAAGAATTTCCCAATCACTGTTCTCAATGCCTGGGGTTATAAAATTTTTAATATTCCGAATACAAAGGTTGTGATGAACCTTGAACCATTTGAAAAAGGTAAAGCGATTCGTATGATCGATAGATCGGTCCAAGAACTCGCTTCGCAATCATCAAATAGCTATCGTGCGAGTAGCATCATCGATAAGCAAACACATATCGATACTTTAATCGAAGTTTTAAGAATGTTACAAAACGATAACGAAACATTGTTCGGTGTCAATTTACATATCACTGTCTATCCAGGCGTGAATGCGACTAGAGAAGAAAAGCGTACGGAAAAGAAAAAAGTCAAAAAGATCTTCGCGGAAGAAGGATTTGAACTTGTCGATAACTATTTCCGTCAAAATGTGGCTTTCATCTCTACCAACCTTTCTCGTTTGGATTCGATGCCAAAATTCCAAAGAGCAATTCATTCTAACTCTGTGGCCGCTGTCTTCCCATTCGTCTTATCCAGCATCATGGATGATACCGGCTGTATTTTAGGTACTGAAAACGCTTATCCAGTCATCCTTGACTTCTTTAAAAGAGATTATGAAAGAGTTAACTCTAACATGGTCGTCATCGGTAAGAGTGGAAGTGGTAAATCATTCGCGACAAAAACCATTCTTTCCCAATTATGTGCGGAAAATGCAAAGATTTTTATCCTTGACCCTGAAAACGAATATCAAGGTTTAGCGAATAACTTAGGTGGTAGATTAATCGATGTTGGTACCGCGAAAGAAGGTCGTATCAATCCATTCCACGTCATCACTACTTTAGAAGGTGATGAGGTTGGCGATGAGGTTGTGGGCGAAGGCTCAATCAATAACTTTGCTGTGCATCTACAGTTCCTTGAAGAATTCTTTAAAGTCTCTCTTCCAGGTATCAGCACTGATGCGCTTGAATATTTGAATAACGTTATCGTGCGTTTATATCGCAGCAAGAATATCGATTCAAAAACTGATTTCTCTGTTTTAGAGCCAAAAGATTATCCAACATTTGATGAATTATACGCTTTGATCAACAAAGAACTCGCCGCGGCGAAAGTGGAATACGATATCACTCAACTTCGTGTCTTAGCGAACTACATTTCTAAATTCGCTGGTGAAGGTCGTAACGCGAACCTTTGGAACGGGGAATCTACTTTAACAGTTAAAGAGAATTTCACAGTCTTCAATTTCCAAAGCTTGTTAGCCAATAAGAATAATACAATTGCTAATGCGCAGATGCTGATGGTCTTAAAATGGCTCGATAATGAAATTATCAAGAATAGAGATTTCAACATCAAACACAACACTTCTCGTAAGATTGTGGTCGCGATTGATGAGGCTCACGTCTTCATCGATCCAAAATATCCAGTCGCCTTAGACTTCATGTATCAACTTGCCAAACGTATTCGTAAATATAAAGGTATGCAAATCGTCATCACCCAAAATATTAAAGACTTCGTCGGTAGTGAAGAAATTATTCGTAAGTCGACTGCGATTATTAACGCCTGTCAATATTCCTTCATCTTTGCCCTTGCTCCAAACGATATGGAAGACCTCTGTACTCTTTATGATAAAGCCGGACAAATCAATGAAGTGGAACAAGACCAGATCGTTAATAACCCAAGAGGTAGTGCCTTCATCATCACTTCTCCAACTAATAGAACAAATATCCGCGTGATTGCTTCTCAAGAGATGAGGAAAATGTTCGATGATGCACGTCGCGCTAACTAAAACAATAATTAATCTAAAAGATTACCTCCTCATTGTTAGGAGGTTTTTCTTATCTTCTTTATGGCATTTCAAATATTCTTTTACATATGTTGCACTTCTGTTGCACTCATTGTTCTACAATGTAGATGTGCTTAGGAGGAATCTGTTATGCCAACATTAATCCCTGAAGAAAGAAAAGCAAAAATTGTTAAGCGTTATAAAGAATTGCTTAATGAATTAAACACTTTCATTGAAAGTGAAGACAATAAAATTAAGGAAAATCTTTTATTTGAAGGCAGTCTAGATACCCCAAGTACAGTGGAGTGTTATAACATCGCTAAAGAGATGGAAGAGATGAAAGTGCAACAAAACAGAATTCTCGACGCTTTAGCGAAAAATAATCCTTTACATATATCCGATGATAGAAAATGGTTGGCCTGCGCGATTAAAAGTGAAGACACTCCTTCCGCTAAAGCATATAACGAAAAACTCTATCGCGATTATCAAGAGAATCCAGATAAAGTCAAAGCTATTCTCTTCAGAAAGGTTATGACTTTTGATCCTCATAAATTAACAGCCTGTAACGATAAGAATGATAAATTATTACAGTTCTATAAAGAGAATCATGAAGTGGTGGATTTAGCTGATGTTCTCGCTAATTCTAATGGTGCGCCTTTCTATCAAGGCCAAAACCCACAATTTGTTAACGCTCTTGACCAAATGAGCGAGCCACTTAATGTTCTCGCTTACCCTAAACATCTTGCCGAACAAGCAGCAGGTGACGACTTCTATGCGATGCCAAATTTATTAGATTATAATGCTAAAGAAATCGTCATTAACGCAGATAAGGCAAATAAAGACTTTAAAGGCTATGTAAGGGACAATTTAGAGTCCTTAGCAGGAAATGACTTAACATGTAAACCAAAAGCCTATTTCAAGGCCATTAATGATGCGAATCCAAGATTGTCTACAGATGATAAATTAATCTCGACTTATGTCGCTTTAAATCTCAATCATGGTAATGAACCTGCTCTCGCTGATTATAGCGATGTGATTACTGATCCAAATAATAATGCTTTTTTCAAAAGACAAGAAAATGAATCTTTCAATATTCGCGCCATTAATAGTGAGTATGCAAAAGTGTATCAAAAGAACTGGGTTAAATATTTAAATATTAAAAATAAGCTTCCTGAAGGAACTACTGTTGAAGAAACACTCAATAAGAACAAAGGCGGTTTCTTTGAAAAATTATTTAATACCACATCTAATGAATATAAAGAATTCGAACAAGCTTTCGAGGACTACAACAACCCAGATAGCCAATATTATCTTAACGACAAACACCTTCGCATGAAGTCAGATGCATATTTAGAACATAAAGGTGTTAATGAATTTAGTGATATTGATTTCTCTAAAATGGACGCGACATCTCGTGGAAGAGTTAAGTTAGTGATAAACACTATCCAAAATCTCAACCAATCCGACAATTTAGAAAAAGCTGCGGAGAAAGATTTAGAACTTGGCTATCCAGCGATAGGTAAGACATTCTTATCTGAAAAAGATGTTGGAGATTCCTTCGATAAGGAAAATAATAATATTGAACAAGAAATAGAGAATGAGAATATTATTGAGAACGATGAGATCAAAATGTAAGGAGGTAATAAGATGAATCAAAAACAATTGAGTGCATTAAAAAAGAATAATGAAGAATCGCGTCTATTTACCCGTAACTGCATTACAGCGGCTCTTATCGTCTTATTAAACAAAGAGAAATTGGAGAATATTACTATCACTCGTCTATGCAATGTCGCCGGCGTATCGCGTATGGCTTTTTACCGTAACTATAATAGCATCGATGAAGTGCTAGTGGATAAGATTACTGAATATGCGATGCGTCTAGCTAGCCAAGTCGGAACAGACATCTATAACAACTGGCTCATCATCTTTAAAGAGACTGATAAAGATAGACAGATGTTTGAGATCTTAATTAAACTCGGCGTGGAATATAAGATTCATGATGTCTTTATGTCCTTACTTCCAAAAGGTGAAGAAAATCGCACGATTCAAGCGATGTGGCTTACAATGTTTTACACTCTTTCAGTTAAATGGATAAAAGAAGGAAAGCCAAAAAAGATAGATGATGCGGCTCGTATTGCTTATAAGTATACGAAGAACATCCCTCTTATCTCTTCCATCGAATAAATTATTCGCTGTTACAAACGTAACGCCACTCCAGTGGCGTTTTTTTATGTTATATAATATCAATAGATATTAGAATCAAAAATTAACAGTATTTGGGGATTACAAGAATAAAGAAAAATAGAATTAGACGTTACAAATGTAATGCCTATGGAATCTAAGTTTTTTATTAATGGCTATTAATAGGGGTAGGAGAAAGTGATACTATTATAGATAAGAAAAACAAACATGGTTTATCAAATTATAATTATTTTTGATAGCTGTGGCACATCTGTTGCAGTGCCTATTTTATAATTTATCTATCAAGGAGGAATTGCATATGCCACCAAAATCAAATCAAATCAGCCTCACCGAAAGAGAGAAGCAATCAATTATCAAACGTCATCACGAACTCGTTGATAAGATGAATGAGAAGCTTCCGAACGAATTGAAGCTTCAGTATGACGATAATGGTCTTAAAGAAAAATTTAATGATCCAAGTGAAGTTATTGCCTATCGTGCTAGCTTAGAGATAAATGCTAAAAAAATGATGCAGGATGCTACTCTCCAGGAATTAAAAGGTAAATATCCTAGCAACTTTAATAATTATGGATTTAAGATTGAACGTTATTTCAGAACTGATAATACAAAAGAAGCAAGAGAATTTAACGAAAAACTTTATGAAAACTATGTTGCTGATCCTGATGCTTTTATGAATAACGCATTTTCTTCTTTAGTCTGTTTCAATCCGCTCGGATTATATGACTGCGAAGACGATAAAGGAAAGCTCGCGGAATATTACTACAACCATTTACAAGAATGCGAAAACGCGATGGCTTTATCAAATTATCTCTCCAATAACCCGAATCTTACGGAAAGCATTAAAGCAAAGAAGAGCAGTATTCTTGCCATTACTAACGCGCTTAAGTATCCAGTTGAAATGTGCAAGAACATCAATAATGTTGATTATCTTGCTTGCCCAGAGTTAAGCAAAGAACAAGCAAAGAAATTTAATCTCAATGATCAACTAGAATTCACAAATATTGTTAATCAAAAGATTAAAGAAACAGTAGATGGCGAAGATCTAGCTCCAACTGAATATTATGATTCCCTTGGCATCGGCGAAATAATTCAAGAAAGCAATTATTACGCTTTAGCCCTTGAAATTAAATTCACAAAGTCGATTCAAGTTGGTAACGAAAGTAGTACAACAACTGTTTCACCATCTGAATTTATAAATAATAAGGGTCATGAACCACAAGGTGTTGCTTACGAAGTGGTGCATCACCCAAGACCAGATCTCGCTGATCATGAATTTGCCCTTGATGCAATCAGCACTGTCAGCCAAGAGAAGTTTTTTGAAGAATTTGGTAGCCGCTTAAATGAAAAGCTTGGCATCAGTGGTTCCTATAGTGCGAAGAAAATTGAAGATAAATATAAAGGTAATGTCTTTGAACGACTTGGAGGAACTACCTCTGATGAATATAAAGCCTTAAGAGATGCGATTAAAGGTTTCTCTGATCCTAATTCACCTTATTTTATGAATTATAGTCATATGCAAGAGAAAGCAGAAGCTTATATTGCTCATAAGGAAAGCCAAGGCTATCTGACCGCTGGTTATTTATATGAACCAGTATCTGATTCGATTGAGGCCAATGGTGTTCCTATGACTGATGAAGAAATATATCGTCGTAAGATTGCTGCGGAAAGACACCAAGAATTACAACTATTTGCAGAAGGCAAAAAAGCCAGAGAATTAACTGGCACAGAATTTAAGAGATTCTGCCTTGCTAAATCCATCATTGATATGGGCAAAGAAATACAACAAGTCTATAACGAGACTATCGGTCAGAGCGTATATAATCTCGGCGAGGTTAGTGAGAAACACGAATATACTGATTTCTTCAATTTATATGATCAAGAAATTGATGAACCACAAAACGAGATTGAAGATAGTATGGTCGAAAATATCAACGAAATAGAGGACAATAAAGCCAAAGATGATGATGAACCATCAATCGATGACGATGAAGATTCTATTGAACTAAATTAATAAAAGGAGATTAAAAATATGCCACCTTACACATTAACAAGCGCGCAAAAAGCAGATTTAAGAAGAAAATACATTGCTAATGTAAATTATCTCAACAGCATTTTGCCAGCGGACAAACAAATCAAACTCAATCTCAGTGATTTTGATAAGAGAATCAATGATCCATCAGAACAAAGATTCTATTTAAAGAGTAGAGAGCTTGCTGCAAGTGTCAAGAAGAGAGAACAAATCGCGGAAGATCTCGGCGATAAACTCGCTAATCATAAGATTAAAGGTCAAAAGTTCCTTTTAAACCGTGGTCTTTACACTAGACTTCTTCCAGGTGACGATGAATATTCAAAAAAATATAACGAATACGTCGTTAAATACTATTATAAAAACCCAGAAGAATTTGCTAAAAACAGATTCCAAAAACTAGCGAATTTTGATGCCGGTGAACTATATAAGATTGCGGATTCAAAAGATATAAAGAACCTCTTATTAGATTATTATGAAAAAAATGAAGAGATTATTGATGATGCCTTCAGAATGTCAGGCACATTAGATAAGGTCGATGAGCTTACTCCAGAATTAAAAGCGAATTTTAAATCCATCACTGGTAACTTTGAATTACTCGCCCCAGCGATGAATGCTGCTAGACTTGTTGAAGATGAAGGATATTTCACGTTACCTCCTATCAATCAAGATATTCTTGAAGCACTTGAAGACAATAATGTAATGGCTGATAATAAACCTCTTTATGATAGCATCCGTGATAAGAACAACAATGAATCTACCTTCAATATTGCCATCAAAGAATTTAAATCTACAATGACTGCATTTAAAGATTTTAACATCGATATCTCTGGTCCAGGTGGATTAAATAAATATGTCGGTGAAATGACAGATGCATTAGGCAAGAAGTCTGAAATTTCTCCAGCTCTATATTATTCTGGTAACCCACTTAGTGAAGGGACTAACTTCAAATTCAAAATGTTAGATGAAAATACTGTTAACGCTTGTAAAAAAGTGCTCACTGATGATTTCTCACCAAACTTAGGAACTAAACTCAAATTACCTCCGACTGCAGTTAGAGAAGATTTAATAGCGAAAGACTTTAGAAGAGACTTTGTCTTTGATTACTGTTTAAAGAACAATATTCCAATTGCACAATTTGAGAAAAAGAATATTGGAGAAATTGCCGAAAACATCAAAGGTAATGTTAAAGAACAAATCTTTAGAACAACTTCTAAAGAATACAAAGACTTCATCAAAGCAATGAAAGAATTCGATGATCCAAATCATCATAATCATGGCGATTATCATAGCATCAACTTGGCAGCGCAGTGCTACTTAGTTCATAAAGATGTCTTCACTTATGAAGACGCCGCTAAGTTGCCTTATCCAGGAAACATCAGAGCGAAATTATGTTTAGACACGATTGAAATCGCTAGTAAATACGATATTCCTGAAAGCATGAGTGAACGCGTTAAAAAGAAAGTGATTTTTGATCCAGCAGAAGTGGATGAAAACCCATTAGCGAACGAATTCATTCAAGAAGACAAAGTTGCCTCTATTGATCCTAAAAAGAGCAAACTATTTAGCAACGAAAAAATCGAAATCACCGAAAAAGATAAAAAAGAATTAGATGACTTGATGGACGATTTAGATTTATCTAACTGATATCGTTATTATTACTATTACTCCTAGGATAATATCTTAGGAGTTTTTTTGTGGCACATCTGTGGCAAGTGTTGTTTTATACTAAAAGTGTCAGGAGGAAAAAACTATGCCAGATTATGACAAACCATTAACACAAGAAGAAAAGCAAAGGATTATTGACCGTCACCATTATCTCGTCGACAAGATGAATGAAACTCTCGGTGGAATTCTTAAATATGAAGATGAAGCGATTTTAAGGAAATTAGATGATCCAAAAGAAATCGCTATCTATCGTATGAATGAAGAATATAAAAGAAGAACAGCAGAACGTAATACTATTCTCGCTTCTTTAAAAAGCAAATACGGTGAGAACAGAGTGCGAAATAATCCATTTGGAAGAATATTCGTTTATTCCTTAAGACTTGGCAAGGATCCAAAGGATATCGCTTATAACGAAAAGATTTATCAAGAATATATAAATAGTCCTGATAAATTAGCGTATCGCGAATATGATAAACTATTTAAATTAGATGCGACTGAAGTTAATAGACTTGGTAACGATAGAGAAGCGCAAGCTTATTTCTACATGGAACATGACGCCTTATGTGAACAAGGATATACGATTAATGGTGTTCTTGATTCTGGCGTTATCGATTCAAGTGCGACATTAAAAACGGCTTTAGCGGGTTTAAAGAAACCATTTGAGGCTTTTAATGGGTATGGCAATATCGTTAAGCATAACGGTGTTGATTATTATGCTTGTCCAACTTTAGATCCTACCCAAGCGGCGATGGCAATGACTAATGCGGAATTATTTAGAGGTAATCCAAATCCTGAACTCACTGAAGTTATTAACGGCAAGATGGGAATGAACCTTCTTGACACTCCTAATACATTCATTGAAAAACTTAAAAATTACGGCCTAGACGTCAATGACCGTGACTTATTCTTAAATTACAAAGTGGTTAGAACTGATCCAAATACTGGTGAAAGAAAAGAGGTCAGCTTTGATAAAATCTTTGTGGAAGATGATCCAAATGTGAGAGTGGAGAGAAGAAGTAAAGAAGAAATCTTCCAAATCCGCTCTATCAACAAAGTCTTCCAAAATAAATATGTGAGATCCTTCCAAGATAGAATTTCTAGTAAACTCAATCAATTAGTCTTCGATATCAATCAAATTGAAGATGAACATAAAGGTGGATGGATGGAAAGAAATATCCTCCATTCAACTTCTCCAGAGTGGACTGCCTTCATCGAAACATTCAAACAGTTCAATGATCCAAGCCATGTTAACTACGGTAGAAAAGATATCTTAAAAGAAAAAGCAGAAGCGTACCGTCAACATAAACGCGACCAAGGTTATGAAAACTTAACCGATATGAAAGGCACAGCATTAAAAAGAAGTACGTTATGTCAAGCAGTGATTGATACTTGTAACGTTATGGAGAAACTCGATGATTCAATCAAAGAAGATATCGATATTGAAATCAAAACCGGATTAAGAGGTAAAGTCGGATTAATTATCAATGCTAATGAAGTTGATATCTTTGGTGATAATGCTAACGAAAATAATAAAGAGAAAAGCAACGATTACGATTTAGACCTCGTGGAAGAAAACGACGATTTGAATCTATCTATGTAATATAAAAAGTGTCATTTCGTAAAAATAAGAGCGCGCAGTCAAATGTGCGCTTTTATAATATAAGCCGTTACAAACGTAACGTCTAATTATTGAAATGAGTATGAATACATTCATCTCTTAAGAGATGATATGGTAGTAATAGTGGCAGGATTTACAATCGTTAAATGGCCAAAAATGATTAAGGACGTTACAAACGTAACGGCAAACAAATGATATCTATTTTTCTTTAATTCATATATTTTTATAAACATATCTTTTAAAAAAATATTAGGTAGATGAGATAATGATAACGGAGGAAAAATTATGGCAAATAGATTTATGCTTAACGAAACTTCGTACCATGGGAAAGGTGCGATTTTAAACATTGTCCCAGAAATCAAATCTAGAGGCTTTAAAAACATCTTAGTTTGTAGTGATGCCTCATTAGTCAAATTCGGTGTCTCCGCGAAAGTTACTGATTTATTAGAAGAAGCTGGTATTGCATATAAGCTTTTCAGCGATATCAAACCAAACCCAACTATTGAAAACGTTTTAGCCGGTGTCGCCGCTGCTAAAGAAGCAAAGGCTGATGCAATTGTCGCTATCGGTGGTGGTTCTTCTATGGATACCGCTAAAGCTATTGGTATTATCATTACTAACCCAGAGTTTGCTGATGTGAGAAGCTTAGAGGGTGTGGCCCCAACTAAAAAACCATGCTTACCAATCCTTGCAGTTCCAACAACTGCTGGTACTGCGGCAGAAGTGACTATCAACTACGTCATCACTGATGTCGAAAAGAAGAGAAAATTCGTCTGTGTCGACCCACATGATATGCCTGTTGTAGCCTTTGTTGATCCAGATATGATGGCTTCAATGCCAAAATCATTAAAAGCGTTCACTGGTATGGATGCCTTAACTCACGCGATTGAAGGCTATACTACTAGAGCAGCGTGGGAAATGTCTGATATGTTCCACATCAAGGCTATTGAATTAATCGCGAAGAATTTAAGAGATTCAGTGGCTGGTAATGAAAAAGGTGGCGAAAATATGGCTTTGGCCCAATATATCGCTGGTATGGGATTCTCCAATGTCGGTTTAGGTATTGACCATGCAATGGCGCATACATTATCCGCTTATTATGATGTCCCACACGGCAAAGCCTGTGCGATGCTCTTACCAATCTCTATGGAATTCAATAGAGACTACACTGGTGAGAAATATCGTGAAATCGCTCGTGTCTTCGGTGTTAAAGATGTCGACAAGATGTCTCAAGAAGAATATCGCGATGCTGCGATTGCTGCTGTCAAACAATTATCTGTCGATGTTGGCATTCCAACTAAGTGCGAAGAAATCAAAGCTGAAGATTTAGATTCTTTAGCGAAAGATGCTCTCGCGGATGCTTGCTATCCAGGCAACCCAAGAGAAGCTACTCACGAACAAGTTGTCGCACTCTTCAAGAAATTGATGTAATTAATTGCTTTTAAGAAGAATGACCCTGTGGAATTTCTACAGGGTTTTATTTTAAAATAAAGTTAATGTAAAAATATGTGCTGTGGCACTATTGTGGCACAGCGTGTTCTATTATATTAATGGCTTTAATGAAGGAGAACGATTATGAGCTATAAAGAAGAACTAAAAAAACAAATAAAAGCCCTTAAAGAATTTGAGGAGTTAAGAAAAGCTGATCCAAGCAAAGCGTTGAAGTTTGATAATTTATTAAAAATTAGACAAATTGGCGCGCAAACATGGAAATTCTTTTTGTCATTAAATAATTCCCCGAAACTATTTGGTGGAAAAGATGCATATGATGCTTTTATTGCAAGAAATCACGATCTTCTTAAAGGTAATCGTATTGAAACAATTACTCCTGGTAGATATGGTGAGATTAAAATCCCTGATATCGACTTTGATGAACTCCTCGAAGTAATCGATAAAGAAGTTCCAGATAAAGAAGGTTTAGAAAAATTATTTGAGAAATGCGATCCTCAGATTCGCAGCAATAAACATCCATTAGAAAATATCGTTAATGATATTAAAAAAGATGTTGATGAATATTATCAGGGTGAAGAAGCTGAACAGTTAAAAGCCTCTCTTGATTACGCCAATAATGAGATGATTCAAAAGACAGGCCAAAACCTCGTTGATGACGTTATCGATGCCATCTCGAACATAAGAATGGTGGAAGCTCATGAAAAGTTTACTGACTTCGTAATCGAAAACAATATGGATCCAAATAAAGTTGTTAATGGCTCAAAGAGCAAGGGAACTATCTCCCCATCATTTGCCGCCCATCCAGAGAATATTGAATATTTTAAACCAATCTTTGAAATGGAACCATCCTATTCGGAAGATTATAAGAATAAATTATTTGAATTAGATGAAGAGCTTCGTAAAGAAGGCCTATTACAAGGCAATAATGCTTTAGGTGAAAGTGGTAGTAAAGAATATGGTTTAGCGGATTATTTTAGTGCGAACTATAAACTTAAAAACGCACTTGTCAAATATTCTACTTTAACTAGTGAAGAAGAAAAGAAAGCAAAACTTCAAGAAATTAACCAGCTCACCAACAACGTGAAAGAAGTCAGTGCGAAATACGATATAATATTTGACTTTATTGAAAAGAACTTTGATTTAGATGAAGTTTCTTTACCTGGTAACCTTTATTCTGGTAGACCAGGAGACGCAGGAGACGGCGACTTAGCAAACTGGAAACCAGATCTTCCTCCAAAATACGACTTTGAGAAATCTAAAGCTGTTGTTTTCCTCAGTGGTTTTATGCAACTCAAAGGTTCAGCAAAAGCAGCGGGTGTCTCATTAGAAGACTATGTAGAGCATCCAACTAAGTCGTTCTTAATAGGAGCAAAGAAAATTACTCAAGCGGATACCGATAGAATATATTTACCTCGTAGCGAAGAGAACACTTTAGGCAAAAGAATGGCACATGCTTTATATTTTAGCTCAAGATCTTATGCTGAACTCTCTAGATACAATATGTCAGGTGGTAGAGGTATGGAGTTCTTAGCAAATACTTCTCCAGACAATAATACAGCAGTGAAAAACACCATCATTTCAATGGTTATTAAGGATTATAATAGGCTCTATTATTTAACTCCTGAGGAGATGTTCAGCACCAACAATAAACCAGATATTCACCGTTTGAAGTACCTCTTTGTAGAAGGTGATAACGTTGATAAATTATACGAAGTGAGCCCTAATTACGGTAAAGAAGATGCGACTCTTGGAGGAGTGGTTAAAGATTATTCCGCTAGCGTTAGAAAGCACGCGAATACTCCAGTTGATGAAGAATATAAGAGAATTACTAAAGCCATCAGGGATTTCTGCACAGAAAGAAAATATATGGCTTACCATGAAGAGCAATTCTTAAAAGGCGCTGGTGATGATTTCATCTGTTATAACGCTGGGGGAGTTATTGCAGCGGGAAGACAATACTTCGTCGATTATTTAAAAGAGAATAATTTATCTACTGCTAGTGTAAATGATCCTAAATTAAGAGAAGAAATTAATAACTTCTTAGTGGATCCAATTCAAACCATCGATAAGAAAGTATATAAATTCCAAAATGATGATGTTGAGAGTTTAAATGAAGTCAAAAGAGGATACAGTCGTGCTTGGTACATCGCGCACGAGAAAGACAACGGAGAATTCTTTACAAAATTCAACGAATTCAATCACAAACCAAATGGTTATAACGTTGGAAAAACCTTCCCAAAAATCATCAAAGATAATAGAGGTGGTTGGTATGAATGGATTAGAGGAACAACTTCTAAGGAATATACCGCCTTACAAAAAGTTGCAAAGGGTGTCTGCGATATGAATAGCCCAATATTCGGTGATAAAGATGCCTTATATGCCTGTGCGAAAGCTTATAAAGCATATAAGATGCCAGAAGGAACTGATTTCAATCGCTTGAGCAAGACGGCAAAGAAGAGAGTGGAATTCTGTGATTCAGTCATTAAAGCTTATGAAGCAGAAAAAAGAGAAAAAGAAGCAGAAAAGAATCCTGAATTAGCGGTGAATAATAATAACATCATTAATCAAGATGAATTCCAAAAGAATTTGCAAGCTGATTTGGCACCTAAAAAGTTAAATATTATTAACGAGGAAACGGCAGAAGCAAAAGCTAAAGAGAAGGATCCACCTGAAGACGAAGGTGTTGAACCTTAAAACATTTAACCCTGTTTCTATCGTTGAAGGACCTTTCTATAAAGGTGTTTCTGAATTAGCCGATAGTGCGGTTGTTCTCTTATTCGTTGCTAAATGTAAAGAAGCTGATATCTATCAAGTACAACGTGACTTAAATAGAGAAATCAAGATTGTCTTTGATGACAACAATGTCAATGTTCCATTCCCACAAGTCACTGTTTCTTATGACCAAGGTAACGAAGACACTAAATTATCTGTTAAAGATAGAAAAGTAGCGGAAGCCTTTGTGGAAGAACAAAAAGATTTGTCTAAAGATATCGACGACAAAAAATAGTCTCCTTTAATAGATTTATAAAATATAACGGATAGCCATAATTGATTATCCGTTTTTTATAATCTTTTGTCTCCAATTGTCGATACACATACAACTAGAGTAAACCAAATGTCCGATAAAATACCTCACAAATGTAAAATGCAAATTGATATTTTGATTGTTTTCTTGTGGAGTATACTTAGGAAAAATAATAATGAAAACTAAAGCATATTAATTAAAAAAAGAGGATATACTGCATCTCACATTCAACTTGACAAGAAAAAAGCAACAGCGCGAAATTATTGCGTTTAGTTTTTCAATTAACAGATTATAAAATAGTGTTAACAAAATAAAAAAATATGGTAAAATGTTTACAGAGGGTGCGCCAGTTCGGTGCAGTTAATATAACTAGGTGAAACTCCTAGTCTGGTAGTCCCTAGCAAGGAGCCAGT
>SVBE01000011.1 GCA_015059065.1 Erysipelotrichaceae bacterium | reverse complement strand
ACTGGCTCCTTGCTAGGGACTACCAGACTAGGAGTTTCACCTAGTTATATTAACTGCACCGAACTGGCGCACCCTCTAAATCCATTATACATACTAATGTGTTTATCGCATAAAAAAATCCTTAACAAAAAGGATGTTTTTTATAATTTTGTCTAAGTACTAAACATTTGATACAAGTATCGTTTTTCTCCAAAAAGTATCGTTGCTAATTATTAGCCACCTTTTTATCTATTAGCGCATATATTTCAGTATATTTTTTTGAAGATAAGGGATTAGATGGAACCCAAAACGATTTAAGCTCTTCCAATTCTTTTGAATCACCAAATAATTCTTTTACTTTATGATAGGCAAACTTATTTGCATCTATTTCATGTGGTTGAGACAAATATAACGGTGTGAATATCTCTTCTCCACCATCAAGATGACAGTCAACCCATTTTCCATCTATTCTTTTTGAACAATTACCATCATAACCAATATCATAATTAAGAGCCGTTCTTATGATTACATCAAATCTTTCTGGATATAAAAACTGTTCAGCGTGTCTTAATTCATGAAACAAATAAAACGCTTTTTCTATATCTGAAACATTTGTTAACAGGTTGGCGTTGATGTAGACTTTATTCTTTATTGAATCATACAATCCGTTCGCATTTTCATATCCTTCAGGCATAGCAAAAGACAAAGAGCAAATCAAGCCTTGCTCTGAACAACATTTATTAAAGAACCATTGATAATCAAAATTGCTCATTAACTATTTTTTCTCCGCAGTTACAAGTGATGATTGTTAGGCTTGTTATTTTAGATAACTTTTATTGTTCCAATATTACGCCAGCGCCGATTCCAGAAAACATCGCTTTATCTTCTAAATGGAAATTCTTCAATTTATTATCAAGACTATATTTTTCCATACCTATTCATAAAAGCAGTATCACCGCCACCGATTGCTACTATTCTGCCCAGATTATTTAATATCTTTCTTCTTCTGAAATCGGAAAGAAATACATCGCTCGATCATTTAATTCTTCTATGTCTACAGGATCATCAAACTCAGAGTATTTTTTTATATCAAAATTCCAAGGCTTGTATATTCCTCTTTCTTCATCTTCTCCGTCGAAATCTTCGTCTATCTCACCTTCTAAATAAGCATATAAGGATTTTATATTATCTTCCCAAATGCCCATGCCTTTTGCATCTAGAACAAAACCAGTTGGAATATCTTCATCATCTTCAAATCCTTTTGTAACGATGGTTTTATAGATTTTACAATCAAAATCCCAACCATCACCTGTGTCATAAATAAAAATAAACTTTTCAGGCAAATCGTTGATTGTTTTGTCCTTAAAAGGTTCATGCCTAGAACTACCAAAACTATCCCATTGTTCCATCCACGATGAAGGAATATACGCTTTGTCTTTTGTATGGTACATGAAGAAATGTTCCATAGTACCACCAAATATATCGACAATCAGTTCGCCTAATTCTCCAAGGCTAATATCTTCTTTTACTAAAAATGTACGATAAAATCTACCTTTTGTTGCATATTTGAAATCTGCTCTTATTTTAAAATACTTAACTTCCATAATTACTTTCCTAATATTTCCCAATAGCCATCTTTATCATTACCTCCTCTAACAACTATTCCCATTACTTTAAGCTTGCTTAGCGCACAATAAACTGTTTTATCACTAACATTTAAAACTTTAGCCAATTCCGCAATAGTCATAGAAGGGTTGTCCTTTAATCTTTCAATAATGATTTTATCATTTTCAGTTATTTTTAGTTGGACATGTCCATGGACATTTTTACGATAGAAAGTAAATCTGAATCCCAATCCAGTATCTAAATACTCATACTTAACTTTTTTCTTTTTTACAAGATTCAAAAGTTCTTTCAAAACCGGTGGAATGTTTTTCTATCGTTTCATTATTATATAAAACTGAGCATATTTTGTTGTTCAAAGGAATCTGCCCATTTTCTGCCTATTTGTATATTTTACTTTGTATCAAAGTATGTATACGATTATGGTGCCCGAGGCCGGAATCGAACCGGCACGGTATCGCTACCGCTGGATTTTGAGTCCAGTGCGTCTACCAATTTCACCACTCGGGCAGTGAGTTTATTATAGCAAACTATTTATGACTTTCAATTATTCGCTTAGTAAATCTTTTACTACTTCGCTAGCGAGGATAATTCCTGCAACAGGTGGCACAAATGGCGAACTGCCTGGAGAATGTCTACCATTATTATTAGAATCAAATGGTTCAATGATATCTAATGGTTCTTCTTTTGAATAGACCACTTTGAGATGTTTAATGCCTTTTTCTTTTAATAATTTTCTAAGGGTTTTCGCTAAAGGGTCATAGCTAGTCTTATAAATATCGCTAATTTCAAGTCTTGTCGGATCGATTTTGTTCCCACATCCTAAAGCCGATATCACAGGAATATTATTTTTGTAACAGTTTTCAATTATGCCAATCTTTCCTTTAACCGTATCAATCGCATCAACAACATAATCAAATGATGAGAAATCAATATCACTTTCTTCAGGAAGATAAAACATCTTTATTTTATGGACGATAAGTGAAGGATTGATATCTAATAATCTAGATTCCATCACATCAACCTTATCTTTACCAATCGCTGAATGTGTCGCAATTAACTGTCTATTGATATTAGTGAGATCCACTACATCATTATCTACAATTGTTATTTCTCCAATACCTGCGCGTATTAATGATTCACAGGCATTCCCACCGACGCCGCCTAAACCAAAAACCGCAACATGTTTATCATGAAGCTTTTCTACTTTCGCTGTACCAATAATAGCTTTATAACGTTGGAATTGGTCCATTAGATTTTTAAATCCCCTTCTTTAATCCAACCGATTTTTCTAAATAATAAATCTAAACCAAATACTAATAAGGCTGGAGCAATGATTTCTAATACGAATAATCCAACCCATAACTGCCAGGAGTCAATCGCCATAGATGAGATTGTACCGATTTGTCCTACAAGTCCAGCAGTACCCATACCAGCTGCACTACCCATACACGCTAACTTAATCCAGCAAGTGGAAATAGGACCTAAGATTGCCGAAGCGATGATTGTTGGTAACCAAATAATTGGTTTTTTAATGATATTTTTAAACTGTAACATAGAGGTACCAATACCGACAGATATCACTGTACCAATATTGTTATCCTTACGTGATTGCACAGCGAATCCAACCATCTGAGTTGAGCAACCTACAACAGCCGCGCCAGATGCGATTATTAATCCTGTGTAATCACCTGTTGCGCCAGCCGGTATAATAAAGATCATTGCCGCAATAGCCGCACTCGAAATAGGTGCAGTTAAGGCCATACCCATGAGGACCGCCACCACGATTCCCATCACAAATGGAACAGCAGTTGTACCCGCATTAACTAGCCACTGTATTCCATACGTGACATATATTGCAGGATATCTAACACCAAGCGCTAATAAACCACCGACCAACACTCCAAATAAAGGTACTAAGATAATATCAACAGGTGTTTTCTTTCTTAATACATATTTCATCGCTAAAGCGACACCAATACAAACGAGATATATAGTTAATGGATCACCGATTTTCATCGTATTTGCATATGTACCATCAGTGACGAACTTAGTGGTTAACGATAAGAAAGCAGTGAGTTCACCTACACCAGCAAGAACCACTGTTTTAAGTGGATCCATTTTTAAAGCTAAAGCGATACCTACACCGATACCCGCACCGGTGATGACTTGAAGAACATAAGAAATACCACTTTTCCCGTTGTTTCCAAAGAAGGAATTAGCCATAAAATCACAGAAAGGATTACCCGCGCCATAATTAAATAACGCTCCAATAGTCCCAAAAATGGTTCCAATGATAAGGGTGGCAAATAAACCATATGCCATACCGTTAAGAGTCTTAATAAAAAACTCTTTAATATTCTGACCTCTACTTAGTTCTGTTTCTTCTTCCATCACTTCTAACCTCTAGTATTCGAAAATAATTATATAAATTATATACACAAATAACGAATAAAAGTTTAGAATTATTTAGTTAGCCTAAGGAGACTTGGTATGGAAGAGATTAATAACTTTATTAAAACAATCATGGAAAAAGACCTTGAAGAAGGCAGAGTAAGTCAAATTGTGACTCGTTTTCCACCAGAACCAAACGCATATCTACATATCGGACACGCAAGAGCGATTGTCACTGATTTTGAACTCGCAAAAGAATTCGGTGGTTATACCAATTTAAGATTTGACGATACTAATCCAGTCAATGAAGGTGCTGAATATGTTGATGCGATTATCGAAGATTTAAAATGGCTTGGTTATGAACCAAAGAATATCTACTTTGGAAGTGATTATTTCGATGAACAATATAATAGAGCGATCCTTTTAATTAAAAAAGGACTAGCCTATGTTGATGATCTCTCCCCAGAAGAAACCACTGCTTATCGTGGCACTTTAACTGAACCAGGGAAAAACTCTCCTTGGAGAGATCGTTCCGTTGAGGAAAACCTCAAACTCTTTGAAGAGATGAGAGCAGGTAAATACGGTAACGGTGAAAAAACTTTAAGAGCGAAGATTGATATGGCTCACCCAAACATCAATATGCGCGACCCAGTTATCTATCGTATCTTACATGTCCCACATCATAGACAAGGCAACAAATGGTGCATCTATCCAATGTACGATTTCGCTCACCCACTTCAAGACGCGATTGAAGGTATCACTCATTCAATGTGTTCTCTTGAATATGATAACCATAGAATTCTTTATGACTGGTTCGTTGAAAAATGTGAAATGGAACACGTTCCACATCAATATGAATTCGGTAGACTCAACATCACTAACACTGTGATGTCTAAAAGATATCTCCGTCAATTAGTAGAAGAAGGCCACGTCACCGGATATGATGATCCAAGAATGCCAACATTAGTCGGTTTGAAAAGAAAAGGCTTTACTGCTGAAGCGATTAAAAACTTTATCGTCTATACTGGCTTAAGCAGAATCAATTCTACTACTTCTGCTGATAACTTAGATTATTTCTTAAGAGAAGAACAAAAGATGAAAGCCAAACGTGTGATGGCCGTTCTTCACCCATTAAAGCTTGTCATTGATAATTACCCAGAAGGTCAAATCGAATATGTCGACGCACCAAATAACATGGAAAACCCAGAACTCGGTGAACGCAAAATGGCTTTTGGTAAATACTTATACATCGAACATGAAGACTTCGTGGAAGAAAAACCAAACCGCAAATGGAAAAGATTATCATTAGGCGATGAAGTAAGACTAATGCATGCATATTTCGTCAAAGCTAATTCCGTTGTTAAAGATGATAATGGCAATATCGTTGAAGTCCACTGCACTTATGATCCAGAAACTAAATCTGGAAGCGGTTTTGAAGGTAGAAAACCAAATGGCACAATCCATTATGTTGAAGCCACAACTGCATTAAAAGCGACATTCAATTTATATGAACCATTAGTCTTTGATGAAACCGAAGAAACAAAAGGACAATCCTTTATCGAGAGATTAAATCCAAATTCTTGGGAAAAGGTTGAAGGTTATGTTGAAGCCTCATTAAAAGACACTATACCTCTTGATAGATTCCAATTCATCCGTAACGGCTTCTACTGCACAGATAAATTATCTAAAGAAGGTGCACTCATCTTCAATAGAACTTGTTCCCTTAAATCATCATTTAACGGATAATCAATTATAATGCATTGAAAAACGGCATCAAATGTGCCGTTTTTTTCTATTTCATCAACTTTTTAATATAATTTAATAATTCATCAACATCTTCTTTTTTGGTGGCAAATGATGTAACAATTCTTACCGTTATCCCGTCTTCCTCTTCAATCCATTTCTCTAAACCGAAGACATCGATTAATTCATTTGCCATCTCTTTATCACATTTGGCAAATATTTGATTTGTAGGAGAATTTCCGAGATTTAGATTTAATTCTAATAAACCATCTTTGATAAGGTTTGCCATCTCATTTGCGTGGCCCGCTAATTCGAAATATAAGCCATCTTTAAAAGCTTCTTCAAACTGAATGCCTAAAGCATATCCCTTTGCAAGCATTGCCCCTTTGTTTTTGATGTGATTAGCGAAATCTTTTTGAAGTTCTGGGTTATTGATTACTAGTGCTTCACCAAAGAGCAAACCATTTTTTGTTCCCCCAACATAGAAGGCATCGCATAGATTTCCTAGATCTGTTTTCTCTAAATCGTTTTCTTCACTCGTAAGAGCGCTCCCTAATCTAGCTCCATCGATAAATAAATAGAGGTCATTTTCTTTAGCGAAGCGATATAAGTCTTCTAGTTCTTTTTTGTTATAGATGGTTCCAATCTCTGTTGAGTTAGAAATATAGATCATACGAGGTTTAACTGTATGAACATCACTATTATTCTTTAATAACGGTTCAATTTGTTCAGGATAGATTTTACCGTTTCTATTCTTAACGGTGAGTATCTTATATCCACTACCTTCTATTGCCGCACTTTCATGAACGTTGATATGGCCCGTATCAGCGGCAATCACCCCTTCATAATGTCTTAAACAGTAGGAAATGAAAACGAGATTAGTTTGAGTCCCGCCTTCTAAGAAATATACTTTCCCATTAACGGAACCAAATGTTTTTAAAATATATTTTGCCGCGTTATCGCTATGATAATCGAAACCATATGGAATGTTTTGCTCTAAAGAATATTTATTTAAAGCATCCAAAATGCGTTTATCCGCTAATTCAATGTAGTCGCTTCGGAATTGATGAAACATAGCTAACCTCACTTATATCATTATTATGAAAATATTCTATATAACAATTACCAGAAAATAAAAGATATAATATAAGTAGATATATGCAACATCAGTTAAACAAAGGACCTTTGCTTGATGAACAAGGCAATCTAGTAGAAGCTGGATATGCATTTTCTCTTGTCAAAGAATATAACCGTAAAAAGATTAAAGGCTTAAAATCCCGCATCAAAGAATGGGATTATTATTACATTGGAGATAGAAACTACGGCATCGCTCTTACCATTGACGATAACTCTTATATGGGTCTTGTCTCCGTCTCCGTTCTCGATTTTATTAACCATAAAGAAGTTACTAAATCATATATGTCATGGCTTACCTTTGGTAAAACCAACCTTCCATATACTTCTAACGATGGCAATATCTGCGTTAAAAGTCATAATTTCGACATGAAGTTTATAAATGAAAATGGGAAGAGACACCTCATCTGCATGATGAAGAATTTATCAAAAGGTAAGGACTTCTTCTGTGATATATCTTTAGAAAGCACTTTAGATAAATCGATGGTTATCGCTACTCCATTTAAAAAGAAAAGACATTTCTACTATAACCAAAAGATTAATCTTTTATGCGCGAAAGGTTTCTTTAGCTATGATAACATCGAATATCAGTTTAAAAAGGAAGAAACGCTTGGGGTGTTAGACTGGGGAAGAGGAATATGGACTTATTCTAATACTTGGTACTGGTCAAGCCTTAATGCCTATACAAATGATGGTCATCGCCTTGGTTTCAACCTTGGTTATGGTTTCGGCGATACTTCTAAGGCAAGCGAAAATATGTTCTTCTATGATAAAGAAGCATTTAAATTAGAAGATGTTGAATTCATTATTCCTAAAGATGAAAAGGGAAAAGAGAATTATAAAGGTGAATGGAAGATTAAAAGTCAACAAGGTGATATCAGCCTTATCTTTAAACCGATCATCGACCGCTACGCCAACACCAACGCCTTAATCATTCAAAGCAAGCAACATCAAGTCTTTGGCTACTTTGTTGGAACCATCACCATCAATAAAAAAATATATCGAATAGATAATCTCCTCGGGTTTGCTGAGAAAGTAAAAAACCGTTGGTAAAGAAACACCACTTAAGTGGTTTTCTTTTTCTATGCATATAGCAATGTCAATAAAGCCAGTAACTCTTTTTGAGTGATAAAACCATCAATCTCATATTCATAATTACCACAGTATCGTTTAATTTTGTTCCCATCGACTTCTGCAATATAGTTGCCACAGTATCGTTTTAATCTATTGCCCACCATTTCTAGAACATAATTACCACAATATTCTTTTACTCTATCGCCGTCGAATTGATAAAGGTAATTGCCACAGTATTTCTTTAGCTTATCTCCACTTATTTCATAGAGATAATTGCCACAATATTCCTTAATGATATTGCCGTTGACCTCTAAAATATAATTTCCACAGTATCGTTTAATCCTTGCCATAATTAGCCTCTCCTTCTAGCTGTTCATTATCTATTGACGATATTTCATAGAAAAGAGCATATCACATAATAGCGATAACATTATAAGAAAAGAGCATCTCTGCTCTTTACTAATTACCCCAATCAAATGGAACAACTTCAACTCCATCACCATATATGGTTTTGAAGTCATTCTTCATGGAGACAACTGTATAACCAGCATCTTCCCACAATTTTTGTCTTTTTGCTCCTTCAGCTAAGTTCGCATGATCTCTCACATTATCATCCGCGACAAGCATGAATGTTTCGTGCTTATAACTATTGCTCATGCAGTAATTATGCATCGCACAGTCACCAGAGCTATTACCGAATGATAAGACTGGGACTTTGCCAATTTCTTGATAGATTTGTTTGACCTTGTTGGTTTTAAGGTTCTTGATGATTAATTCTTCAGTTCTAAATAATTCTTCACCGACACCCATCGTGTAATCAACGCCTTCTTCAGTGCCTTGATTTGTTGATTTGTAAACAACATCCATACCGATGACGCGATTAGCAGGAATGCCAAGGGAGCCCACTAATGCACGGCAGATGGATCTATCGGATCCAGAAACAACATAATATGTGAAGTTATTATCTTTGAGATAATCGAAGACTTCAAGCATTGGTTTATAAAAGCTTGTGGCATAAGTCATACCTTTAAAACCAAATGGTGTCTTCTTGGCGAATTCTTTAACATAGTTATCAAATTGAGTAACGCTCATACCGGCATATGCTTTGGCCGCCGCATAAGCGTGTACCATATCAAAATGTGATGGAAGAGGTGTATCGTTTCTCACGAAATCTCTAATGTTTTGCGCTGCTTGGACAACACTTTCATCTTTGACAGTGTATGTCTCATCCTCTAAAGCGCGGTATTCAAGCAAATTATATTCAAAATATGTTTTATAAAGCTCACCGATGAACGTTCCATCCATATCGAATGTCGCGATTCTGTCTTCCACCGGAATGAAGTTCTTTGAATTTGGATTAGTGACATCTTCCACATAACTCTTTAATGTTGTTAATGCATTGCAGTCGTTCCATAATTTGAAATATTGTTTGGTTTGTCCATTGTTGCAGCCCATGACCATAAACGCCATTGGAAGTAACACTACAAATGTAAATTTTCTTTTCATATTTGTTCTACCTCTTTTTTAACTTTATAAGTATACATTGTTTTATATACTTTGTATATATTTTAGATGCAAATTATCTTGTTTTGGTGAACCAATTCGGCAGTTGAACAACAGAGGATTCCCATTCGGTGTCCTAAAGTTGTTCCTGAGGATGAGTTTTTAAAGCTTTTAGAACAACAATAAGAATCACAAAAGAAAACGAGGCGTGCCTCGTTATTTTATTATTATGGTGCGGCCAAGAAGACTTGAACTTCCACGGGTCTCCCCACTAGCGTCTGAAACTAGCGCGTCTACCATTCCGCCATGGCCGCTTAGGATTAAAGTCCTCTTTTCGCGTCTTCTTCTTTTTGGATCTTCACGAAATCGACTTTACCCAGTAAAGTGTATGGCAGTTCGTTGACGAATTCAATTTCTTTTGGGACTGACCAACGGATGAGATATTGTTGGCATTTGGCCATAATTGCTCTTCTCATACCTTGTTCATCGTAGAACTTCGCAACAACATAAATCTTAATCGCATTGACGAGCTTTGGATCAGGAATTCTAATCGCGCAGCAGGCTTCTACTCCTGGCACTGATTCCACGAGTTGTTCCACTTCGCTTGGGAAAACACCAACACCAGAAACCTTGATTACTCTCTTCTTTCTTTGCTTAAAGAAGATAAATCCATCCGCGTCGATATAACCGATATCACCAGTTTTTAAATAGCCATCTTTAGTGAATGTCGCTCTAGTGGCTTTTTCATCTTCAAAATATTTCACCATCGCTGAACCAGAGAGAATGCAGATTTCACCTAATTCACCAGTGCTCACTTCATTTTCTTTATCATCGATAATCTTGAATTTCACTCCACTAGCAGGATAGCCAATTGAGCCTTTTCTATTATGCGCATAAGTGTTGACACAGTTCACGGAAATAGCTTCAGTTAAACCATATCCTTCAAAGACCTGACGATTATGGCTATCAGCTTTTAAAGCCTTATCCCATCTCTCTTTGAGAGACACATTCATTGAATCACCACCGCAGAAACAAACTTTAAGGTACTTAAGTCTCTTGTTATTAACAAATTTAGGATCATCTAATAAGGCTTCATAAATCTTTGGAATACCGATGATCACAGACATCTTGTTATGGTTCATGATATCCACGACATCTTTAGTGGAGAACTTAGGAACTAAGCCCACTCCAAAACGGTTGATTAAAGGCGCGTGCATCGCCATGCATAAACCAAAACCATGGAAACTTGGAAGAACGGTGAGCATCATCGTACCCCTAATATCTTTAGGAGTGCAGTCCACGAATTCACACGCTTTATAACTGGTAAAGTTAAAAGCATCATTAGAAATACAAATTGTTTTAGGTGCCCCTGTAGTTGAGCCAGAATGGAGCAAAACCGCAGTTTGTCTTGTGAGGTTTTCTACCTCAACGCTCTTCTTTCTCACTCTTGGGAGTTTATGAATATAATTGAAGCCTTTGAATTTGATATAACTTCCTAATTTCTTTCTAATCTTGCGGTTCATGAAGTGATAGACAACTTTCTTGAAGAAAGGAAGATAGTTTTCTACCCTTGTGACATAGCAGTGAACAGCAGATTCACGATACGCTTCCACTTCTTTTGCAACTCTTTGTTCAAAGAGGAAAGCATATTTTGATTTAGTCTTCTTATAGATAGCGGCGATTTGGTTATATGGAGTGAATGGGTGAACCATATTCGCGATAGCCCCAATCTTATTAATCGCATAGAAAAGGATTAAGACATCTGGAATATTTGGTTGAGAAAGAAGAATGACATCCCCCGCCTTAATGCCTAAATCATATTGGAGTTTTGCAGCCATTTTATCAATTTTCTTAAGAAAAGAACGATAAGAAATCTTCTTACCTTGATAATAAATCGCTGTTCCAAATGGGAAATCAAGCGCAGCCTCTTTAAGGGCCTGATACATTGTCTTATTGTTATTACTAGATTCCATAACTTGCCTTAATGATCACGTCAATCAACATGAAAAGTGGGATGAAGATAACTTGGTGGCCCAAATAAATCCAGATGGTATTGCGACCCACGAAGCAGAAAGGTCTCTCCCATTCATGTCTTTTAAAATAGCTGGTCTTCTTGCGGTAGAAGAAATATGAGAAAACCGCTCCCATAAAGAAGAATGTGATATATGGGAATAACGGCATCCAGTCACCGGTAAAATATCGTTTTCCATTCCAAAGAACAGGTATATAAACATTATCGTTAAGAGCGACATTATTAATCGCTCCAAGAAACGGCACTACATAACATGAGACAATAAACCATATTAATGTGCTTGCTAGCATACCTTTCCATGATTGATTTTGAATAAAACAGTAGAAAAGGGTGGAGAAAGCCAATACACCAATGATATTGAAATCGATACGAGTGCTAGTATTTGGAAGCCATCTATATGCTTCTAATAATCTTCCACCAACTAATAAAACACCCCAAACGATCAATAACTCCCCTGCTCTTTTCCAGTTATTACGGGAGAACTGTGAGCTGATTCCACTCACAAAGCAGAATAAGAACAAAGCGAGATAACGAATCACCGCGCGTGGTTCGCCATTCCAATACCACATCATCCCGTTAGCAAGATTGGTGAATGCTGGATTAGATGGAACCCATTCTGCCCACGAAATAGAATGGAGCATGATGTTATTCATAATATGGTCGAGAACGACAATAATAATTAAAATACCACGAAGAAAATCTATCTCATGGACACGCTTTTCGAATGCTCCAATTTTCTTACGTGAGACATTTTGATTATCTAAAACTAATTCACTCATCTTTTTCATTATACATTTATGTATTAGTTAGACCAAACAAAACTAAAAATTTTGTTCATATTGTTTGCCTACATTAATTATTGCTTTATATAATCAAGCCAGAGAGGTAAAGAAAATGAACGTTTATGATTTTAAAGTGAAAGCCCAAGATGGAAGCGAAGTCTCCCTTGAGCAATATAAAGGCAAAGTATTGCTCATCGTCAATACTGCCACTGGATGTGGTTTCACACCACAATATGAAGCCTTAGAAGCTTTATATGAAAAATATAGAGACCAAGGATTTGAAATACTTGATTTCCCATGCAACCAATTCTTCCACCAAGCACCTGGAAGCGATGCGGAAATCAACCAGTTCTGCTCCCTTAAATACAATACTCAATTCCCAAGATTCAAAAAGATCGAAGTAAAAGGCGATAAAAAAGATCCATTATTTGGTTGGTTAATCACTCAAAACGAGAAGAATAAACCAGTCAATGTGAAATGGAATTTCACCAAATTCTTAATCAATAGACAAGGTGAAGTCGTGGGTAGATTTGCCCCAACAGACAAACCGCTCAACTTTGAAAACGCCATCGTTGAACAATTGAACAAATAATATAAGACCCTAAGGGTCTTTTTTTATCAGGTGTTGATACAATCATCAATAAATTCATCAATAATCCATTTGATGCATAATTGATTAGAAAAAATAAAAAATAATGGGGTAAGAATTATTCTTCCCCATTTTTGTTATCTTTATTGACTGCCACTATCCCCATAACAAGTAGCCATACGTAGCATATTGTCTTAGGAATCATCATCATTCCAAAGGCAGTATGAACGACTGTTAATGTGACAGTCATGATATAAAACACGAAACTAAATAATATCGCAAGGTGTGCAAACATAAATGGTTTATCTTTATATACCCTAGTCCAAATGAAGATTAACACCACCATCAATATGCCCATAACCACAAATGGGATATTACGATATATTCCCCACATATATGGGGCATTTTTGTTAGTCCATTCGTTGAATGGTAATAAACATAAAACAATACGAATTATCGCTAAAACATAGATTCCAAAATCTAAAGCTAAAGATGTTTTTTCCTTGTATCTGAGTTTAAAAAACCAAAACAAAATGACATAGAATATAGTCATTGTGATGGAAGTGATCAATTTCCCGATGCCAAGATAATAATCAATATTCTCAAACCCGGGTTCCAAAGCATTAATGATTCTTGGCACTAAATGGAACGAATCACCAAAAACCAAAACTAAACCCATTATCCCAAACAGGATATAAGGTAATCTCTTTTTGCTTTTTATAAGAATGTAAATTGAAATACATAATCCCGCGACGAGATAGAGAATTTCAAAAGTTGGTTCCATTATTTTCTGCATATTTTTATTATAAATGTTTTATGATCTTCGCGGGATTTCCACCCACGATGACGTTATCAGGAACATCTTTTGTTACTACTGCACCTGCTGCCACAACTGAATTCTCTCCAATCGTAACTCCTGGGCAAATAATCGCTCCCATACATATCCAAGCATTTTTCTTAATCGTTACTTTTTTAAAATAAAATTTATGATGTCTATCTTCTAAATCGTGATTGACAGTAGCGATTCGTACATCAGGGCCAATCAAAACACCATTTTCGATATCGATGATCCCTGCCGAAAGAAAAGTCGCGCCTTTGTTGATGGTAATGTTCTTACCAAATCTCATTCTGATGCCGTTATCGCAGTAAAAAGGAGAAACGATAGAGACAGACTTATCTAAATCAGTTTGAAATAATTCGCATAATAAGGAATGGTAATCTTCATCTGTTGGTCTTTTACTAGATATCTTCAAAGATAAATCATGAGAACGCTGTATTTCTTTTAAGCCATCTTCAAAATATGGTTCATCATTACGAGCTTCTCCATACTTATCCACTATTTCAAAAAACTTATTTGCCATAACTATTAAATTATACCATAAAAGGTAAAAGAAAACACCCAATGGGTGTTGTTAGTTGAGTGGCTAGAATGTTTAGAAAAGATACAATGGACCACCTTCGGAAAATTTGGACCGCTTGTTAATTTTCCTATTTGAAAGCCAAGTCTGATGTTTCAAATCTTTTTGCAAACAATATCGTCGATAATGTAACTATCTTTTTCAAAAGTTACGATAGCGTTTCCATCTCTTCTGCCAAATACATTAAGGCCAATTGGGTAAAACTTGAATTTAATATTTCTCCGGACTTCATTATCCGCTCGACCATATAAATCGCCGTCTTTCATCCACACTTCTTTTAATTTGAAATCCTTACAGTTTGTCTCATATTTGCCACAATAAGATTCCCACTTGGATTTGTCTGGATTTCTAATAGTTTTAAAAAAGATAGGACTAATCCAAAAACAATGATATTTGTAATTAAATGTATATCCGAGTTTCTCTGATAAATGGACAGATTTCATATTGGCGGCATCCCAAGTCGGTCTCCATCCTCTTTCTAGACAATCGAGAATCAGTTTTGCTCCTGCAGCAGTCGCTAACCCTTTGCGTCTGTGCTTTTTAAGAATATCGATTTCAATATCAATTCCCTTTGGAAAACGGTAGGCAGTTGAGGCTCCACCCACCACTTCGCCATCTTTGATTACCACATATCCAAGTCCTAATTCAAGAAATTGCTTTTTATTATCAAACCAATCAATTAATTCTTCGACATCTCCATCATCGACTTTTTGAATTAAATCATAGACTTTAGAATCAATGAGTCTTAATTCATATCCTTCAGGAAGGGCGTCCACGAATGATTTAAGCTTTTCTTTATCAAATACTGCGTCATGTTTAATTGCATAACGGGTATACATCTCAGCGTCTGGATAGCATTCTTTAATTAGCTTTTCCCATTTTTTGTCTTTAGGAAATAAACCAAACCATTTCTTTTGCTTTTGCGTGATTAGCTTCTTATTTGGTTCACCGACACAAAAACACCAACCACCTAAACACCCAACTGCAGACTTTGGAGAATCAGGATTATCAACATATATTCTCACTTTTTGATTCATTACAGTATGCCAATTTTCATATGGCCAGCCATTAAAAAGCTTTTCAACTTTACTATAATCATCTATTTTATAAACCATAAATTGCACCCTTTATGCAAGATAGTTTACCACTATTTCCTATAAATAAAAACAGTCCTGACATTGTATCAAGACTGTAGTTAACGATTGGAAATAAACTATAGAAATAATACAAATGCTACGCTTTCCTGCCTTTATGCTACAGCAGAAGGCAAAATGCTACACCTCTTTTTTTATACTCTGATGCAAACTTTTGTTCCATCACGGGTATCAACTTTTACTAAATAGAAATGCCCATTTTCTCTCACACACTGTTTTATCTGCTTATAGGCTTTCTTTAATGTTTGATGTAACTCATCAGCTTCCATCGCGATATCTTTGTTATTTGCTAAACCTTTCGCGAAGACTTTGAATTTGATCGCCCATAAGGGGAAGAATAAGACGAGAAATCGTGGTCTTTCGTTTTTATTTCTCACTACAATTCTCATTATTCGACAAAGATTCTCACCGTCGTGCCGTCTTTAGAATCAACAGAGATGAGTTCGCCCACTACTCCTTGTTCGACCATTTCGATTAATTGACGGAAATCGATACCTTCTAAATTTTTGTTACCGTTAAGGATATTAATCTTGCCATCTTCTTTGTCCACAAAGATTCTCACTAAGGCCAGCGGGAGATTAACGTTCACATCGTCTCCTTCTTCAGCATCATGAACCTTGATTCTGAAGAACATCTTATCTAATGATTTCTTAGATGGTTTTTCTTGGAAGGAAGTGACCGCTGGTTTTTCTTTTCCTAATAACTCATCTGTAGAAATATCGTATAAGTCTGCAAGTTTCACGATGACGTCGATGTCTGGAGAAGCTTGATCGTTTTCCCATTTTGATACTGCTTGAGCAGTAACCCCTACCTTATCCGCGATATCATTCTGCGTGTAATCTTTTTCTTTTCTTAGTCTTGCTAATCTTTGACCGAATGTTTCTTTTGCCATAAACTCTTCCTCCTTGGCACACTCTCATTATTTATCCTCGTCAAGAAAAATTGTATCGAAATTACGTTGAGCGAATAAACCAAAGGTTGTATTTTCTCTCAACTATAAGTTGTATATAAATATTTTAAGCTATGCTTAATGAAAAGTTGATAATACCAAAATTATCTATTTTTAAGCAGTGTAAAAATATAAAAGATATTGTTGTTTTTCGATTTTTTTGGCATAAAAAAACAGTCCTGACATTGTATCAAGACTGTAGTTAACGATTGGAAGAAAACGCAAGAAATGATACAAATGCAACACTTCCTCTTCTAAAATGCAACACTTCAGGAACTTTTGCAACAAAAACTATTAAATGCAACAGTTGTTTATAAGTAGTTTCTTAAAATAAAAAATTTATTGAACGATAAAATTTAATTATTCAAAAACCATGCAAAACTCGAATATTTTTACATTTTATTTGAATTTTCATGTTTTCTTATATTGCTTTTGTATATTTTATTGTCTATCAAAATACATAAAGATAAATACCTACCCACATAAGTATTGCCGCTGCTAAAACGACAAGGTGCCAAATAAAATGTGATACAGGTCTATTTTTCAGTGCCGCAAAAGGTATCATTCCTAATGTATATGTTACGCCACCTCCAAGTATCCAAAGAGCCAAATACAAATCATTTGTAAACCATGCAGGAAGGAACATTAATCCACTCCAACCTACTGCAAAATATAAAGTAAAATGTAGCCATCTAATTCTTCCAGGTCCAAAAACTCCAACAAAGGTTACCCCTAGCGCGATTAAAGCCCATTGAATAATAAATAATGTTAAGCCCCATTCGAGTCCCCACATTTTATCTACCATATAAATTAAAAATAATGGAGCAAAGGTTCCACCTATTTGTAAGTAAATTGATGAATAATCAAATCTTCTAAATATTCTCTTTACGACTGTTCCGCCCTTGAACGCATGATACAAACAAGAAAATAACATTTGTAAAAAGAAACATGTGCCATAGATTATTGCGGCCGTTAAGCTTAATGCGGTTGTTGATTTAAAAATCATTAAAACCAGAAACAAAATGCCTAGAAGCGCTCCAACACCATGAGAAACAGAGTTCCCTATTTCTTCTAATGTTTTTCTTCGAGGAGCATCATTTAGCATCCTATGCTTCTTCTTTTTTTCTATTTTTATTCGATATTCTTCTGCTTTTAATGGTTTTCTTAAAACCATCCTATCTAGTTTATATTGATCTTTGAGGTCTTCTAATTGATTATGCTTTTCATCGATAATCTTTTCTCTATCTTCAATATATTTCTTTTCTAAATCTCTATATTCTTTTTTCATTTCTTTATAAGTCATAATTAATACCCTAATTTAAAAATCATACCACAAAATATTTTTTTGTTTATAAAATCTTCTGAACAAAAGTGATTAAAAATAATCAACTATACATTGTCTACAACTACTCCCCTATTCTTAAAATGACCTAATTATTCAAAACTACCCGCTTCTGAAAAGACTCTATAAAAGGGCTTTTGAAACAAACAAATTCTCTATTTTCTTTAATAAATATTATAAATTAGGCTGTTTTTCGCTTATTTTTGCATAAAAAAACAGTACTGACATTGTATCAATACTGTAGTTTACATTTGGTCGAGAAGACGGGATTCGAACCCGCGGCCTCTTGGTCCCGAACCAAGCGCGCTACCAAGCTGCGCTACTTCTCGATTAGAAGAAATCATCAAATAAGGAAATGCTTTCGTCCTCCTTAAGCCCATTAAGAACACCTAATTCCTCTAAGTCTTTCATATTTGTCTGTGTTAATTGTGTTCTTCTCAAAAGATCTTCTTTGGAAGTGAAAGGACCATTCTTTCTTGCCTCTGGAACGGAATTTGCAGCGGCTTCACCGATACCATCTAAAGTGATGAATGGAGGAATAAGTTGTTTGTTTTCTTTATCAACAATAAAATTGATGCCATCGCTTTTATCTAAAGAAATGTTAGCAAAAGAATAGCCTCTTTGGCACATTTCAATCGCGATTTGCAGTGTTTTTAATATCTCTTCTTCTTTTGTGGAGAGCTTTTCACCCTTTGTTCTGCTCTTTAGTTTTAATTTATCTAAAGTGTTGATGATAGCAGCTTCACCTTTGACCATAGAGAAAATATCGAACTGTTTACTACGGACAGAGAAGAATGTCGCGTAGAATTCAAGAGGATAGTAAAGTTTAAAATAAGCGACACGAACCGCCATAATGACGTAAGCACACGCGTGTCCTTTAGGGAAGAGATATTCGATCTTGTTACAGGAATCGATATACCAATCAGGCACTCCTTTAGCCCTCATTAAAGCAATCTGTTCTTCATTTAAGAATTTATTCTTCTTACGAACAGTTTCCATGATGGAGAAGGAAATATTAGATGGTAATCCCGTTCTCATCAAATAAGTCATGATATCATCACGACATCCGATGACAGTTTGTAATGTCGCTGTTCCATTTCTAATTAAATCTTCGGCATTACCTGCCCACACACCAGTACCATGCGATAGACCAGAAATAACAACGAGATCAGTAAATGTCTTTGGTAAAGTTGTCTCCAATGTTCTTCTCGTATTCTCAGTACCGAATTCTGGAAGCGCCATCGCTCCTGTGCGATTACCTAAATAATCTCTAGTCATCTTCAATGCTTTATTTGAGGAGAATAAAGAGAGAACATCTTTATCGTTAAACGGAATATCTTCAACTTTGACACCCGTCAAGTCACACATCATCTTTAAAGCCATTGGGTCTAAGTGACCTAACATATCAAGTTTTAATAATGTGTCGTGAATCTTAGAGAAATCAAAATGCGTCGTTTGCCATTCATTCTCTAAATCATCGGCAGGATATTGAATTGGAGTGAATTCATAGATTTCATGCCCTTGAGGCAAAACAACAATACCACCTGGGTGTTGACCAGTAGTTCTTTTTACATCAATACACCCACTAGCGATATATGATAATTCCGCGTTTGTCGCTTCTTTGCTAACGATTTCTTTGGCTTTGTTCTCCACTTCTTTCATTGGAAGATTTTTATTCTTTGGATCTTTGAGAACTCTACCCATCGCGAGTTCTTCATAATAGCCACGGGCAAAACCATATGCGGTCTTATCTTTAACCGTTTCAATCGTGCCAGCACGGAAAACGTTATGTTCGCCAACGATATCTTTGGTAAATTTATGAGCTTCAGCTTGGAAATCACGTGGGAAGTTCAAGTCGATATCAGGAACTTTATCAGCATTAAAGCCTAAGAATGTTTCAAAAGGAATGTTTTGACCATCACTCTTCATCTTATTTCCACATTCTGGACACATTCTATCTGGTAAATCATATCCACTTAAAATTTCCGGATGAGATTCTTTGCCCCATTCAAAATGTTTACATTTTGGGCAAATATAATAAGGTGGGAGAGGATTAACTTCAGTGATACCCGCCATCGTAGCGACGAAAGATGAACCAACAGATCCACGGGAACCAACAATATATCCCGCATCATTAGTTCTTTTAACTAAGATATGGGCAATGTAATAAATAACCGCGTAACCACTAGAGATGATACCATCAAGCTCTCTTTCTAATCGGGCATTCACTTCTTCTGGAATGTTTTCCCCAAAAGTATCATGTGCAGTTTTATAACAAATTTCTCTCAACTTCTCTTCACATCCTGGAATATCTGGAGTATGCAAAACATCGTTAGCAGCAGGAATTGTTTTTTCAATTTGATCAGCGATCATATTTGTATTAGTGACCACTATTTCATAAGCCTTTGCTTCATCTAAGAAGGAGAAGCATTCAAGCATCTCTTCTGTCGTACGGAAATGTTGATCTGGACTTGGAGAATCTAGCATCTTGCCTTTACCTGGATAAAGAGGATGTAAACCCTTACCAACGGCAGGCGCGGAAATATAGACGTCTCTAAATATCTTTTCTTTTGGAGTGAGATAATGGACATCACCAGTCGCGACAACGGGTTTACCGAGTTCATCAGCCGCTTCAATGATATCTTTGATATATTTTAAGACTTGCTCTTCGGTTAAGGCTCCACGATTAACAAGGTGAGAATAGTTACCAGGAGGTTGAACTTCGATATAATCATAGAATCTCATGACTTCTAAAAGTCTTTCTTTACTTCCTGTTCTCGCCGTATCAAAAACTTCACCGTTACAGCATGCACTACCAATTAAGAGATTCTTTCTTAAACGATTGATTTCTTTACGTGGGGTATTTGGGTTTTTAGAAACGGTACCAAAATACTCGGTATGAGATAAGGAAACGAGTTCATATAAATCTCTTACACCCGCTTGATTTTTCACTAATGCGATACAGTGGGAAGGTCTTACGTGTTTTAATGTTTCTTTTGGGGTTTCTAAAGTATCTAAATCAAGAACATCGTCAATATTGTGTTCATGAAGTCTATCAATAATTGGTTGCCAGACATCATTAAGAACACGGGCATCGTAATCAGCACGGTGAGCGTCATCTTCGCTGTAATTAATTTCCATATTCTTACATAATGCACCTAATGTGTGACGTCTAGATTCAGGGAACAAATAACGAGATAAAGCAAGTGTATCAATGACCGAATTAGTCAATGAGTCAAAGCCATTATTTTTAAGCGCTTCTTGAAGGAATGTAAAATCGAATCGCGCGTTATGAGTGACTAAAACACTATCGCCAATATAAGCTAAAATCTGAGGTAACGCTTCTTTAATTGTAGGTTTACCAACAAGCATCTCTTCCTTAATGCCAGTGAGTTCTGTAATCTCTTTAGGAAGAGGTATTTGCGGATTGACTAAAATATCGATGGAAGAAGCTACTAAGCCATCAACAACTTTTACCGCGCCAAATTCAATGATGCGATCATAACGCGAACTTAAACCTGTAGTTTCTAAGTCGAGAACGACATATGTTGCCTTTTTTAATGGGATTTTGCGGGGATTAAAGACGTATTTATTATCATCGACCATATAGAATTCGCATCCATAGATCATTTTAAAATCGTCCTTCATCACCGCGTTCTGTGCATCTGGGAAAGCTTGCACGACACCATGATCAGTCACCGCCATCGCTGTATGGCCAAGAGCTTTCGCGTATTTAATATAGTCGGCCATCTGGGTGATGCCGTCTTGAGTAGACATATTAGAATGTAGGTGAAGTTCAACTCTCTTCACTTCTGCGTTATCCGCTTTGATTTCATCAGGAGGTAACATATATAAATAATGTCCCTTCACCATGATTTCTTTATTGTATTCATCGCGGTACGAACATCCTTTAACACGGATATTGCTCTTAACTTTTAATCCCCCGATAAATTCTTTGGAAACCTGTTCAGTTTCATACATGCTGACTTTAATATTTCCACCCGCATCATCATGCACACCGATGGTTAACCTCGTTCTGTCTTTAAATGTTTTTTCTTCCACCATAAAGATTGAACCAGAGAAATCGACATTGCCTGATTCTGGAGTGATATCGCTTATCTTTTCAACGAAGTGATAATTGCCTCTTTTGTTGCGGCGATTACGTTCTCTTTCTCTTTCCATTTCACGCTTATTCTCAAGCATCGTGGCCATAATCGCATCGCCAACTTCAATATTCATGCGACGATGTTCTTCTTCCATTTGTTGAATAACGTCGCCTTTTTCATTTTCCGCGTCTCCCATTCCTTCTTCATCGGAATCTTTAATAATCGCCTTTGCTTCTTTCTCCACGCTTTTAACTAAGGAACGGAGTTCTTTTTTGGAAATATTAACTGATTCAGCTTCTTCTACTACTCTTAGTTCTTCATTAAGGAAAAAGTCATAACCAAGGAAATAGAGGAAATCTTTAAAATCTTTAAGAGGATATTTATATTTATCCTGTTGTTCTTCGCTTGTAAAAACAAAGATCAATGTATTCTCCTGTTTTTCATCAGGAATTATTTCCACTTCATTTGGCAAACGATAAATCGTTTGATACCAATCGTTAAATAAAGCGATGACGTTATCGTTATTTGGCTTTTCAATATAAGAAAACCTTAACGAATATTTATAATCGATATTGACGAGATGATCTTGTAATTCTCTAATTAATTCATATGTCCATGGGGTTTCTTTCACCACCATCATATTAAGTTTCTTAGGTTCAAATAGGTCATAAGAAAGAAGGTCGAAGTCCATATCAAAACGATCGAGATTATTAATCCCAATGCTTGTTAGAAACCTCTTCATCTTATCTTTCATCAGAATAACCCTATTATATCTTTCACTAATATCAATGCGGCAAAGGCCATCAACAAGACAAGACCGACAATTGATACAACATTTTTAATCTTTTCTGGAATCTCTTTATGGGCCACCATCTCCACCACGAGGACGAGAATCTGCCAACCATCAAGGCCAGGGAATGGTAATAAGTTAACAATCGCTAAGTTAACAGAAATTAAGCCCCATACATATAAGAATTTTCCGATACCCATATCCGCAAGGATGGATGAAGTTTGTACGCCGATAGAGACGATACCACCCACTTGTTTCCAGCTTTCTGCAGAAGTAAATAAAGAGCCTAAAGAACGAACAATTGCCCCTGCAGAATAACCGAAATCAGAGAAAGTATTCTTAAATGCATCGCCGATAGAGTTATATCTTTCCCAAATATAGAAAGATAAACCGCTATCTTCAAAAGACCATGTTTGGTCATCATTTAATTTCCTTCCCACCGTTAATTCATATTGAGCGAGATCCTCTTCTTTGGTTTTACCGTCTTCTCCTCTAGAGAGCTTTACAGTGGTAACCACAAAAGTTATTTCTTTAATCGTCGTGCTAGAAGCCGCTATTTCCTTATTAAAATCAATACCATCATTGATTTTGGCTTGTTCGGAAGTAGAAAATTCATAGAAGCGAAGATTATTCGCGAATTGTCTTTGATTGAATGTGAGTTTATCCGTACTCACCACCGCCGCCACCTTTTCACTAGTTCCATCTTGATAGGATAATAAAGCTTCTCTATCTAAAAGATAGGCAGATGGCATAAAGATATTGCTGTCACCGGAATGAATTCTTGTATATTTATTCCAAGAACCGGCTTCCACACCGGCTTTGCTTGCTTGTGAATCTGGGGTGGCTTCAATCTGGAAACAGACCGAGGGTGAGGTTGCCTCTTCTTGATAATAGACGAAAGAACGCTGCAAACATGCAGCCTCAGAAATAAAGAAGATGATGAGAGCGAGAATACAGTTATTAAATACACCAGCGAAAAGGATGATAATTCTCTTCCATTTCTTGATGTGATCAAAACTGCGTGAAGGATCAACTGTCACTCCTTCTGGAAGTTCCACTCCTTCTTCATACATTGAAACATAACCACCGAGAGGAAAAGCTCTAATTGAGAAATATGTTTCGCCTTTCTTTCTCTTTCTATGGAAGATAGCTGGTCCGAAACCGATAGAGAATTCTAAGCAATATACATTAAAAGCTTTCGCCGTGGCTAAGTGACCTAGTTCATGGACAACGATTAAAACCGATAGGCAAAGGATGAATAAAACGATGTAACCAAGGACTGATAAAAACGCCATTAATATTCTCCTTTCTCGATAAGCTCTCTCACATATTTACGAGTTTTTTGATCAACTCTTAATAAAGTTTCATAATCTTTTGCTTTTTCATTATGATGTTCATTCATGCAGCGGTTGATGAGTGATTCAATTGCTAAAAAGGGAATTTCATCTTTTAGATAAGCATGAACAGCAACCTCATTAGAAGCATTGAATACCGCCCCATAAGTGCCGCCTTTTTCCATCACTGTTCGCGCATGATTAACAACCGGATAACGGTTGATATCGAAATCATGGAAATGGTATGGACCAAATTTATGATAATCATCGCTCACTTCGGTATCAAAAGGGATGTTGCCTTCATATAAAGCAAAGCGAATTGGGTTACGCATATCTGGATATGACACTTCCGCGCGATATGTGCCATCTTTGTATTTCACTAATGAATGAATCATTGATTCATCATGGAGCAAAATAGAGATATGTTCATAATCATAACCAAATAAATAATAAGCTTCAATAACTTCAAAAGATTTATTGACCATGCTCGCACAGTCGATAGTAATCTTTGGACCCATTTTCCAAGTCGGATGTTTTAAAGCATCACTAGCTTTCACATCCACTAATTGGTCTCTATTTAATTTCCTAAAAGCTCCGCCTGAAGCAGTGATCACTAATTTATCAACATCTGTGTCTTTAACTTTTAAACATTTCCATAAGGCGGAATGCTCGCTATCAATAGGAAATAGTTCGCCGTGTCCTTTAGCTAATAAATCATTGATGATATCTCCACCAACGACTAAAGATTCTTTGTTTGCTAAAGCGAGTTTATAATTATTGGTTAATGAATAAATCGATGGATATAAACCCACAAACCCCACTAAAGCATTGACCACCATCTCCGCTTTGCAGTAATCGATAAGATTAATAAGTCCCTCATCGCCAGAAAAGAATTTCACTGATGGATAATGCTTTTGATAATAATTGACTTTGTTTTTATCTTGAATGCATACCGCTTTAATCGATGGAAAATGAGAAAGAATCCCGTTTATCTTACGGGTTTTATGTCCAATTGATATACCAAATAGATTAAAATCTTGAGGATTTTTCTTAACGATATCTAATGTTTGATAACCAATTGAACCACTCGCTCCGAGAAGGACAATTGATTTACTCATAATAACGGATTAATCTCCCCATAACAGGCTGCTTCAACAATGATGATGAATAAGCCAGTCACTAATGCGGCAAAGATAATGGAATCGGCACGGTCAAGCACACCACCATGGCCAGGCATCAACTTACCGAAATCCTTTGTATCAAAATAGCGCTTCATCGCTGAGAATACGAAATCACCTAATGTGGCAAAAGGTGGAATAATAGCGGATAAAATGATGATATTATACCAGTGATTTAAATCAAAGATTGAAAATCCTTTAACCACCGGAAGAATTGGATATCCACATGCTGCTAAAACTAAACCGAATGTCGCAGATAAGACAGTAGAAATAATTAAACCGCCAAAGAATCCTGCCCAAGTCTTTTTAGGAGAGATGCGTGGGTTGATCTTTTTCTTACCAAATAACATGCCAGTGAAATATGCACCGATATCTGTGAAGAAAACAGCAATTAAGAAATAAATCATTAATAGCATACTCACGAATGTATTATTCGTATTATAGAAGCCTTCGCTAATACCCATTAAGTTAGCTGGATAAAATCTAATGAATGTTAAGCATTGGAAACCTAATGCTGTCAATAAACCGGTGGTAAAGATAAAGGAGGCATCACGCACTGTGAAGTTCTCATCCCACATAATGATATAAAACAAGGCAAATATGGATAACACTAATACTAAGAACGAAATATATAAAGAATCGAAATAGAAATAGATATGGCCTTCACCAACTGCGCCATAGGCAATTAAATTTCTAAAAATAGGCCAGAATGTTAAAGCAAACATCGCTAACCCTGTGCAGATATATAACCAGATTGAATATTTCTTTTTCGCACAGTGAACGATTTCATAAGAAGCGATACCCACTAAAAGGATCATTTCAGCAAGGAATAACCAGTCTCCTAAAATAATCGCAGGAATGATTACAGCCAAACCCACAATCGCAGAAATGACTCTCGTTTTTAAAGAAGCCTTTGCTTCATCATTTAATTTATTAATGGTTATGGTATTTCTTTCTCTGCTCATTCTTTTATCCCTCCAAATCTGCGGTCACGATTTTGATATTCATCGATACATTTTCTAAATTCTTCTTTTGTGAAATCCGGCCACGGAGTTTTCGGGAAAAGCATCTCAGCATAAACTAGTTGATACGGGAGATAATTGCTTGTTCTCTGTTCACCACTAGTTCTAATTAGTAAATCAACTGGCGGTAAACCTTTGGTATATAAATAATCATTGAAATTATCTTCGTTTAAGGAGTCGACATCTTTGCCATTAGTAACGTCTAATGCAAATTGTTTAGCGGCTCTAATAATTTCTGCTCGACCACCATAGTTAAGGCAAATGTTAAAAGTAAAATTAGGGCAATCTTTCGTTCTATCGATCGCTTCGTTAATCGTTTTCTGAGTTTTAATAGGTAAACGAGTAATGTCACCGCTGACGACTACTCTTGAACCATCTTTTAATAAACGATTGATTTCTTTTTTAAAGAAAACGTCCAAATATTTGAATAATTGACTGATTTCAGCTTTTGGGCGATTCCAGTTTTCCGTTGAAAAAGCATATAAAGACATCACTTTGATGTCCTGCGCTAAGCATTCTTCATAAATGTCGATGATGCGGTCACAGCCAGCTTTATGTCCAGCAGTACGCGGAAGACCACGCGCTTTAGCCCATCTGCCATTACCATCCATGATGAAGGCGACATGAATTAATTTATTGTTTTTTGCCATATTAACGACATTATAACACCCTCCTTATAAATAAAAAAATACTAATAATTGAAAATTAGTATTTATAGAAAAAACCAACCGTTTCGGGTTGGTTCATAATTAGATTGACATGATTTCTTTTTCTTTTTCAGCGATGATGCCGTCGATTTTCTTTACCGCCTCATCGGTGACTTTTTGAATATCTTCTTCCACGCGCTTTTGATAATCTTCTGTCATCTCTTCATCGAGTTTGACGAGTTCCATATATTCACGTCTGATATTTCTGATTGTCACTTTCGCTTCTTCGCCATATTTATGGGCTTGTTTAGAAACGTCTCTTCTGCGATCTTCAGTCATCGCGGGGATATTAAGTCTCACGAGTTGACCTTCGTTGATTGGGTTAAGACCTAAATCAGAGGCATTGATTGCTGCAACGATGCTCTTCACATCATTTTTATCATAAGGTTTAATCAAGAGTTGTCTTGGTTCTGGAACTGTAATCGAAGAAATTTGATTGAGTGGGGTTGGAGAACCATAATAATCAACATTGATACCGTTAAGCATCGCGGCAGAAGCTCTGCCTGTTCTTAAAGTGGTCAATGATTGAACAAGTATTTCAATTGACTTGTTCATCTTATTTTGTGCGTCTAATGCGATTTCATCCATTATAGATTCCTCCCTACTGTAGTGCCGATATCTTCACCGTTTACTACTTTAATAATATTATCAAGGTTTTGCATGGAAAACACTCTTAGTTTTAAATCTGTGTTTTTAACGAGTTCAACAGCAGAGATATCCATGACTTGTAATTTTCTTTCAATCACTTCCTCATAAGAAATGGTTTTAAAGAATTTGGCGTCAGGATTAGTTCTTGGATCTTTATCATAGATACCTTCTACACCATTCTTTGCCATTAAGATCACTTCACAACCCGTTTCTAACGCTCTTGTGGAAGCAGCTGTATCTGTTGTGAAGAATGGTTTACCAATGCCTCCAGCAAAGAATAAGACATATCCTTCATCAAAAGCTTTTCTTGCATCCTCTTTGTTATAGCTATAACTCACACCTTCAATTGGTGGAAGAGCGGTAAAGACTTTGGCTTTCAAGCCAATCGCCATTAAAGCATTAGCCATCGCAATACAGTTAATCGTTGTGGCTGTCATCCCCATGAAATCAGCAGGAACTTGATCGATACCAAGTTCACCAGCGAGTTTGCCACGGTAGATATTGCCGCCACCGATAACGATACCGACTTCTGTACCTTGGCTCACCAATTTTTTGATGAGGTTGGCTACTTCTTTAACCTTGCTAGCATCGATGGTTTGATGGTCGTTCGCTAAAGCTTCACCTGATAATTTTAATAATATTCTTTTATACATAATAAGTAATAAAAAGAAGCACAAAGTGCTCCTTTATTTATTGATTTCCTTCATTACTTCGCTGGCGAAATCATCTTGTCTTTTTTCAATGCCTTCACCAACTTGGTATCTCACGAAACATTTGATGCTCGCACCATTATCTTTGAGGACTTGGGCAACGTTCTTGCTATCATCCATTAAGTAAGATTGAGCAGCTAAAGTCATTTCAGAGAAATGCTTGTTTAATTTGCCATCGAGAATCTTTTCTTGAAATTCTGCTGGTTTGCTAGCGAATTTAGGATCGTTCTTGCTGGCTTCTCTTTGGACATCTCTTTCGTGTGCTAAGACATCAGCAGGGACATCGCTAAGAGTTAAATATGATGGGTTATTAGCCGCGATGTGCATCGCTAAGCCTTTGGCTAATTCAGCACTACCGCCTTCTAAAATGAGAGCGACAGCAATCTTACCACCCATGTGGAGATAAGTACCGAATTCTTGGCCATCTTCTTTCTTGAGGATTTGATATCTTCTAAGATCGAATTTTTCACCCATTTTAACAGTGGCATCAGCAACTAAATCCTTAACGCCTTCTTTAGCAGCTTCTAAATCTGCGTAGTTATTGGCTAAGAGGTTTTTACCGATGGCTTCAACGAAGTCATGGAATTGTTCACCTTTAGCGACGAAGTCTGTTTCACAGTTAACTTCTAAGATCGCAACGCGATTACCGCATCCGCATGGAATAGTTAATGCTAAACCTTCAGCAGCAATACGATCAGCCTTTTTGGCAGCTTTGGCTAAGCCTTTTTCTCTTAACCAGTCAGTGGCTTTATCTAAGTCACAGTCGTTAGCGAGTAAGGCGCCTTTGCAGTCCATAAGACCAGCACCAGTACGATCACGTAATACTTTGATTAAATCGATTAATGAGTCAGCCATTATTCGTTATCCGCCTTTTCTTCAGTGGCAGCTTCTTCTTTCTTGGCAGCTGGTTTCTTTGCAGGAGCTTTCTTTAATTGTTTTTCTTCTTCGGCAACAGCTTGGGCCTTATCTTCAGAAGCGGCTCTTAATTCTTGCTCTCTTTGGAATTGAGCAGCACGAGCAGCTCTTTCCGCTCTAATTCTTGCTAATTTCTCAGCGTTTTCTTTATCTGTTTGTTTGATGACTTCTTTCATGGTGACATCTTCACCTTCATCTTTGCTATAAGCAACGACTGGTAAACCACCTTTAGCTTCAACGATGGCATCAGCGATAACCGCTAAGATTAAGGCGACACTACGAATCGCATCATCATTGGCTGGGATTGGATAGTCGAATAAATCTGGATCGGAGTTAGTATCGGCAATACCAAACACTGGGATTCCTAATTTCTTCGCTTCAAAGACAGCGTTATGTTCAATGTTTGGATCAACGACGAATAAAGCGTTTGGAACTTTTCTCATCTCTTTGATACCAGATAAGTTTTTGTTTAATTTTTCTTTTTCTTTTCTTAAACCAGCGGCTTCAGTCTTGGATAATAAGTCGAGTTCGCCTTCTTCTTCTCTTCTTTCGAGTTCATTTAAGTATCTGATACGACCTTGGATAGTCTTGAAGTTAGTTAATGTACCACCTAACCATCTATTAGTCATATAGAATGAACCACTTCTGAAAGCTTCAGCTTCGACAGTTTCTCGGCATTGTGGTTTAGTGCCGACGAATAAGACTTTACCACCATCAGCGACGATTTGCTTCATTGCTAAGTAAGCAGCATTGATGCATTCGACAGTTTTGGCTAAGTCAATGATGTAGACATTGTTTCTTGAACCATAGATGAACTTTTTCATCTTTGGATTCCATCTACGTGTTTGATGTCCGAAATGGCTACCAGCTTCTAAAAGCTTTTTCATGGTAATGATTGGGGCATCTGGATCATGGATAACAGCATCCATTGGGTTGGCAGCAGTTTCTTCCTCTGCAACCACTTTCTTTTCTTCTTCGCTCATTTTGAGCCTCCTTTATGTTTTTTACCTCCACCGCTTCTGACAACGACCACAGAGCCAAAACCAAGGTTCTGCACAAAGGGTTGAATTCACGGTGTGTGTAGTCTCTACCTAGTAGAGCCGAAATATATTCTAACCAAGACAAAAACTATTAACAAGTAGAAAATATAATTTTTATATATTTTTAGTCCTTTTTAGCTCGAGGATGAGCTGATAAATATTCCTTTTTGACCTTCTCTTCCGACACATGAGTGTAGATCTGAGTGGTATTGATTGAGCTATGTCCAAGGAGTTCCTGAATAACGCGTAAGTCCGCTCCATTAGATAGTAATTGAGTGGCAAAACTATGCCTTAAAAGGTGGGGATGAAGATCGACATATTCACCTGTTTTTTCCTCAATTTTGTCCAATATGTATTCAAGCCCTCTTAGAGTCAACGCTTTTCCATTATTATTCAGTATTAAATTGTTATATTCTTTCTTTTTTCCGTTTTTATCAAAATCTGGATGCTCATCATATTTGAGTTTTAAAACTGGACGAGATTCCTTTAAATATTGACTAATCGTATTCGCACAGTCGCTTGTAAAAGGAACAATTCTCTCTTTTCTCCCTTTACCAAACACTCTTAATGAACGATTTCTCACATTGATGTCGATAAGTTTGACATTGATGAGTTCACTTGCACGCACCCCACAGTAATATAGTATTTCTAAAATCGCTTGGTCGCGAATCATCAAATCATCTTTTCTTTGCCTATTGGCTTTTAATAATGCTTCCACTTCTTCTCTATAGAGAACATGCGGTAATTTTTTCTCAGTTTTAGGAGATGAGATATAGTTGAATGGGTTGATTTTAACATAACTATTCTGCACTAAGTAACCATAGAAATGATGGAGAGAAGATAGTCTTCTCTTGCAACTTCTCTTGCTAATTCCATTATTGATTTCTTCGGTAAGAAAGTTACGAATGACGATTAAATCAACGTCATCCATAAAGCAATCTTCCTTAGCTAAAAACACAAAGAACTTATCGATGTCACGACGATATGAATCGATGGTCGTCGGAGAATAGTTTCTCTCGTTTTGGAGATGGTTTAGAAAATCAGCCTCGTACTTATTCATCGCTTTTACCTTAAATAATTATAATATTATTTGTTTTCAATCTTCATCTTTTTCTAAGAAGAGAAACAAAAAAACCGAGATTCATTATTGGTCTCGGTTATTGTTATTTGAAGAATGGCTTCTATGACGATGTGGATAACTTTCCATATAATCACAATTAGGATAATTGTTACATCCGAGGAAATAACCACGTTTACCGCGCTTTTTCACTAAAAATCCATCGCATTTCGGGCATTTTTTCACAAAGTCATCTTGAGTGTACTCAATCTTTTCCTTCTCGATATATTTACATTTTGGGAAGGAAGAACAGGCAACGAACTCTTTGCCTTTTTTATCTCTTCTAATGACTAGAGGTGAACCACACTGTGGACAATTTCGACCGACATACTGCACTTCCACTTTCTCTTTTTTCACATATTTACATTTTGGGAAATTAGAGCAGCCAATAAATGTGCCGTTCTTGCCGTGCTTGCTCACGAGTGGGGAACCACACTGTGGACATAATTCACCAGTTTGTTGTCCTTCATCTGGATACATGAGTTTCTTTGCTCTTTCCACTTCTTCGTTAAATGGAACATAGAAATCTGTAAGCATCTTAATTCGAGAAGCGGACCCATCTTGAACATCATCTAAATTGGTTTCCATTTGGGCAGTATATTTCGCATCGACGATATCTGGGAAATACTTATTGAGAACAACTGTTGTCTTGATACCTTGATCATTAATATTTAAAATACCTGATTCATTATCGACATAGCCTCTCTTTTTAAGAGTTTCAATCGTTGAAGAATACGTAGATGGTCTACCAATACCCACTTCTTCCATTAACTTAACCAATCTAGCTTCGGAATAAGCCGCTGGTGGTTGAGTGAATTTTTGTTCAGCTTTCTTTTCAATAAGAGTAAACTCTTCTCCTTCATTGACACTTGGAATTGAACCCTTATAGTCAGAATCATCATCTTTATAAACTAATTCAAATCCAGGGAATAATGTTTTAGTGAATTCCAAGGAGAAAATATAGCCATTATTTTCTAATAAAATCTCTTCCACTTCCACTTTCTTTGGTTTCATCAAAGAGGCTAAAGTGCGGTTATAGATGAGTTTATATAAACTATATTGGTCTGGTTTTAAAAATCTTCTCACGCTTTCTGGGGTGAGGTGATTGCTCGTTGGTCGAATTGCTTCGTGAGCATCTTGAGAAAGAATATTATGTTGATTGCCTCTCACTCTTCCGAGATATTCTTTACCATATGTCTCTTCGATAAAAGCGTTCGCGCGAGCCACATATGGACCAGATAAACGTGAGGAATCAGTACGGATATAAGTGATTAAACCAACATGTTCTCCATTGATTAATACGCCTTCATATAATGTTTGTGCGAGGAACTGTGTTTTTTTAGTTTTAAACTTTAGTTTATTGAATGCTTCTTGTTGAAGTGTGGAAGTTGTAAATGGTTCTTTTGATTCGATGTGTTTAACCGTTTTCTTAACTTCTATAACTTTAAACGTATCACCTAATGAGTTGATGATTTGATCGGCTTTTTCTTTATTATTTACTTCTACTTTGCCTTTTTTATCACCTTTAAAGCTTAAAACAAATTCTGCATTTTTGTATTTTGCTTTTGTGGAAAAGACCCAATACTCTTCAGGCACAAAGTTTTTAATCTCTTTGTCGTGATCATAAATCAATTTTAAGGTCGCGGATTGGACGCGTCCGGCACTTTTAGAATGAATCTTACTATTTAACAGCGTCGATAACTTAAAGCCGATGATGCGGTCAATAATGCGTCTAGTCTCTTGAGAAGAAACAAGATTCAAATCGATAGTGCGTGGACTATTTAACGCATTAGTGATCGACTCGCGAGTGATTTCATGAAACTCTAATCTCTTATTTTGATGAGGATCTAAACCTAAAACAGTCGCGAGATGCCAGGCGATTGCTTCTCCTTCTCTATCAGGGTCAGTTGCCAAAATAACCTCTTCTGCTTTACGAGAGAGAGATTTTAATTCATTAACCACACCGATTTTATCCTTATTTATTTTGTACGTAGGCGCGAAATCGTTTTCGACATCGATTCCAAGTCCGCCTTTCCCGGATGTCGCTAGGTCACGAATGTGACCTAATGAGGCTTTTACTATGTAACCATCTCCGAGATAGCGTTGGATGGTGTGGCATTTAGTTGGTGATTCGACAATAACTAGTTTCATAACATCCAAGTCAAAAATATAGTGTGAATATCAGGGCTTGTCAAATGCATTTTCTCTATTATGCTTTCTTAAATAAATATCTCTTTATTTAATATTGCATTAATGATTTTTTTAGATTTCCAGTGCCGTCCATTATCAGTCTCACTTCATCGCTATCCTCAACGAGATATGCCCCTTCCTTAATGAGTTCATTGCAGCCACTTTCATCATCGATACGATATGGCACACACATGATTTCTTTGGAGAACATCTGCCCCCAGTTGACCGTGATAAGGGTTCCACTTTTCTTTTTCGCTTCTGTAATCAATATTCCTTTAGCAAGACCAGCGATAATGCGATTGCGCATTGGAAAATTGATGATTTCCGGAACAGTGGCGTTAGGGTATTCAGATATCACTAATCCTAAGGTCCTTAAAATCCTATATAAATTATAGTTTTCGTAGGGGTAGCAATAATCGATTCCAGAGCCGAGAACCGCCACAGTTTTTCCACCCGCTCTAATCGCACTTTCATGAGCAACCGCATCTATCCCTTTTGCCATCCCTGAGACGATAAGATAATCGGTAGCTAGTTCACTGACAAACCTTTGGGTAATTTCTACACCGATATCACTACATTCTCGTGAGCCAATCACCGCGATTGCCTTTTTTTCCTTATATAATAAAGAAATATCCCCGTAATAATATAAGACAATCGGCGGTCTATTCGTTTGTTTTAAACTTTCTGGATATTCATCATCAAGGTAGGTGATATAACCACTTTTAATCTGTTGTTCAGCGTTTTCAATTTCTTCGTCGCTAGGAAAATCACGATCAGTAATCATCCGCATAATCTTATCGTAATCACCACATGCTTTAAGCGAAACTGCAAGCAATAATTTTCTAAAATATTCATTCGTCATAATTTCATCTCCAAAAAAAGGCCTCTATATATAAAGACCTTGAAAAGTGCGATTTTCGACGCAGAAATTTTATTTTTTTATTATTAGAACAGTTTCTGTTGAACGTTTAAACTTTGTTTAACCGGTTTATATGAAAAACGATATATTTCTTTGATTGGACCAAATTTATTTAATAGTTCAACGTGAAGAGCGGTGACATAACCCTTATGTTTTGCAATCTGATACTGGGGATATGTCTTATCTAATTCATAGCAAATATGATCACGAGTAACCTTGGCTAAAATGCTAGCCGCGGCGATGCAAGAGCATTTCGCATCTCCTTTGATTAAATCCACATATGGCTTTCCCGCATCGGGCATTTTCATCGCATCAGAAACAATTAAATCAAAATCGTGATTCATATTTCTAATCGCTCGCATCATCGCTTCACGTGAAGCATTAAGGATATTCATTCTATCTATCTCTTGAGGAGAACACATGCCAATACCGTATGCAATAGCATTATTGATAACAATTTGGTAAGCTTCTTCTCTTTGCTTTTCAGTGAGTTTCTTTGAATCGTTAATAAGTGGGTGAGAAAAACCACGTGGAAGAATAACTGCTCCCGCAACAACGGGTCCTAATAAGCAACCTCTTCCCGCTTCATCAACGCCGACAATTAACTTAACATCATCGCGATAAAACGCTTCATCAAGTTCAAGCATTATTTAACCCACTCCAATGTAATTCTACCGATGAGTCCATTACGGAATTCGCTAAGGATTAAGTTGGTCGTTTTTTCTAGATCTATTTCTCCACCGCCACTGAGAGCTCCACGCTTAGTCCCAATCGCTTTAATCGTCTCTTCAATATCATCAATATTGTTGATTCCATATCGCGACAATAATCCATTTGGATAATATGTTTTAAAATAATTAAACAGATAAGAAACCAAATCATATTTTGGAAGAATTTCTTCGCGAATTGAACCAAGTAATGCAAGATTTGCTGCTTTTTTCTTATCGCTATAATTGGTAGGCAAAATCCCAGGAGTGTCCACTAAAAGGAAGTCATTATTCACTTTGATAAACTGTTCACCACGTGTAAATCCAGGGCGATTTTCCACTCCAGCTGCCTTTCTTTTTGATAGCTTATTAATGAGGGTCGATTTACCGACATTTGGAATGCCCACAATCATTGCTCTAATCGGTTGTGGTTTCATCCCTTTCGCGAGTTCTTTTTCCCTCTTTTCTTTACCATACAATTTGATTCTATCAGTCAAGAGTTTATTCACGTTATCTCGCGCGATATCAAGTAACATAACATCTTTATTATCGTTAAGGAAATATTCTTTCCATCTCTCGGTTTGAGCAGGGTCTGCTAAATCGCTTTTAGTGAAAACAAATAATCTTTTTTTATTTCCGATAATCTTTTCAAAATCATTATTAATACTAGATATAGGCGCACGCGCATCAATTAATTCAATGATTAAATCAACCGACTTGATTCTCTCTTCAATCTTAATTGTCGCCTTTTTCATATGACCAGGATACCAATGAATGTTATTACCCATAATTAATAATCTACTCCATTAAATATCTTTACATCATAAGGTTTCTTATCGGTGATTTGTTTGTTAACAACCTTGCATCTACCTTCAACCTTTGTCACCACTCCGACTAAATCGCTAAACTCAAGTGGCCCAACCGATTCATCAAAACTATCTAAGGAATTATTCCAGTTATCTCCAGCAACAAAAAACTGGGTTGAAGATAAAGTTGTCTTAGGATAGGAATGATCTCCAACGATAGAAGAACTATCAAATGGATAATCCAAAATGCGATAATCACCGCTTGGAAGGAATAAATGCATCTCGTTTACATATTCGCCCTTATCATTTTTAACATAAGAGACTTCGAATGTATCACCTGGTTTGAATAATAATCTTTTAATCTTAATAGTTTTCTCTTCTTCTTTAAGACCTCTTTCAGAAGGATAGTGAGTTGTGACAATTTGGAATCTTTTCACATTTCTAAGCGCGCTTTTATGGCCATCGTATTTGCCATAATCTGCATCGTTAGGATCTCCTTTAAGAGTTGGGAGCATCGATTCACCAGAAACATAGAAATTAGAATAATAATTGGCGTTAAATATAGCTTGAGTGAAAATGACCGCGCCGACAACCAAAACTAGCGAGAGAGTCGGCCATAAGAAAAATTTAAATGTGCTTTGCTTTTTCACTTGCATATTTCAATTATATTGAAAAACAGACAACAAAAAAAGGGGTTTTGATAACCCCTTCTTCATTACTTAAGAATTTCTTTGATACGCGCTGATTTACCGCTGCGTTGACGAATGTAAGTAATTTTGTTTCTTCTTACTTTACCTCTTCTGACCACTTCGATTGAAGCGATGGAAGGAGAGTGAACTGGGAAAGTTCTTTCAACACCGATGCCACTTGACATCTTACGAACAGTAAACGTTGCAGAAATACCACCACCGCGACGTGAGATAACAACACCTTGGAAGTTTTGAATTCTTTGTTTGTTACCTTCGATAATTCTGACGGAAACCTTAACTTCATCACCTGAGGAGAAGTTTGGTAAGTCAGTGCGGAGTTGACTCTTAGTAATCTCATCGACTAATTGTAAATTCATACTAACGCCTCCTTACAAATATTGTCTCTTGGTGTTCATTCTCATTTTGACAGCGGAGCACCCGTATCACGATAAGACGTGCTTGAATATAATACCATAGGTAAAAGTTAAATCAATATAAAAATCAATCGTTGTTAATTTTACGGTTATAACGCGAATAAATACTCGCTGGAGTTAATCTAAAGACGAGCATTATTGGGAATAAACCAATAAGAATGATACTTAAAGCAATGCCAATCAACGCTAATAGGACATAACCAAACGGTATAGTAATGGAATAATTCACTAATGGAACGATATCGACGATGACCATACCGAAATATGTGAGTAAGCCACCTGCAAATGTGTAAATAAATGCCAGGAGCCCTAACTCAAATAGATAAATCATACCGAGGAAGGATCTCGAGAATCCTAAAGAACGATATACGGCGATATCACTGATTTGAGATAACATAGAAAGATAAGTAGATAAGATGACAAGAAGCAAAGCAACGCCTAAAACCACAAAGGCAACAATCGTCACGCTGGAAAGGATGTTATTGAAATTCATCACCGCTTCATTTCTCTCCATTTCATAGATATTTCTTATTTCAATCTTTACCGAAACATTCATCGCCTCAAGTTTTGGCACTAATCCATCCATCAATTCCTGATAAGACTGTTGGATTTCTTTGCTGCCATCAGTTTGAATATAAAGACGTGTATTTGATGAGGCAAAATATATCTTAAGAAGGTTAAATGTAGACTTGTTAACTATATAGTCATATGGGATGCCAGTAAATGTGCCATCACATACTAATTCATCCAGTGATTCAGACTCCTTTACCTCGTTCTTAAGCATATGATTTTCAGCAACCGATAAAGAAGATAGCTCTGGATAGAGAGTTTTCGCATAATCTATATCAATAATACGAGCTTGTGAATTACGTCTTAAGGTTGCGAAGAATAAGCCTTCATAGCCATAGATTGTTGGCGACTTTTTATGGGATACGCCGGATATAGTAATGCTGTAATCATAGACAGTACTTCTAAATGATTTACCAACAAAATACCCGTAATTTGTGACGATATTTTTCAAAAGTGAGTTGTTTACGAGGTTTGATAAGACATATTCATCCACAACAACTTCGTAACCATTCTTTGGCATTTGACCATACGAGAGATCCGCGCTTGTAATGGCGTTGATATTCTTAAAGTCATGCTCTGGAACATCAAATCTCTGGTTCTCGATTTGTGAGAAGCCTTGATAGAGATAATAATAGTTATCATAACTCTTATAATATAGTTCTCCCGAGATGGGGGAATTAACCACTGCTCTACTGACCTCTGTTGCCGCCTCATCTAAGTGCCAAGTTTTCGTTGACATGTTGCCTGGAAAAATATCCAAATATAGGTTACCTTCTGAGGCGGTCAAATATGTGGATAAATCGATATTGCTAATCGTCGCAAAACCCTCCATTAAACCAACGGTGAGAACGCCTAACGCGACCGCGAGAAGTTTGAGGAGAGTCTTGGTCTTTCGTTTCACTTTGAAATTAGCGAAACCTTTCTTCATCACTTCCTTGAAACCGAGTTTATTGCTGCTATAGGTGAGAGGTTCAAGATTGTAATCAAAACCACTCTTCACATATTCGGAAATCGTTCTTCTTTTGCCTTCTAAGATATGGTTCTCGCTCTTCTCTGTTAAGAAGGCAATCTCTTTAGAAGACTCCAAGAAAATCTTCCCATCTTTAATCGCAATCTTGATATCTGTAGCGATATCTTTGCTGCCATCAGAGTATAAATCGATGGAGATATTATCTTGTTTAAAGTGTTCTTCATGTTTGAGTTCATCGAGATAGATGTTCTGGTCAATGGAGAGGTGTTTTTGATCGTCTTGAGTTGGTATGAACTCTTTGACCACTACGCCCTCGTTAATCTCAATGATGTAATCAGCGTAATAGGAGATGATATCTCTTTCATGTGTAACAATGAACACCGCGCATTTCTTGCTGACTTCTTTAAAGATGTTTAAAACATTGAAAGTCGTAATCTCATCAAGAGAACCAGTTGGTTCATCCGCGAAGATGACGCGTGGGCTCTTCACTAATGCACGGGCAATCGCGACTCTTTGTTGTTCACCACCAGAAAGACTGGTGACCACTTTATTCATGTATTTATCAATACCAAGTTGTCGTAAGACGTAATTAACACGTTTCTTCTTCTCGCTTTCACTGATATCGAAAGCATCAAGAGAAACCTTCACGTTCTCATATACTGTTTGTTTCTCTAATAAATAGTAGTTTTGGAAGATGAAACCATAGTTCTTCATCCTCATCTTATCCGCGATAGATGTGCGGTAATGATTGATGCTTACATCATCGAATTCAATCGTTCCACTCTTAAAGGAATCTAAACCAGAAATTGCATTGATGAGGGATGTTTTACCAGCGCCAGAGGCACCGACTACTGCAATGATACCAGTTTCTGGTATTTCAATGGTCGTGTCGTTAATGACATGGAGTGGCTTATGAGCGAAGTTATGATAATACTTATGTAAGTGCTTAACTTTTAACATAGTTACTTTTTACCTCCTTTCAATAAGAAAGAAGTACGGTGAGAATACCATAACCACACGAAGAAGCTCGCGAGGATTGTCACTCCACTAGCGATCAATAAATGATGGAAACGGAAATAAGTATTGATGTTTTGCACAAACGGTATCTGTAAAGCGACAGCGAGGATGAAATATAGACAAATACCGATGATGATGGAAAGGATGCAAGACACCCCGATAATCATCGCGCTATTCTTCTTGATGTTATCAATTGATAAACCGAGGAGATATAAAGTACGGTCTACATTCTGTCTCTTCTTCTCAAAGAGATAATCAAATACGAAATAAACAAATGTTGTTAAGAACACTAATACAAGAGAGACGATGAGAATCACAGCTCTCTGGGTTTGTTTCTCGGCATCATAGACAGTTGATCCTGTACGATACGCGCTTAAACAGTTATAACCACGAGAAGTAATGCCCGCGACCACTTCATCCATATAAGAATATGCATCGAGATAGATGCGAGAAGTATTAGATACATAGTCTTTCATAATCATCTCAAATACATTCTTTCCAACATAGATGTATTTCGCTGTTAATTCTTCAGTGAAACACTCTTTGGTAAAAGAGACATCCATATTGTTATCAAACACTGTCACATTTGTGTTGACGATGGAGACATCTGCTCTGAAGATTTCTGGCATCGCCATTCCGACATATATAGAGATAAGGATTTGGTCATCGTCTAAAGAAGGCTTATAAATAGGCAAATACGTTAAATCAGTACTCGTATTTTCCTTAGTGAGATCATTGAAGAGATTAAGAGTGACATGGAGAGGAGATTTCACACCATAGTATTCAAGGAAATCAAAGGCTTTCATGAATGTCGAAGAGAAATATAAATTATCATCATTCCCACGATAGATGCCACATACTGTAAACTCTAATGAGAACGTATTGAAATTATGAACCGCTGGGTCACGGAAATAGACCATGATTTTATCACCTATATGATAGTTATTGTTCGCGATGACTTCACTATATTCAGTTGGTAATTTTCCTTCAGATAAGTCATTTTCTCCGACAAAACTCACATAATTTTTCAAATAATAATCATTTCTTAATGGGGAGAAAACCGTCTTTCCGTATTCTTCTTTACCACCATGTCCTGTCTTTTGGGACCCGATTTCATAATCCATTTCATAATCGAAATTTTCACGGTAATAATAGTTCATCTCGGAGGCGTGCCCATATAGTTGACTATGCGTCACATGAGAATTATCTCTTAAAGAAGATAATTCATCTTCATTCATCGCCCCACGATTATCTCTCATCACGAGGACTTCATTCGCGTTGATATTGTTGAATACACTTTGAGAAGCAACCTTCGTCCAAGTGTCATCAATATTCGCGTCAAATAAAGTTAATAAGAGGATGATGATCGCGATGAATATGCCAAGGAATGAGACCTTGAATACATTACGACGAATATGGTTTTTAAAATGTAGATAAGAAAGAGGAAGGAAGTTAGTCTTTCTCTCTTCTTTTTGTTCAGTACGTCCATACTGTTCTTCAATCTTTGTATGAACAGTTAATTTCCCGTGATATAGACGGATGAGTTCACTCGCATAATCTTTTGCATCTTCATAGTTATGCGTGGTGATGATGACGAGATGATCTTTCGCATATTCTTTTAATAATTCAAATACAGCGATGCCATTAGGACCATCGAGGTTTGCCGTTGGCTCATCACAGAGTATAATCGCTGGTTCTTTCACTAATGCTCTTGCGATGGCAATCTTTTGCTTTTGACCACCGGAAAGATTTCTTACTAAATCAGTCTTTTTATCTTCTAAGCCAAATCTTTTTAAGATATTTAAACTTTGCTCTTTTGCCTTTTTATATTCCACGCCTACCACGAGGAGAGAAACGATGAGGTTATCAATGACGGAATAATCTTCGACGAGATGATAATCTTGGAAGACAAAGCCAATATCATTTTTACGGAATTTTTCTAAGTCTTCTTGGCTATAGGCTAAAAAGCTCACATCATCGATGAAATAATCACCTTCTTCATAACCCGTAAAGCCAGAGAGAACATTGAGCAAAGTGGTTTTGCCACTGCCGGATTCACCAGTAATGACCACAAAGCCCGTCTCTGGGAAGGAGATTGAGACATCATTAAGCGCAAGTGCCCCCTCACTTTCCGTATGATATATCTTTGTTAATCCTTTGATTTTTAATTTCATAGTAGATAAACATTAATCCAAAACACTATAAAAAACAATGACAACTATTATAATAGTTCTCTTCATTGATGTATAATGATAACGATATAGAACATAAGGAGACTATCATGAAAGAACAATTTAAGGAAGTCAAAGCTGTTGATAATTTTTATCAAGCAAGCAGTTTCTTTCCTATGCCATTAACATTAATTGGCACATTAAACGAAGATAAGACATTAACCAGTTTCGGCGCGTATTCTCTTATCTTTCCATATTACATCGCTGGCAAAGAACATTATGCGATGATCTTAGAATGCCGCAACAGCTCAAACACTGCAAAGGGGATATTAAGACACGGAAAATGCACGATCAATTTCCTCCCATATTCTAAGAAAAACTTTGCTCAACATGTCGACTGCGGATTCCCAGGAGACACCCCAGAAGAAAAGATGAAAGATTTTAAATTCCATCTCTCTGATTCTAAATCAAAGGAACTTGATCCAAATGGTGATTATCCAAAAATCATCGATGAAGCACTTCAAGTATTTGAGTGCTCCTGGTGGAAAGAATTAGATAATGCTCAAGATGATAAAGTTCAAGAGGAATATGAACCGCCTTACCATTATTTTAATGGTATAACTTCTAAATTCGGCGCGCACTTCATCCTCAAAATCGATCATATTCTCATCAAGGAACCATACTTTGATGCAATTATCAAGGGAGCGAACAAAAAGAACTTCTGCCCACTGCCAACTAACTGGGGATATCGCGATTCCAAATTCTTCTGGTGTTCCGATTTTGAAAGACCAGATGCCATCGGCATTCCTGATCGTGAAGTCGATGTCTCAAGTGTCAAGTACGCTATCGACCGCCTCGGTGTTGACGATGTCACATTTAACGATGACGCGATGAAAATACTCGTCAAGATTCCACGCCCATTCCTTAAACTCGTCCTCAATGGCTGTGTTGATTGGGCTCATCAGAATAACGTTAAAGTTATCGGAACAGAAGAGATGGCGAAAATCAACGAAGCCAGAAAAAAGAAAAAAGCATAAACTGTTAAGTAAAAATACTTGACACTTATATATTATCCATTTAATATAATTAAGCCTTTATTAGGAGGATATAACAATGGCAGTTAAAATTAGATTAACAAGAATTGGTAGACATAAAGATCCATTCTACCGTATCGTCGCTGCAGACTCTCGTTATGCTAGAGATGGCAGATACATCGAACAAATCGGTTACTTCGATCCACAAAATGGTGTCGAAAACGCCACTATCGATGAAGAGCTCGCTTTAAAATGGTTAAACTTAGGTGCTCAACCAAGTGATACTGTGAAAGCTGTCTTCAAAGCCAAAGGTCTCAATGCCAAACACGCCGGTGTTGAACCAGCCAAAAAACCAGCGGCCAAGAAAGCCAAAAAAGAGGATAAATAATGATGGATTACGAGGCAATCATTCACTCGTTAATCGATCCAATTGTCAATAACCCTGAATCTATTTTAATTCGTATTTCCGAAGGTACTAATCCTAAGGACGTCTTAATCTTAATCTGTGCAGAACAAGAAGATGCATCAAGATTAATCGGACGCAAAGGAACAGTCGCCAACGCTTTAAGAGAAGTCATCTCTGTTGCCGGAAAAAACGATAACAAAAGAATCCATCTCAAATTTGAATCTTTTGACGAAGAAAAAGAGGATTAATCCTCTTTTTTGCTAAAACTTTTTATGGAATATTTATCTCTCGGTGTCATCATTGGAAGTTTCTCACTTGACGGTTCACTCAAGATCCTTTCCTCTACCGATTTCGCCGAAAATAGATATCAAGAAGGAAATACATTATATCTTAGAAAAGATAATGAATTAGTCCCAGTTACTGTCAATAAATATCGTCGTTCTGGTGAACTCGATATCGTTTCTTTCTTGGAGATAAATACAGTAGAAGAAGCTTTAGCAAAAAAGGGGTATGAGGTCTTAATCGATAAAAAGGAGGCCATTCTCCCTAAAAACTATTATCACTTCTATGAACTTGAACAGTGTGAGGTGTATGACGATAAAGATCATTTGCTCGGTAAGGTCAATAAAGTTGAAGAATACCCTGCCCAAACAACATTAAAAGTAAAAACAAAAGAGGGAAAATTGTTCCAAGTGCCTTTCGTTGATGCTTTTATTAAAAAAATCGATATTAAGAATAAAAAGATTATCATCAATGTGATAGAGGGCATGTTATGAGAATTACAATCTTAACTTTATTCCCAGAGATGTTTGATGGCTTTTTAACAAATTCCATCATTAAAAGAGCAATCGCAAAACAGTTAGTCGAAATCAATATCGTTAATATTCGCGATTATACTTTAGATAAGCATCACCGTGTCGACTCTGCTCCAATCGGAGGAGGGGCTGGTTTAATCATGAAATGTCAGCCAATTCTCGACTGTCTCAAAGATGTAAAAAAAGATAATAGCAAAGTCATCCTTCTTTCCCCAAGAGGAAAACAGTACAATCAAAAACTCGCTCATCAATATGAAAAAGAAGAAGACCTCGTCATCATATGTGGTCACTACGAAGGCATTGATGAAAGGGTCAATAAATATGTTGATGAATTAGTCTCTATTGGAGACTACATTCTCACAGGTGGCGAGATTGGCGCGATGGCTATCTCCGATTCCATCATTCGTTTAATTGATGGATCAATCGCTTCAGAAAGCATCGTTGAAGAGAGCTTTGAAAATGGTTTATTAGAATATCCTCAGTATACTGAGCCAAATGAATATGACGGAGATAAAGTTCCAGATATCCTTTATTCTGGCAATCACGAAGCAATCAATAAATGGAGAAAGAAACAATCCCTACTTCTCACAGAAAAATATCGCCCTGATTTATTCGAAAAATACGAATTAACTAAACAAGATAAAAAATTATTAGAAGAAAATAAAAGCGATAGCCAACCTAAGTGGGAAGCTACCGCGATTAATAAAGGTAAAAAGTTTATTAAATAAACTTACATTCCAGGGAATCCACCCATACCGCCTAGACCTCCTAAGCCTCCTGGTGGCATTCTTCCTGATTTTCGATATTGCTCCATTTGTTTCATCATCTCTTTTGTTTGATCGTATTTCTTTAAAACACGATTGACATCAGCGACAGTTTTACCACATCCATTCGCCACTCTCATCTTACGAGAATATTTGAATAATTCTGGATTTGCTCTTTCTTCTGGAGTCATTGAATTGATGATGATTTCAAAGTTGCGCATTTCTTTTTCCGCGGTTGCCATTTGTTCATTGCTGATTTTTGGCATACCTGGAATCATTTTCATAATTCCTCTTAAAGAACCTAATTTCTGCACCTGTTTCATCTGTGCTAATAAGTCGTTAAGATCAAACTTGCCGCTCATCATTTTGTTCACTGATTTACGAGCTTCTTTTTCATCTAATTCGGTTTGGGCTTTTTCTACTAATGTCATGATATCGCCCATACCTAAGATACGATCAGCCATACGATCTGGGTGGAAGATATCAATATCGGTAATCTTTTCACCAATACCAGCGTATTTGATTGGAACGCCAGTCATATGTTTAATCGATAAGGCAGCACCACCACGAGCGTCACCATCAAGTTTTGACATCACAATGCCAGTTAACGCTAATTGTTGGTTGAATGTATTGGCAACATTGACGGCATCTTGACCAGCCATCGCGTCGACCAATAAGAGGATTTCATCTGGCTTAACTTCATCTTTGATATCATTTAATTCCTTCATCAAAGGTTCATCGATCTGTAATCGACCAGCCGTATCGATTAAAAGGATATCGTAATGATCATCAAAAGCTTTTTTCTTCGCTTGTTTAGCAATTTCTACAGGAGATACTTTGTTACCTAAATTAACAACAGGAACACCAACTGATTTTGCAATTGTTTCTAATTGATCAATAGCGGCAGGACGATAAATGTCACCTGCGGCTAATAAAACCTTCTTATTTTGTTTATTTTTAAACATGTAGGCAAGCTTACCAATCGTCGTAGTTTTACCACTACCTTGTAAACCTACAACCATGATAATTGTTGGTCTGTTTTTCTGAAGAGCAATCTCGGTAGAATCCTTACCTAAAAGATCTTCAATTTCATCATGAACGATACCGACAAGGGTTTGTGAAGGATTCAATTTTCCTAAAACATTTTGGCCGATTGCTTGTTCTTTAACATTATTAGTAAATTCTTTAACAACCTTATAGTTAACATCCGCTTCAAGAAGAGCGATGCGGATTTCTTTAAGCATGTCATCGATGTTCTTTTCAGTTAATCGCGCTTGGCCTTTAATCTTTTTAAATGCTAGTGATAATTTGTCTGTTAATGATTCAAATGCCATCTGTTAGTATCCTTTCTATCTCTTCGATTTCTTTGTTAATTTCTTCATTATTTGATTTTTGTTTAATTTTTGCAGTGATTTTTAATATATTTTCACTTTTTTCATTTATTTTTAATTTTTCTTCAAATTCTTCTAATTTGTTGATCCCTTTTTTTAAAGCATCATCCACTGCCGCTCTAGATACCTTTCTTTCGCTAGCTATTTCACTTAAAGACAGGTTATAGGAATAATAGCAGGTCAACACTTCTTTTTGTAAAGGAGTAAGCATATCTCCATAGCAACAAAGAAGAGAGTTAATATGTTCAAACTGTTCAATCTCAGTCATTAGCTTCTCCAACGCATAAGCCATATAAATATTTATCGAGGTCGAATTCTTGGAGGTCATCCATTTTTTCGCCTAGACCAATAAATCTCACAGGAACTCCGATCTCATCTCTGATGGCTAAAATTATCCCACCTTTAGATGTGCCGTCCATTTTAGTAATCACCACACCTGTGATCTTGCTGACCTCGGAAAAGGCCTTGGCTTGAATCACACCGTTTTGTCCAGTTGTAGCGTCGATTACGATAAATGTTTCGTGAGGTGCATCAGGTATTTCTTTGCCTAACACTCTTTTGATTTTGGCAAGTTCATCCATGAGGTTTTGTTTAGTCTGCAAACGTCCCGCTGTATCAACGATTAAGAGATCGACTTTTTCTTTTTTCGCTCTTACTGCGCCATCATAAGCGACAGATGCTGGATCGCTATTAGCTTCACCAGTAACGATATCAATCTTTAATCTTTGAGCCCAAACAGTGAGCTGTTCAATCGCTCCCGCTCTAAAAGTATCAGCCGCAGCGAGCATCACTTTCTTACCTTGCTTGATATAGCGATTTGCAATCTTCGCGATTGTTGTGGTTTTACCAACACCATTCACTCCCACTACCAATAAAACTGTAGGTCCATTTTCTACAAATCTAATTTCATTTACCACGTCGCCTTTATCAGCATAATTGATGAATAATCTATCAACTAATAATTCATTAATCGCTTTTGGGTCGGTGATATTTTGTTCTTTTGACATATCTAAAAGTTCTTCAATCGTTCTTAACGCTAAAGAGACGCCAACATCTGATTCTATGAGAATCTCTTCTAATTCTTCAAAATAGTCTTGGTTAACGCTTTTATATCGTTTAGATAAGTCATTTAATTTATTGGAAAAATTACGACGTGATTTCTCCATGCCTTCACTATATGTTTTTGTGGAATCGTCGTTCTTGCTAAATTTGTTTTTTAAAAATGATATTAAACCCATTATACTGACCTCTTGCTTAATGCGATTCTCGCTGCGTCTTCTTCTGCCGCTTTCTTTGATTTGCCTTTGCCAGTGGCAAGGATTTGACCATTAAACGTGACATTGACTGTGAATGTGCGGTTATGGGCTGGTCCATCTTGTCTCACAAGTTCATAATTAACGCGGTCTTGATATGCAGCTTGCATCTCTTCTTGTAATCTAGTTTTCGCATCTGTTAATTCATAGATGTCGACATTTTTCACATCGTTGAGGACGACTTTTTTAATCACTCCATAAGCAACTTTAATGCCTAAGTCCAAATAGATCGCTCCCATAGAAGCTTCAAAGACATCTTCTAATATTTTATTAGAATGATTGATTTGGTCATGTTGAATAGATTGTCCAGTCGTGATAAATTCTGCATAATTCAGTCTACGCGCATAATCAGCAAGAGAAGAGCTTCTCACGATATTGCTACGAAGTTTGCTCATCAAGCCTTGGTCCATTTGAGGATGCATCTTATAAATCAAATCCGCGACGACATAGCCAATCACCGCATCCCCCATATATTCAAGTCTTTCATAATCGTGATGTTTTGTCTTCGCGTCTGCATTATATGAAGGATGAGTAAAAGCCAGTAAATATAAATCTTGATTCACTGGTTTGATATTCATCTTTTTATAAAAATTATCGAGTTTATTCATTTTTTAATGCTTCCTTAATCTTATCAGTAACACGGCCTTGTACAAGTTTATCTAAACACTTAATTCCGCTTTCAAAGCAATAACTATCCGCGTTGCCATGTATTTTCATCACATTCCCGTTTATTCCTAAGAATAACGCTCCTCCAGTGGAACGATAATCCATCATCTCAGCCATTTCCTTAACTCCATTACGGACAAATAAATATCCTAATCTAGAGAAGAGATTCTTTTTAAAGATAGATTTCGTCATTCCCCCAACTAATTTAGCCATGCCTTCACTAGATTTAACAAAGATGTTACCTGTATAGCCATCAGTGACTACCACATCAGCATCACCATTACAAACATAACGCGCTTCTATATTACCTTTAAACCATGGGAGTTTTTTTTCTTTTAATAATTTATATGCTTGTTGTCCATTAGGAGAACCTTTATGTTCCTCTACCCCATTGCTCAACAAATAAACGCTAGGTTCTGCTTTATCATAAACGGCTTGATAATAATATCTCCCCATAATAGCAAACTGCACCATTTCTTCTGGAGAATTTTCATTGCTCGCTCCCGCATCGAGAACGATGACATATTTATTTTTTATCTTGGTAGGAAAAGGGGCAACAAGCGCAGAACGCTTAATGCCAGGAATGTTCTTTAATATAATCGTTGCTAAAGAAAGGAATGCACCAGTAGATCCACAAGAAGCAACTCCATCATAGCCGCCCTCTTTATATAAAGCTATAGCCTTATACATCGATGATTCTTTCATCCTCATCACTTCAAGCGCGCCAGCTTCCATCGGGACAACATCTCTAGCATCGATAATTGTAACTTTATCTTTTAAATCTTCGAGTTCTTCCTTTTTTCCAACAACAGTGAAAAGAGTATCTGGTTTTTTATTAAGATAACTAATAATCGCTTCGACAACAGCTCTGCTGCCATTATCTCCGCCCATTGCATCAATAATTAATTTCGCCATTTTTTACTCCACTCATTATTATATATAAGTTTGTAACCTATTAATAGGTTTAGCTTTTATACGAGGTAATGGAGTCCCTCTCCATCTTCTACTTCTCTCTCTGCTTTTTCGATGATGTAACTATTTCCTTTCATCGTTGGATTAGAAAGGATTTCTTTCGCGTCTTCTCTAGCGACCACGAAAATCTTATAGTCATTAACGATGTTGAGGAAAGAGAATTCAGGAATACCGCTTTGTTTAATTCCTGCAAGCTCACCTGGCCCTCTCATCTTCATATCTTCTTCAGCAATTTTAAAGCCGTCCATCGATTCCACTAAAACATCTAATTTCTCTTTTTCCGCATTAGCTTCATCGATTGCTAAAATGCAGGTCGCTTCTTCGCCATCTCGACCGATACGACCGCGTAGTTGATGAAGAGAAGCAAGGCCAAAATTATTTGCATCATAGATGACCATTAAGGAAGCATCTTTAACGTCAATTCCCACTTCAATCACTTGGGTTGAAACAAGGATTGGGGTAGTGCCATCGATGAATTTTTCTAACGCTAATTCTTTATCTTTACTTGATAATTTTCCGTGCAAAAGCCCCACTTTTTCGTGAAAATGCAGCAAATATCGGGCAAAAAGCTGTTCTGCTGAATAGGCTTTATTTTCGTCGTAAACAATTAATGGAGCAACGATATAGACCTTCTTTCCTCTATCAATTTCTTCTTCAACTCGTTCTAATATTTTTTCATCTTCATTATCCATAATTAATGTCTTTACGTTACGACAGTTAGAAGGGAAAGAATATAAAGTAGAGACATCTAAATCCCCATATATTGAAAGAGCCAATGAACGCGGAATTGGGGTGGCCGACATCATCAATAAATCAGTCGATTTGCCTTTATCAAATAACGCTAATCTTTGGTTCACGCCGAAGCGATGTTGCTCGTCGATAACCGCTAATCCTAAAGAAGAATATTGAATCGATTTGGTAAACAAAGCATGGGTGCCGATAATGATATCGATATCCCCTTCATATAAATCGTTATAGATTTCTTTTTTCTCGCTAGCAGGGGTAGAACCTAACAAAAGAGCGATCTTCACTTTTGTATTATCAAAAAGTTTCTTCGCATTATTATAGTGTTGCCTTGCCAAGGCCTCTGTAGGGGCAAGCAATGCTCCTTGATCGCCTCTAATATAATTCGCATATAAACAAATGAAAGCCACTAATGTTTTACCAGTTCCAACATCACCTTGAAGGAGACGGTACATCAACGCGGACTGATTCATATCTTCAATGATTTCATCACAAGCTTTTCTTTGATCATCAGTTAAAGAGAAAGGCAACCCTTTTAAAAATGGCTCACATAAAGATAGATCGATTGGTTCTTTTTTAATCTTGCTTAGCGATTTATTGTTCTTTCTAATGATTTGATTCTTTAAAGAGAACAATAAAGCTTCTTCATATTTTAAATGACGGTAAGACTGTCTAATATCTTCTTTAGAAGAAGGAAAATGAACTTTATTAACCGCTACTTCTTTATTGATCAATTTGTATTTATGTTGATAAGAATATGGGACCAATGAATAGATATGACCTTTAAGTTCTTTTAATCCCTTTTTCACAAGACGAACAAAAGAAGCATTATCTAAAGAAGAAGGAAGAGAATATATCGGTTTATATTTTTCGTTATCATCTAATTCCCCTTTATAGCAGTGAACCATGTTCACTTGGTTCTTTTTACGGTCATAAACACCATTTATGGTGATATAATCACCAAGAGTGAACTGTTTACCCATATAAGGACGATTAAAGGCCACTACTTGGACCGTTAAGCCAATCGACGTCTCAACATCGAAAGAGACGATTTTAATACGCGGAGTATTCTTTAGTAATAAGGGAGAAACAATCTTTCCATATAAGGCGATTCTTCCTTTATCGACATAACCATCCCTCGGAGTCACTTCAAAACTATCATATCGACGTGGAAAATGATTGATCACATCATATAAGGATTTGATCCCCATCGTTTTTAACGCTTTATTTATGCGGTCGGATTTTGAAAGAGTGTCCATATAGGTCATTATAACAAAAAAAGGCAATATTTAATTGCCTTATTTATTGTAGGATGCCAAAGTTTAGTAGGGAAAAGTATGTACACCAAAGATAAGTAGGATTTTTATAACAAGCCAAAGTTATTTA
>SVBE01000020.1 GCA_015059065.1 Erysipelotrichaceae bacterium | reverse complement strand
AGGTTATTCTTCTCTTGATGGCTTAGCGATGGCACGGCCATATTAAGATGGGAGTCTTCTGCTAGGGGTAAATAAAAACAGCCTTTACAGACTGTATTATTTTAAGTGGTCGGGACGACAGGATTTGAACCTGCGACCTTCTGCTCCCAAAGCAGACGCGATACCAAGCTACGCTACGTCCCGAAATATAATGGCGCGCCAGACAAGATTCGAACTCGTGACCCTCACATTCGTAGTGTGATACTCTATCCAACTGAGCTACTGGCGCATGTGGAGGTTCCTACCGGATTTGAACCGATGCTCATTGAGTTGCAGTCAATTGCCTTACCAGCTTGGCTAAGGAACCATAACCAAAGCGAATGTTATTATAACTAACCATTCTTCGCTTTACAAGATTAAATCTTTGATTTTGATGATATTTTCGTTTTAATCCTTAAAAGTTTGTTATATTATATTCAAGCAATATTTTGCATGGACCATTAACTCAATCGGTTAGAGTGGACGGCCCATAACCGTTATGTTCCGGGTTCAAGTCCTGGATGGTCCACCAATATGGAGAATTACCCAAGTGGTTGAAGGGGTCGGTCTTGAAAACCGATAGGGGATGCAAGTCCCGCTAGAGTTCGAATCTCTAATTCTCCGCCAAAATGATAATGACAATACCTCAGTGTATTGTTTTTTCATACTTTTTAATCAAAACTATACTTTTTATGTAAATTAGTATTAGGAATTATTCCTAGCGCGTGCTATAAATAAATATAATAATTTTTGTCAAGGAGGTGCTTATGACAAATATTGCAAACAGGATAAAAGCGCTTGGACTATTAAGGTGGATCTATTTGATTTCCTTAGTGATTGCTTCTGCTTCTTTTATCTTAATTTTTATCGCGTTAGCGTTAGGTAGTGAATACCAATTCTCAGAACCGGGCGGTGTGACTTATTATGTTTTGACATTGATTTTAAGTATTGCCCATTTTGTGGTTATTGTTCTCATTGCCGCGACTTTCATCTTGACTTTTAGACTCAATATTGAATGCAGAATTTCATTCTTTATCGGGATTGGAGCCGCTGTTTTATCCATCGCTTCGGGCATTATGGTTGTTGTTCCAGTTGCAGCGTATGCCGGTCTAATCATTGCGATGATTTCTGATCTATTGATTACAGCTGCATTATTTGCATTAATCGATGGTATTTTTGAGAAACAAGCAAGAGGAACTCCATTATTTAACTTCGCAATGTTGGGTATGTGCTTAAATGTCGTTTATACTGTTTTTTCCTTTGTGGCATCCGTCTTTAGATTGAACGAAGCATTTAGCGCAGTTCTTTATACTATTGGAGCGGTTTGCTACATCCTCAGTTCATTAATTATCTTTATGAGTTTGAATAGCAGTTTGAAAGAAATCAAACGATATCAAGAAAGCGAGGCTTAATTTATGAAATTTAAGAAAATAATGTTATTAGCTGCCAGCGCTTTGATGCTTGCTGGCGTTACTGGTTGTAATAGTAATTCTGTTTCTCCAGTTAATAATGAAGAAGCTGTTGAAGAAATCGAAGAATTACCAACGCCAAGAAATTTAAAAATTTCTAATGACCCTGAAGTTTCTAACTTTGTAAAAAATCAAGATTTTGATCCAAATAAAGCTTTAGCGATCGATTTACGTCCAACTGTTGATCTTGATACGACTTGTACTGGACAAGAAGATGGTAAACGTCTCATCGTCACTAAAAAAGAACTTCGTAAAGCCACTAATGGTTCCGGAAATTTACATGCTCTTGAACAAGCAGAACTTCTTTATCCAGGACAATTACTTCTTGCCGATTCAGGGTTAGTCGATGGTAATCCAACTTCAATGAGCAACCTCGACCGTGGAGTAACAACTATAGAAGTTGTTCTTCCTGGTTTATATGATTCTGAAATCGAAGTGGCGAAAACAAAACGTTCGACTATTCGTAACGCCATTCAACAAAAAGTTGAAGAGTGGGCTTCTAGTCCAAAGAAAAAGGCTCTTACTACAAAAGAAAGTTTCAAAATCTCTCAAATCTATGACCAACGTCAAGCCGGTCTCGACTTCGGTTTTGAAATCGCCGAAAAACTTTCCATCAAAACAGATTATAAACAAGATGTTGAGAAAAATATCTTCATCGTTTCCTATGAACAAATCTTCTATACTGTTAACACATCATTAGATAATGATACTCTTGTCTTCGCTGATACTGTAACTAAAGAAGATGTTGAAAGAGAAATCGGCAATACTCCAGCAGTTATGATCGCTCAAGCAAGCTATGGTAAGATGGTTTTCCTTAAGATTGAAACCACTAAGTCTAAATCCGAAATTGAAGCTGCCTTTAACTATTCTGGTAGTGTTAATGTCAAAGCGAAAACACAATTTAAGGAAGCGCTTCAAAATTGTACAATTACTTCCCTTGTCTATGGTGGAGCAGTTAAAGAAGGAGAAGATCCAGAATCACCAACACCATCAGAAGTAACAGATACAGCTGATAATTCAAAAGCTGATATCGTAACCTCGTTATTAACTAGGAACATTGCTTCTACAGCTGCTGAAGTGGAAAATGCTGTTATGCTCAGCTACCGCACGACTTGGTTAAAAAACAATAAGTTCGCCAAAGTTCAAGCGACAGCTGATTATGTGGAAACTACTCGTTCTATCATCGATGAACAAGTCGTTGAAATTAAAAACGTCGGTTGTTTCGCTGTTGATGATTGGTGGATTTCCGGTGAAGCCGTTTCCGTTAACGCAGAAACTGGGGCTCTTGAATTCGGACCAAGAACGAGAATTGAACATTCTTCTAGTATTTGTGCACCACAAAGTAGAACATATACAATTTCTGCTAAATGGGCACGCTTGCATTTCGCTTACGATATTTGTGCGGGATCTAAAAATGTGTTCAATCGACGCATTAGTGATAACAACTTCTTCTCTAAAGCTTTCATTGAAACCTGTGGTACCACGTTTATCAACCACACCAACGTCACTGTTGATGGTTCCTTCCGCAGAGTCTAACCAGACTATTAGATGAATAATTGGGATTGGTTATATATAAACCAGTCCCTTTTTCTTTATATAATATATAAGGATTATTTTTTATGGAAATTAAGCCATTTAATCTATTTCATAAGGAATGGGCCTTATTAACTGCAGGTCCTTTTGATAAGAATAATTCGATGACTATTTCCTGGGATGAACTTGGCACTTTATGGAACAAAAGTGTTGCCACTGTTTATGTAAAATCTTGCCGATATACCTATAATTTTATGGAAGACAACGATTATTTCGTTCTTTCGTTTTTTCAAGAAGAATATCGTGACGCTCTTTCGATAATGGGAAATAAAGATATTCATGTCGATGGCGATATCATCATCAGCAATCTATATGAAGATAGATTTTTAAAATCACATGGGTTTGTGGTTAACAAAGAATAAACATGATAGACAATATTTTTATATGAATATAAAATGAAATCGATAAAGGTTGATTTTTATGAAACATTTTAAATTATTAAGTTTATTATTAGCGATACCATTTTTATGCGGTTGTTATAATTCTGCGGGCGGGGGAACTTATGCGGATGCAGATAAATATTTAGTAGGCAGCCAAACCTATGTTTCTTCGATTGATAGCATCGACATCGATTGGGCTTTTGGGAAAGTCACTTTAATCAGCGATGAATCGATCACTGGAGCGATAGTGAAAGAAGAGAATAATTTAATCGATGATGAGAAAGTTCATTCTTATTTAAAAGGCAGCGAATTATTAATCAAGTTTTTCGCGAGTGGACATCGTGGGAATAATATCGATAGCAAAGATAAAGAATTATATTTAACATATAATCCAAACGACATTAAGATTTTTGATATCGGCAGCACTTCCGCGACAGTAGTATTGCCTAAATTAGTTGCTAGTGAAGAAGTGAAACTATCTTTAACTTCTGGAAATGTATCAGTAGAAGGAATTAATTCACCAAAAACGGATATCTATTTATCTTCTGGCTATGTAAAGATTAATGAATTAACTTCAAATAATCTCTCGATAAAAGCGACGAGTGGGACAGTGGATATTAAAAATATACATGTTGGAGATATTGATGCTGATATGACAAGTGGCAATCTATCTCTAGGGTTTGTCGAATTTAATAAAGGGCAGCTTGATATGACTAGCGGGGAGGCTAATATCACTCTTCCAGATGATGGGGCGATAGTCAGCATTCATAAAACAAGTGGCACAGTTATCACTAGTAGGGAGTGTACCATCTCTGGTGATCAATATGTTTTTGGAACTAGTGAAGCAAAGATGGATATCAACATCACTAGTGGGAAAGTGGTTATATCTTGATGAAGGAATTGCCACATACCGTTCAAATATATCTAAAGAAGGATGACTGCTATCTTTTGTTATACCGTAACAAAAAGAAAAACGATGTTAACGAAGGAAAGTGGATTGGCGTCGGTGGACACGTGGAAAAGGGTGAAAGCATCGACCAAGCCGCGATTAGAGAAGTGAAAGAAGAAACGGGACTTATTGTTCATTCTCTTACTTGTAACGGCGAAGTATTATTTATAAATAACGATTATCAAGAGTTGATGTATGTCTATGAGATCGAAGACTTTTCTGGTGAGCTTATAGACTGCAATGAAGGGGAACTTAGATGGATTCCGATATCTACCATGCTTGAACTACCGATGTGGGAGGGCGATAAATATTATCTTCCTCTACTTGGTAAAAAGGATTCATATTTTAAATTAGAAATAAAATATCGCGATAAAGAGCTAGTTAGTGTGACTCCTTATCTTAAAAGATAGACTTTATTTTTTGGATAATATAATATTGAATAGTTATAGGTAGGTTTTTTTATGAAAAAAATGCGTTTACATATCTATGTTGCCATGGCGGTATTCGTGGTGATGATCATCGTTGGATCATTCCTCGACTTACAGATCAATAAAGCCATCTTCTCTGCTAACAATGGTTTTGGTATCACAGTGGCAGCTTTATCAATGATGGTGGGGTATGGCATTTTATCCGCGATGGGTGGAATGTTTCTCTATCATGGATTAAAAATTACTAAAGTAACTTGGCAAAAAATCCTCTTTATCCTCGTTAGCGTCGTCATTCTTGTTCTCACAGTTGTCTTATGCGCGAGAAAGGAATTCTTTGGTATCAACGGTTGGAATATCCGTTCCTTAGTCTGGCTTGGATATTTATTATCCACTCCAATAATGGGAGCGTGTATGTTTGGTGGTTATTTAATCGCTAAAAAGGTAAACAATCCTCGTTTATGGATCTTAGTTGCTATTGGAGCAGCTTTTGTGGCTTTAGCCCTTTTATTAGGAACAACTGCAGTGAAGAGCATCTTCAATCGTCCAAGATATCGTCTCGTTGTTAACGAGCATCCAAATCTTTTCTACAATTGGTGGGAGAGATGCACAAATTCCAAAGATTTGATTAGCCAATATGGATATGGCGCGGAAGAATTCAAATCATTCCCAAGTGGTCACGTCAGCGTTTCCACTTTAACGATCTTTGGTGCGATTTTAATTCCATTTGTCTACGGCAAAGAAATCAAACATCAAGTCTTATATTTCTATATCGGATTAGCCTATGCTTTATTCGTCGCCTTTACTCGTATGTGGGTCGGCGCGCACTTCCTTTCCGATGTCGGTATGGGTGGTCTCATCACTACACTCTGTGCCTATGCATGCTATGAAGTGGTCATCCATAATCCAAAATTATATGAAAATCCTTCTTTAGAAGAAGTTAAAGAAACTCAAGAATAATGAAAAATTTAATCATTCCGAAACAGTACAGCAACCGTCTCGATCTTTTAGAGACGCAAATCGCGATTAAATTCGTGAAAGATACATTCCAAATTGAACTCTCAAAAGCTTTAGATTTGCAACGTGTTTCCGCGCCTTTATTCGTCACCCCTGAAAGTGGCCTTAACGATGGTCTTAACGGTTATGAAAGACCAGTATCTTTTGATGTCTCATCTTTGCATAAAGATGTGGAAATCGTGCAATCCTTAGCAAAATGGAAGAGAAATGCCCTTGGAAAATATCACATCGCGGAGAATAAAGGTATCTATACCGATATGAATGCGATTAGAAGAGATGAAGAACTCGACAGCATCCATTCCATCTATGTTGACCAATGGGATTGGGAAAAAGTCATCACTCGTAAACAAAGAAATAAAGAATATCTCCACAATGTGGTGAGTAACATCTATCGAGTTTTTAAATATACTGCCGAAAAAACAAAAGAAAAATTCCCAAAATTAAAAGGCTTATATCTTCCTGATGACATCACTTTTGTGACCACCTCAGAATTAGAAGAAAAATATCCAGATTTAGATGGGCATGGTAGAGAGAATGCCTACGCGAAAGAATATAAAGCCATATTTGTGGAAGAAATCGGTTGGCCACTTAAAAGTGGAAAGCCACATGATGGTAGAGCCTCTGACTACGATGATTGGAATCTTAATGGTGACTTGCTCATCTGGGATGAGGTATTAGGCATCGCTTTAGAGATTTCCTCTATGGGCATTAGAGTCGATAATAAATCGATGAAAACCCAAATGGAGTTTAAAGGTGAATCAGGGAAGATGACTTCTCCATATCATAAAGCAATTTTAAATGAATCTTTACCTCTATCGATTGGTGGAGGTATTGGTCAATCCCGTCTTTGCATGCTCATTTTAGAGAAGGCACATATCGGGGAAGTTCAGGCTAGCATTTGGTCTGAAGACGACATCCAAACATTAAGAAGAAACAATATTGTTCTTTTATAACACATTTTTATTTTCATAAAGTAAAAATAAAAGTAAGATAATTAGTAAGGAGGACACATTATGTCTAGTGTGATCATTTATTTCTCACATCGCGGAGAAAACTTAGTTAACGGTAAAGCTCTTTTCCTCAGCAAGGGAAACACCCAAGTTTTAGCAGAAAAAATACATGCTTTAACCGGAGCCCCACTTTTTGAAATTAGACCTCAAGAACCATATAGTGAAGTTTATAAATACTGCAATGAAAGAGCAAAACAAGAATACGAGACTAACGCTCTTCCAGAAATCGCAGGTTTAGTCCCTAGCTTCGATAATTTCGATACCATTTATTTAGGATTCCCAATTTGGTACCGCACTTATCCACGTATCATCAATACTTTCCTCGAGAAAGTAAAATTAAAAGGTAAGACTATTAAACCATTCTGTACGAATGATGAAGGTAGTTTTGGTACCGCAGAATTAGAATTAGGCAGCTATTTAAAAGCTGATAATAAAATGAAGACTGGCCTTTCCGTCAACGGTTTCAAACTCGATAGCTGTGATGAAGCTGTTGAAAGATGGGTCAATAAATAAGGAGAAACAATATGGAATTCAAATTATTAAAATGTGAAATCTGTGGCAAGATGGTCGCAGTGATCAAAGATACTCCAGTACCAACGATGTGCTGTGGTAAACCAATGACAGTATTAAATGCGAATACTGGTGATGGTGCTTATGAGAAGCACGTTCCAGTCGTGGAAAGAAATGGCAACGAAGTTTTAGTGAAAGTCGGCTCCGTTGATCACCCAATGCTTCCAGAACACTTTATTCAATTCATCGTTTTAAGAACGAACAAAGGCAATCAAAGAAAAGCTTTACAACCAGGTGATTTGCCACATGCGAAATTCTATATCGGTGAAGATGAAGAAGTATTAGAAGTTCTCGAATATTGCAATCTCCACGGATTATATAAAGCTTAAGAGGTAGCTTATGCCAAAGTGCCGTAATTGTGGTGCTAGATTATCTAAATTAGATAAGGACATTTGCCCTGTCTGTGGTTTTAAAAATCCTCTTGAAGGCGTAACTAGTGAGACTGTTGAGATTACATCTCAACTTACCATTGATAGCGAAGAGTTTGAAACTTATAAACCATGCACAAAGGCAACTACTTTAGCGTTATTTATGACGTTAGGCTTTTCTGGTGCAGGTTTCTTCTATTTGAACTATTTCCACTTCGCTATTGTGTGGGCATTTATCAATATCGGTGTCATTATCGGTGGGATTGGTTCTTTATTAGCCTTCCTTTCCCCTGTCGGTATTTTATGGGGATATCTCATCATGCTCCTCATCTGTTATGTCATCAATATCATTCTTGGCATTATTGTTTATCTCAAACCGAATATGAAAGATGGTAGAGGGGAATTTCTCCATTAATGCAACATTATTTCGCGAAGATAGATGATGGCTATGTCCATCTCAGTGAAAATGACGCTCATCATCTTCTTCATGTGATGAGAAATAAAGTTGGAGATAGTCTAATCGCGATTGATAACGGGAAAGAATATCTTGCGGATATTAAAAATCTCTCCCCATTAACCATCGAAGTGATCGAAGAATTAGATAATAACAATGAACTTGAAAGTGATATAACATTGTTATATTGCCTCGCTAAAGGTGATAAAATTGAATTCGTCATCCAAAAAGCGACAGAATTAGGAGCGAAAAAGATCGCTCTTATATCGAGCAAATACTGCGTGAGCAAAATTGATAATGAAGCTTTTAAAAAGAAATATCCTCGTTATCACTTGATCGCTAAAGAAGCGAGCGAGCAGTGTCACCGTCAAATCATCCCCGAAATAGTGGGCGTTTATGATATCAATAAACTACCTCCTGAACTATTATCTGATGTTAATCTCGTCGCTTATGAAAAATGTGAAGATAGCCCACTTTTAGAAATAAAAGGCAAATCAATCTCTATCCTCATCGGTAGTGAAGGTGGATTTGATAAAAAAGAAATTGAAAATTTAAAAAAAGCAGGCTTTAAATCTGTCAGTCTTGGTAAACGCATCTTACGAACTGAGACCGCTGCGGTTTACGCCTTAAGTGTATTAGGATATTATTTAGAAAAATGACATTATACGAATTATTAATTGCTAAACAGAAAAAACGTCAGCCCTTCTCTAAAACAGTGGACTATGCTTTTTTTGCGAAGAATAAAGGACATTTAAATAAATTCCCAAGATTCGCCTCTTTAGCGGATACAGGTGATGAATTCGATATCATTCGTCTCAATATTATCCTTGCCGGATATAATAATAAAATCTTGATGGAAGAAGAAATTGTTTCCATTAACGATTACATCGAAAGCGGACAGAAGGTTGATCATATTAAACTCATCAATACCATCAAAGAAAAGATGGTTGATGAACCATATTTAGTCGATGATAAGAACAAGATTTATATCCCATTTTTCTCTCGTAGTTTGAATCAGTTATACGTTCGTGAACCAGAGAAATTATTGGTGAAGCCTTATAGCGATTTGAAGGATAATTTTGCGGATAGCATTGTCGACCCATTTGACACGTACGGCGCGAACATCTATGATTCCCTTTATACCCGTTTATTAAAGGTTGGCAACAAAGGGGATGAAACCGCTTATTTCCATTACGATACCAATACGATTTATTTCGTCAATAAACAAGGGAGAATGGATAATAAATTAGTTCTCTTTGACAAATATATTAAAAACCCAAGCTATAACCATATGATGGAAAGAATTAGAGGCATTGTTGAATGCTATTTCGCTAACGATAGAAGTGGAATGATCAACGCCTTATATCAAAATGGTTTTATCTCTAACCGCATTCTTTCTTTAATCAATAAATATTCTCATAAATAATGACTTATTTTGTTTTTACTCTTGGCTGCAAAGTCAATTCATATGAAAGCTCTGCGATTGCTACAACCCTTGAAAGAAAGGGTTATCTTTTGGATGAGAAAAATCCAGATGTGGTGGTGATCAATACTTGCAGTGTGACTCATGTCGCAGATCAAAAATCCCGTCAACACATCCGTAAATTTCGTAAAATGTATCCAAGTGCCGTCCTAGTGGTGATGGGTTGTTTTATGCAGAGCAACAAAGAATATGCGAAAAGCGAACTCGACATCGACATCTTATTAGGCACGAGCCAAAGAGATAAAGTTTTAGAATATATTGAACAGTTTTTAACAAACCGAGAAAAGATTATCGCTATTGAAGATAATCCACGTAAATTTGTTAAATATGAGGAGCTTAATGTCACCTCTTGTAGCGAGAACATTCGCGCTTATTTAAAAGTGCAGGATGGATGTGATAATTTCTGTTCATATTGTTTAGTGCCGTTTATACGTGGAAAATCTCGTTCCCGTGACTTTGATATGTGTTTAAAAGAAGCTAAGGAATTAGTTAGTAAAGGTTATAAAGAAATAGTAGTCTCTGGCATTCATGTTGGACGATACGGTAAAGACATCGATAAAACGTTTTCTGAACTCATTAAAAGTCTCAGCGATATAAATGGCTTAAATAGGTTAAGAATTTCTTCGATTGAACTCAGTGAAATCGATGATGAATTTCTCCATTTATTAAACAGCAGAGATAACATTGCTAAACACCTTCATCTTCCTCTTCAATCAGGAAGTAATAATGTCTTAAAGAAAATGGGAAGAAAATATACTAGAGAAGAATTTATTAATCGCGTTAAAGAAATCAAAAAGAAAGTTCCTGATGTTGCTTTAACTAGCGATGTCATCGTTGGATTCCCTGGGGAAACAGAAGAAGACTTTATGGATACCTATAATCTTTTAAAAGAACTAGGTTTCTATCAGCTTCACGTCTTCCCATATTCTGTGCGAGAAGGTACGGTCGCTGCGTCTTTACCTGATCAGATATCCCCAAAAATGAAAAATGAGAGGGTAAAAAGATTGCTCGAACTCTCTAAACAATTAGAAGAGGAATATGAAAAACGCTTTATAAATCAACGATTAGATGTTCTTTTTGAACGTTTTGATGGCCAGTATAATATCGGCCATACCTCAAATTACTTACAAATTAAGGTAAAAAGTGATTATCCAAAGGTTGGAAATATAGAAAATATCTTGATTGAGTCAAACAATATCGTAAAAAACTAGATTATGTCTAAAGAAATATTGACAAAAACTATGTTTTATTAATACAATAATCAAGGTTAACGGAGGAAATTACTTATGGCAGTCCCACAAAGAAGAATATCAAAGACTCGTAAAAGATTAAGAAGAACACATTTCAAACTCGCAGTGGAAGGTTTAGTTACTTGTCCAAACTGTGGTGAACTCATCAAAGCTCACCATGTCTGCCCAAAATGTGGTTATTACGCTGGTAAAGTCAGCTACTTAAATGGCAAAGTCGTTACTAAGACTGAAGTCAAAAAAGAAGAAAACGCTGGCAAGAAATCCCGTAAGGCTAAAAAAGAAGCCAAATAATGAAAATAGTAATTGAATAGAGGAAAGGTGGTGAAAGTATGCCAAAGATCACATTAAGAGAAAACGAAACTTTAGATGATGCTTTACGTAGATTTAAACGTCAAGTGAACAAAGCTGGCACCATCCAAGAAGCTCGTCGTAGAGAGTTCTACCTCAAAAAAGGTTTAAAGAGAAAAGTTAAATCTGAAAACGCTCGTCGTAAGAACAGAAAATAATTACTGATAATTAAGGAACCAATGGTTCCTTTTTTATTACTTTTTTCTTAACAAAAAATATTAACAAATTATCATTTGAGTTTATAATATGAGTTATGACTTATTCGGTCTTTTGTGGCGTTTGTTTAGCCATATGCGTATTAATTAATTTTGATATTTTCCATAGGAAACCAACTGTTAATCTTTCCTCTTTAAGAGAATATCGTGTTTTTGTTATAAGCATTACTATTTATTTCCTCGTCGATTTCTTGTGGGGCATATTTGAAGAGAATAAATTATCTATTCCTTTATATGTGATTACCTTTATTTATTTCCTCGTCATGGGCTTTACAATCCTAGCTTGGGCGAGATATGTCGTCAATTATGTTGGTGAACGCGGTCCATTTGGAAAAGCGATGTTGATCTTTGGTAACATCTTCTTTTTAGCGGAATTCGTTTTACTTATCATCAACCACTTTGTGCCGATTCTCTTCCGCGTAGATTTTGAAACTGCAGCGTATACTTCCTATAGAGCGAGAAATATCATGCTATATATTCAGTTCTTGCTCTATGTGATTTTAACTATTTATTCGATTGTGATGTCTATTAAAGCTGATAGCAATAAAAGAAGAAGATATGGAGCGATTGCTTCTTATTCCATCATTATGGGAGCGTCTATTACCATTCAAATATATTTCCCATACCTACCTTTATATTCCATCGGTTGTATCATCGGTTGTTGCTTGCTTAATTCCTTTGTGATCAACGGCATTAAAGAAGAATATAAAACAGCTTTAGAGCAATCTCGTGTCTTAGTGGAAAAAGGACAGGCTGAATTATCAGAAACTAAATATATCGCTTATAGCGATCCTCTAACTGGAATCAGAAACAAATATGCTTATGTTGAAGAAGAGGAACGCATTGATAAACTCATCGCGAAAGGGGAAATGGAAGATTTTGCCGTAGTGGTCTTTGATTTAAACGGATTAAAGCACATCAACGACACTCAAGGTCATGACGCTGGCGATGCTTATATCATCAAATCTTGCCACACCATTGAACATTATTTTGGCAAAGATAATCTCTATCGTTTTGGTGGTGATGAATTCGTCATCATTCTTAAAGGTGAATTATATAAGAATAGACACAATCTATTGAATAGATTTGAAAGTTTCATTGATAACAGTGTTAATACCGATTTACCAGTCATCTCTTCAGGGATGTCGCGCTTTAAAAAAGAGACGGATAACACATATCATGCCGTCTTCAATCGCGCGGATAAAATCATGTATTCGCGTAAAGATGTACTTAAAGAACATCAAACCAATTAACAAGCCCTGTGCCTGTTTTTTTAATAAAAAAACGACCCCTGAAGGTCGATTATTAGCTTGGTTGCGGAGGATGGATTTGAACACACCGACCTTCAGGTTATGGGCCTGACGAGCTACCACTGCTCTACTCCGCGATGCGATTAATATATTAATATTACACTTTCTTTTAGTCAAGTATTAAAATAATTATTTGAGTTCCCGGATTTTGTAAGCTGAAATCTTGTGGAACTCTTTTATTTTGTTGATTTTGTTGGAGTTTTGTTTTT